>CAYPWY010000016.1:0-45333 GCA_964414835.1 uncultured Butyrivibrio sp. | reverse complement strand
GTACTTTTATCTTACATCAGTTTAGAGGTTTACACAAACTTTGGGATACTCCCACACCTTGTGTTATTTAAGCCCAAAAGCCTTTTTGATGCTGTCATAATGAAGGAAAACTCCCTGTTCACCAAGCGCTTTAATTTCATTGGCTGTTGCAAACATATACCCGTCAGTTTCTTCCTCCTGAAGATGTATGTCGCTGTCATCAAAATCGCCTATGTAACGGTATATATCAACAAAATAATTGTCGCCTTCACCGGGATTTTCCCTTTTATATGAGAAAAGGTAACCGCCTTCAAAACCTGTCACATCAATTCCGGTTTCTTCTGCAATCTCCCGCTTTACAGCATCAGCTGAGTCCTCTCCCGCCAATGCAGCTCCGCCGGAAACCTCCCACCAGCCGGGAGCCCACGCTTTAGTCATAACCCGCTTGGTAATGAGAAAACTGCCGTCGCGTTTTGCCAATACGCCCAATACCGTAAGATGATATTCATCATCCTTGAGGCACCAGTCATTGCGGCGCATAGTGCGACCGGTTCTTTTTTTATTCTTATCATATATATCCCAAAATTCCATCTTATTGCTCATGCTTATCTGCTTGTCCTCCGTATAATCAATAGAATGGGCGTCAAGCCATATATACATATTATACTGTCATTTTTTAAAATATCAATAAAAACCTTGGCAATATAAAACCGAAAAATATAGTCAGGGTATGATTGCATAAAATATGCAAAGGTGATAAAATACCAGTGTATCATTGCTTTTGTAACAGTTGGGAGACGACTAATTAATAAGTTATACGGAGGTATGGCATGAGTATTAAAAAAGATACATATATACTTGAGGCACAGACAATAATTAAAAATCTTGCCAAGAGAAATATGGAAGGCTTTTACTGCGATACCAAGAAAGATGCAGTAGAAAAAGCTCTTGAAATAATGGAGGAAGGCTCTGTAATTGCATGGGGAGGTTCAGAAAGCGTTAAGGAATGCGGGCTTATGGATGCCATACATAACGGTAAGTATGAGCTGATTGACCGCAGTGCGGCAAAGACTCCGCAGGAGCACAGAGAAATTTTTGCCAAAACGGTTATGAGTGATTACTATCTGATGAGCACTAACGCAATTACCATATCGGGGGAGCTTGTGAATATTGATGGCAACGGTAACAGGGTTGCGGCACTTATTCATGGACCGGAGCATATAATAATTGTTGCCGGAATGAATAAGGTGACGGCTGATGTTGAGTCCGCATATAAGCGTGTAAAAACGTATGCCTGTCCGCCTAATGCGGTAAGGCTTAATAAGAATATTCCCTGTGCCAAGACCGGTATATGCGGGGATTGTCTGGCAGACCAGTGCTTTTGCAACCAAATAGTTGTTACCAGAAGGAGCGGGCACGCAGGAAGAATTAAGGTTATCCTTGTGGGAGAGGAACTTGGATACTGATAATAATTTTAGGAGGATTTTATTATGTACAATGTAATGAAGATTAATGATGATGTAACATATCTTGGAGCCAGCGACAGAAAGCTTGCACTTTTCGAGGCTGTATATCCGCTTGAGAACGGAGTTTCATATAATTCATATTTTGTCAGTGATGATAAGACTGTGCTTGTTGATACTGTTGACCGTTCCATAAGCGGAATATTTTTTGAAAATCTTGAATACGCGCTGGCAGGCAGAAATCTTGACTATGTAATTGTCAATCATATGGAGCCTGACCATGCGGCAACACTTGGAGAGCTTGTTTTAAGATACCCGGAGGTTACCATTGTTACCAATGCCAAGGTTGTAGGTATGATTAAGCAGTTTTTCAATTTTGATGTGGACTCAAGGGTTCAGATAGTGGCAGAGGGAGATACATTTTCCACAGGGAAGCACACTTTCGCATTTGCTATGGCACCGATGGTTCACTGGCCGGAGGTTATGGTGACATATGATGCCACGGACAAAATACTGTATTCGGCAGATGCCTTTGGAACATTCGGAGCCCTTGCAGGCAATGTGTTTTCTGATGAGGTGGATTTTGAAAACAAGTGGCTTGATGAAGCCAGACGTTATTATACCAATATTGTGGGAAAGTACGGTCCGCAGGTGCAGGCTGCATTGAAAAAAGCGCTTGCCCTTGATATTCAGATGATCTGCCCCCTTCACGGACCAATATGGCGTGAAAATATAGCGTGGATTGTTGATAAGTACAACAAGTGGAGTACATATACACCGGAGGACAATACGGTTCTTATTGCCTATGGGTCCATTTATGGCGGAACGGAAAACGCTGCCAATATCCTTGCAACGGAGCTTGCCGCTAAGGGAATAAAGAATATAGTCATGTATGATGTATCTGTAACCCATCCTTCATATATTGTGTCCGAGGCATTCAGATGTTCACATATTGTTTTTGCGTCGCCTAGTTACAATGCAGGTATTTTTACACCGATGGAGACTGTTCTTTTAGACATTGCGGCACATAATCTCCAGAACAGAACTGTCGCGTTTATTGAGAACGGAACATGGGCGGCAACAAGCGCAAGACAGATGGGCGAGATTGTTTCCAAGATGAAGAATATAACTGTGGTTGGCAATGCTGTAAGTGTCAAGTCAACGGTTAAGGAGGAACAGCGAGCTTCACTTAAGGAGCTGGCAGCAGCAATAGCAGAGACGGTTTAATAAAATTTATGTGCAGCCCGTCTCTTTCATATATTTCGTGAGCCGGGTATCCGGTTCAAAGGAATACAGACCATAAGTTTTACACACAAATTAATTTCTAAAAGCAGTTGACTGAAGAGTATGGGTATTGTATAATATGTTGAGATTAAGGGGTTATCATTTGTGGGGAATAATTATAATCAAATAGTAATAGCGAGCTTGTAATGTTTGGCCCCTGATGATTAATCGGGGGATTGTGTGCATATATTGTAGGATTCGTCCGAATCCGAATGGATGTTTTTGAAGCAGGCTCGCTTTTATATTGTGTAAAACAATGTTCTTACAATTTTCACACAGTGAAAGTGTCAACATGGAGTTGTTTAAAGGATATGGAAAATACTATGGATAAAAATATTTTGTATGGGTTAATCAAAAGCAATGCATCGAATATGTCTGAGGGAATGGAAATTACCGATGACATCCGGTTGATTGAAGATTTGGGATATGACTCGGTAGATTTAATGCAGCTAATCGTTGATATAGAGGAAGAATTTGGGGTCGATTTTATGAACAATGATATACTGGCAGAGAAAATAGCTACTCCTGGTTCTCTTATGGAACTGATATTATACAGCAGGAGAAAAGATTCTGATGGGGATGAAAATTCTTGAACTTAATATAAATCCGCCTGTTGCCACATACAATCATCATGCTTTTGGCACCGGGATAATAACAACGGCATCATGGGGAATGAATTGGATATATAATAATTATATTATTCCCTATTTCTATCCTGAGGAGGGACCGCTGGCGTTTGATTTTTACATGGATTATATATATTGTCAGCCGGTTTTTGACAGAGAGTTTTTGTCGGATGCAATGCTGAAATATATAAAGGAAAAACCGGAACGGATTGCGGCAGACCAGTTGGAAGCCGGAAAGTATGTTGAGTGCTGTGTAAATGAATATTTTATTCCGGGACGTGAGGCATACCGTACATATCATTTCCGGCATAATATATTGTTGTATGGGTATGACAGCAGTAAAAAAATATTTTACACAGCAGGATATGATGAGAGCGGAAGGTATACAACTTCTGCGATAACTTACAGGGAATTTAGGGATTCGGTGCCGGGAGCCTATAACATTCTGAAGTTTAGGGAAGATTTGGACTGTCAGCTATGTCCGGAACATATACAAGGGCAGATAATGCAGTATAATGGTGAAGCAGAGCTAATCCCGGTGGGAGCATATACGGCAAAGGGCAAAACTATCGGAATAGCTGCTGTAAACGCTCTTATGGATTACGTACAGGAGTGTATTGGACAGGAGCTTCCGGTGGACACAAGGCCCATAGGCATACTGTATACTCAAAGAAAGCTTATGAAAGAAAGACTGCAATATCTGAATGAGTCCGGTCTGGCAGAAAGAAGTGCTGTTGAGGCAGCAAAAGAACAGCTGAATTTATGTGAGATGTTAAAAAACCGGACGCTATTGTATAATATGCGCAGCAGCGGCGGTGATAAAGCTGCATTGCGGGAACTTACGGAGGACTTTAGGAATTTGAAGCTGCCGAATTTGGGATAAAGGAATGTACTCATACAATACATTAGGGATAATAAAAGCTAAAACAGTAAACACAAATATTGAATAAACAGAGGGAAATATGAATAAAGAACAAATGCTCAAAATGGCATGTGATGTCTATAAAACGGTTCCGTTATATCATAATCTTGCAGTAAGTTGTGGTATTGATATAAATAAGTTAAATGAATTTGAAGATTTTCCTATTGTCAGCAAAAATCACATGTTGGATGGTGAAGGGGAATGTATAGCGCCTCAGTATATAACAGATTATTTGAACGGAAAACTTTTAAAAAACAGAACGTCGGGGTCAACAGGTAAGTATCTTGAAATATTATGGGATGAAACTGATTGTAAAAAATCATTACTGGAATTATGGATAAAACGTGTAAAGTATTACAATGTATATCCACATAATAGGTTAATGTATTTTTTTACAGGAAGCAGTCAAGATGAGTTGTTTATAAATAGAAAATATGAATTTGGAATTTGTAAAAAACTGCTGACGGATAAAGGGGTTGATTCTGTGTATGAAAGTATACTTGAATGGAATCCTGAATGGATGATGCTACAGCCAAGCTCTGCAGTTATACTGTGCAACTATGTGAAATCCAATAATGTTCCTAAACCGGAAGCTCTGAGATATATAGAGTTTTCGGGAGAACTTTTGACAGATGATGTGAGAAAAATGACAAAGGAAACTTTTGGTTGTGCAATAGCAAATCAATATGGAGCCAATGAGGTTAACTCCATAGCATATGAATGTCCATATGGAAAGATGCATATTATGCAAAGCAACGTTTATGTTGAAATAGTGGATAATGATGGCAATATAATTAAGAACAGTGGGCAGAATGGAAGAATTGTGTTGACATCTTTGACTAACAAAGCAATGCCATTTATCAGGTATGATATTGGTGATATAGGATGTATGAATAAAGCACCCTGTCAATGCGGAAATAATAAACCTTTCATAAATTTGACAAGTGGTCGTGCTAATGATTATATAGAGTTTTCTAATGGAGAACGCACAGGTTCATACTTATTTGTAAAAATTTTGGATAGTGTTAATATGCTTACAGGTGGTGCAATCAGACAGTTTTATATAGAGCAGAGAGACTATGATTGTTTTAATATAAAAATATGTCGTGATGAGGAGATGGAACCGGAGTTTATAAAGGAGAAATTTTTTGAAAGTATTGGCGAACCAAGGCTGAGGAACGCAGAATATAAGTTTGAGTTTACTGATGAGTTGTTTGAGGCGTTGGGAAACGGGAAGTACATTTATTTTAAAAACATGAGGCGAAGTCTATAGTGAGTGATGTAGTAAGAGTTTGCTTTAAGAATTTGTTGAAAGAGAGGAAATAGAATGAAAAGGGTGTTATTTTCGATATTAAGTATTTTGATTATTTGTGGACATATTGTAAGCGTGGTTGCAGGGGCAAGTTATAGTGATATAGTAGTTAAGATACAAAATAATGAAACAGGCTACAAAGAAGTTAAAGAATGGAAAAAGATATATGATAATGTATATGTACCAGTTGTTGTTGAAACGGATATAGGGATTATATATTATGAATATGATGAGGATAATATTCTGAGTTCTAAGTCTGATGACTGTGGTAATGTAATAAGCTACCAATTTGAAGAATATGATGAAGGAAATTATAGACTTGTTTGTGAAAGTAGAAATGGTGTTAATGTATTATACAAGTATGAAGATGTGTATGATGACGAACATGTGACTAGTTTTATTTATGAAAATAAGGAATATTATTATGTGTATGAAGAGGGAGTAATTAAAGAAATAATGCAATCGGGAAGAACTGTGGCTATGTATAATTATGATAAATATATGAACATAGAGTCAATTGATGTTATGGATAACCAATATAGCGGAATAGTTAATTCCATAAGAGGTTATTCGGTAATGTACGATGATAATACTTCTTGGTTTTACAGAAATGGCAGATTTTATGATGAAAAGGACGGGTTTGTAAATAATTATGAAGAACTTGTTCAAGACACATATATTGGTGAAATTGCTATACCTTATGTTATGACAGCACAAACGTATGCGATGGTAATTAACACCAAAGTGCAGGCTGATTTAAATGAAATAAACAATTTATCTGGTTTTGGAATTCCAATTGGTTCATATGTGAGTAATGGAGATTGGGTAAATTCTCTTAAGACTACTGGTAAATATAAGGAGATTGAGATAATTGCCAGAACAATTTATGGAGAATATACATCAAGCACTGGGATTACAACACAATCACAAGGAGATTTTAATGCTCAGAGACTAGCTGTTATGTGGATTATACAGAATAGAACAGACAGCAGCCAATTCCCTAATAAGCCATTGTCAGTTGTTCAGCAGTCAGGACAGTTCTATTCATTGACAGGAACAAGTGATGACACCGAACAAGCAAGAAAGCCAAATAGTTTATATGATGGGTGGACCAACGCTATATTACTTGCATGTTACCTGTATGAGATTAACAGCATGTCATTTGGAACATGTACAAAAGCACAGGTTTTGAATTTAGCAGCAGGACATCCGGCTGGAATTTCAAATCAGTTGTATTTTGCAAGCATTGGCACGTGGAATGCAGGATATACGGCTTCAGAGGGTACATTTAAGGATAGCAACGGAAATGTATCAAAGGTATGTGATATAGCTCTTAATGTGGGGAACATCACAGGATTAAAGGCTTCATACAATGTCTTTTTTAATAAGAAATAGATTGAAATTGTATGATAATAAATCTGATTTTGTAATTATAAGGAGATAGTATATATGAAAAAAACAGCATCATTTGTATTGGCAGTAATAATAATTATAGGACTCACTGCGTGCAGTAAACAATCAGGAACGGCAGTAAAATATGAAACTGATAAAGCGGCACAGACCATAGACGAGAACAGTATAACTGATGTTACAGAAGAACCAACTGTAACAGATGACAACGAACCGCAGTATAAGGAGGCGGAAAAATACGGTATATACGTTAAAGTGATGTATCCAGGGGGAAATAAGTGCTGTATATCGGAAATAGGATATGGAGATATTTCCATAAAGTATGAATATTATGATGATAGCTATATAAGAAAATCAAAGAGTGTTAATGGTGTTGTTACAGAGTATGCAATCGGGACACCGGAGGATTGTCAGAATCTTGAGATATTAACCGAAAAAGGCGAAAATGGAATAATAGAGTACATATATGAGCCGGGACATAGTTCAGGGGAAATTTTAACTGGATTTACATATAATGGTACTCTGTATCAGTACAGGTTTGAATATCCTTATACATATGTAGTTGATGAACAAGGTGTTAATGTTGCGGAGTATTACACTCCTGATGACGGATTTGTACAGGTAACAAATTATACCGATGAAAAAATCGGTGATGTCAATCACCGAGTACGGGAAGGCGGTATCTATTATGATGTAGAAACCGGTCTTTATTCAGATTCCTATGGAAGTATTATATTCAGTGATGATGGATTTTTTCTTTATAATAATGACACAGCGGAGCAGGTAATAGAGTGGCTTGCTGAATATTGGGAAATCGGAGAATAACTATGATTCAGGACAAAAAACATTGATAGGTAAAATTATCGGTTATATCAGAATGTGTATGTATCTTATATGCGGAATGAAAGAAAATAAATATAAGCAGCCAAAGTTTCTTGAAAACTGTGCCGAGGATTTCGTATATTACCGGATAGTGTGGCTGGCGGATGAAGGACCTTTTAATTAGGCGGAAAATTACGGTTATTATTATGGCGTAGCAACCAAATAGAAATGGAGGATTGTAGGCATGAAGAAAATACCGGTATTTGTAACTGCATTTGCAGTGTGTGTTTTAGTACTTTTAATATCAGGCTGCACAAAGAAAAAAGCTTCTTATGTCGACAGCGGTAATAAAGAAGAATCGCAATCCGATACTGTAAATGAAGAAACATCGGAATATGAAAGCGAAAACATATCGGAATCTGAAAGTCAGGAGCCGGAAGAATACAGGAGTCTTATAGAAAAATATGTTGGCGAGGCGGGAGAAACATACAGGGCATATGATGAGATTGTCAAGTGGGATTCTTATTTCGGCACAATAGACTGTATGTATCCCAAGGAAGAGTGGGTCGATTCTGACGGCAGGCTCAAGCTGCCATTTGACCCGAAATCCGTTCTGTATGAAGGCTCAACATCATATGCCAGCTATTATGTTCCTGATGAATTGGCAGTTAAGGCATCTACAAAGGAATTGGTAGATATATGTCTGACCTATTATGATAGTACTATTGGATTTCCGGCCATTATCGTGCATCATTCCCTTGATTATCCATTTGAGTGGTGGATATCACACAGCAACAGCATGGAGGAATCATTGAGAAGGGATGATTTCGCAGGAGAGTATTTTGAAAGATATATGGAGGAACCTATCCCGGAATATTATGATGGCATGAGCGATGAGGAATATTTTGAAGGAGTCAGTAAAGAATTAATGCTTGATATTATTGAAGTTATATTGTCGCAGCCGGAGGCATGTGAGCAGTTGGCAGAAGAACAGCGAACAGAACTGGTAAGGCGCATAATAGAAAAGGCAATACTGGCGGATGAGGGGAAAATTTTTGATGATTTTGCTTCACTGGTTGATTATCCTGTGTTTTTTGAAAGCATAACGGAAGAGAATGTATGGTATGATGCAATAAATGACATGGATTTGACTGAAGATGAAAGGAAAGTAATAGATAAATACTTTAATGATAATGAACAGGACTGACATACGTAAGGGAGGATATAATGGGGTATAACAAGATTATAGATTTCATAAAGAAATGTTACGGGAATGTACCGTTATATAAAAATCTTGAACAGAAATACGGCATTGATGAAATTACACAAATAAAAGATGTACCGGTTATCGGTAAAAAAGAATTTATCAGTAAGCAGGACGAATGCATTAATCCTGAATATTGTACTAAATATATTGATAACAAGTTGTTGTTATTGCGAACATCCGGTTCAACGGGACATTATCTGGAAATAATGTGGGATATTGCAGATATTAACCGTTCACTTGTGGAATTATGGTTAAGGAGAGCTAAGAACCATGGTATATTTCCCCATAATAGGCTTGTATTATTTTTTACGGATTTTACAAGTGATGATAAATACAGACATAAAAAAAATGAATTGGGAATAAGCAAACAGATGCTGCTGCCCAATAATATTGCTGATGCTTACGAAAATATATTAGAGTGGGACCCTGAATGGATGATTTTGCAGCCGGGAACGGCAGTGCTGCTCATAGAATTTATTAAACGTACTCATTGCAGGATTCCTGCATCATTAAAATATGTAGAATTTACAGGAGAGGTGCTTGAAGACTCTGTTAGAAAAAGTGTTGAGGATATATTTGGGTGTACAACAGCTAATCAATATGGTGCAAATGAAGTCGGTTCAATTGCTTATGAATGTCCAAACGGAAATCTTCATTTGATGAAGAGCAATGTATATGTTGAAATCGTTAATGAGGATGATATAGTTATAGCAGATAGCATAAAAGGCGTATATGCAGGGGATTATGCGGAGGGGCGAATAGTTGTAACATCTCTTACAAATAATGCAATGCCGTTTATCAGATATGATATTGGCGATGAAGGCGTTATTGTAAATAATAAATGCGATTGTGGCTGCAGCTCTCCAATATTGAAGTTATACAGTGGCAGGCAGAACGATTTTATTATGCTGAAGGATGGCAGTAAGGCAAGCCCATATATTTTTGTTGGAATAATTGACACACTCAACAGCATCACAGAAGGTGCTGTGCTGCAGTTTTATATCATACAGTCCGATTATGACAAATTTATAATCAGATTGTACACAGAGGAAGATAGAGAAGAAATAAATGAAATTATATTAGGGCTGCTCGATGAAGAATATCCATATAAGGCAGAATTTATAATTGAATTTGTTAATACATCAATGCAGGTTGGTGTAAATGGAAAGTATACCTATTTTAGAAATAAAATTGACTGCAAATCGAAGAATGGCTGCTAGTGCAGAAACCGGTCTTTATGCGGATTCCTATGGAAATGCTATATTCCGTAATGATGGATTTTTTCTTTATAATAATGGCACAAATGACACAGCGGAGCAGGTAATAGAGTGACTTGCTGAATATTGGGAAATCGGAGAATAACTATGATTCAGGACAAAAAAACCTTGGCGGGTAAAATCGCCGGAAATATCAGAATGTGTATGTATCTTATATGCGGAATGAAAGAAAATAAATATAAGCAGCCGAAGTTTCTTGAAAACTGTGCTGAGGATTCAGTATATTACCGGATAGTGGGCTTGGCGGATGAAGGACTTTTTGACGAGGCGGAAAACTTTATGTATGAAAGTCTCAATCCGGTTGACAAGCAGGAATACTATACTATGCTGGCTGCCTATGAGTATATGAACGATTTTGATGATGATTTTCTTGAAAAGAACAATTTTTCCAGAGAGGAAATCGAGGACGGAATTGCCGAGATAACCGAAAAGCATGACACGGAAGGGATGTATGCTATATTGTTGGAAAGGTAACGGATGACCGGAAGTATATACTCGTTCCAGCAGTGGATATATAACAAGCTATAGCGTGCTTGAAAGTATAGTTAAACAAAATGGAGATGCATATAAATACAATATATTTGCAACGACAAAGTAAATGGAGGGGAAACATATGACACATAGGTATAAATCAATTGCAGCATTTTGTATATTTATAATAATAAGTATTGTTTTTTGCGGATGCCAAAGGTCAACAGCAACATCCAATATTATGGCAGCAACAAAGACTGATAATGGAACTCAAATTACGGGTGAAGGTGAGACTCAGAATGAAGATAGCAGTGAATCACAGCCGTTTGATGAGGAAACCAAGGAAGAAGAATGGACGGAGCAGGCGCTCAATGGAATGGGAAAATATTATTATCCCGGTTTTGAGCTTACATATAGAGAAATTGATGGAGTACAGCGCCGATGTGTGGTTGATGAGGAAGGTACTTATATAATATATTGTGGTATCCAATGGAATGGCAGCTATTATGAAAATTTATATAAAATAGGAACAAAAGAATCGGAGACGGATATAAAGTTAAATTTTGAATTGTCAGGATTAACAGGAACGACTATAGAAAAGTGTCAGCTTACCGATAAAGGTGCAGAAGAGCTGATTCTTAAAGGAGGCGCCATCGGTGATGGAGAAGAGACGTCTTTTGTTTATGTATTTGATACGGACCGTATGTGCGAAATAACAGTTGGGCAGGATGGGGATCTGCAAAAAGAATTGCAGGAAGCTGTTGAATTACAGGAAGGATATTCATGTGGACGCGTAGTGAGCGTTTATGTTGAAGATGACAAATTGTTTGCGGCAATTTCCATAGACAAAATAAATGATAATGCAATCAATAATGATACGGAACAATACTACACGGTACAGTTGAAATATAATCCTGAAACAGACAGGCTTGAATTGCAGGGAGATGGGGCATATGTAACCTGCGAACAATATGAAAGACTTGTGATTGAGGATACGGAGGCATTTCTTGATGCATGGAGCACATATGCAGGATATATTGAAGAAAAATATACTGATGTAATAAATGATAATGACACCGAAATAGCGAAATATCTTCAGAATATAAGTGATTGTAAGGATGATTATGAATTGGCATATGCATGGAAGGAATATGCTCAGTATTTGGAGAGGGTTTCATTGACACAGTAATATATACTGTAAAAGCTGTAGGAAATATTAACAGAAAGCTAATACTAAACAAACCGCAGGAGAGAAAATTGACACAGGATAAAGCTGCAATAATATCGGACAAAATCACAATTACATATGGGGAGCTTGCCTGCGTCTGCAATAACCTTGGAGCTATATTGTCCAAAGGAAAGCTTGTGCTTATAAGATGCCGCATGGATGCTCCCACAATTATAGGATATGCGGCGGCTATTCATTCCGGTGCAACTGTTATGATGTGCGAAGACAAGGCTTTTGATAATTGTTTTATTGAAAACTACAGACCGTCATATATATGGCAGAGCAATAAAAATATACCGTCAGGATATTCAACAGTATACAGTGAATACGGATATGTTCTTTTGTGTGCAGATAATGAAGTTCGTTATGAAATAAATGAAGAACTGGCATTGCTGCTGTCAACATCGGGAAGTACAGGAAGCCGTAAATTTGTCAGGATAAGCCATAAAAATATTGTGGATAACACAAGGGCCATTGTCAAAGCGTTGGGGATAAAAGCGCATGACCGTGCTATGGTAATGCTGCCAATAAGTTATACATATGGCTTATCGGTAGTAAACACATATCTCAGTGTAAGGGCAACCTTGCTTGTACCGGATTATCCGGTTTATCATGCCGAGTTTTGGAGCTTTGCCCGAAAATATTCCTGTAGTGCAATATGCGGAGTTCCGTATACCTATGAACTGATAAGAAGGGGAGGTTTCCTTAAAAAGCCCATTGAATCATTATGCCTTGCAACGCAGGCAGGCGGTAAGCTTTCAGCGGATACGGAAAAATATATGCTTGATATGGCGGTCAAACGTAATTTTGATTTTGCGGTCATGTACGGTCAGACAGAAGCTACAGCCAGAATAAGCTGCCATATTCTTAACAGACATCCTGACAAGCTTGGAAGCGCAGGACAGGCTATACCGGGCGGAAATATAAGCGTAGAGGATGGAGAACTTATATATAAAGGAAACAATGTTACTATGGGGTATTCGGAAAACTGTTGGGATTTGGCGAAAGGCGATGAGCGAGGAGGCGTTTTGCATACAGGTGATTTGGGATATATAGATGAGGATGGCTTTGTTTATATAACAGGGAGAAAAAGCAGAATATCCAAGCTTAACGGATATAGAATAAGCCTTGATGAGTTGGAGGCGCTGATTAAATCGCAATTTAGTGTAACTGCTGCCTGTGTTGAACGCACAGATGGCATTCACATTGTCATAGAAGCTCAACTTGGTGGGCAGCCTGTCATAGAGGATATACGCAGCTATGTGATTCAAAAAACAGGTATTAATGGCAGATTAATTAATTTAAGTCAGACAGGATTGCTGCCAAGGGCAGAAAACGGAAAAATACTTTACAGCAGAATAGATAGCACCAGCCGGAGCCGGGAAATGCGGTAAGCGTGTATTACCGCTCCCATCTTCCGCTGGCTCCGCAAGGCAGCATAAGTCCGCTTTCTGTTACGGGAAGCCCCAGTTCATCCGATTGCACATGACCTCCATGTTTAGCGGTGATTGCCGAACCAATCATATATGTCAGAACTGACGGGGCGAGTCCTGTGGTATAGGAATTTATAAGGAAAAACAGCGGGTCATCCGACAAAAGCTTTTCGCACAGACATACAAACGGATATATGGAATCCTCAATTTTCCATATTTCACCCTTGGGTCCTCTTCCGTAGGATGGCGGGTCCATTATTATGCCATCGTAATGGTTGCCGCGGCGAATTTCTCTTTCAACAAATTTAACGCAGTCATCTACAAGCCAACGGATAGGCGCTTCTGACAAGACTGATGAAGCTGCGTTTTCTTTTGCCCAGCCGACCATGCCTTTAGAAGCGTCCACATGGGTTACGCTTGCTCCTGCGGCAGCTGCGGCAAGAGTGGCGCCGCCGGTGTATGCAAAAAGATTCAGAACCTTAACCGGTCTGCCTGCAGTGCGTATTTTTTCTCCAAACCAGTCCCAGTTGGCTGCCTGCTCAGGAAAAAGCCCCGTATGCTTGAAAGAAAACGGCTTGAGATTAAATGTAAGGTCGTTATAGCTTATTGACCATTGCTGTGGCAAATCAAAAAACTCCCATTCACCGCCGCCTTTGCTGCTGCGATGATAATGACCGTTCATATTGTGCCATCCACTGTGATTCTTTGGGGTATCCCATATAACCTGAGGGTCAGGACGTACAAGGATATAATCGCCCCAGCGTTCCAATTTTTCACCTGATGATGTATCTATAACTTGGTAATCTTTCCAATTATCTGCTGTCCACATGGTATATATCTCCCTGTAATAAATTCATATTTATATTATACATACAGTACCGCAGCAAGTCAAAAACAATTAAATTGAACTGCAGGAAGAAATTAAATTGAACTGCAGGAAGAAAAATATTGAAATTTTTTACTGTTTAAAATATTATAAAGATGATGAATTGAACATTTTTGTCTGATGTTGTTTTTGGAAGGGAGTTTTTAGAATGATTAATAATTTTTACACTATGAAAAAAATATGCGCAACCTTTTTTGCGGCGGCAATTTTAATAACCGGATGTGCAAATTCAGAGGGGATTAACAGCGCATCCGCAGATGAAACAAATGGCAGTTTTCCGGTAGAAGGTACGGGCATCACAGAAAGCGAATCAGCAACGGAAATACAAGACATCACAAGATTTGAAATCAGAGGCGAAGTGTTTATTACATCAATAAGAGATTCTGTTATCTATACTAAAGATGGTGAAGAAATCTTTGCATATGTATTTTCTGATGATAAGATAAAAGAACAGCCTCTTGATACCTTGGTATGCAAGCTTGATGATGCTGATACAGGTATAAAACTATACTGGTTTAGCTCTGGCGATACAATAAAGGCAATCAGTGAAGCGGAAGATAAAAGTGATACAACGTATGTAATTGATGAGAATACAGTTATTTTGAAGAGAGAAGCCGACGAGACTGAAAGTATATATAAAATTGATATTAAAGATGCAAAAGCGGAAAAACTGCAGTTTGATTTTGGGACGGATGATGCCGCTGTTACTGCATTTACAGCTATTTCTCCCGATTATACAAAAGGAATTGCCGTCTTGCAGTCGGATAGTCTTGATTGCATATATTATTTGGTCGATTTTATCTCTATGGAAACAAATAGTCTCAATGAATTGTTTGATACCCCTGTATATAATGTGCAGGATGGAGTGGAAGTAACTAAATCCTGTATAGGCTTCATTGATGATGATACCATAGCTGCTGCTGTCATAACAGATGATTTCTGCCAACTTATAAAATACAGCCTTACAGATTGCGCGGAAACGGGGTTAATAACAATTGATGATTGTTCCGTAGCAGATATGGCACCGGGGTATAATTATACACTTGTAAAATATAACGACAGTACTTTAATTGCAGTTGACAATAGCAGCTTTCAGGTAAATGAATATGACATCAGGATTAATGACAGCAGCAGCTTGTATGAGATTATGGATGGTAAATATGCGGTGATATATAGCAATATTCTTCAAAATCAGTATGTTATCAGTCTTGAAACAGGCGAGATTATAAGCGATAAACTTAACAATAATTCAATGTTTATGATTAAACCGGATGGCGCCCTATTTGAATATGACATTAGTGATAATTAATTTTTTGTTGCAAAAGTAATAATTGTATGATATGATTTAAAAAATATTTAATGTATTATGCAGCGATGGAGGTAATATATTATGGGGAAATTGAAAAAATTATTTATGGGGTTAATGATAATGTGTGTTGTGATGGGAGGAAGCATCAGTTGCTGGGCTTCTTCGGCAAGTCTTAGTCATACAATTACAAAGACTTCCATATCCGGAACATTCTCATATAGCAGTACTGCTGTGCTGAAAATGAGCCAGGAATTTGTTGAGCAGCATACTACCACAAGGCAGGTATACACATCCCAAAATACAGCGTATGCTGTGGGAACCAATACCATAGCCAAATCTACAAGAAAGGCAGATATAGGCTACAATTACATAATCATAAATTATACCAGGGGATATATAGGGTCTACGCTCTATGGAACGTTGGGAGCACTTTTGCCATAGATATATAAGAGACTTAGTGCCTTATATTATGCAGAAAGACTAGATAATTAACGGAGGAGTATATGAAAAAGAGAATATTAGTTTGCTCTGCTGTGATTAGCATTTTTGCCTCGGTTTTATCAGGCTGCGGGCAGGAAAAGACTTCAGCCACTATCACATATAATGAGACCATAGCTATTGACGAGGCCGTTGAGGAAAAGCTTAATCTGGCGGACTATTCACTGGAGTATAATTTTGATACGGATGCACAGACCAATTTTCCATGGAGTTGTTTTGCGGAGTCAGATGCCGGATATTACTACTGGGGTGATGTCGGGTATCTGATGTTTTGCGATAAGACATCCGGTGTCAGTGTGCCATTGTGCAACAGACCGGATTGTGAACATAATACATCGGATTGCAATGCCTATTTTGAAGTTGACTATGCTTCCGACAGATATGTTGTAAGTATGCTGATGTATTATGACGGGGCGGTTTATATTCAGGGGTTTGATGACCAGGGCTATGTGAATTTATATAAGGTTGCGGCAGATGGCAGCAGCCGGGAAAAATGTATGAGCCTTTTCAAGGTGGATACAGAAGATTTGGAAGATTTTTACAGATCTCTTAATATATGTATTCACAGAGGATATGTATACTATATTGATAATGACGAAAGTATGCCGGCGCTGAGAAGAATGAAACTTGGAAGCAGCAGTACAGAGGTTATATTTCAGACCTCTGGCGAAAGACCGAATCTATACAGAATTCAGGCGTACGGGGACTATGTATTTTTTCAGGGTGGAAATTTCACAGATGACACATATCTGGAAATGAATGGTGGAATATGGGCATATAATACCTTGACAAATGAGGTGAAGCTGGTTAAAGACGATGCCATCAGCAGTTTCAGTATTGTGGATAACATTATATATTATGCCACTGAAACCGGTGTCAGTGCATACTCTCTTGAGACCCGGCAGGATACGGAGATTGCAGAGAGCGAAGCATATCCGTTGATGTTCGCGGATGAGAGATACTTATATATATATACTGTTGGAGGAGCAGGCTTAACGCTGTCGGTGTATACCAGAGAAGGTGAGAAGGTATGTACAATTTCGGACAGCAATATTTACAATTTTTATAATGGAAACTCAGAATATCTTTTTGGGAAATGGTGTATTACAGAGGAGAATGGCAGTATTGAAACCGGAGTTGCCAGACTTCTTATTGATGATATTGCAGGCGGAAATGCAAAGTGGGAATTTATTGGTAGTTAGAGTGGGGTTATATGGAATTCAGAAAATTATTTCAAAAAAACAAAATAATTATGGTGTTGTTGGTACTATTTGTATGCCAGGTGTTTTTCTACATATATAGTGGAAATTCTTCAGTCTCCGAAAACTCGGAGACTGAATTTGTTTCGGATTTTTTAAACGCAGAGGATAACGAACAAAATTCCTTTGATTATAATGAATATGTGGAACAGGTTGTAAATCAGGCAGACTATATGAGTACAATAAGCATATTCAATAGAGAAGATTCTTTTGCCAACAGCAATATTGAAAAAACTAAATCGGATTATATTCCGCTTTTAAATGTTTCAGCGGTATCATTTGATGACAGTTTTTTGACGGTATTTTTTTCCTTTGGGATTATTAATGGCATAATAATTTTATGCGGAATAATAGTTCCGTTTGTCTATGTTGATGAAAACAGTCCGGGACTCAGGGGGATGTTGTTTGCTTCAATAAATGGAAGAGGAAAACTTGCATTGCGCCGTATTGGTGCAATTGCTTTGTGGGATGGAATCATAACGGCAGTGTTTTACATTGCAACATTGATTATAAGTATTTTGATGTATGGCGGTGACTTATATGCGTGTCTTTCATATCCCGTACAGTCAATTTATATGTTCCGTGATTTTACTCTGTGCATAAATATAGGGGAATTTATTTTAATATATATATTATTCCGCTTTTTTATAATGTTTGCGGTTTCAATTCTTGTATGGACGCTGCTGTTCTGTGTGGATAATTTGGTTATTTCCGGAGGAATCGTAGTAATAATAGGTTTTGTTTCCTATATTCTCAAAAAAATGATTTCGGCTAACAGCCCTGCGAATCTGTTAAGATATTGCAATTTTTGGTATCTTTCATCAGGAGCGGAATTTTTCACCGAATACAGAAATCTGAATATATTCGGTAATGCCGTCAATAAAAATGTTATGTCATTGATATTTTGCGGGCTGGTTATTTCAATTTGCGTGGTAATCGGCTTGATAGTAGGGATTAAAAGGTATCCATGTAAATCAAGATTAGGATTTATAGGCGTATTTATGAAAAAAATCCGGACATCCATGGGGAAATTTGCCGGGAAAATACAGGAAGGGTTGTCTGTGACGGCAGCCGAGTATTACAAAATGCTTATAAGTCAAAAAGGAATACTGGTTCTGCTTATATTGGGGATAGTTTTTTTTAGGAATACGGATTTTACACTGATTCAGAAATCAGGTGCATTGGAATTGTATTACTCATTTATGGATGAGCATACAGGAAGCCCTGATGAGGCATCCGAAAATGAAATTCAGAGAGTGGCTGAATTAGTGGAATATGAAAAAAACGTGTATGAAGCTGCTTGTATTGCATATGAAGCAGGAGAAATGGATGATTATGACTGGATGGTATATAGTATCCGGTATGAATCCTTTGAAAATGAAAGATTATTTCTTGACAAAATACAATCACAGAAAGCTTATCTTGATGAGCTTAGCAGTTCATCGGGGATAAACGGATGGTACATTAATGAAAACAGCTACAACAATTTAATTAACAGTGGCAATACCGTTGTGGATATGCTGGTGATTTTTTCGATTATTATTATGTGCAGCGGAATCTTTTCATATGAGAACAAGCGTGGGATGACAGATGTTCTTAGATGCGGTGCCAAAGGGAGAAATGGTCTTTTCTGGAGAAAAATCGGTATGGCATTTGTGATAGTATCACTTATTTACTTTGTACAGTCGGGACTTGCCATTGGGGAAAATGTTAAGGTGTATGGAATGAGCGGTCTGACGGCACCTGTGCAAAGTATAGAAAGTCTTTCTTTTGTTCCTTTTCACTGCAGCATCGGAATGTTCCTGGTGATTGTATATTTAATAAGGTATGTTATGGTACTTTTGACAGCCATATACACATGTATGTTTTCTGCCAGAGTGAGCCAGAAGGCTGCTATAGGTCTTGGCATTACGCTTATGGTGCCGGCGTGCCTTGCAATATTAGGATTTAAGATTTTCAGATATTTATCCGTTGTAGAAATATTATCAGTAATGCCATATATGCTGCAGACCCGGAGCGTAGCATTTGTGGGAATTTCGGCGGTGGTATTGACGGTGTTCGGAACAATCAGTCTTTGGGCTGGACATAAAAAATGGTGTGTATCTTAGGGAAGGATAAAAATGGAGCTTAAAATAAAAAACCTGTCCAAAAGCTATGGGCAGACAAATGCATTGAGTGATATTAATATACAGTTGAGTACGGGAATATACGGGCTTTTGGGACCTAATGGTGCAGGCAAAAGTACATTGATTAATCTGATTACAGATAATGTAAAGCGTAAAAACGGTGAAATTTTATGGGATGGAACAGAAATATGCAGAATGGGTTCTTCATATAGAAATATTCTGGGATATATGCCTCAGCAACAGGGATATTATGAGGATTTTACTGCTGGAGCATTTCTTGCGTATATGTGCCGAATAAAAGGAATCAAGGGAAAGAAAGTAAAAGAATGTGTGAGCCGTCTTTTGCAGATTGTACATTTATCAGAATTGGAATATAAAAAGATAGGAACCTTTTCAGGCGGGATGAAGCAGCGTATTCTGCTGGCACAGGCACTTATTAATGAACCAAAGCTTCTTATTCTTGATGAGCCTACGGCAGGTGTGGATCCGCAGGAAAGAATCAGTATAAGAAATTTCATAAGTGAGATTGCCAATGACAGAATAGTAATTCTTGCTACTCATATTGTATCTGACGTCGAGGCAATTGCCAAGGAAATACTGCTTTTGAAAAAGGGCAGGTTGATTGCAAGAGGAACGCCCTATGAATTAATTAATCAAATTGCTGAAAATGTATATGAAATACAAATCCCGACGGAGTCATTGCCGGAAATACATGAACAGTATACGGTCAGTAATATCAGGCATATAGAAAATGGACTGGCAGTGAAAATTATAACTGACAAGCCGCCTGAAAAATATCGGTATGATTGCGGAACTGCAAATCTTGAAGATGTTTATCTAAACTATTTTGAATGATATGTAATCGATTACAATACTTCCGGCAGATTAGAACTGTGGAAATCAAAATATTTCAAGATTGTACTAAAAAAAATACAATAAATAGGTATTGCATTTTCCTGCTTTATACTATATACTAATACTCGCTGTGACATTGATAGCGTTGAAGCGTGAGGTTGCTGCCCTATGTGGCAGGTTTTCCGTGGAGCGAATGTCAAGTTAGGAAACTGACGACAAGTCACTGTACAATTTACCATCTGCTATATGCAGAGATGACCGTGTTACGGTTGCGGTAAAGAAGGTTCACTTCTTTTTTCTGTAAGGAAGCGCGACACACACGGGGATGTGTACAGTCACCACTTGTTGTACTGAGATGCGAGATAACAACGCATCAGATTTAAAAGTACGAAAAGGAGGCGGCTTTTTTTATGGCAAGTCAAGTAATGAGAATCACACTTAAAGCTTACGATCATCAGTTGGTTGATCAGTCAGCTAAGAAAATTATCGAGACTGTTAAGAAGACAGGATCTCAGGTGAGCGGACCGGTACCTCTTCCTACTAAGAAGGAAGTTGTTACAATCCTCAGAGCTGTTCATAAGTACAAAGATTCAAGAGAACAGTTTGAGCAGAGAACACACAAGAGATTAATCGATATCATTACTCCAACACAGAAGACTGTTGATGCACTCTCAAGATTAGAGATGCCGGCAGGTGTGTACATCGACATTAAGATGAAAAATAAATAATTCATCGTCGAACAATTAAGTAAGTAGTCCTGAAGGGTTTAATATAGAAGCAACATATAAGTACAACATCCCAAGCGAAGCATTGCTTCCCAAGTGATATGCGGTATGTTCCACTTATATTAACTGTTCTAGGATGTTCGCAATAATGCGAACCGCTGTAGATTAACAGGAGGTATTATTATGAAGAAAGCAATTTTAGCTGCTAAGATTGGAATGACTCAAATCTTCAATGATGAAGGTGCTCTCGTTCCGGTAACTGTATTGCAGGCCGGACCTTGTGTTGTAACACAGGTTAAGACGGTAGAGAATGACGGCTACGCAGCAGTTCAGGTTGGTTTTGTTGACAAGAAGGAAAAAATCGTTAATGTTGACAAGAGCGGCAAGAAAGAAATCAGAAACAGACATGGCGTTAACAAGGCTGAGAAAGGACACTTTGATAAGGCCGGGGTTTCTTATAAGAGGTATCTCAAGGAGTTCAAGCTTGAGAACGCTGCTGATTATTCAGTAAAAGATGAGATTAAGGCAGACATCTTCTCAGCAGGAGATAAGATTGATGCGACAGCAATAGCTAAAGGAAAAGGTTTCCAAGGCGCTATTAAGAGACTCGGACAGTCAAGAGGACCTATGGCTCATGGTTCCAAATTCCATCGTCATCAGGGTTCTAACGGCGCTTCATCTAATCCGAGCCGTGTATTCAAGGGAAAAGGAATGCCTGGACATATGGGCGCTAAGAAGATTACAATTCAGAATCTCGAAGTAGTAAGAGTAGATGTTGACAATAACTTAATCTTAGTAAAGGGAGCTGTTCCTGGACCTAAGAAATCATTAGTAACATTGAAAGAGACAGTAAAGTCAGCCAAATAGTTGACTTTCAGGAAGGAGGAACACACAGATGGCAAAGGTATCTGTTTACAATATTGAAGGCAAAAAAGTTGGCGATATGGAACTTAACGATGCTGTATTCGGTGTTGAGATTAACGAACATCTTGTACACATGGCAGTAGTAAACCAGCTTGCTAATAAGAGACAGGGAACTCAGAGCGCTAAGACCCGTTCGGAAGTCAGCGGCGGCGGACGTAAGCCATGGAGACAGAAGGGAACAGGTCATGCTCGTCAGGGCTCAACAAGAGCTCCACAGTGGGCAGGCGGCGGAGTTGTATTCGCACCAAAGCCAAGAGATTACTCTTTCAAGATGAACAGAAAAGAGAAAAATCTCGCTCTCAAATCAGCACTTACCTCTAAGGTCGCTGATGACAAACTTATCGTATTAGACAGCATCAGTTTTGATGAAATCAAGACAAAGAAAATGGCTGCTGTTCTTAATAACCTTAAAGCTGATAAGGCTTTAGTAGTTCTTAATGACAATGACAAGAACGTTATTTTGTCAGCTAAGAACATTCCGGATGTAAAGACTGCATTGACTAACACAATCAACGTATATGACATACTTAAGTATGACAAGCTCATTGTTACCAAGGATGCAGTAGCAACTATTGAGGAGGTGTATGCATAATGGCAAACATACAGTATTATGACGTAATCCTTAAGCCGGTTATAACAGAGAAGAGTATGGAAGACATGAGCGCTAAGAAATACACATTCCTTGTTCACCCGGAAGCTAACAAGACTCAGATTAAAGAAGCAGTTGAGAAAATGTTTGAAGGAACCAAGGTTGCCAAGGTCAACACAATGAACCTTGAAGGCAAAACCCGCAGAAGAGGAATGGTTTACGGAAAGACAGCTGCTAAGAAGAAAGCAATCGTACAGCTTACTGAAGACAGTGCTGATATCGAAATCTTCTCAGGACTTTAATCAGATTGCGGTGTAGAAAAAATGATGAAAATATTGCACCGTATATAACAAAGAGACATCGAAAGGAGAATAACGACAATGGGAATTAAGACATATAACCCATATACACCGTCAAGACGTAATATGACCGGTTCTGATTTTTCAGAGATTACCAAGAAAACACCTGAGAAATCACTTCTTGCTTCCAAGAAGAAAAATGCCGGACGTAATAATCAGGGTAAGATTACCGTTAGACATCAGGGCGGCGGAAACAGACAGAAATACAGAATAATCGATTTCAAGAGAAACAATAAGGACGGAATCCCTGCAACAGTAATCGGAATCGAGTATGACCCAAACAGAACAGCAAACATCGCGTTAATCTGCTATGCAGACGGCGAGAAGAGATATATCCTTGCACCACAGGGACTTACAGACGGAATGAAGGTAATGAACGGACCTGAAGCCGAAGTAAAAGTTGGTAACTGCTTACCTCTTGAGAATATTCCTGTAGGTACAGAAATCCATAATATTGAGCTTTATCCTGGAAGAGGCGGACAGCTTGTTCGTACGGCAGGTGTTTCAGCACAGCTTATGGCTAAGGAAGGCAAGTATGCAACACTGAGACTTCCATCCGGTGAGATGAGAATGGTACCTATTATCTGCCGCGCAACAATCGGTACAGTAGGTAACTCAGAGCACAGCCTTATTAATATCGGTAAGGCAGGACGTAAACGCCACATGGGTATCCGCCCGACAGTGCGTGGTTCTGTTATGAACCCTAATGACCATCCACATGGTGGTGGTGAAGGTAAGGCTCCGGTTGGTCGTTCAGGACCTATGACACCTTGGGGTAAACCGGCACTCGGTCTTAAGACAAGAAAGAAAAACAAAGCTTCTAATAAGCTTATTGTAAGAAGAAGAGACGGTAAGAGCATCAAATAAAGGAGGTCAAATATATGGCACGTTCATTAAAAAAAGGACCATTTGCAGATGAAAGCCTGCTTAAGAAGGTAGACGCTATGAACGCTTCAGGTGACAAGTCCGTAATTAAGACATGGTCACGTCGTTCTACAATCTTCCCTCAGATGGTTGGACATACAATTGCAGTTCATGATGGCAGAAAGCATGTACCTGTATATATAACAGAAGACATGGTAGGACATAAGCTCGGTGAGTTTGTTGCCACAAGAACATTCAGAGGACATGGAAAAGACGAGAAAAAATCAAAATCTCGTTAATTGACAGGATTTCGTAAAGGAGGTTAGAATCCATGGCTAAAGGACATAGATCCCAGATTAAAAGAGAGAGAAATGCCAATAAGGACACAAGACCGTCAGCTAAGTTATCTTACGCTAGAGTTTCTGTCCAGAAGGCATGCTTTGTTTTAGATGCTATCCGTGGTAAAGATGTTGCAACAGCTCTTGCAATCGTAACATATAATCCCAGATATGCTTCTACACTGATAGAGAAACTTTTAAAGTCAGCTATTGCCAACGCTGAGAACAACAACGGTATGAAGGCAGAGAATCTTTTCGTTGAAGAGTGTTACGCTAACAAGGGTCCTACAATGAAGAGAGTAAGACCTAGAGCACAGGGCAGGGCTTACAGAATCGAGAAGAGAATGAGCCACATCACAATTGTGCTTAATGAGAGATAGAAAGGAGAACACACATGGGACAGAAAGTTAATCCTCATGGCTTGAGAGTCGGTGTTATTAAGGACTGGGACTCAAAGTGGTATGCTGAGGCTGATTTCAGTGACAATCTTGTTGAAGATTACAACATCAGAAAGTTCATCAAGAAGAGACTCTACAGCGCAGGCATTTCAAAGATTGAGATAGAGAGAGCATCTGACAGAGTAAAGGTATTCATCTATACAGCTAAACCAGGTGTAGTTATCGGTAAAGGCGGAGCTGACATTGAAAACCTTAAGGCAGAAGTTCAGAAACTTACAGATAAGAAATTATCAATAGATATTAAAGAAGTAAAGAGACCTGACAATGACGCACAGCTTGTTGCTGAGAACATTGCGCTTCAGCTTGAAAACCGTGTATCCTTCAGAAGAGCTATGAAGTCAGTTATGACAAGAACAATGAAGTCCGGTGCCAAGGGTATCAAGACATCAGTTTCAGGTCGTCTTGGCGGAGCTGATATGGCTCGTACAGAATTTTACAGCGAAGGAACAATACCTCTTCAGACATTACGTGCAGACATCGATTATGGATTTGCTGAAGCAGATACAACATATGGTAAAGTCGGCGTTAAGGTATGGATCTACAAGGGTGAGGTTCTTCCGGTTAAATCATCTAAGGAAGGGAGCGAACAGTAATGTTATTACCTAAGAGAGTTAAACATCGTAAGCAGTTTCGTGGTTCAATGGCTGGTAAAGCAACCAGAGGCAATAAGATAGTATATGGTGAATACGGTATTGTCGCTCTTGAACCAAAGTGGGTAACTTCAAGACAGATAGAGGCAGCCCGTATCGCTATGACGCGTTATATTAAGCGTGGCGGTAAAGTATGGATTAAGATTTTCCCTGATAAGCCTTATACTCATAAGCCGTTAGGTGTCAGAATGGGTAAAGGAAAAGGTGGAGTTGAATATTGGGTAGCAGTAGTTAAACCGGGACGCGTTATGTTTGAAATCGCTGGCGTTTCAGAAGAGATTGCCAGAGAAGCATTACGTCTCGCAATGCACAAACTTCCTCTCAAATGTAAGGTTGTTTCACGTGCGGAATTAGAAGGCGGTGATAACAGTGAAAATTAATAAGTATGTAGAAGAATTAAATGCAAAAACATCTGCAGAATTAAACGAAGAATTAGTAGCTGCTAAAAAGGAATTATTCAATCTGAGATTCCAGAACGCAACAAATCAGCTGGACAATACTAGCAGAATCAAAGAAGTAAGAAAGAACATTGCTAGAATCCAGACAGTCATGGCTTCAAAGGCAAAGGCCGCTGAATAATCCGGGAAAGGAGGAATTGTTGTGGAAGAAAGAAATTTAAGAAAAACTCGTACCGGTAAGGTCGTAAGCAATAAGATGGACAAAACAATCGTAGTTGCAGTTGAGGACCATGTTAAGCATCCTCTTTACAACAAGATTGTTAAGAGAACCTATAAGTTACAGGCACATGATGAGAACAACGAATGTAAAATCGGAGATGTTGTAAAGGTTATGGAGACAAGACCTTTATCAAAGAACAAGAGATGGAGATTTGTTGAACTTATCAGCAGAGCTGAGTAATTTTATCGAATAATTTTGAAGGAGGATTACCTGCATGATTCAGCAAGAGACAAGACTTAGAGTCGCTGATAACACAGGTGCAAAAGAACTTCTTTGCATCAGAGTTATGGGTGGTTCCACAAGAAGGTATGCTAACATCGGTGATGTTATCGTCGCTTCTGTTAAAGATGCAACACCAGGCGGCGTTGTTAAAAAGGGTGACGTTGTTAAAGCCGTTGTAGTTCGTACAGTAAAAGGCGCTCGTCGTAAAGACGGTTCATATATTAAATTCGATGATAATGCTGCCGTAATTATCAAAGAAGATAAGAACCCTAGAGGAACTCGTATTTTCGGACCGGTGGCAAGAGAGTTAAGAGACAAACAGTTTATGAAAATTGTTTCATTAGCTCCGGAAGTATTATAGGAGGTGTAACTGTGTCAGCATTAAAGATAAAAAAAGGCGACCTTGTCAGGGTTATCACAGGCAAGGATAAAGATAAAGAAGGCAAAGTAACATCTGTTGATGCTAAGAACCATAAGGTTATTGTTGAAGGCATCAATATGGTTACAAAACACACCAAACCAAGTGCACAGAACCAAAATGGTGGAATTGTTCATCAGGAAGCTCCGATTGATATTTCCAACGTTATGTATGTACACAAGGGAAAAACAACAAGAATCGGCTTCAAGATTGACGGTGATAAGAAAGTTCGTGTCGCTAAGTCAACCGGAGAGGTTATCGATTAATTAGGAAAGGAGGTCTGTAACGGTGAGCAGGCTCAAAGACTTATATAAAAATGAAATCGTTGACGCTATGGTGAAGAAATTCGGTTACAAAAACCGTCTTGAAGTACCAAAGCTTGATAAAATCGTTATAAACATGGGTGTTGGAGAAGCTAAAGAGAATTCTAAGGTTCTTGAAGTTGCTGTTAAGGAACTTGAGACTATTGCAGGTCAGAAGGTTGTTACAACCAAGGCTAAGAATTCAGTAGCGAACTTCAAAATCAGAGAGGGAATGCCAATCGGATGTAAAACTACACTCCGTGGCGAGAAGATGTACGAGTTCCTTGACAGACTTGTAAATCTTGCTTTACCTCGAGTTCGTGACTTCAGAGGCGTAAGTGCTGATTCTTTTGATGGAAGAGGTAACTATGCACTGGGAATCAAAGAACAGATCATCTTCCCTGAAATCGAATACGATAAAATCGATAAGGTAAGAGGTATGGATGTTATTATCGTAACAACAGCCAAGACTGATGAAGAAGCACGCGAATTATTGAGATTATTCAATATGCCATTCAAAAAATAATTTAAGGAGGGAAATTCAATGGCTAAGACCTCGATGAAAATCAAACAGCAGCGTAAGCAGAAATTCTCCACCAGAGAATATACCCGCTGCAAAATTTGTGGACGTCCACATGCTTATTTAAGAAAATATGGAATTTGCAGAATTTGCTTCCGTGAATTAGCATACAAAGGACAGATTCCTGGCGTTAAAAAGGCAAGCTGGTAAGAATCAGCTAGAGAAAAGGGCACGTTTATGTGCAACAGATTGAAAGTTTAGGAGGATAATCAGATGACAGATCCAATCGCAGATATGCTTACAAGAATCCGTAATGCAAATACATCTAAACATGATACAGTTGATGTTCCTGCTTCAAAGATGAAGGTTTCAATAGCTGATATTCTTTTTAAGGAAGGATACATTCAGAAATATGAGCTTGTAGATGACGGCAATTTTAAGAACATCCGCATTACATTAAAGTATGGCAAGGATAAAAATGAGAAGATTATTACCGGCCTTAAGAGAATTTCTAAGCCAGGTCTTCGTGTATACGCAGGCAAGGATGAATTACCAAGAGTTCTCGGCGGACTTGGAATCGCAATCATTTCAACAAATCAGGGCGTAGTTACTGACAAGGAAGCAAGAAAGCTCAATGTCGGTGGCGAGGTTCTTGCATATATCTGGTAATTTTAAAGGATATATGAAAACCCTGCAAAAGACTGCTTTTGCAAGAACGAAACTATTAACAGACGAATAATCGTCATTACCCAGTTAAGGAGGTACACGGCATGTCACGTATAGGAAGAATGCCTATCGCTTTACCGGCAGGAGTTACTGTTGATATTGCAGAAAATAATAAAGTGACTGTAAAAGGACCAAAGGGAACACTTGAGAGAGTATTACCTGCGGAAATGGAGATAAAGCTCGACGGAACAACAGTTACTGTATCAAGACCTAATGACTTAAAGAGAATGAAATCATTACATGGTCTCACAAGAACACTTTTAAATAATATGGTAGTTGGTGTTACAGATGGCTTTGAGAAAAAGCTTGAGGTTAACGGTGTAGGTTACAGAGCGCAGAAGAACGGCAAGACACTTGTTCTTTCACTCGGATATTCACATCCGGTAGAGATGACTGACCCGGAAGGAATTGACGTTACTGTTGACGGACAGAACCTTATAATCGTTAAAGGTATTGATAAAGAAAAAGTTGGCCAATATGCAGCTGAAATCAGAAGCAAGAGAGAGCCTGAACCATACAAGGGCAAAGGTATCAAGTATGTTGATGAAGTTATCAGACGTAAAGTTGGTAAGACTGGTAAGAAATAATTAAAGGAGTGGAACAAAAATGGTTAGTAAAGATAACAGATCTGTAGTTCGTAAGAACAAACATAGAAAAATTCGTAATCGTTTCAGCGGAACTACTGAGAGACCAAGACTTGCAGTCTTCAGAAGTAATAATCATATGTACGCTCAGATTATTGACGATACAGTTGGAAAGACTCTCGTTGCAGCTTCTACACTTGAAAAAGACGTTAAGGCTGAACTTGAGAAGACAAATGACGTTGCAGCAGCGGCTTACTTAGGAACAGTAATTGCTAAGAAGGCACTTGAAAACGGAATTAAGACTGTAGTCTTCGATAGAGGCGGTTTCATATATCAGGGCAAAGTAAAAGCATTAGCAGAGTCAGCTAGAGAAGCTGGACTTGAATTCTAGGCAGGAAGGAGAAACAAATGAAACATACAATTATTGATGCTCATGAATTAGAATTAAACGAAAAAGTAGTATCAATCAAGCGTGTTACAAAGGTTGTTAAAGGTGGTCGTCACTTCAGATTCTCTGCTTTAGTAGTAGTAGGAGACGGTAACGGACACGTTGGCGCCGGAATCGGAAAAGCAATGGAAATTCCTGAAGCTATCCGCAAGGGAAAAGAAGATGCTATGAAGAAGCTTGTTTCTGTTCCTGTTGATGAGAATGGAAGCATCCCGCATGATATGATTGGTAAGTTTGGAAGCTCATCGGTTCTTTTGAAGAAAGCTCCGGAAGGTACCGGTGTTATCGCCGGCGGTCCTGCGCGTAGCGTAATAGAGATGGCTGGTATCAGAAACATCCGTACAAAATCGTTAGGCTCAAACAACAAGCAGAATGTAGTTCTCGCTACAATCGAAGGTTTATCACAGCTCAAAACACCTGAAGAGGTAGCCAGACTTCGTGGAAAATCTGTAGAAGAGCTCTATAAATAAGGAGGTAGCGCAGAATGGCAGAGAAGTTAAAAGTAACATTGGTTAAATCAACAATTGGTGCTATTCCAAAGCAGGTAAAAACTGTTGAGGCACTCGGACTTAACAAACTTAACAAAACTGTTGAATTACCTGACAATGATGCAGTAAGAGGCATGATTTTCAAGGTTAAACATTTAGTTAAGGTAGAAGAAATATAATTCGTAGATAAGGAGGTGTAAAAATGGATTTATCAAATTTACAGCCTGCAGCAGGTTCTAAGCATAGCGATAATTTCAGAAGAGGCCGTGGACACGGTTCAGGAAATGGAAAAACTGCCGGTAAAGGACACAAAGGTCAGAAAGCTCGTTCAGGAGCACCAAGACCGGGCTTTGAAGGCGGACAGATGCCATTGTATAGAAGATTGCCTAAGAGAGGTTTTACAAACAGAAACAGTCTTGAAATAATAGGAATTAACTTAAAGGCATTAGAAGGCTTTGACGATGGTGCAGTAGTTACTGTTGACTCACTTATCGAGTCAGGTATCGTCAAGAATCCTAAGGACGGAGTAAAGATTCTTGGAAACGGAGAATTAACTAAGAAGCTTACTGTTAAAGCTAATGCTTTCAGTGCAAAAGCTAAAGAAAAGATTGAAGCTCTTGGTGGAACCTGTGAGGTGATTTAATGTTTAAAACATTAGCAAATGCATTTAGAGTTAAAGAAATCAGGAATAAAATATTATTTACTCTTTTGATGCTCGTTGTCATCAGGATAGGAAGTATTCTTCCTATTCCTGGGGTAAATACTGATTATTTTACTGGGTTGTTTGAGTCAACTGGAGATCAGTTCAGTTTTGTCAATGCAGTTACAGGTGGTTCGTTCCTTAATATGTCAGTGTTCGCACTCAGCATTACACCATACATTACATCCTCAATTATTATGCAGCTTCTTACAATAGCTATTCCAAAGCTTGAAGAGATGCAGAAAGAGGGCGAGGATGGAAGAAAAAAAATCGCCACAATAACACGTTTTGTTACTGTAGGTCTTGCATTAATCGAAAGTGTTGCGATGGTAATCGGTTTTGGCAGACAGGGTCTTATTGTCGGTTATTCATCTATGACAACCTTTAATAAGATTTTTTCAGGCATAATGATGGTTGCAATATTGACAGCAGGTTCAGCGCTTCTTATGTGGATTGGTGAGACAATCACTGAAAAGGGTGTGGGTAACGGTATTTCAGTAGTACTTGTAATTAATATTATTTCAAGAATTCCGGAAGATTTTGCAACGCTTTATGAGACTTTTATAAAAGGTCAGAGTGTACTCAATGCAACGATAGCTATCGTATTGATTTTAGCGATTATTGTTGGTGTTGTATTCCTTACCGTACTATTGTGTGCAGGTGAAAGAAGAATACCTGTTCAGTATTCCAAGAAGATTCAAGGAAGAAGAACATACGGCGGACAGTCATCCCATATACCGCTTAAGGTCAACACGGCAGGTGTTATTCCGGTAATTTTTGCACAGTCACTTATGTCATTTCCGGCAATAATTGCTTCATTTCTTAATGTTGATTACAGCACAGTCGGAGGAAAAATTCTTCTTGCTTTATCATCAGGAAACTGGTTTAACAGGAGTAATATGATTTACACATTGGGTGTGATTCTGTACATTGCGTTAAATATCTTTTTCGCATACTTCTATACATCAATCACATTTAACCCGATTGAGATTGCCAATAATATGAAGAAGAGTGGTGGGTTTATTCCAGGCATCAGACCCGGTAAACCGACATCTGATTATCTCACATCAATTTTGAACAAAATTGTTTTTATCGGAGCTATCGGTCTTGTTATTGTAGCAATTATTCCGATTATATGTTCAGGATTGTTTAGCGCCAATGTTTCATTCGGCGGTACATCACTCATCATCATCGTCGGAGTTGTTTTAGAGACAATCAGACAGATTGAGTCACAGATGGTAGTAAGGGATTACAAAGGATTTCTTAATAGCTGATAATAAGTGAAAGGGTGGTAATATAACTATGAAAATTATAATGCTTGGAGCACCTGGAGCAGGAAAAGGCACTCAGGCAGATAAAATCTGCGCTAAGTATAATATTCCGCATATCTCAACAGGAGATATCTTCAGAGCAAATATTAAAAACAATACTGAGCTTGGTCAGAAAGCAAAGTCATATATGGATCAGGGATTGCTTGTTCCGGATGACCTTGTTGTAGACCTTGTTGTAGACAGAGTTAAAGCTGATGACTGCAAGAACGGATATGTGCTTGATGGTTTTCCAAGAACAATTCCGCAGGCAGAGGCACTTGACAAAGCACTTGCAGCTTCCGGAGAGAAAGTTGATTTTGCAATCAATGTTGAAGTTCCGGATGAAAATATCATCAATCGTATGTCAGGAAGAAGAGCATGTCTTTCATGCGGAGCAACATATCACATTGTTCACATTCCTACAAAGGTTGAAGGTATCTGCGATAAATGTGGAGCGGAGCTTGTGCTCAGAGATGATGATAAGCCTGAGACAGTTAAAAAACGTCTTGACGTTTACCATGAGCAGACTCAGCCGTTAATTGATTACTATACTGATAAAGGTGTTCTTAATGAAGTGGACGGCACTAAGGATATGGAAGAAGTATTCAGTGCTATTGTTAATGTATTAGGAGCATAATTATGTCGGTGACGATTAAATCACCAAGAGAAATTGAGCTTATGCGGGAAGCCGGAAGGATTCTCGCACAGGTTCATGATGAACTTGGTAAAATAGTGAGACCGGGAATATCCACTTATGAAATAGATAAGGAAGGAGAAAGGCTTATACGCAGCTTCGGATGCATACCTTCTTTTCTTAACTATGAAGGATACCCTGCTTCAATATGTGTATCAGTAAATGAGGAAGTTGTTCACGGAATACCTTCCAAGAGAAGAATATTGAAAGACGGCGATATAGTCAGCCTTGATGCCGGAGTTATATACAAAGGGTATCACTCAGACGCAGCAAGAACTCATGCCGTAGGAAATATAGATGCTAAAGCAGCAAAGCTCATTGAAGTTACCAGACAAAGTTTTTTTGAAGGTATTAAATTTGCTAAAGCGGGCAATCATCTGCACGATATATCCAATGCGATTGGCGCTTACGCCCAAAGCTTCGGATACGGAGTTGTAAGAGACTTGGTGGGGCACGGAATAGGAACTCATCTTCATGAAGACCCTCAGATTCCTAATTACAGTCAAAAGAGCAGAGGCGTTAGATTGGAAGCCGGAATGACATTGGCAATAGAACCGATGATTAATGCCGGGACATACAAGGTAAGCTGGCTTGATGACGGTTGGACGGTTGTTACCAGAGACGGAAGGCTGTCGGCACATTATGAAAACACTGTTCTCATTACTGAAGACGGATGTGAAATCCTTTCATTAATCTGAGGTAAATATGACAGAGTTTAGAAAAGGCTGTTTTTGTGAATCAATTGCAGGACATGACGCAGGAACCATATATATAATTGCGGAAGTAACCGATAGTATATATGTGTGTGATGGAAAGCACCGTAAGCTTGAGGCTCTTAAGAAAAAAAATCCAAAGCATATCAGGCTTCTTGATTACACGGATGCAGCACTTGAGAAAAAAATTGCAGAAAACAAACTTCACAATGAGGACATTAAATATTCAATCAAAAATTATCTGGTTCACATTAAAAGAGTTGATTAGCAGGAGGTAAGTGGATGTCAAAATCAGATGTTATAGAAATAGAAGGAACCGTAGTTGAAAAGCTTCCTAACGCTATGTTTCAGGTAGAGCTTGAGAACGGGCATAAGGTTCTGGCTCACATAAGCGGAAAGCTTAGAATGAATTACATCAGAATAATTCCCGGCGACAAGGTAACTCTTGAGTTATCGCCATATGACCTTTCAAAAGGAAGAATTATATGGAGAGATAAATAAAATTAAAATTTTACTTGTATTATATACAACGTTGTGGTACAATATCACTCGGACGTTTTTTTCAACTTTATTAAAAAGTTGCTTTTTCGTGGAAAGGAGGATTTACCATGAAGGTTAGATCATCAGTAAAACCTATTTGTGAAAAATGCAAAGTCATTAAAAGAAAAGGAAATATCATGATTATCTGTGAAAATCCTAAGCACAAACAGCGTCAGGGTTAATCGGAACCATTGATATATATGCCGTGGGATTAGTATGCCCGCAGGCATATTTTGCGCAAATTGCCATATTAATTTGCGTGCAGATTTGCGGCTGCAGTGGCGAACCGCCAGGAGGTGTTGTCAGCCACTTAAAATAAATTTTTAACAAATATCAGACAAATGGAGGTGTAATGCGCACATGGCTCGTATCGCTGGTGTAGATTTACCAAGAGAAAAACGTGTTGAAATCGGCCTTACCTATATATATGGTATTGGCAGAATCAGCTCAAATCGTATTCTTGCAGAAGCTAAAGTAAATCCTGACACTCGTGTTAAGGATCTTACAGATGAAGAAGTCGGCAGAATCAAAGATGTAATTGACGCAAGTCAGACAGTTGAAGGTGATCTCAGAAGAGAAACCGCTCTTAACATTAAGAGATTACAGGAAATCGGATGCTACAGAGGCATTCGTCATAGAAAAGGTCTTCCGGTAAGAGGACAAAAGACAAAGACAAACGCTAGAACTCGCAAGGGTCCTAAGAAAACAATCGCAAACAAGAAAAAATAATACCCGATGAATAAACGGGAACCCATAAGGGAGGTTAGTTTAGAAAATGGCTAAAGTTACAAAAAAAGTGACAAAGAAGCGTGTTAAGAAAAACGTTGAACGCGGACAGGCACATATTCAGTCATCATTTAATAATACAATCGTTACCATTACTGACACAGAGGGTAATGCATTGTCATGGGCTAGTGCCGGTGGTCTTGGATTTAGAGGTTCAAAGAAATCTACTCCTTATGCAGCTCAGATGGCAGCAGAAACTGCAACAAAGGCAGCTCTAGTACATGGATTAAAGACCGTAGATGTTATGGTTAAAGGTCCGGGCTCAGGTCGTGAAGCAGCAATCAGAGCGCTTCAGGCATGTGGTCTTGAGGTTACCAGCATCAAGGACGTTACTCCGGTACCACACAACGGATGTCGTCCACCAAAGCGCAGAAGAGTCTAATAGGAGGTGTTAAAGAATGGCAGTTAATAGAGTTCCTGTTCTTAAGAGATGCAGATCACTTGGACTTGATCCAGTTTATTTAGGAATAGATAAGAAATCAAAAAGAAGATTAGAGAGAGCCGGCAAAAAGGTAAGTGAATACGGACTTCAGCTTCGTGAGAAGCAGAAAGCTAAATTCATTTACGGCGTTCTCGAGAAACCATTTAGAAACTATTTTGAAAAAGCAGACAGAATGAGCGGCATGACAGGTGAAAACCTGATGGCTATGCTTGAGTTCAGACTTGATAATGTTATTTTCAGATTAGGTTATGCCAGAACAAGAAAAGAAGCAAGACAGATAGTAGACCATAAGCATGTGCTTGTAAACGGTAAGTGTGTAAACATTCCGTCATATCTTGTAAGCGTAGGTGATACTATTGAAATCAAGGAGAAAGCAAGGTCTTCACAGAGATATAAAGACATCCTTGAAGTAACGGACGGAAGACTTGTACCGGAGTGGCTTGAGGCTGACCATGAGAATCTCAAGGGTTCTGTTAAGTCAGTTCCTACAAGAGAAATGATAGATGTTCCGGTTAACGAGATGCTTATTGTCGAGTTGTATTCTAAGTAATAGATAAACCCTCAATAACAACAAACCCAAAAAGGAGGGGCTTTTAGTGTTCGAATTTGAAAAACCAAAAATTGAAATCGAAGAGATATCTGAAGATAAAAGATATGGAAGATTTGTTGTAGAGCCGCTTGAAAGAGGTTATGGTACAACACTTGGTAATTCCCTTAGAAGAATTATGCTTTCATCACTTCCGGGCTCAGCAGTTAGTCAGGTTAAGATTGAGGGCGTACTTCATGAGTTTAGTCCTATTCCGGGAGTTAAAGAAGATGTCAGCGATATTATTATGAATATTAAGAATCTTGCTATCAAGAATAACAGCGATTCTAACGAGCCTAAAATTGCATACATCGAGTGCGATGGAAGAGATGGCGTAGTTACAGCGGCTGACATTCATGCAGATTCAGATATTGAGATTTTAAATCCGGATTTGGTTATCGCTACATTAAATGGTGGTGCAGATTGCAAGTTGTTTATGGAGCTTACAATCACTAATGGAAGAGGTTATGTAAGTTCTGACAAAAATAAGCGTGAAGATACTCCTATAGGAGTACTTTCAATCGATTCAATCTATACACCGGTTGAGCGTGTTAATCTTTCGGTACAGAATACACGTGTTGGTCAGGTAACTGATTACGATAAGCTTACATTGGAAGTCTATACCAACGGTACATTGGCACCGGATGACGCTGTAAGTCTTGCGGCTAAAGTGCTCAGTGAACATCTTAATTTGTTCATTGACCTTTCTGAAAGCGCCAAGACAGTAGACGTTATGGTTGAGAAGGAAGACAATGAGAAGGAAAAAGTTCTTGAGATGAATATTGATGAACTTGAGCTTTCGGTTCGTTCTTATAATTGTCTTAAGAGAGCCGGTATCAATACTGTTGAAGAGTTATGTAATAAGACATCAGAAGATATGATGAAAGTGAGAAATCTCGGACGTAAGTCATTGGAAGAAGTTCTTGCTAAATTAAAGGAGCTTGGATTACAGCTTAGTTCAGGCGATGACTAAATAGTAAAGGAGAAAGCAGCAAATGGCAGGTTATAGAAAGCTTGGAAGAACCGCAGATCAGAGAAAAGCTTTGATTAGAAACCAGGTAACAGCTCTGCTTTACAATGGCAAGATTGTTACTACCGAAGCTAAGGCTAAGGAAGTTCGCAGGGTTGCTGACGGATTAATTGCATTAGCAGTTAAGGAAAAAGATAACTTTGAAACTGTTACGGTTACCGCAAAAGTAGCTCGTAAAGATAAAGATGGCAAGAGAGTCAAAGAAGTTGTTGACGGTAAGAAGAAAACCGTATATGACAACATTGAGAAGACAATCAAGAAGGATAGCCCTTCAAGAGTTCATGCCAGAAGGCAGATGCTCAAAGTTCTCTATTCTGTAAAAGAGGTTCCTACTGAAGCAGCAGGAAGAAAGAGAAATACTAAAGGAGTAAGCATTGCTGACAAATTGTTTGATGAAATTGCACCTAAGTATGCAAACCGCAATGGTGGTTACACAAGAATCGTTAAAATCGGACCACGTAAAGGTGATGCAGCGATGGAAGTGCTTCTTGAGTTAGTTTAATTTTGAACTAAACATATTAAAATAGGACGAATGCTTTCGGGTATTCGTCCATTTTGCAACTATTGGTGAAGGCGGGCATAATATGGGAATCGTTAAAACGGAAGACCTTGTTTTTGAATATATAAAAAGAGATGAGGAAGGTAACGTTGAGGCTATTAACAGAGCCATTGATGAAGTAAATATAGATGTGGAAGCAGGACAATTTATCGCAATTCTCGGACATAACGGTTCGGGAAAATCCACGCTGGCAAAGCATATTAATGCCCTTTTGCTGCCTACGGAAGGGGCGGTATACGTGGAAGACATGTCTACGGCTGAGGAGGATAACCTTTGGGAAATCAGACAGAATGCAGGTATGATTTTTCAGAATCCCGACAACCAGATAATAGGAACAATAGTTGAGGAAGACGTGGGCTTTGGACCGGAAAATCTGGGGGTGCCTACCGATGAAATCTGGGAACGCGTAGGCAAAGCTCTTGAAGCTGTGGGAATGACTGCATACAGGGAATATTCGCCCAATAAGCTTTCAGGCGGTCAAAAACAGCGTGTGGCTATTGCCGGTGTTGTGGCTATGCGTCCCAAATGTATTATAATGGATGAACCTACGGCAATGCTGGACCCTAACGGACGGCGTGAGGTTATTGAGACTGTGCTTGAGCTGAACAGGAAAGAAAAGGTTACAGTTATACTTATCACACACTATATGGATGAAGCAGTCAAAGCAGATAAAATATTTGTAATGGATAAAGGGAAGATTGTCATGGAGGGAAAGCCTGTGGATATTTTTTCGCAGGTGGAAAAATTAAAAGAAATAAGACTTGATGTTCCTCAGGCAACAGAACTGGCATATATGCTGAATAAGGCAGGGATTCCTGTGTCACAGGGAGTTCTCACATCTGAAGAACTGGTGGATGAATTATGTCGATTATATTAGATAAGATTAATTACGTATACGGAGAAGGCTCAGGCTTCGTCAAACATGCACTCAAGGACATAAGCCTGGTTATTGAAAAAAATGAATTTATAGGTCTTATAGGGCATACCGGTTCCGGAAAATCAACTTTAACACAGATTTTTAACGGGCTTTTACGGGGTAAATCCGGCAGCGTATATTTTGACGGTCAGGATATATATGATAAAGGCTATAATATGAAAGAACTGCGGGGCAGGGTTGGGCTGGTATTCCAATATCCCGAACACCAGCTTTTTGAGTCGACTGTTTTTAAGGATGTCTGTTTTGGCCCAAAGAATCTTGGATTAAGTAAAAAAGAGTGCGAACTGCGCGCATTTGAAGCGTTGGAACTGGTGGGTATGGACAAAGATCTTTTCTATAACTCGCCATTTGAGCTTTCAGGAGGACAAAAAAGGCGTGCGGCAATAGCAGGAGTAATTGCCATGAAACCGGAAGTACTGATTCTCGATGAGCCCACAGCAGGGCTTGACCCTCAGGGCAGGGACGAAATACTTGACATGGTCAGGGATATGCATGATAAAACCCAAATGACAGTAATTCTGGTCTCACACAGCATGGAGGACGTGGCAAAATACGTTGACAGAATCCTTGTTATGAATCAGGGAGAGCTTATATATGATGACACACCCAAAGAAGTCTTTGCTCATTACAGGGAACTGGAAAAAATAGGGCTTGCGGCACCGCAGGTGACCTATATAATGAATGCGCTTAAAAACCGCGGTATTGATGTCGACACTACGGCAACTACCATTGAAGAAGGATTTGAGAGTATTGTAAAGGCTTTTTCAGGCAGATGAAAGGTATGGCAGATGTTAAAAGATATAACAATCGGGCAGTATTATCCTACGGGTTCAGGTATTCACAAGCTTGACCCGCGCGTAAAGCTGTTTGGAACAATTTTATATATTGTGACGCTCTTCCTTGCCAAGAATCCTGCAATATATTTTCTGGCGGCGGTATTTCTTTTCACATGTATCAGAATATCAAAAGTTCCGGTGAAATATATTTTAAGAGGTCTGAAGGCGATTATTATAATATTGATATTCAGTCTTGTATGTAATGTTTTTTTGACCGACGGGCATGTGCTTGTAAGATTCCGGAAATTAAGTATTACCTATGAAGGCCTTGTGCAGGCAGGATACATGGGAATAAGGCTTATTATGCTGATTATGGGCGCATCAATTATGACGCTTACGACAACGCCTAACGATTTGACAGACGGATTGGAAAAATCATTGAGCTTTCTCAAGGTTGTGAAATTTCCTGTGCATGAGATTGCAATGATGATGTCAATCGCCTTGAGGTTTATACCAATTCTTATGGAAGAAACCGATAAAATAATGAAAGCGCAGACCGCAAGAGGCGCCAGCTTCGATGAGGGAAACTTCTTCAAAAGAGTTAAATCAATGCTGCCGCTTTTGGTACCGCTTTTTATATCGGCGATAAGGCGTGCGTATGATTTGGCAACGGCTATGGAGGCGAGATGCTACCGTGGCGGAAAAGGCAGAACCAAGATGAAGCCGCTTAAGTATAAGCCAAGAGACGGAATGGCATATGTGATTCTTTTTGCCTATCTGGGAACGGCTATTGCGTCTAAAATACTGTGGAATAAATTTATGTAGGAGACGGGAAAGATATGAGGGTTTTGATTCGTGTTGCATATGACGGTACTGCATATTCCGGCTGGCAGATACAGCCCAATGCCGTTACGATTGAGGGGAAATTATATGAGGCTTTAAATGACCTGTTTGGAAAAGAAATAGAGCTTACAGGGGCAAGCAGGACGGATGCAGGAGTACATGCACTGGGAAACGCGGCAGTGTTTGATGTGGATACAAGGATGCCCGCAGAAAAAATATCATATGCGCTCAATGCCAGACTGCCTGAGGATATACGTGTGTGCCAGTCTAAAGCCGTTCCACCGGATTTTCATCCCAGACATACGGACTGTGTTAAGACATACGAATACAGTATTTTAAATGATACGTTTTTAAACCCTAAGAAAAGACTATATTCTCATTTCTGTTACGGAAATATAGATGTGGAGCCAATGAAGAGGGCGGCGGAATATTTTATCGGTGAACACGATTTCAGTGCTTTTTGTGCATCGGGAAGTCAGGCGGCTGACAAAGTCAGAACAATTTATGACCTTAAAGTATTAAGAGATGGCAGGGATATAATCATAAGAGTAACAGGCAGCGGCTTTCTTTATAATATGGTAAGGATAATTGCCGGAACACTTATTAAGGTGGGGCAGGGCGATATTCAGCCTGAACACATAAAGGGTATTATTGCCTCAAAGGACAGGCGGCTGGCGGGCCCGACTGCACCTGCCAGAGGGCTCACCCTTGTGGAGATTGTATATAAGGAATTGGGAGAGAAAAAATCCGGTTTATAAGGCATATTATCAATAAAATATGAAAAAATATGTTGACACCCATAATTTACTATTATATAATATCTAACTGTGGCGGAATTTAGAATAAAATGTTTCAACCATGCCCCGGAGAGACATTTTTAATATATAAGCTAACATTGTTTGTATGACAATTCAAGGAGGTAAACCAATGAAAACATTTATGGCTGGACCATCAACAATTGAAAGAAAATGGTATGTAGTTGATGCTACAGGATATACATTAGGTCGTCTTGCTTCAGAGGTAGCTAAGGTTTTAAGAGGGAAAAATAAACCTATCTATACACCAAGCATTGACACAGGAGATTACGTTATCGTAGTCAATGCAGAGAAGATAAGTGTAACAGGCAAGAAACTTGATCAGAAGATTTATTACAATCACTCAGGATGGGTTGGAGGACTCAAAGAGACTACACTCAAGGAAATGCTTGCTAAACATCCTGAAAGAGTTATTGAACATGCAGTTAAGGGAATGCTTCCGAAGGGACCTTTAGGAAGAGAAATGTACACTAAACTCCACGTATATGTTGGACCGGATCATAAGCATGAAGCTCAGAAACCGGAAGTTTTAACATTTTAATCAGAAGGAGGAAATTATAATGGCAGCTAAGAAAACAGCAAGCGCAAGGTTCTACGGAACAGGAAGAAGAAAAAAGAGTATTGCAAGAGTATATATTATGCCGGGTAAAGGCGATATTACAATAAATAAGAGAGATATTGACAGCTATTTTGGTCTTGAGACGCTCAAGCTCATTGTACGTCAGCCTCTTGCAGCAACCGATACAGCAGATAAGTTTGACGTATTGGTGAATGTACACGGCGGTGGCACAACAGGTCAGGCAGGCGCGATCAGACACGGTATCTCAAGAGCGCTTCTTAAGGCAGATGCAGATTACAGACCTGTACTCAAGGCAGCAGGATTCCTTACAAGAGATCCCAGAATGAAAGAGCGTAAGAAATACGGTCTCAAAGCCGCCCGCAGGGCACCGCAGTTCTCGAAGAGATAATTTCACAAGGTTTTCAAAAAGTATTCAAAACTCCCGAAAGTCCAGTATTTTCGGGGGTTTTCTTTATTTTCTAAGTGTTCAATAATTTGTAAAAAATGTAGAAAAATTTACCATGTAGCCCTATTGTAGCCCTATTGTAGCCCCATCAATGTACTTTTTCTGTGTTGTGTCTTACGTAAGACAGTGCTAAAATGCTGAAAATCCGGTAAATACAATGGTTTTCAGAGTATAAGGTGGAAAGGGACGGTTTTATGACAAGGACAGCATACAAGAATCAGCATATTCGGGAACATTACGATAGAATCAACTTATGTATTCCAAAAGGCGAAAAAGCCAAAATCAGAGCCATAGCGGATAAAATGCAAATAAGTGTTAATGAATATCTTTTTAGGCTTATATGCGCCGATTTGAGCAGTGGAGAGAGCCATATATCAAAACAGGGGAATGAATTTACAGAAGAACATCAGAAAATGCTCGATAAGTGGCAAGTAGCGGCAAAGTACCGGGAAATGATAGAGAGTATGCATGTTGAGGAAATAAACGGTATGAATAAGCATTACACTATTATTTTAAAAGAGGGCTATATCAATGATACAACGGGCAACAGGAACATTTACGCTGACAAGATGCAGGACATAAGGCGGATAATAACGAAGTCGCATAAGAAATAATATCAAGGTAATTGCAATTTGTCTTATTTGAGTTTATAATATCGGTACAAGGCACAAAGCAGGAGGGAATAGCACAGAACACTATAGTATAAAACAAGACAGCATATATCCTACTGAAACTATCAACATATTTTCAGATTAACGGAGGTATGCAGTATGTCAAAATATTCTTTAGAAACAATCAGAAATAGAGCCTATGAAGCAGGCTACAGAGTAAGCAAGGGTTTTCAGCACTATTTGAATAGTGGTGCAGTTGTGAGAGATTGCAATGGTGCATCATATACTGGATATGTTGTTGAAGATTTAAACACAGGCTTACTTGTTTGGGGGTGCTATGATGCAAATTATGACCACCTCTGGACATTGGAAGATGTTGAGGAATTTATCAAAGGCGAGTATGAAAAAGTCGGGATAGAATATTAACATCATAGATTGTTAAATCCTGCATAAGTGCATTTAGGATGACCGTTACCCAAAGTAGGAGGGTAGCGGTTTTCTTTTTTGAAATGGGTAAAGGGCATCTGCATATAGCAGACACCCTCTGATGCGATTGAGTTTTCAGTGGTTTTTATTCGGGTTCTGTGATATTATTTCTTTCGTGATTATCAGATGAATGAGAAAGCTTCTCTGCAAATATCCTCTTTACTGTTTCGCTTTTTATTTCGATATTTTTGAGTTCCTCTTTCGTGACACGCTTTCCGTTTACATAAATTGTTGCATTCATTGTTTATCATTTCCTTTCTTAAATTTTGTTTATGGCATCTATCAGCATATCTATTTCAAGATGCGTGTAGACGGTTTCGGTAACGGTTTTTCCGGCATGACCTACAATCTTTCTAATAATTTTATCGTCAATTCCTGCTGCTGTTAAGAGAGATACGCAGGTATGGCGTGTGTCATGGGGTTTATGCTCTAAATTGAGTAAATCCATTGTAGGCTGCCAGTAACTATCACGAAAATTTCTATCCTTGAATTGGTTGCCTTGACGATTGGTAAAAACATATTCTGTACCTTTAGACAACCAATGTTTAAAATATGGAGCAATTTTTTCAGCAATCGGAACTGTGCGAACTCCTGCCGGAGTTTTGGACTTTGTTATCTCGAAATATCTACCATCAAAATTTACATCAGATGATTTCAAATTCCATAATTCCCCTACACGTAAGCCAGTATAAATTAGTATAAGCGGTAACTGTAGATATTCGTCTGTATCAGCTACTTTCCACAGCTTTTCTATTTCTGTGTCATTAAAAATAGTTCTATCGTATTTATCAGGGTTGCGGTCTTTGTACCTGTCTATGTCTACAAATTCTGAATAATCTTTAGCACATACATCATTTTTCATAGCATAGCCATATAGCACGTTAAATAAAACCCGTAATTTTCGCAATGTGGGGTAGTTTTTGCCGCAATCATCAACTACACCTTGCAGATGTGAAAGTCTTATATCAGCAAACACCATGTCTTGTATAGCAGTACATAGCTTATAGGCGGCATTGTAACCGTGTATATTGCTTTGTGAGATAGTCGGGAAGTGTTCAGCACTCCACTTATCAAATATCTCTGCAAACGTGATTTTAGAAGCATCTATGTCATAGGGATTTTGCCGATAGTTAGCGAGTGCATTTTCGGCAAGTTCCCTTGTTTCGTAATAGCCTATGTTTTTTCTAATCTGTTTTACCCTGCTTTTTTCAGTGTCATACTTCCAGCCAACAGTTACCCTAACTCTATAAGGTTTCCGCAGATTACCTTTTAGGTGAGTTATAGAGCCTGTACCATTGCCATTCTTAGAGGGTTTACCGTTTCTTATACGTGATACTTTTGGAGTAGGAACAGGAATATTGACGGATTTTTCTTTTAACGGATAAAAGCAGTAGCCGCATTGTATCGCATACTCTGAAATTTCTTTGCCACATTCTGGGCATTTAATAAGAGCCATTCAATCACTTCCTTTTTTGGGGTTTATATGCTTGAGTTGATTCCTTCAGGTATTTCTCGAAACCGATAATGTCATTATTTTTTTTATACAGCTGCAGCTGTTTCTTTGCGGCAGTTATCCATACTTCAGTATATTTTTTGAAATAATCATTCTCATCTTTATTACATTTGTTTCCGTAACGTTTTTGTCGTTGTAACATCGTCTTGTATGCTCTTCTGTATGCTTTTTGAAAAACATCTGCTTTTAAGTCGCTTTGGATAGCTCCGCATTTTGAGCAGTACTTGATATTGTTTCCGTTTCTTTCGACAAAAAAACCATTACAGTAAGAGCATTCGCGTATAGTAATATTATGCTTTCTTGCGTGAATTGAATCAAAAACCTGTAAAGTATAGTTTTCAAATCCTGTATAAACAAGTAGCGGATTTCCATCTGGATCTTCTTCAAAATAAACTTTAGCAAAGCCCTCGTGAAGATACTTTGTTTGAGAAATAATATTTACCGGATTGATAAAAACCCAAAGATAAAAATACTCTTTATATTCAAAATTTTGTAATGTTTTACAAAGACATAGCTGATATAAAGCACCAAAAACAATGCATCTTGTAACCAAGTCTGAATAGCCTATATCTCTAAAAGCACGATAAAATTCCTTTGCAAAGTCAATGGTAGGATAAGTATATTTTGTCCGGAAAAATTCAAATAGGGATATAATTTTTCTTGCATCTCTGCCAGAATTGGAAAATTCTACAATTATATCACCGAAAGAGAATTTTTCTTCCAAAGGATATTTTTTCTTATAGAAAATACTTTCTGTATCTGGATAGTTAATATAGCCAGTATCCGTAACAACTAATTGCACTTCCTCTACAAAGAGACCATCTTTCCCGAAGACACAGGGGAATCCCAAATATTGAAATATCTGTAAATTTGTATGTATATCTTTCACTTCCAAATTGTAGACACCCTCTTTTCAAAAAAAATAATGCAAACAAAGTGATAATGGACTACCTAGATTAAATCTGGTATTGTTATTATTGTAAACACTATAACATGTAAAAACCAAAGTGTCAACAAAATATTTTCGGAAAGTGAGGTTTAATCATGAAAAATCTAGATATCAGAAACTATGCAAAAGAAAAAAACGTAAATTTATGGGAAGTGTCGGAGCGTTTGGGATATGCTCATGAAACAGCATTTTCTAGAGTTTTAAGGCACGAGTTACCAAAAGATAAGAAAACAAAAATTAAAGCAATTATTGACGAATTAGCAGCAGAAAAGTAAGGCGGTGTTAGTATGGCAGATAA
>CAYPWY010000015.1:0-46349 GCA_964414835.1 uncultured Butyrivibrio sp. | reverse complement strand
AGGAGGAAAACTTTAAAATGGCAAGAAAAATGAAAACCATGGATGGAAACAATGCCGCAGCCCATGTGTCATATGCGTATTCAGATGTTGCAGCTATCTATCCTATCACCCCATCATCCGTAATGGCAGAATGCGCTGATGAATGGGCAACTCAGGGCAGAAAGAATATTTTCGGCCAGGAGGTTCAGCTGACAGAGATGCAGTCAGAGGCCGGTGCAGCAGGTGCTGTTCACGGATCGCTTTCAGCAGGAGCTTTGACAACAACATTTACGGCATCACAGGGTCTTTTACTTATGATTCCTAATATGTATAAAATTGCCGGTGAGCAGTTACCTTGTGTAATTGATGTATCAGCTCGTTGTGTGGCTTCACACGCACTTAATATTTTTGGTGACCACTCAGACGTATATGCATGCCGTCAGACCGGTTTTGCTATGCTGTGTGAGTCAAGTGTTCAGGAGGTTATGGACTTAACACCTGTTGCACATTGTTCGGCAATTAAGGGTAAGGTTCCTTTCCTTAATTTCTTCGATGGTTTCCGTACATCACATGAGATTCAGAAGATTGAGATGTGGGATTATGAAGACCTTAAAGATATGGTGGATTTGGATGCAATCAACGACTTCCGTCGTCATGCGCTTAATCCTGAACATCCATGCCAGAGAGGTTCAGCTCAGAACCCTGATATCTTTTTCCAGGCAAGAGAGGCTTGTAACCCATATTATGATGCTCTTCCTGATGTTGTTGAAGAGTATATGAATAAAGTTAACGCTAAGATTGGAACAGATTATAAGCTTTTCAATTACTATGGTGCTGATGATGCAGAGAAGGTAATTATCGCTATGGGTTCAGTATGTGAGACTATAGATGAGACTATAGATTATCTTCTTAAAGCAGGCGAGAAGGTGGGCGTTGTCAAGGTTCGTCTTTACAGACCTTTCAGTGCGAAGCATTTACTTGCAGCGCTGCCTAAGACAGTTAAGCAGATTTCGGTTCTTGACAGAACTAAAGAGCCTGGTTCAATAGGTGAGCCTCTTTACCTTGATGTTGTTGCAGCACTTAAGGATACAGAGTTTGCCGATGTTCCGGTATTCACAGGCCGTTACGGTTTGGGCTCCAAGGACACAACACCTGCCCAGATTATTGCTGTATATAATAATACTGCTAAGAAGAAATTTACAATCGGTATCAATGATGATGTTACCAATCTTTCACTTGAGGCTGGTCCTTCACCTGTAACAGCTCCTGAAGGAATCACAAGCTGTAAGTTCTGGGGACTTGGTGCAGATGGTACTGTAGGTGCCAACAAGAACTCAATTAAGATTATCGGTGACCACACAGATATGTATGCTCAGGCATATTTTGATTATGATTCCAAGAAGTCAGGCGGTGTTACAATTTCACACCTTCGTTTTGGTGATTCTAAGATTAAATCAACATATCTTATTAACAAGGCAGATTTCGTAGCATGTCATAATCCTGCATATGTGCGTAAGTACAATATGGTTCAGGACCTTAAAGACGGCGGAACCTTCCTTCTTAACTGCAGCTGGACTCCTGAGGAGCTTGAGCATCATCTTCCGGGACAGGCTAAGAGATATATAGCAGAGCACAACATCAAATTCTACACAATTGATGGTATCAAGCTCGGTATTGAAACCGGAATGGGCGCTCGTATAAATACAATCCTTCAGGCAGCTTTCTTCAAGCTTGCCAACATCATTCCTATTGATGATGCAGTTAAGTATATGAAGGATGCGGCAACAGCCAGCTATATGAAGAAAGGTGAAGATGTTGTTAAGAAGAACCATAATGCTATCGACGCCGGACTTGACAATGTAGTTGAAGTTGCAATTCCTGACAGCTGGAAGACAGCAGGAGATGAAGACCTTTCAGCAACTGCAACAGGTGCAAGACAGGATGTGGTAGATTTCGTCAATAACATTCAGCACGCAGTTAACGGACAGGAGGGTAATAAGCTTCCTGTATCAGCATTCAAGGATTATGTTGACGGTTCAACTCCATCAGGTGCAGCAGCATTCGAGAAGCGTGGCGTTGCTACAACAGTTCCTGTATGGAAGCCTGAGAACTGTATCCAGTGTAACTTCTGTTCATATGTATGTCCTCATGCAGTTATCCGTCCGGTTGCTCTTACAGAGGCTGAGGCAGCAGCGGCTCCGGAAGGAATGAAGATGGTAGATATGACAGGTATGCCGGGAATGAAATTTGCTATGACGGTATCAGAGTTTGACTGTATGGATTGTAAGGTCTGCGTTAATGTATGTCCTGCTAAAGAAAAAGCTCTTGTTATGGAGAGATTTGATGATACTGACAGAACACAGCAGAATGCATTTGATTATGGTCAGTCATTACCTGATAAGACAGAAGTATTTGATAAATTTAAAGAGACTACCGTTAAGGGAAGCCAGTTCAAGCAGCCGCTTCTTGAGTTCTCAGGAGCTTGTGCAGGCTGCGGAGAGACGCCTTACGCTAAGTTGATTACACAGCTTTTCGGTGATAGAATGTACATTGCCAATGCTACAGGATGTTCATCTATCTGGGGTAACTCATCACCTTCAACACCTTACACCGTTAACAAGAACGGACATGGTCCTGCATGGTGTAACTCACTTTTCGAGGATAACGCTGAGTTTGGTATGGGTATGCAGCTTGCTCAGAAAGCTATCAGAACAAGACTTAAAGCGAAGGTTGAAGAGGTACTTGAGACAACAGCTAATGCAGATACAAAAGCCGCAGCTCAGGAATATCTTGATACATTTTTATGCGGAACAACTAATGGCGTTGCAACAGAGAAGCTTATAGCGGCTCTTGCTAACGAAAACTCAGATGCAGCTAAGGAAATCCTTACAGACAAGGATATGCTTTCCAAGAAGTCACAGTGGGTATTCGGTGGTGACGGATGGGCATACGACATCGGTTTCGGTGGTGTTGACCATGTTCTTGCAAGCAATAAGGATATTAACATCTTTGTATTTAACACAGAGGTATATTCAAATACAGGAGGACAGGCATCTAAGGCTACTCCTACAGGTGCGGTTGCAGAGTTCGCAGCAGCAGGTAAGGAGATTAAGCAGAAAGATATTGCAAGCATCGCAATGAGCTATGGTTATGTATATGTAGCACAGATTTCAATGGGTGCAGACCGCAACCAGTGTATCAAGGCAATTGCAGAGGCAGAGGCATATCCGGGACCATCACTTATTATTGCTTACGCTCCATGTATCAACCACAGCATTAAGACAGGTATGTCACATGCACAGGATGTTGAGAAGGCAGCTGTAGATGCGGGTTACTGGCATTTGTTCAGATTCAATCCGGCGCTTAAGAACGAAGGAAAGAATCCGTTCCAGCTTGATTCTAAAGAGCCTAAGGGAAGCTATAGAGAGTTCATTATGAATGAAGCTCGTTATGCAAGACTTGCAAAAGCTAACCCTGAGAGAGCAGAGAAGCTTTTCACTGCTGCTGAGGAGAATGCTAAGGCAAGATATGAGTATCTTGTTAAATACAGCAGACTTTTTGATTAATTGTAGTAAACATTAATTTTACGCCTTGACGCATAGCGTCCGGGTTAAGGGCGGTCTGAAGCCGGAATGGCTTCGGACCGCTTTTTGTATAATAGTCCGTCAGGAATTTTCCGGTGCGGATTCGTCAGGCATATTCCGCTACTGTTTCGTCAGGAATTTTCCGGTACTGTTCCGGCACATGCTTTAGGGTTAAGTACAGTAAAGCAGCTTTGCTTACCGATAAAATTCTTTTTATGCTTGTAAATAAATGATAAAAGGAATAAAATGGTAATATGAATATGTTGGAGGACGTCAATGGGAAATGATACAAATAGTGCAACAACTACCAGAAAATACCGTTTTAAGAATGAATATGTGAAAATTGGAGTTATGCTGTTTTTGGTGGTAGCCTGCAGCATATTGTTTTATTTTCTTTTTTTCAAGGACCATACCTTATTTGGATTATTTAAAAATATCTGGTCAAGCCTTGCGCCGTTTATTGTTGGGGCGGTTCTGGCATATCTCCTCAAGCCCATATGTATAGTGTTTGAAAAATGGACGGGCAAATGGTTTTCCAAGATGAAAAATCAGCATAAGGCGGCAAGAATATCTTTGAACCTGAGCGTTTGTTTTACCATAATAGTATTTCTTCTGCTTATGTATATACTTTTTGCGGCAGTAATACCACAGGTTATCGACAGTGTTACAGTGCTTATTAATGCTCTTCCTGACACATACTCCAATGCCATGGACTGGCTTAAGGATGTCAGTGAGGGAACCATATTTGAAGAGCAGGTAACACAGTTCAGCAGCGACACCATGGAATATATCCAGAAACTGATTTCAAAGATTTTTGCCGGCGGCGAAACAGAAAGCGTGCTGACGGATAAATTCATAAGCAGTGTCACTGTGGGTGTTAAGGGCGTTTTGACATTTCTTAAAAATACTGTCATCGGACTTGTTGCCTGCGTATATATCCTTGGCCAGCGCAAGAAGCTTGCGGCGCAGGGCAAGATGATTATTTACAGCGCATTTAAAACTAAGGCGGCAGATAAAATAATGGAAGAGCTTGCTTATATTGATAAGATGTTCAGCGGATTTATTAACGGTAAGATAATTGATTCCATTATAATAGGGATACTTACATTTATAATAACTTCCATATTCAAAATACCGTATGCAATGCTTATAAGCGTTATTGTAGGCGTGACCAACATAATACCGTTTTTCGGACCGTGGATTGGTGCGGTTCCCAGTGGTTTTATCGTACTCATGGTAAGTCCGGTAAAATGTCTGTATTTTATAATAATAATAATTGCAATACAGCAATTTGACGGTAATATATTAGGACCTAAGATTCTGGGAAACACAACAGGTCTTTCAACCTTTTGGGTACTTTTCTCAATAGTATTTTTCGGAGGATTGTTCGGATTTGCCGGAATGCTGTTAGGGGTTCCGCTGTTTGCAGTTCTCTATGACATTATCAGAAAGGGCGTAAGTCATGGACTTGACAGACGCAATAAAGGCGAGCTTTATGTTGAATATGATAGAGTGCGGAAGGAAGAAGAAGAGTACAAGCTGAAAGAGAAGGGTAAGAATAAAGAACGAATCAAGAAATTTATTTTTAACCGCAAGAAATAATGGGATTGCAGAAAGCATAGAATATATAAATATTCTGTGCTTTTTGGTTTATATGAAAATACTTTTATATCTGTCAGAATTTATAATCCCTCTTATAATATTTTATATAGTTTGCTATGGCGTGATGCACAAAAATAATGTTTATGAAAATTTTATTGATGGCGCCAAGGACGGATTGAAGACCGTTGTATCAATTTTGCCGACACTTATTGGATTAATGGTGGGCGTAAGGGTTTTGCGGGAATCGGGACTTTTGGAGGCTGTGGGAGGGCTTATCGGAAAAGTGACGGAGCCCATAGGTCTGCCGTCGGCGGTGGTTCCGGTGATTATAGTCAGACTTTTCTCGTCCAGTGCAGCGACGGGGCTGTGTCTGGATATATTTAAGCTTTACGGTGCGGATTCTTATACGGGATTTATGGTAAGCATAATGATGAGCTGTACGGAGACTGTTTTTTATACTATGAGTGTGTATTTTATGGCAGCAAAGGTTACAAAAACGAGATGGACGCTGGCAGGCGCCTTAATATCTTCTTTTGCAGGAATTATTGCAAGCGTGGTTATAACTGTTATGGTGTAATAGCGAAAATAGGGGAATGTGAAATCCCCCGGATACAAATCCGGGGGTCTATGTAGGGAGAGTTTATGTAATCAGTAAAAACTGTGATTGTTAGTCGAAACCGGTCGGCACCAGCGGTACCGGCGGCTTCATTTGATATATTTAGTATAAATTCAAAATGTGATAGAAATATGTAGCTTTGATTAAGAATTGATTAAATTTATTAAAAAAAATATTTATACATTTTAATTAATATGGTATAGTTATTTTACAAATAGGAGGACAAAATATGAAAACCAGAATAACAGAGCTGTTGGGAATAGAGTACCCGGTTATTCAGGGCGGCATGGCATGGGTGGCTGAAAGCCATCTGGCAGCGGCAGTCTCGGCGGCAGGAGGATTTGGAATCATAGGCTCCGCCACAGCATCGGCGGATATTGTGAAACGGATGATATATGAGATTAAAGAAACTACGGACAAGCCATTTGGAATTAATATTATGCTTATGAGCCCTTATGCCGATGAAGTTGCCGCATTGGCAGCAGAAGAGCATGTTGCTGCAGTTACAACAGGTGCAGGAAATCCGGGCAAATATATGAAGCTTTGGAAGGACGCAGGTGTTAAGGTTATTCCTGTGGTAGCTTCCGTAGCTATGGCAAAAATGCTTGAACGTGCCGGAGCTGATGCGGTGGTAGCAGAGGGCTGTGAGTCGGGAGGACATATAGGAAGCACCACAACAATGGCATTGCTGCCGCAGGTGGTTGATGCGGTGTCAATTCCCGTAATAGGTGCAGGCGGAATCGGTGACGGCAGAGGTGTTGCCGCAGCATTTATGCTTGGCGCAGAAGCAGTTCAGATAGGAACAAGATTTGTGGTAGCGGATGAATCCATTGTTCATGATAACTATAAGGATAGAATTATCGGTGCAAAGGATATTGATTCTGAAGTTACGGGAAGAAGTACAGGGCATCCGGTACGTGTTTTGCGCAACAAAATGTCCAAGGAATATCTCCGCATGGAAGCGGAAGGAGTAACGATTGATGAACTTGAGCAGATGACGGCAGGCTCACTTCGCAATGCGGTTGTGGACGGTGATGTTATAAACGGCAGTGTTATGGCAGGACAAATTGCAGGACTCATTAACAAGAAACAAAGCTGCGCAGAAATAATCAAAGAGTTGATGACCGAGGCGGAAACACTTTTTAAAGGTGCACCGGACAGGCTGTTTTGACAGACAGCTCAAAATAAAGGCAGATAATATTCAGCAATAATTATACGGAAAAGCTGTAAGGAATATTTTTTAACAAAAATAAAAAGTGAGGACCTATATAATGAAAGAATTTCAGATTATTACAGATACGAACAGTGATTTACCTAAGGATTATGTGATTGAGAAAAAATTAATACTGGTACCGCAGTACACGCTTTTGGAGGGTGTCACCTATGAAGGTGCCGAAGGAATCGACCCGGCTGATTTTTATAATAAAATGAAAGCGGGAGTTGAGCCTCAGTCACAGGCAATCAACCCTGCTGTTACGGAAGAAAAGTTTCGTCAGGCGCTTGATGCGGGCAAGGATGTACTTTACATTAGTTTTGCTTCAACACTCAGCGGAAGCTTTAATACGGCGGCAATGGTTGCACAGAATTTGAAAGAAGAATATCCTGATGCGGTTATTAATGTTGTTGATACGCTTACAGCATCCATAGCAGAGGGAATCCTTGTAATGAAAGCGGTTGAGCTTAAAGAGCAGGGAAAATCAATAGAGGAAGTTACAAAATGGCTTGAGGATAACAGTATTCATATGTCGGCAATGCTTACGGTTGACGATTTACATCATCTCCAGAGAGGAGGACGTATATCCAAGACAACTGCGGTTGTGGGAAGTCTTATAAATATCAAGCCTATTCTTAAAGTGACTGCGGAAGGCAAGCTTGAGGCGGCAGGCAATGTCAGAGGGCGTAAGAAATCAATTGCAGCACTGGTAAATAACATGGAAGAAAATATGACTGACCAGTGGAAGGCCGTCAACACAACAGTGGGAATTGCACATGGTAATTGTCCGGAGGAGGCAAATGCATTGGCAGAGACTATCAAGAGCAAATTCGGAATTGAAAATGTTATTGTGATTGATATAAATCCGAGCATAGGTGTACATTCCGGACCGGGAGCAATTCTTGTTGCTTATTTTGGAAATGAGCGGTAATTGTTTGATTTTGTAAAAATAATGTAAAAAATAATATCTTTAGACTTTACAAAACCGAAATTTTATTGTACGATTTCTCATATCAAAAAATGGAGGCAAATCAAATGAAAATGAAAAAGATTTTAAGCGCAATCTTAGTTGTTGCAATGATGTTTGCATTGACTGCATGTGGTTCAAGCAGTTCAGGCAATGGCGGCAGTGCATCGGATTCGGATGTTATCGTTGGTGTAGTTTTACTGGGTGACGAGAACGAAGCTTACACATATGCACATATTGCAGGTATCAAGGAAGCTGCCAAATCACTTGGTCTTAGTGATGACCAGGTTAAGTGGAAATATTCAATTCCTGAGGACAACTCATGTTATGACGCATGTGTTGATTTAGTGGGACAAGGCTGCAACCTTATTTTTACAAACAGCTATGGACATCAGACATATACACAGCAGGCTGCATCAGAGTATCCTGATATAACATTTGTGGCTATGACAGGTGATACAGCAGTTACTTCAGGACTTAGCAATTTTAAGAATGCTTTCACACATGTATATCAGGCACGTTATGTATCAGGAGTTGTTGCAGGCATGAAGATTGCAGAGCTGGTTGAGGAAGGCAAGCTTTCTGACAATAATTATGACAGTGACGGAAATGTTAAAATAGGATACGTAGGTGCTTATCCATACGCAGAGGTTGTTTCAGGTTATACAGCTTTCTACCTTGGAGTTAAGTCAGTATATGAAAATGTTTCTATGGAAGTATCTTATACCAACAGCTGGTTTGATATTACAGCTGAGGGAACATCAGCAGAGTCACTTATTGCAGACGGATGTGTTGTAATCAGTCAGCATGCAGACTCCACAGGTGCGCCTAGTGCAATACAGGCAGCTTATGAGAATGGTTCAGTATGCTACAGTGTCGGTTATAATATTGATATGATGAGTGTTGCTCCTGATGTAGCGCTTACATCTGCTACCAACAACTGGGAAGTATACTATGAGTATGCAATCGGCACAGCTATGAAGGGTGAAGAAATCGCCACAAACTGGGCTGAGGGTTATGAGACAGGTGCCGTTGCAATTACCGCACTTGGAGATGCGGCAGCAGAGGGAACAGCTGATAAGGTTGCAGAGGTTGAGGCTGCCCTTAAAGATGGTTCTTTACACGTATTCGATATTGAGAGCTTTACAGTAGGCGGTAAGACAGTTGACAGCTGTGTAATTGACCTTACAGGCGATTATGATACAGATGATGAAGAAGATAAGGAAGCTATCTGGGATGGATATTTCCATGAGTCAGAGCTTCGTTCAGCACCTTCATTTGAACTTAGAATTGATGGAATTACAGAGTTGAACTAATGACGGATAAGTGATAAAATGACAAGGAAGTCTATATTTTGACTTCCTTGTTTTTGCTTTAGATGTAAGTAGTCCTGAATTTACCTGTGAAGCAAAGCTTGAAAACTATCTATATTGAAAGGAGATACTCCTTTGGAAGCAAATTATGCAGTGGAGATGAAGAATGTCACCAAGACATTCGGGGCAATAGTGGCGAATAGAGATGTTTCGCTGACAATCAAAAAAGGCGAGATACTGTCTCTTCTTGGAGAAAACGGAAGCGGAAAAACCACAATTATGAATATGCTTGCCGGAATTTATTTTCCAGATTCAGGGCAGATTTTTATTAACGGCAGGGAAGAGTCAATCCGTTCACCTAAAGATGCATTTGATTTGGGAATAGGAATGATTCATCAGCACTTTAAGCTGGTCGATATTTTTTCGGCTGCGGAAAACATTATTCTTGGTCAGGAGAAAAAGGGCAGGCTTAATAAGAAAGCTGTTGAAGCTAAAATAAGAGAGATTTGTGATAAGTATGGGTTTGATGTAGACCCAAACAAAAAAGTCTATAATATGTCTGTTTCTGAGAAGCAGACATTGGAGATAGTTAAGGTCATATACCGAGGTGCGGATATTCTTATTTTGGATGAGCCTACGGCAGTTCTTACACCACAGGAGACTGAGAAGCTTTTTGCGGTAATAAGGAATATGAGAGCGGCAGGTAAGGCGATTGTCATAATTACTCACAAGCTGCATGAAGTGCTTGAGATAAGTGACAGAGTTACTATTTTAAGAAAAGGCGAGTATGCAGGAACCATTGACACTAAAGATGCAACGGAAACTATGCTGACGGAGATGATGGTAGGTAAGAAGGTTGAACTTAATATCAACCGTAAGGAGCCTGAGAATACGGTTAAGCGGCTCGATGTCAGGAATCTTACCTGTTATAATAAAGAAGGGCGTCTGGCATTGGACAATATATCTTTTACTGCTATGGGCGGTGAGATATTGGGTATAGCCGGTATTTCCGGATGCGGAGAGAAGGAACTTCTTGAGTCCATAGCGGGACTGCAGAAGACTGCGCGCGGCTCTGTTATTTTCAGTGACCCGGAATCAGGAGAGGATATTGAGCTTATAGGAAAATCACCTAAGAATATTAAGAATCTGGGAATAGCGCTGTCTTTTGTGCCGGAGGACAGGCTTGGCATGGGCCTTGTGGGTTCTATGGGCATGACCGAAAATATGATGCTCAAGGATTATAATAAAGACGGAGTTGTTTTTATCAATAAATCAAAACCGAAACATCTTGCAGAGTCCATTAAGGACGAGCTTGGAGTCGTTACGCCAAGTATCAACACGCCTGTCAGAAGGCTTAGCGGCGGTAACGTCCAGAAGGTGCTTGTAGGGCGTGAGATAAGTGCGGCCCCGGCGGTGCTTATGACAGCATATGCAGTGCGTGGTCTCGATATTAATACGTCATATTCCATATATAATCTTATCAACCAGCAGAAGGAACGTGGTGTTACAGTTTTGTATGTAGGCGAGGATTTGGATGTGCTTCTGTCATTGTGCGATAGAATTTTGGTTCTGTGCGGTGGTAAGTTAAGCGGAATTGTTGACGCCAGAACTACTACCAAAGAACAGGTCGGACTTCTTATGACAAGTACAAGGAAAGGAGAAAATAAAGATGAGTAAAGCAGCGGCAATCAAGGAACCGTTTATAAGGCTTACCAAAAGGGACGCAGTGCCGGTCTGGAAGAAGATTCTGGTATATGCTGCAGCCATTGTACTTGCGTTGGGGGTCTCAGCCTTATTTATCTTTTTTGTTACAAAACTTAATCCTATTGATGTATATAAAACAATGTGGCAGGGTGCATTCGGGGGAATCACTGATACAGTAAGAAAGCTTCACATAAGTGTGACTGTCAGAGACATATGTACGCTGCTTTTGCTTGGTGTTGCCCTTGCGCCTGCTTTTAAGATGAGATTCTGGAATTGCGGTGCAGAGGGACAGATGTTGATGGGCGGTGTCGCCACAGCTTTTATTATGATAAAGCTGGGTAATTCAGGTCTTCCTAATTGGCTTCTTCTTATAATAATGTGCGTGAGTGCGGTTATTTTTGGTGCGCTGTGGGGACTGATTCCGGCTGTTTTTAAGGCGGTCTGGAATACCAACGAAACCTTATTCACGCTTATGATGAATTATGTTGCTATCCAGATAACCTCCTATTGTGTGGCGCTTTGGGAAAATCCTTTTGGTTCCAACACTGTAGGAATTATAAATCAGGCGTCACAGGCAGGATGGTTTCCGACAGCTTTCGGGCAGAAATACGGAGTAAACATAATAATAGCGGTTGTTGCAACTGTTGCAATGTTTATATATCTTAAAAATACAAAGCAGGGCTATGAGATTGCGGTTGTGGGTGAATCCAAGAATACTGCCAAATACGCAGGAATAAGCGTCAAAAAAGTAATCATAAGAACTATGCTTATATCGGGCGCAGTATGCGGTGTTGCAGGATTTGTTGGTGTTGCAGGCGTTGACCATACAATATCAACAAGTACAGCCGGCGGACGGGGATTTACCGCTATTATAGTTGCATGGCTTGCCAAATTTAATACATTTTTCATGGTGGCAATCACACTTCTGATTATTTTCCTTAACAGAGGAGCATCGGAAATAGCTTCAAAATTTGCACTGAATGAGTACGCTGCCAATATTATTACGGGTATAATTCTTTTCTTTATACTCGGAAGCGAGTTTTTCATAACATATAAGATGCATTTTCGCAGAGCGGAAAAGGAGGTGTAGGATATGGATTCATTTGTTTCATTAATTCAGGCAGCAGTTGTTTTCGGTACGGTTATTATGTTCGGATGTATCGGAGAGATTATGTCGGAAAAGGCGGGCAACCTTAATCTTGGTGTTCCGGGAATAATGTATATTGGTGCCATAGCGTCCTTGGCAAGTGTCTTCGCATATGAAACTCATGTGGCGGAACCCAATAAAATAATATGTATAATTATTGCATTGGTGTCATGCTTTGGGGCTTCTGCTTTTGCAGGGCTTATATACAGTTTTTTAACCATAACCTTGAGAGCGAACCAGAATGTTACGGGACTTACGCTGACCATATTCGGTTCGGGAATTGCCAATTTCTTCGGCGGTTCACTTAACAAGATGGCTGGCGGCGTGGGACAGATTTCCGTTGCCGCAACAAGCGGAGCGTTCAGAACACGTATACCCGGTTTAAGCTCGTTGGGTTACTTTGGAAAAATATTTTTCTCCTATGGGTTTATGGTTTATGTTGCGATTATCATTGCAATCGTTGTCAATCATTTTCTCAAGAAAACGCGGGCCGGTCTTAACTTAAGGGCGGTAGGTGAAAATCCGGCAACTGCCGATGCGGCAGGTGTCAATGTTATAAAGTACAAATATTTCGCTACGGTTATAGGAGCAGGAATAAGCGGACTTGGAGGATTATATTATGTAATGGATTATATCAAGGGAACATGGGCCAACGATGGTACAATCGAAAAGCTTGGCTGGCTGGCTGTTGCACTTGTTATTTTTGCAGTATGGAAATCGGTCAACGCAATCTGGGGAGCTTATCTGTTCGGATTGCTGTATTGGGCATATTTCTATATCCCGAATCTTACAAGAGCATCACAGGAACTGTTTAAGATGATTCCTTATGTTGTTACAATTATAGTGCTTGTGGTAGTAAGTCTGCGTAAGAAAAAAGAGAATCAGGCCCCCGCCCATTTGGGACTGTCATACTTTAGAGAAGAACGATGAGGTAATCCAATGAAAATACTTGAAGATAGAATTAGAAAAGACGGTGTAGTTAAAGCCGGTAATGTACTTAAGGTTGACAGTTTCCTTAATCATCAGATGGATGTTGAACTGTTCAGGCAGATGGGAATGGAGTGGAAAAGACTTTTTGCTGACCGTCCTATTAACAAGATTCTTACCATAGAAGCCTCAGGAATAGGGATTGCCTGCATTGTTGCCGAGCAGTTTGGTGTTCCTGTGGTATTTGCCAAAAAGGCACAAAGCATTAATCTTGACGGAGAGATGTATTCAACAAAAATAGAGTCATTTACCCATAAAAAGACATATGATGTAATTGTAAGTAAGAAATTTTTGACTGAAAATGACCATGTGCTTGTGATAGATGATTTTCTCGCGAACGGTTGCGCAATCAATGGTCTTATTGAGCTTATTGCGGAAGCGGGCGCAACCCTTGAAGGTGTGGGAATAGCCATAGAGAAAGGCTTTCAGCAAGGCGGACAGATAATCAGGGATAAAGGCATAAGGCTGGAGTCTCTTGCCATTGTGGAAAGCATGGACGAAGCTACGGGTACAATTTGTTTCAGATAAAAATTGATATATGACAAAGCTCTCCACATATGTGAATTATGGTTATAATATCATTGACAGTTGGATTCTTTTTTTGGAAGCATCAATATTGAGCACTTTAACCTGAACAATATCACCTACGCTGACCACATCCATCGGATGCTTGACAAATTTGTCATTGGTAAGCTGTGAAATATGTACAAGACCGTCCTGATGTACTCCTATATCCACAAATGCGCCAAAGTCAACTATATTGCGAACCGTTCCGTTCAATACCATGCCCGGTGTCAAATCCTCCATGGACATAACATCACTGCGGAGAATCGGTTTTGGCATCTCATCACGTGGGTCACGTCCCGGTTTTTCCAGTTCTTTTACTATGTCGCGGAGTGTAAGTTCTCCTATGCCAAGCTCTTCTGAAAGTTTTTGGTAATCCTTAATAATTAAAGAAAGTCCCTTTACATTGCCGCCGGTAATGTCATCAGGGGAAAAACCCGCTTTTTTAAGAAGAGCTTCAGCGCTTTTATAGCTTTCAGGATGTACGCTGGTGGAATCAAAAGGATTGCTTCCGCCGGAAATCCGCATAAACCCGGCACACTGCTCGTAAGCCTTAGGGCCAAGCTTCGGAACCTTAAGAAGGTCTTTACGTGACAGGAAACGTCCGTTAGCTTCCCGGTAAGCCACGATATTTTTGGCAAGGGTTTTGTTAATTCCGGATATATGCTGAAGCAGGGGTGCGGAAGCGGTGTTTAAATCAACGCCTACACGGTTTACGCAGTCTTCAACAACACCGTCCAGAGCAAGACCAAGCTTCTTTTGGTTCATATCATGCTGATACTGACCTACACCTATGGATTTGGGGTCTATTTTCACAAGCTCTGCAAGGGGGTCCTGAAGACGGCGGGCGATTGAAGCGGCGCTTCTCTGTCCCACATCAAACTGGGGAAATTCTTCCGTTGCCAGTTCGCTGGCGGAATAAACGGATGCACCGGCTTCGTTGACAATAACATACTGTACATTCTCAGGAATTTCCCTGATAAGCTGTGATATAACTGCTTCCGATTCTCTTGAAGCGGTTCCGTTGCCGCATGATATAAGAGAAATATTGTATTTTTTTATAAGTTTTTTTAGAACGGATTTGGCTTCCTCAACCTTATTTTGAGGAGCGGTAGGATATATAACAACCGTATCAAGAACCTTGCCTGTGGCATCTACTACTGCCAGTTTACAGCCTGTCCTGAAGGCAGGGTCCCAGCCCAAAACCGTCTTTCCTGCAATGGGAGGCTGCATAAGCAGCTGTTGGAGATTTTTTGCGAAAACAGCGATTGCTCCGTCCTCGGCTTCCTCCGTAAGCTGGTTCCTGAGCTCGCGTTCAACGGATGGGGCGATAAGGCGGCTGTAGCTGTCAGCAATAGCTGCTTTCAGCGTGTCGGTTGTATTAGGATTATCATTAACTACAATCTGTTTTTCAAGATATGCCAAAATACGTTCAACAGGAGCTTCAATCTTCACTGTAAGGAATTTTTCATTTTCCCCACGGTTGACAGCAAGAGTCTTGTATCCTGTCATCTTGTTGACCGGAGCAGAAAAGTTATAGTAAACTTCATATGGGGATTGTGCATCATTATCCTTGGCTGTGGAAGTGAGAAGTCCCTCTTTGTATGTAAGAGCGCGGATTTTAATTCTGTAATCCGCACTGTCCGATATTTCCTCGGCAATAATATCCATAGCTCCCGCAATGGCAGAAGCGGCATCATCAATTCCATTATCCGGATTAATGTAGGCAAGGGCTTCTTCTTCCAGAGATTTAGAAGTCTGCTGCATACGGATTATTGCTGAAAGACCGTCAAGACCACGCTCTTTGGCGATAGTGGCACGAGTCCGTTTTTTCTGCTTGTAAGGCCGGTACAAATCTTCCACCATAACCATAGTTTCCGCAGCATCAATCTGTTTTTGAAGCTCCTCTGTCAGCTTGCCCTGTTGGGCTATACTGTCAATGACAGTTGATTTGCGGTCTTCAAGATTCCTGAGGTAGCCGAGCCTTTCATCCAGCTTACGAAGCTGCTGGTCATTAAGCGCGCCGGTGGCCTCCTTGCGGTAACGTGATATAAAAGGAATGGTGTTGCCCTCATCGATAAGCTTTACTGCTGCATCAACCTGCCATTTTTTAACCTGTAATTCATCCGTGATTTTTGTAATAATATCCATATAAATAAATCCTTTTTCCTAGAATTCAGCCAGTATGCGCAATGCATCCTTTTTAATAACTGCACGGCAATGTTCTCTGATATAGGAAACAGTTGCGTAGTTAGATTTTTCTTTATGAGCGTATTCCGAAAGAATATTGCATATTCGGCAAAATGTTTCGTCATTGGCGGATATGCCCTGTATTATAAGATAATATATATTCTTGTCAACGTCCTTGTAAAATTCGTTAAGCTGTTCATAGCTGGTGTTAAGTCTTATGGCGGCGCTTGCAGCGTCATCCCATGAATTAAAGGAATACACTCTGCTTATTAAAGAATCAGTGCTTGTGCTGTCCGGTTCTGTTTTGTCATATTTTTTCTCAGCTATGGTTTCTGACATAGGGATGAACTGGGTGTCAAAAAGCTGGTTCAGTCCCATAACGTCATCATCATTAAGGTCGTCATCATAGTCGTCATCATTATCGGAATCAGGGGCAAGTCCGGAATATTTGGCATCAATTTCTTCAGGGTCATTTACCTTGGTTATTATAAGAATAATGCAGTCAGAGGACACAGGAATCGCCTCAATCATTAATGGTAAATCATCTGCTTCAAAACCAAACTCAAGCGATGCCTGTTCTATCATATCGTGAAAAAGACTTTTTGCTTTTTCGGTTCCATATGCAAGCTCACTGATTTTCAATTCCCTTGAGAGCAAATCTGAGCGGTTAAGCGTACAGCGTATCTGCGTATCGCTGATTTTTTCAATTTTCATCTTTTTCACATCCTATCTTAAAAACTTTATTAATAGTATTAGTATACAGCAAAGCTTTTAGTGATGTAAATATTGAGAAATGAAATTTTTATGGATTTTTTGTAAAATTTTGCTAAAGTTAAAAAAAGTACTTGAAAAAAGTCTTGAACTTGTATATCATTAAGCCACAGGATACAATATTATGATATGGATTCACCGGGAGATGGTGATATTCAAAAAGATGATGTCTTATTTGGCAGATACCGTGTCTGCGGGTCCCTGGGACGAGGGGCATTCGGGCAGGTTTATCTTGTCGAACATCTTAAACTTAAAGTAAATCGTGCGCTTAAATGCATCGACAAATGCTGCGACCCTTATAATACAGCAAGAAGGGAAGCGGACATTCTGAAAAATCTAAGGCATCCTGCAATTCCTATAATATACGATATAGAAGAGAGTGAAGAAAGCGTATACATTATTGAGGAATATGTACAGGGAGTCTCACTGCAATCACTGATTTCACAAAACAGAAATTTTACAGTCAGAGAAGTAATTGGGCTGACATTAAGGCTGTGTGATATTTTAAAATATCTGCATAGCAATGGAATCTTCCATAATGATATTAAACCGGATAATATCTTATATGATACTAACACGCTTAAACTTATTGATTACGGAAGTGCAAAGGAAGCAGACAGCGTATCAGGTTTCCGTATGGGAACTAAAGGCTTTGCCGCACCTGAAATGTACGGAAACGGACGGCTGGGAGCCGAAAGTGATGTGTATTCAATAGGCGTGGTGATGCTGGTATTATTAACCGGAGGAATGGACATAAAGGCACTTGAAGCAGTACACCCACATAGTATGGCGGATATTGTGACCGCATGTCTTTTTCATTCAGGCAATGAGCGTATTTCAACAGTAACCGGTCTGGAAAAGAGGCTCAGAGCATTACAAAATAAAAAATTCATATCAGAAAATGTATCCTTACACATCGGTTTTGCCGGAGCATATACCGGATGCGGCACAACGCATACAGCGTTAATGGCAGCGGAATATTTTAAATGCAAAGGATATAAAACTGTCTTAATAGAGAGAAATAACAGTGGTGACTTTTTTGAACTTATTAAGGCGGCAAAACACATTGCATTTAACAAAGGTATATATACGGCAGATGGAATAGATATGATTCCTGAGTATAATGGATGTGTGGATGTTGATATGGAAAAGGGTTATCAGAGAATTATCTGTGACTGCGGAGTTTTGGACAATGACAATATTGAATTGCTGGCAAAGTATGATATTGTATGCCTTGTATGCGGGGCGTCGTCATGGAGAATCAAAAAAATCATTGAAGCTGCAAGGCTTATGAAAAGCTGTGTTAAAGACAGCAATGCCGGAGTATATACCCTTGTGACGCCGGGGAAAATACGTGATTACAGGCGGCTTGCGGCTGATGGCAATATTGTCAATCCTATCCGTGTCCCTTATAGGCCATAGCGGCATCTTAATACCACAGTAAAGGGTTGGGAATTATTTTGAAAAAATTAAATGTTATTAAAACCTATGGCACATCAACCGTAGTGGGTGTAATCGGAACGGCATATGGCGTAGGAGTCACACACCTGTCGCTTGCTGTCGCTGTATTTCTTTCATCTGTAGCCGGGAAATCCGTAGCGCTGGCTGATATGAGCGGTACAGACTGCTTTCGGCAGGCAGGAATTATGCTTAAAAATAACTTTCATAAGAAAAACAGGATTTTTAAAATGATTTCAATTTATGAGCAGTCGGACAGCTCTGTTTTACCACAGCTGATGTCGGAGGGATATGATTATGTCATAGTGGATTTTGGCTTTGATTATTCAAAAAATTACCAACAGTTTCTTATGTGTGGAGTAAAACTAGTAGTCGGAAGCTTGTGCTGGTGGAAAATTCATAGTTATGTGGAATTTCTTGTTATGACAGAATGGGAAAAATCAAGAAAGCATTGGATTTTTTTGGCACCATTTCCGGGAAAAGACGGAATACGGTATTTCAAACATAATTTTAATATTTATATCAGACAGATTCCGTGTATACCGGACCCGTTATATCTTAATGAGGAATGTATGGATTTTTTGCAGAAGCTTGTGGGCGAATTTTATACGGGCAGGCGGAAGTGGCGGGAATAGTCTATATATCACAGTCATGACCTTCAAAGCCCAATTAAGTTTGGGTGCTGCACAAATTACCGCCGCCCTGCGGAGGGCAAATGTACATTGATGAAGATTACAGAGCCGCCCTTAAAGCGGAATTGCTGGGACTGAAAGAAAAAGGCGTCAGCTTTTCTCTTGATGGAAAAATCGTAGAGCCGGAAGACCGCCTTGTAGATATGCTTTTGGCTGAAAGCGACTGTACATACATGAGAAATTACCAGTTTAAGGGTGGGAAAGTAGTAAAAATTGAATTTGACAAAGTACGCTTAAAATAGACATAGTCCCCTTTATGCATTTTAAGCAGAAAAGGCGGGCATATGCCCGCCTTTTCGTTTGTGCAGGCGAACCGGACGGATAAAGCGGAAAAATTAAGCTAAATTTGGCAAAACTCTTTTTAAAAAAATATGGAAGAAGATATATGAGTTATGGTATAATATAAACACTTAATATAAGGTAAGGCCCCCTCAGAGCAAGGCTCTTCGGCGGCATGGTGAGGTACAGCGGATGAGAAATAATAGAAAATATACTAATAACAGTGATACAGATGATTATATTTTTGATGATGATATAGACGAAATTATTATTGAGCAGGAGTCTGAGAATTTGAGTGAGTCTGAGAAAGATGAAGCAATGGAAGAAACCCTGGATATTGAAGGGGAACCGGGCGGAAGAGAAAAACGCAGGCATTTAATTATTATCATCAGTGCAGTTGCGGCGGCAGTTATCCTGATAGCGGCGGTAATCATAATAGAACGCAATGTTCCAAGCCGGAAATTGGTAGACTATAATGAATATTACGGCATAAATCAGGAGCGCACTGCCATCCTGATTTATGATTATGAGCTGAGCGATTACTCCATCATAGTTCAGGACGGGCATTTTTATGTTGATAACGATTTTTACAAAGAGAACATAACTGATAAATTTTATTATGACAAGGCTAATGAGTCCGTTATATATACAACGCCTACACAGATATATACGGTTGAAATCGGTGCCTCTGAGTATGATGTAGACGGTCAGAAATCGGAATTGGATTACGTTCCGGTAATCAAATCCCAGGATAAAATTTTTATAGCGGTTGAATTTGCAGCAGATAAAGCCGGATTTTCATATAAAACATTCAGTGACCCTGACAGACTGGCGATAATGACTGACGGTACAGAGCATAATGTGGTGGAACTGGGAGATAAGGCGATTGTAAGAGACAAGGCATCGGTTAAGGGTAAAATATTTGAAAAGGCTTCTGACAGCACTGATACGGTTTGGGTATCCGATGGGTACAACGAAGGCGGATGGATAGGTGTTATGTCAATAGATGGGCGTAAAGGATATGTTAAGGCGGATACGGCAGAATTGACAACCTCCAGACTGGTTCATAATTCAGGATATGTGGAAGAGGAATATACCAACCAGCTGAGGGACTATCAAATTGTTTTGGTATGGCACGCAGTATATGACACTTATGATAACTCTAAAATATCAGAGCTTCTTCAACAAACCAAAGGAGTTACTACGGTTTCTCCTACATGGTATAAGGTTACCGGAGCTGACGGAGCCATAAGCTCATTTGCCGATTGGGAATATATAAGAACCATTCATGATGCAGGGATGGAAATATGGCCGCTTATCAGTGATTTTACATCGGTTGATGAAGACGGAGGATGGGATGAAGCACAGCTTTTGGCCAATACGGAATCAAGACGAAACCTGATAGATAATATAATTACCGAAATTATTACATATGGATATGACGGAATTAACATAGATTTTGAGAAGGTTCCGCAGGAGTCCGGTGAAGACTATAAACAGTTTGTGCGTGAGCTTTCCATAGAATGCCGTAAAGCGGAAGTGGTGCTTTCGATAGATAATTATGTACCAAGGGTTTATAATAGCCAATATAATAGAGCCGCTCAGGCAGAATGTGTCGATTATGTAATAGTTATGGGATATGATGAGCATTATTCGGGCGGAGATGAAGCGGGCTCTGTGGCATCCATAGACTTTGTAACTGACGGAATAGACGGAACTCTTGCCGAGGTTCCCAAAGAGAAGGTTATAAATGCACTTCCGTTTTACACGAGGCTGTGGATAGAGCAGCCGGATGAAAACGGAAATTATTACCTGACTTCAAAAAGCTGTTCAATGCAGGAAGGGCTTGACATAGTCAATGAACTTGAATTGGATATGAAATGGGATGATGAGGTAAAACAATATACAGCCGGCGGAGTTGTCAATGATGTAAATTACAGTATATGGCTTGAGGAGGAAGCATCCATGGAGGCCAAAATGGATGTGGTAAGAAGCAGGGACTTGGCAGGTGTTGCAGGCTGGTGTCTGGGAATGCAGATGGATTCCGTTTGGGATATTATTACAGTACAATGACGGGATGCCAAAGTCTATAACAGCCAACTTGATAATAAAATATATTAAACGTGATTTAGGATATATTTTATGAAAAGAAGAATATTGGACATTGCAATGGCTGTACTTTTTTTGGCAGGAGTATCATGTGCCGTGGGATTTGGGCTTGCGCCATCATCAGAAGCGGTGGGTGCTGCTGCGTCAGACGGGATTACCGTAGTCATAGACCCCGGTCACGGAGGGACGGATCCGGGTAAGGTAGGAGTTAACGGTACATTGGAAAAAGACATCAATCTGAGTATAAGCCTTATGTTAGGTGAGATTTTGCAGGACAAAAATTATAATGTGGTTTATACGAGGCAGGATGGTGACGGACTTTACAGTGATTCTGACATAAATAAAAAGGCTGCAGACATGAGAAACCGTTGTGGGCTCATAGAAGAAGCCAAGGCTGATGTAGTAGTAAGTATACATCAGAACAGCTACACAGACCCCGATGTATGCGGAGCACAGGTTTTTTATTATACCCATTCAGCACAGGGAAATGTTCTGGCGCAATTAATACAGGCATCCCTCAAGGAAAATCTGAATCCTGACAATAAAAGGGAATGTAAGTCAAATGACAGTTATTATATGCTTATACATACGCCTTGTCCTACGGTAATAGTTGAGTGCGGATTCTTAAGCAACCCGACAGAGGAAAAGCTGCTTAATGATGAAGAATATCAGTATAAGATTGCCATGTCGGTTGCACAGGGAGTTGAAAATTATTTCTCAACAGGCAAATGATGGGGTAAATTTGACTTTGGACATCATTGATAGTAAAATATAATACTAATTAATGAATAGACAGAAAAGAAGATTGGAATGAATACAATTATAGAAAAATTATCCGGTAATAAAACTTTGGATGATGCTATATTGCAAAGAGCTGCAGAAATAATACGCACCGGAGGACTTGTTGCATTTCCTACGGAAACAGTATACGGTCTTGGAGGTGATGCTTTCGATGAGCAGGCTGCTTCCAAGATATATTCAGCCAAGGGCAGGCCGTCTGATAATCCGCTGATTGTGCATATAGCCCATGCCCAAGATATGGCTGAATTGTGTGACGAAGTTCCGGATGCGGCATACAGACTGGCGCAGATATTCTGGCCCGGTCCTTTAACAATAATTATACCTAAGAATAACAGGGTTCCGTCCGCTGTGACAGGAGGGCTCAATACGGTTGCGGTAAGGCTTCCGTCACATGCGGCGGCAAGAAGGTTTATAGAGCTTTCAGGAACATATATAGCTGCTCCCAGCGCCAACCTGTCCGGCAGACCAAGTCCCACAAGGGCTGCACATGTCATTGAAGACTTGTCGGGAAGAGTTGATATGATTATTGACGGAGGAAATATAGAAATCGGACTGGAATCTACAATCGTTGATTTGACAGGAGATGTGCCTGTTATACTGAGACCGGGCTTTATAACATTGGAGATGCTTCAGGAGGCAGTAGGTCAGGTAGAAGTTGATGGGGCTATTATGACAGGGGTGTCCAAAGATGTCAAACCTAAGGCTCCGGGCATGAAATACAGGCATTATGCTCCTAAGGCGGAGCTTATCATTATAGAAGGCGAGCCGTTACCGGTGTCGGAAAAGCTTCATTTGTTGGCTGATGAACATATTTGTCAAGGTCAGAAGGTAGGAGTTATGGTTTCTGAGGAAATGTGTGGCGATTTCGGAAGTGCCAAGGTTATTTGTCTTGGAAGCATGAATGACGGCAATGAAATAGCAAAGAATCTTTTTGATGCGTTACGGCAATTTGATGAGATGCAGGTTGACATAATATTTGCACAGGCTTTTTCACAGGATGGGATTGGACAAGCGGTAATGAACAGACTGCTCAAGGCGGCAGGACATAGAATAATCAAGGTGTGAAGCCGATTGGGAAGGAGGATGTATGGCGAGATATAACAGAGTTATTTTTGTATGCATGGATAATTCATGCAGAAGCCCTGTGGCTGAGGCTATTATGAAAAAGATTAACCGCAGCGAAGGCTTGGAGATATGCTCAAGAGGATTGATAGTTCTTTTTCCTGAACCGTATAATCCCAAGGCAGCTTCCATACTGAGAAATAACGGCATTATATTGGAAAACCGACAGTCCTTACAGCTTGAAAACAGTGATTTTAATAATGAAACGCTTATTCTTACCATGGACAGGGCAGAGAAACAGAAGCTTTTAGATGATTACGAGAATGCTGTTAATGTATATACAATCATGGAATTTGCAGGCGGAAGCGGAGATATTCTTGACCCTTACGGCTCTGATATGGAAGTGTACTCACTTTTTTATGAGGCAATCAATTCATGGGTAATACAGGCAGAGGATAAATTGTACTTAATTAATACGGAACAGGATGAATATAAGGAGGAAGAGGAATGATAGCAATAGGTTCAGACCACGGCGGATATGAATTAAAGGAAGCCGTTATTGCACATCTTAAAGAAAGAGGCATAGAGTACAGGGACTATGGATGCTTTGACAAAAGCTCCTGTGATTACCCTGTATATGGAAGGGCGGCAGCCAAGGCAGTTGCATCCGGCGAATGTGATAAAGGTATAGTAATATGTACCACAGGCATAGGAATATCAATCACAGCCAATAAGGTGCCGGGAATAAGATGCGCGCTTTGTACTAATGAAGACCTTGCCAGGATGACAAGGCTTCATAATGATGCAAATATGCTTGCGTTAGGCGCAGCGTCTGTTTCTAAAGAGCTTGCCTGCAGCATAGCCGACACATTTCTGGATACGGAATTCAGTAATGAGGAGCGTCATATAAGAAGAATTAATCTGATTGAGGAATAATTTTTCCACATAAAAAGCATTTTGTCGGAATGGATAAGTCAATAATTGTTGGACTTTTATGTAAAAATCGGTTATACTGTTCTGAAAGGGCGTTTGATTTGGATAATAATAAAAAAAGCGTTTTTCGTAATCTTACGTTAATTACGCAGCTGGGAATTCATATCATGGTGCCGATTGCACTGTGTGTAGCCATAGGGGTATTTATTGATAAGCATTTCGGCACATACTGGGTTATACCGCTTATGTTTCTGGGTATGCTTGCAGGTGGGCGCAATGCCTACCGGCTTGCAATGGCATCTGTCAAAGAGGATGAGAAAAACAGCCATGATGAGCATCACGAAGAAGAGAAGGATAACAAGTAATGGAAGATAGAGATGATTTGCGTACACTTAAATTGCTTATTTTCGGTATGATTATCTGGTTTATTCTTGCTTCAATACCTGTTATGCTCATTACCTCGGACAAGCTTAAGGGGGAGCTTGGGCTTCTGGCGGGAGTTATAGTGGCGATAGCGATGGCGGTAAGTATGAACATGGCAGCCGCCAAGTCGCTTTATATGGAGAATCGTCAATCGGCATTTCTGGCATGGTGTTCAGTGGGCAGGCTGCTGGTTGTGGCAGCGCTTGTTGTTCTTTTTGGATTTACGGGCTGGCTCAATATAGTAACTATGCTGATTGGTGTTTTCGGCTTGAAAATATCGGCGTATATACAGCCGTTATTAATAAAATTTTTTACAAAAAAATAACCAATAAAGAAGGTGAGAAATGTGACGGGACAACTTTCCGGCATGATACTTGCAGAAGTCGATTTTTATATAAAAGGACTTTTTAAGTATACTTTGTTTGGTCAGGAATTATGGTTCACGACCACGCATGTTGGATTATTAATTGTCACGCTTGTGTTGGTCGTTTTGATGATTGTCGGTCATCACAAAATTGTCAGAGCACGCCCCGAGGAGAAGCCCAAGGGTCTGCAGAACATTCTTGAGATGTCGGTTCAGGCAATTGACAATATGGTCTCAACTATTATGGGTGAGAAGGGCAGAGGCTTCCGAAATTGGATATGCGCCATATTTATGTTCATTCTTTTCTGTAATATTTCGGGATTATTTGGATTGCGGCCGCCAACCGCGGACTATGGTGTAACACTTCCTCTGGGATTGATAACATTTGCGCTCATTCAGATTAATGGTCTGAGAGCCCAGAAAATACACCATTTAACAAATCTTTTTAAACCAAACCCGATTCTATTTCCGATTAACCTTATCGGTGAGGTGGCGGTGCCGTTATCGTTGTCGCTGCGTCTTTTCGGTAACATTATGTCGGGAACAATACTTATGGGACTCCTGTACGGACTTCTTCCGTCAGCGCTTAAAGTGGGAATACCGGCAGTTATCCATATTTATTGTGATATTTTTTCAGGAGCAATCCAGACATATGTATTCAGTATGTTAACAATGGTTTATATTAATGACAAAATAGCTGATGATTAATTTATTTTAGGAGGAATCAAAATGGGAATTACAAGTGAAGCATTAATTTTAGCATGTTCAGCAATAGGCGCAGGATTGGCTATGATAGCAGGTCTTGGTCCTGGTATAGGTCAGGGTATTGCAGCAGGTCATGCAGCAGCAGCAGTCGGACGTAATCCGGGCGCTAAGTCATCTATTACGTCAACCATGCTTTTGGGACAGGCGGTAGCCGAGACAACAGGTCTTTATGGTTTCGCCGTAGCTATTATTCTCTTATTCGCTAACCCACTTATCGGTAAGCTCTAAAATGATGAGTAAAGATACCGGAAGGGAGGCGGCATAAGACCATGGAAAGAATTTTTGACTTGGATCCACAGCTTTTGCAGGACGCCTTATTCCTAGCAATCAACATTTTTATCTTATTCTTATTAGGCTCTTACCTTTTGTTTAATCCTGTCCGCAATCTTCTTAAGAAGAGACAGGACCTTATTGAGGCTGAAATTGAGGCAGCCAATAAGGACAAGGAGGATGCGGCAGCCCTTAAATCAGAATATGATGCCAAAATCAAAACCGCTGACAAGGATGCAGATGCCATTCTGGCAGATGCCCGCAAAAAAGCGCTTGCCAGAGAGGAACAGATTGTTGAGGAGGCTAAGACGGAGGCTGCCAGAATCGTTGAGAGAGCTAACACAGAGGCAGAGCTTGAGAAGAAGCGTGTCGCTGATGATATGAAGAAAGAGATGATTGCGGTAGCAGCTGCGATGGCAGGTAAAGTTGTATCTGCCTCAATGGATACACATATACAGGAGTCATTAGTTGAAGAGACATTGAATGAAATGGGTGAAAAGACATGGCAAAACTAGTATCGGCAGCTTACGGTGATGCGCTGTTTGAACTGGCAGTTGAGCAGAACAAGGTTGACTTATTCTACGAAGAAGCCGATGCTGTTTTAAAGTCTTTTAAAGAGAATAGTGACCTTATGGGACTTTTGAATCACCCTAAGATTGTCAAAGAGGACAAAATTTCAGTTATTGATAATATTTTTGGTAAATTTATATCCAGAGAAATGACCGGATTTCTTGTAACCATAGTTACAAAGGACCGGAGCAGGGAAATTCCGGATATATTTCAGTATTTTATTGACAGAGTCAAAGAATATAAAGGTATCGGAATTGCATATGTGACTACGCCTATGGAACTTACAGGGGATATTAAAGCAAAGGTGGTAAACAAGCTGTTACAGACCACAGGCTATAGTCAGTTTGAGATGAATTACAGTGTCGATGAGAGCCTTATAGGAGGCATGGTCATCAGAATCGGTGACAGGGTAATCGACAGCAGTATTAAACATAAGCTTACAAGTCTTTCACGTGAGCTTAACAAAATCGATGTATAGAAAGAAGGTGCAACAGCCCCATGAATTTAAGACCTGAAGAAATCAGCTCAGTTATTAAAGAGCAGATTATGAGATATAAGACAGAACTTAATGTGTCTGACGTGGGAACGGTTATTCAGGTGGCAGACGGTATTGCACGTATTCACGGTCTTGAGAAGGCCATGCAGGGCGAGCTTTTGGAATTTCCGGGCGAGGTCTATGGAATGGTACTCAACCTTGAGGAAGACAATGTAGGTGCCGTACTTCTCGGTGATGCAAAAAGCATTAATGAAGGCGACACAGTTAAGACAACAGGACGAGTTGTTGAGGTTCCTGTAGGAGATGCTCTTACGGGACGAGTTGTTAATGCTCTTGGACAGCCTATAGATGGCAAAGGACCTATTGTTACAGATAAATATCGTCAGATAGAGAGAGTGGCATCCGGTGTTATCTCCAGAAAATCAGTTGATACGCCGCTGCAGACAGGTATTAAAGCCATTGATGCGATGATACCTATAGGAAGAGGTCAGCGTGAGCTTATTATCGGTGACCGTCAGACAGGTAAAACTGCTATTGCCATTGATACAATTATTAATCAGAAGGGACAGGGCGTACATTGCATATATGTGGCGATAGGACAGAAAGCATCAACTGTTGCCACAATCGTTCAGACTCTTACAGAGTACGGCGCAATGGATTATACCACAGTGGTTGCTTCCACAGCCAGTGAGCTTGCGCCGCTCCAGTATATTGCTCCGTATTCGGGATGCGCAATCGGAGAAGAATGGATGGAGCGCGGCGAGGATGTGCTGGTGGTATATGATGATTTAAGTAAGCATGCAGTCGCATATCGAACACTGTCATTGCTTCTTAAAAGACCGCCGGGACGTGAGGCATATCCGGGAGATGTATTCTATCTTCATTCAAGACTGCTTGAGAGAGCTGCAAGACTTTCGGATGAGCTTGGCGGAGGTTCTCTTACAGCGCTTCCTATTATCGAAACACAGGCAGGCGATGTTTCGGCATATATTCCGACCAATGTAATTTCCATTACTGACGGTCAGATATATCTTGAGACAGAGATGTTTAATTCCGGTTTCAGACCGGCGATTAATGCAGGTCTTTCCGTATCACGAGTTGGCGGTGCTGCCCAGATTAAGGCGATTAAAAAGATAGCTGCACCTATCCGTGTAGAGCTTGCCCAGTACAGAGAACTTGCAGCATTCTCACAGTTTGGCTCAGAGCTTGATGCTGATACCAAGGAGAAGCTTGCACAGGGTGAGAGACTTAGGGAAATTCTTAAACAGCCGCAGTATAAGCCGATGCCTGTTGAATATCAGGTTATCATAATATATGCTGCAACCAAAAAATATCTTATAGATATTGAAGTAGACAGAATAGCAGACTTTGAAAAAGAATTGTTTGCATTTATAGATGCTAAATATCCTGAAATTCCTGCAGGAATTAAGGACACCAAACAGCTCAGCGAAGAAAACGAGGCTGCTTTGGTCAAGGCGATTACAGAGTTTAAGGCACAGTTCAAGTAATGATTGCAAAGAGGTGGTAATTTATGGCTTCAATGAAAGACATAAAAAGGCGTAAAGAAAGTATACAGAGCACCGGGCAGATTACCAAGGCCATGAAGCTTGTCTCAACAGTTAAGCTTCAGAAGGCAAGGGGCAAGGCTGAAAGTGCAAAGCCTTACTTTGACGCTATGTACAACACAGTCTCCAATATGCTGGCAAAGAGCGGTAATATTGAACACCGTTATCTTAAGTCAGGCGGGACTTCTAAGAAGGCAGTCATTGTTATTACAGCAAACAGAGGCTTGGCAGGCGGATATAATTCCAACATCATTAAGCTTGTTACTTCCAGCGGTATACCATCGGAGGATGCGGTTATCTATGCTGTAGGAACCAAGGGAAGAGATTTTTTCAGCAGAAGGGGATATACAATAGCCGGAGATTATTCAGAAGTAATCAATGAGCCGCTATATTCCGATGCCATGGAAATCGGCAGCAAAGTTCTGCAGGCGTTTGAGGATGGAGAAATCGGCGAGATATATCTGGCATATACCAGCTTTAAGAATACAGTGGTTCACCAGCCTAAACTGGTCAAGCTGCTTCCTATAACAGCGGAGGACATAACAGGCACGGCTGATAAGGCGGACGACAATATACTGGTAACTTATGAACCGGAGGAAGAGGAGGCGCTTGATGTTATCATTCCGAAATACATCAACAGCCTTATTTACGGAGCGCTTATGGAGGCTGTTGCCAGTGAAAACGGAGCACGTATGACTGCTATGGATAACGCCACAAGCAATGCTGAGGACATTATCAGTGAACTGTCGCTTAAATATAACAGAGCTCGTCAGGGTTCAATTACACAGGAATTAACAGAAATTATTGCCGGAGCTAACGCAATATCATAGCTTTCGGACGAGAAAAAGCCTGTTCATACAGACAGGCGGATAGAAGGAGTGAAAAAATGGCTTCAAACAACATAGGTAAAATCACTCAGATAGTCGGTGCCGTTCTCGATATTAAGTTTACGGAGGGAAATCTCCCGGAGATTAACAGTGCTATTAATATATACAGCAGTAACGGTGAAAAGCTTGTTGTTGAGGTTGCGCAGCATCTTGGCGATGATACGGTAAGATGTATCGCAATGGGTCCAACGGATGGTCTTGTAAGAGGTATGGATGCTGAGTCAACAGGCGCACCGATTTCAGTACCGGTTGGTGAGAATACACTTGGCCGTATTTTTAACGTGCTTGGTGATGCTATTGATGATAAGCCGGCACCTGAGGTTGAAAAGCATATGCCGATTCACAGGAAAGCGCCGACATTTGAGGAACAGTCTACATCTACCGAGATTCTTGAGACGGGTATTAAGGTTGTCGACCTTCTTTGTCCTTATCAGAAGGGCGGTAAAATCGGACTTTTCGGCGGCGCCGGAGTAGGTAAGACCGTTCTTATTCAGGAGCTTATCCGTAACATAGCAACAGAACACGGCGGATATTCCGTATTTACAGGAGTCGGTGAGCGTACACGTGAAGGAAACGACCTGTATTATGAAATGCAGGAATCAGGCGTTATCAATAAAACAACAATGGTGTTCGGTCAGATGAATGAGCCGCCGGGAGCGAGAATGAGAGTTGCTCTTACAGGACTTACAATGGCGGAATATTTCCGTGATGAAGGCGGCAAGGATGTGCTGTTGTTCATTGATAATATTTTCAGATTCACACAGGCAGGTTCTGAGGTGTCTGCACTTTTGGGACGTATGCCGTCCGCGGTTGGTTACCAGCCTACACTGCAGACAGAGATGGGTGCGCTTCAGGAGCGTATCACATCTACCAAGAATGGTTCCATTACATCAGTACAGGCTGTATATGTGCCTGCCGATGACCTTACGGACCCGGCTCCGGCAACAACATTTGCACATTTGGATGCAACAACCGTTCTTGACCGTTCAATAGCTGAGCTTGGTATATATCCGGCAGTAGACCCTCTTGGCTCTTCTTCACGTATCCTTGACCCTAGAATTGTGGGAGAGGAACATTATAAGGTAGCCAGAGGCGTTCAGGAAATCCTTCAGAAGTACAAAGAACTTCAGGATATTATTGCCATACTCGGTATGGATGAGCTTTCAGAGGATGATAAGCTTGTTGTAGCAAGGGCAAGAAAGGTTCAAAGATTCCTTTCACAGCCATTCTTTGTTGCAACACAGTTTACTGGACTTGAGGGACGCTATGTTCCTGTCAGTGAGACTATACAGGGCTTTAAGGAAATCCTTGAAGGTAAATACGATGATATTCCGGAAAGCTACTTCCTTAGCTGCGGAAGCATAGATGACGTTCTTGCTAAATGCAAATAAAGGAGGTCGTTTATGGCAGATAACAAATTCACATTAGAAGTTATGTGTCCGGACAGAACCTTTTTCAAAGGTCAGGCAGACATGGTTGAAATGAGTACTTCGGAAGGCTATATCGGCGTTTATCCGGGACATATACCCCTTGCCACAGTGCTTTCACCTGGAGTTATGGTTATTCATAATGATGGGGAGGAGCGCAGAGCAGCGCTTCATTCGGGTTTTGCGGAGATAACACAGGATAAAATAATGGTTCTTGCTGAGGTTGCCGAGTGGCCTGATGAAATTGATTTGAACAGGGCGGAAGAAGCCAGAATAAGGGCAGAAAGAAGACTGGCAGGAGCCGAGTCCGGAATTGATATACAAAGAGCAGAGGCGGCTCTTAAACGTTCACTTACCCGTATATCAATAAAAGGCTGACTATGATGATTAAACACCCCCAAAATGGTAATAATTTGAATTAGAACTATTTTGGAGGTGTTTTTATATGAAAAAAATGGGGATAGTGATTGCGATGCTTGCGTGGGGTGCAGTTGCTATAAGGATAATAAACTTAAATACACAAACCAGCCGTGATGTTATAACGGCATTTAATAGTATAGTTTATGATAATGTGGATTCAATAATTGAGGCTTTTGGAGAGTATGGTACATCTTATTTGGACGACATAGACAAAAAAGAAATTCTTGTGAACATAGCTTCATGCATTGGAATAGACAACAATTATGACACACGGATAACGGAGGATGGCGATAACCAGACTTATAGTCTTTATAAAGATTCCCAAAATGCCCAGCTGGAAATTAGCCTTAATACAGTAACAAAGGAATATGGCGCTTACAAGGACTGTACGCAATATATATCAATACGGATGACAATAAAAGGAAGAACCGACTGCGCAATGACATACAAAAATATGGTGGAAGACCTTTTTGATGCCAGCGGCATTGATGGGTATGTAAACCTTAATCTCAGAGGAGAGATACCCGGAGCATTAAATTATTATGAGCGCAATAAAGCGGCGGATGAGCTTTTGGAGCTTTTGAATGCAAGTATTGTAACGGAAAGCAGAGAAAATGACCTTTTTACAATATATGCGTACACAGATGCGGTTGATGAATACGTGCTAAGTTCAGGGCAGAAAATTAATATAAACATAGTTCAGGAATATGATGCAGCAGCAAATAAAACGGTGATATATTTATCAACTCCGCTTAACAATCTTGATTACTAGTTCAATCCGTTGTAAAATATAATTAGTAATGATGGACTTAAGAGGTTAATAGTTTGAAAAGTATCAGTATTAAAGTAAGAGTCTTTATATATGTTGTAGTGTTTATTGCGGCAGCGGCAGCAACATATTTTATAAAAATCGGAATAAATAAATCTGATGATGATGATTCAACTTCCATGGGAAGCGCGGTGCTTCCGATTGTGTATATGCAGACCGACAGCGGTATTAAGTATAATAATCTTCATGGTTACACCTGTGATGTGGAGCAGAAACTTCTGCACGAAGCAGTCACGCCTATAAGCTCCGACAGAATTATGAGTATATACATAAGACAATACGGAAGTGTTGTGTCGGGAATATCTTATGAGCTTAGAAGCCTTGATGGAAAAGAACTCGTTGAACGTGCGGCTGTAGCCGATTACGACAGTGAAGACGGAGTTATTGTGGCATCCATCAAATTTCGTAATTTGATGGATATCAATAAGGAGTATATGCTCAAAATTAATGTGGGAACGGAACAGTACGGACAGGCAGCTTATTATACAAGGATTGTCATAATGGATGACGCGGAAACAGACAGGAAGCTGGAATATGTCAATAACTTTTCCACATACACAATGGATGCTTCGCTGTTGGATAATATAACTGCAAAGCTTGAGACTGATTCGACAGGTGATAATACTAACCTTGGATATGTAAATATACATTCCAAGCTGTCGCAGGTGGGATTTGCCGGAATAGAGCCGTCCATCGTAACTGACAGATATATTACACTCAATGAAATTGACGGAGCGACGGCATCTGTTACCATAAACTATATAGCACAGACGACAGGTGATATAGGTGAGTTTCAGTATAATGTCAAAGAATTTTACAGGATAAACCAGCCGGATGATACGGTTACATATGTGTATAGCTTTGACAGATGGATGAATCAGATTTTTGACCCGGAATATGCTTTAAGCAGTACGGGGGAGATTTATCTTGGAATATGCAGTGACGCCGATATAGAAATGAAAGCCAGCAGTTCAGGTAAAATGACTTGTTTTGTCCGTGAAAATCAGCTTTGGGAATACAGCGTTTCCAAGAATGAATTTACCAAAATATTTGATTTTGTTCAGTCGGACGGAGCGGATTTGAGAGAAAATTATGATGAACACGACATCAAAATTCTCAATGTTGATGATGACGGCAATGTAAGATTCCTCGTATATGGATATATGAACCGCGGTATTCATGAAGGTCAGGTGGGAATATCAGTTTTTTCATATGATGCAGGGGAAAACACCACCACAGAGATTATTTTTATACCAAGAACTGACCCTTATATGTCCATTGCCCTTGATATCGATACTTTGGCATATATTAATGAGCAGAACATTTTATATATGTATAATAACAGTGCAATATATTATCTTGACTGTGCCACTAAGGAATGTATGGTAGTTGCGGACAGCGTGCTGCCCACAAGCTGTATTATGTCTGATGACAGCAATATGCTTATATACCAGACCGGAGATGAGGTATATGATTGTAATGTTATGTATATTTTGCTGTTGGACACAGGCGAGATATATCAGATACAGGCGCTGGAGGGCAGTAAAATCAAAGCGTTGGGATTTATTGACGGAAATGTTGTTTTTGGAGAGGCTTCTGCCGATATGATATATGTAGATTCCGACGGGAATGTCAATTTTCCTATGGACAAAATAACATTGATGAACAAAGAACATGAGGTTGTCAGAGAATACTCACGTGATGGCGTATATATAACAGATGTCCAGTTTGAAGACGGGAAGATTACCATGAAGCGGGCGCAAACCGATGCCAGCGGAAGTCTGGTTACGATAGATGATGACAGACTGTTGAGTAATTCTCAGGAAACAGGCACAAATCTTGAAATCAATGTGAGAATAACAGATGCAAGGCAGAAGGAAAATTATATATCATTGATAGTAAGCGGAAGCGGAGAAAATACTTCTGACAAAATTGCAAGGTATGTTTTTGCCGCGGATTCGGTAGTAAATATTGTAAACAGCACTCAGAATGAAGACGAAATGTATTATGTTTACGGATACGGATGCCTTTATAAGGTTTGCAGCAAGCTTTCAGAGGCTATGACAGCGGCAAGCGAAAGCGGAGGTGTAGTTGTCAATTCGGATTCACAAACCATATGGACCAGATACAAATCCAAGGAAAAAACACTTAACATACCACAGTCGTTATTTGAAGTGTCAGAGAATACGCAGATTGCAGCAACGGACCTGCTGCTGAAAATGGCAGGTGTTAATAAAAGCTCAGAAACGCTTTATAAATCAGGACATACAACAATTGAATGTATAGAAGAGCTTTTGGGAAGCGCTATTAATCTGACAGGAAGTTCTATAGATGACGCATTATTTTATGTTGATAAAGGGCTTCCTCTTATAGCTAAAACCGATGCTGGAATATATCAGATAGTATATGGGTATTCTGCAGCCAATGTTACGACTATTGATTTTACAACGGGAACTACCAACAGTTATACCAAATCCGAGTTTGATAAGATGATTGGATTGTATGGCAGTGTACTTATAACAGCAGAATTCTAAAGAATTGGAGTTATTATGGCAAAGGACACTAACAAGAAAAGTAAGCGAAAGAAAAGTAAACCATTAAGAATAATACTTGGAATTATCACGGCAATTGCAGGCGTACTTCTTATATTTATTTTGGTGTATTTGGGAAGCATATTAAAGCTTCGGAAAAATGCGAAAGAGGCAACAGCCAATGTGACGGCTGATACATTTCGCCAGATAGAGACTAGTATCATATACGATATCAACGGTGAGGAGATTACCTCTTTAAGCGGAGTAAAGGAGCTGTATTACATCGAAAGTGAAGACATACCCGATATTCTCAAAGAAGCCTTCGTGATTACGGAGGATAAGGATTTTTATAACCATCACGGTGTTGATTGGTCGGCAATTGTCAGGGCGTCCATTGCCAATGCAAAAAACAATTCAATAACACAAGGTGCCAGCACAATAACCCAGCAGCTTGCAAGAAATATGTTTTTGACGCAGGACGTAACATGGGAGAGAAAAATAACGGAAATGTTTGCAGCAATGGAGCTTGAGAAAAAATTTACCAAAGACCAGATACTTGAGTTCTACATTAATAATATTTATTATGCCAATGGATATTATGGAATAGAAGCTGCCGCACAAGGTTATTTTGGCAAAAGCGTAGGGGATTTGTCGCTGTCCCAGCTTATTTTAATTGCTGCAATACCAAATAATCCGTCCAAATATGACCCGGTTGTCAATCCAGAGGCGGCCAAATCGAGGCGTGACCTTATACTGAAGCAGCTATTTGCTTATGGCAAAATCACCAGCCTTGAGTATTATTCAGCGGTGGAAGAAGAGATAGAGCTGGTAAATACCAAGGATGATAAGCATAATTATGTGGAGACGTATGTTTTTTATTGCGCAACAAGGGCGCTTATGGAAGACAACGGCTTTGTATTCAGATATGAGTTTACCTCAGATGAAGACGAGCAAAGCTATAACGATTTATATGATGAGATGTATTCGGAATATCAGGCTTCTCTTTTTACGGGCGGATATAGGATATATACGTCTATTGACATGGAGAAACAGGAGCTTTTACAGTCCATTCTGGACGAAAATATGAAAGAATTTACCGATGTTAATGATGAAGGAATATACAAAACACAGGCGGCAGCAGTGTGTATTGATAATGGCACAGGGCTTGTAACGGCTATTGTGGGGGGAAGAAGTCAGGATTACAACGGATACACATTAAACCGGGCATATCAAAGCTTCAGACAGCCGGGAAGTACCATTAAACCTGTCAATGTATATGCGCCGTATTTAATGCTGGGACACACGCCTGATGAGATGATAGAGGATTATCCGATTGCGGGAGGTCCCAAAAACGTAGGGGATGAGTATCGCGGAAATATTACACTTACAGAAGCCCTCGCGTGGTCATCCAATGTGTGTGCATGGCAGTTAATGGAGTCTATGACACCGGAGTATGGCATGTCATTTCTGCATCTGATGAATTTCAAAAAGACGGCGGTTGATGATTCCAACTTGTCATCAAGTATAGGCGGATTTACGGTGGGGGTATCTCCGGTGGAGCTGGCGTCAGCCTATGCAGCTTTGGAAAATGACGGATTGTACCGTAATCCGACCTGTATAGATAAAATAACTAATTCGACGGGCTCCCTGCTGGTTGATAACACAGGCAAGGAAGTAAGTGTGTATGATGAAACAGCTTCCAGAATGGTAACAAGGATGATGGAATATGGTGTAAATAGCGGATTACTGACTAATGCCAAGTTAGAAAATGCCATAGTTGCGGCAAAATCCGGTACAACCAATGATTCCAAAGACGGATGGCTTGCCGGATACTCAAGATATTATACGACGGTTGTATGGGTTGGAAATGATATACCGTCAACCATAGATGGTCTTTCGGGAGGTTCCTATCCCCTTTACATATGGAAAGAATATATGGAGGAAATACATAAAGATTTGGAACTTAAGCCTTTTCCTGCCTATGAAGGAGAAAGTGATACTGAAAACGGCGGAGCAGGCGCCAATGGCGAAGGTGAGTCTGAAGCGGAAACACATCCGGGGTATGGGCATAACACGTTGAATATCGGAGATGGAGATTCCTATACCGATATATCCGGTACAGGGGATAAAGATGTTGATGTATCCGGAATGGGAGACAAAGATGCACCGTAATATTTAAGTATTATTGAGGTATGTGCAGCAGAAGTTGCAGACATATTATAAGAGGCGGCATGGGAGAAATCCCTGCCGCCTGTTTGTTGCCTTCGGCTATTGTCTTTTGACTTATATAGAGCCGTGTATTATTGGTTAAAGCCGCCTGCTATTTCTGCTCACGTTCCTTCTTGTATTCAGTAACAACCCTGTTAATTCTTTCAATAGGATTAAGAAGATGGCTTATAGAAGCGTCATGGTTGAGTGTGTCAATCAAAAGAGCAATATATTTACTCATGTCAACGCTTATATAATAATCTCTTGAAAGAAGCTCAGGGGACTGGTATACAAGGTTGGTGGTCAGAAGCTTGTCAAAAAGACCATCCTCGTAAGCCTTGTCAAATTTATCCATACCATTAGTGAAAAGACCGAATGTGGCAGCAAGGAAAATCCTGCGTGCCTTGCGTGCCTTAAGCTCTCTGGCTACATCAAGCATACTTTCACCGGATGAAATCATGTCGTCTATTATAAATACATCCTTACCTTCCACTGAGGAGCCCAGAAATTCATGGGCAACAATCGGGTTACGGCCATCTACGATTTTGGAATAGTCACGGCGTTTGTAAAACATACCCATGTCAAGACCGAGTACGTTAGAGTAGTACACTGCCCTTCCCATAGCGCCCTCATCAGGACTTATAATCATCATATGTTCGCTGTCTATATCTAAATCCTTCACATTCTTGAGAAGTGCTTTGATAAACTGATATACAGGCTGTACTGTTTCAAACCCACTGAGAGGAATGGCATTTTGAACCCGCGGGTCATGGGCATCAAATGTGATTATGTTATCAACTCCCATGCTGATAAGTTCACGAAGAGCCAAGGCACAGTCAAGGGACTCCCTGCCATTGCGCTTATGCTGTCTGCTCTCATAGAGGAATGGCATAATAACTGTTATTCTCCTCGCTTTACCACCCAAAGCGGCAATAATTCTTTTCAAATCCTGATAATGGTCATCAGGAGACATATGATTAGTCTCTCCGCAAAGTGAATAAGTCAGACTGTAATTGCATACATCAACGAGAATATAAAGGTCATATCCGCGGACGGACTCATTAATAACACCTTTGGCTTCTCCTGAACCAAAACGCGGTACACTTGTTTTAACAATATAGTGATCCCTTTGATAGCCGGAAAAAGCTATAGTAGACTTATGCTCATTTTCACGCTCATTTCTCCAATCAACAATGTAATTGTTGATTTTGCTGCCCAATGCTTCACAGCCTTTAAGTGTAATAAGACCAAGGCAGCCGACTGGAATAGTTTCAAGATCGCGTTCATGCTTTTGCATAGTGGTACTCCTCCATATAGTGAATTATTTCTTTAATATTCTTATATCATCTCCAAAAAGCTTAAAAAGCTTGTAAGAGCTGGATATTCGTGAAAAAATTCTCTCGGAATAGTTGTTCATAAGCTCTTCAAGTGAAAGATTGGTAGAGATTATGGTAGATTTGCCTCCGAGAAGGCGGCTGTTAATACAGTAAAACAATTTGGAATTAGTAAATGAATTGGATAATTCAGTTCCTAAATCATCTATGATAAGTAGTTCACATTCAGTAATATGTGACTGTATATTGTCGTCATCATTATCGGAATATGCCGAAAAGCTCTCAAAAAGTTCAATGGCAGACATATATAATACGCTGTGGGCACTGTCAAGCAGCTCCTTGGCAATGCAGTTGGATAAAAATGTCTTGCCTACACCCGTATCGCCATAGAATAAAATATTTTCGCCGGAAGGAAAATTGTCCGAAAAGTCACGGCATCTGGAAAAAACACGGGAAGCATTGTCACGTGCTGTAAGTCCGGTTGCGGAATCCGTATATTCGCTTGAATAGTAATCAATGGAAAAATTATCAAAATTCTCATTCTCAAGAATCTGTTTGATATTGGACTGCCTGTAAAGCAAGTCAATGGCGGACTGAATAAAACAAGAACATTTGTCGTTGCCTATATATCCTGTGTCTTTACACAATTCACATTTGTATGACGGAGTGAGATAATTTTCAGGAAATCCTGCCAGAACAAGGGCGTTTACCATCTGTTTTCTGATAGATGATATCTGGCTGTCCAATTCGGAAAGCCTGTTTTCACCGCGGAGAGAGGCTTTGGCAGCATCCACTGAGAGCTGTGATATTTTGTCGCAGAGCGTCTTGTATTCAGGTATGGCAATAAAAACCTCGGCAGTTTTCCTGTCAAGCTCATGCCGTGTGCGTGTCTGTCTGGCTTCGTATTCACGCATTATCTCGTCATACTGTGAATTGTTAAGTACCACAACAACATCCTCCGTCTATTTGTCGTTATTTATAAGAGATTTTTCCATCTCCTCAAAATTGTATGTACGCTGTGAAAAATTGTTAAACTTGTTAGTCTGCTTTGAGCCTGTCTGTTTGTTGGTAACAGGTATGGTTATTTTAGCCCTGAAACCGGCATCCAGAACCTTAAGCTCCTCTGCGGTATGGACACCTGCAGACTTCCATTTGCGCAGAATACCGTCTGCATAACTGAAATTAGGCTTACCCATACTTAAAACGGTACGCTTGCATGCTTCCACCAGCAATTCCTTGTCGAAACCGTACTCGTCGTACCACCTGTTAATGAAATCCAGCTCGGCAGGTGTAAGATTTCTGTCCGAAATGCCCAATGCCTTGATTATAGGAAGCGTGCGGCGGCTGTACATAGTGGAAGCGCATTTGGCATCATCAACAGTGGCAATTCCCTGGTCCGACCATGCCAAGGCAACTTTTTCCATATATCTAAGGCTTGTGTGCTGGTTGCTGACACAATATTCAACAAGGTATTCTATAAGTTCACTGGAAAGTCCCAAGGTTTCTTTAATATATAAAACAATCTGCATATCATTGTAAGATAATGGCATGCCGGTATATTTCTCAACAATATATAAGAGCTGCTTAATGTCCTCGCGTTCTTTAAGCTCCTTAAGCTCCGCTCTGGAAAAATAAGTCTTGGAGGTATTGGAAGAAGCATCAGCCTGCTTATTAACGGACGGTATATTATCAGAAGTATCCTTATTACTGCTATTGGTATTTACGGAAACATCTGAATCAAGGGGCAGCACTGTGATGGATGACGGCTCCCCGCTTTCTTTATCAAAAGTAACTGAAAGCACATTATGCATATCCCAGTATTTTAAAGCGCGCACCACATCCTTCTCAGTGTGATTAAGCTTGTCCGCAATATCGCACAGAGAAAGAGACTGGGAAGAATCTCCCATGCATCTCAAAAGATAGAGATACACCTTGACAAATTCGCCATTGGCATCCTTCATATAATTATCCAGAAATATATTGGATACAGAAGTCTCGTTATTCTTTTTAACTGAGTTGAGAGTCATCTTCCTCATTCTGTCTATGTCCTCCTAAAGTGCGTTGCCATTGAAGTATACCACAGCATTTTTTAAAAGAGAACATCAAACTTTACAAAATATGAAATTTGTGGAAATTGTGGATAAGTCTAATAATTTTGCAAAAGATGTTCACCCACTTCAACAATGTTGCCGGCGCCCATGGTTATCACTAAATCACCTTCGCCGCAGGTGTCTATAATATGCTGTTCTATCTTAGAAAAATCAGGCTCATATATACAAGGCGTGCCTGACTTGTCAATCAGGTTTTTTAAATCCATTGAGGATATGCCGATGGTGTTCTTCTCTCTGGCGGCATATATATCTGCCAGAATAACTTCGTCCGCCCGGCTTAAGGCTGAGGCAAAATCATTAAGAAATGCCTTGGTTCTTGTGTATGTGTGGGGCTGGAAAACACATACAATACGGTTATGGGGATATTTAGCGGCAGAATCGAGTGTGGCACATATCTCTGTGGGATGGTGTGCATAGTCATCAATTACCGTAAATCCGTTAAGCTCGCCTTTTTTCTGGAAACGTCTGTCCGTACCGCTAAAAGAAAGAAGAGCATCCCTGAAAATGTTGTCGGAAACATTCAGGTGTTCTGCAACAGCAATAGCAGCCAGACTGTTATACACATTATGCATTCCCGGAGTGCCAAGAGTAATTGTTCCGCAAGGTTTTTTGTTTTTCACAAGCGTATAGGTGCAGCAGCCCATATGATTATAAGTAATATTTTCGGCGGTGTAGTCACAGTCGGCGCTGCTTCCTACCGTTATAACAGGACAATGTACGTTCTCCGATATATAGCCATAATCATCAATATCACCGTTAATTACCAAAAGACCGTCAGCCGGAAGCAATTCAGCAAATTTCTTAAATGAGCTGCGAATATCATTAATATCCTTGAAGAAATCAAGGTGGTCCTCCTGTACATTGAGAATTACCTCGATTGTAGGGCAGAAGGACAAAAAGCTGTTGGTGTATTCGCATGCCTCGGTTATAAAATTTCCGGAATGGCCTACCCTGAGATTGCCTCCTATTGAAGGCAAAATTCCTCCCACTGACACGGTAGGGTCCAAATTGGCAGCCAAAAGAATTTCGGTAATCATAGAAGTGGTAGTTGTTTTTCCGTGGGTTCCGGCAACACCGATTGCCACTTTATAATTAGCCATAATCTCCCCTAAAAGCTGGGCTCTGGTAAGGATTGGCAGTCCCTTTTCAAGTACTGCCTTAAATTCGGGATTTTCACTGTTGATGGCGGCAGTGTAAACAACCACATCAATATCGTCAGTAATGTTATCCGCTTTCTGACCTATATAAACTTTGATACCTTGGGCTGATAATTTATCTGTCAGGTCCGACTGCTTCATATCGGAACCTGATATTGTAAAACCTTTTGAAAAAAGAATGTCTGCAAGACCGCTCATGCTTATTCCGCCGATTCCCATAAAATACACATGAACCGGTTGATTAAAATCTATGTGATACATATTTTCTCCAATCTGACAACATATGTACATGAAAAGTACAATGAAGCTATCCTGATAAATATAAATATATTGTATACCAATTTGGAGGTAAATGTAAAGTATATAAAAAAATGGAATGAAATTGGTCAATCTACATATAGTGTAATATAAGAATTTTCTACCAGATATTGTAAAATGTATACAAAAATTTCCAGAAATCAAGTAATTTTTTAGTAAAATTACGATTTTTACTTTAAATTATCTCAGACTTATGGTACAATATGTATACTACGAAAGCAGACTAGTAAATATACTGACTAGAGGTGAATTATATGGTAAAGAAAGAAATGATAGCCATGTTATTGGCTGGTGGACAAGGCAGCCGTCTGGGTGTTCTTACATCTAAGGTAGCCAAGCCTGCCGTTGCTTTTGGCGGCAAATATCGAATAATAGATTTTCCGTTAAGCAACTGTATTAACTCAGGCATTGATACGGTGGGTGTGCTTACACAGTATCAGCCTTTAAGACTTAACACTCATATTGGAATCGGAATCCCATGGGATTTGGACCGTAATGTGGGCGGTGTGACAATCCTTCCGCCATATGAGAGAAGTACCAACAGCGAGTGGTACACAGGTACCGCCAATGCAATTTATCAGAACCTTGATTATATGGAATTATATAATCCGGATTATGTACTTATCTTATCAGGCGACCACATTTATAAGATGGATTATGAGATAATGCTTGATTACCACAAGGCAAACAATGCTGATGTTACAATCGCAGCAATGCCTGTTCCTTTGGAGGAAGCAAGCAGATTTGGTATTCTTATAACGGATGATGATAATAAGATAACAGAATTTGAAGAGAAACCGGCTAACCCTAGAAGCAATCTTGCATCAATGGGTATATACATATTCAGCTGGAAGGTTCTTAAGGAAGCACTTGCCAAGATGAAGGACCAGAAGGGATGTGACTTTGGTAAGCACATTATTCCTTACTGCTTTGAGAATCAGAAGAGACTTTTTGCTTATGAGTACAATGGATATTGGAAGGATGTAGGAACATTAAGCTCATATTGGGAAGCTAACATGGAGCTTATTGATATAATTCCTGAATTTAATCTTTATGAGGAACTCTGGAAAATATACACTAAGGCAAATGCCATTCCGCCTCAGTATATATCAGCAGATGCCACCATTGAAAGAAGCATTATCGGAGAGGGCTCCGAGGTATACGGTAATGTTAAGAACTCTGTAATCGGTTCCGGTGTAACCATAGAGGAAGGTGCCGTTGTTGAGGACTCAATCATTATGCAGAACACAGTTGTGGGTAAAAACACCAAGATTTACAAAGCGATTATTGCTGACAGTGTAGAAATCGGAGAAAATACGGAAATTGGTATAGGCGAGGAAGCACCAAGTAAGCTTGATACTAAGGTGTATGCTTCTGACCTTGTAACAGTTGGTGAGAATTCATATATACCGTCTAATGTTAAAATTGGCAAGAATACTGCTATTTCAGGTGTCACTGAAACTTCTGATTATCCTGGCGGAGAACTTGAAGCAGGCGGATATATTATTAAGGCAGGTGAAGACAGATGAGAGCAGTAGGTGTAATTTTAGCAGGTGGAAATAACAAGTTAATGCGCGAATTGTCTAACAAGAGGGCAATTGCGGCTATGCCAATCGCAGGCAGTTATAGAACAATTGACTTTGCTCTGAGTAATATGTCCAATTCACATATTGGGAAGGTGGCAGTTATCACACAGTATAACGCAAGGTCGCTCAATGAACATCTGAGCTCTTCCAAGTGGTGGGATTTTGGCAGAAAACAGGGAGGATTGTTTGTATTCAATCCTACTATTACTACTGAAAACAGTGTATGGTACAGAGGCACTGCCGATGCTCTGTATCAGAACCTTGATTTTCTGAGAAACAGCCATGAACCTTATGTTGTAATTGCATCGGGTGACGGCGTATATAAGCTTGATTATAACAAAGTGCTTGAATACCACATTGAGAAGAAAGCAGACATAACAGTTGTAGTTAAGGATATTGAATCTGCTGACGATGCTACAAGATTTGGCGTTGTTAAGCTTGCAGAGGATAATAGAATAACTGATTTTGAGGAGAAACCGGTTGAGACAGATATTACGACCGTATCAACAGGTATTTATGTAATAAGAAGAAGACTTCTTATTGAGCTTCTCCAGAAGGCGTATGAGGAAGACAGATATGACTTTGTTAAGGATATTCTTATAAGATATAAAAATATCAAGAGAATATATGCGTACAAGTTAGATACATATTGGAGCAATATAGCTACGGCAGAGGCCTATTTTAAGACCAATATGGATTTCCTCAAGAGAGAGGTAAGAGATTTCTTTTTCAAGCAGTACTCAGATATATATTCCAAGGTTGATGATTTGGCTCCGGCTAAGTACAATCCGGGTTCAAGTGTCAAGAACAGTCTGATTGCCAGCGGTTGTATTATCAACGGCAGCGTAGAGGATTCCGTAATCTTTAAAAAGGTATATATCGGGAATAACTGTACAATCAAGAATTGTATCGTACTTAATGATGTTCACATCGGAGATAACACTTATTTTGAAAACTGTATCATTGAGAGCAGGGATACAATAAGGCCTAATACAACTTATGTTGGCAAAGCAGGAGAAATCAAAATCGTTGTGGAGAAGAACGACAGGTTTTCTATCTGATAGTCCGCAATGGGAAGCGGAAGGAACATTCGTACACTTATGGGGTGTTTACGAATAAGGATATTATGCACAGGAAGGGGCAATACATATGCAGATAACAGACGTCAGAGTACGTAAAGTAGACAAAGAAGGTAAAATGAAAGCAGTCGTATCAATCACAATTGACCACGAATTTGTAATTCATGATATTAAGGTAATTGATGGAGACAAGGGACTTTTCATTGCAATGCCAAGTAAGAAATCACTTGACGGTGAGTACAGGGATATTGCACACCCGATTAATTCCGACACAAGAGACCGTATTCAGAGGCAGATACTGGAAGCCTACGAAACGGCAGAAGAGTAGAATCAACAGCAAGTACACCTCAAATGCAGGGTAATAATACAGCCGGCATTTGAGGTGTTTTTTTAGGATGATAAGTCTGCGGATGAAGCATATTATTTTGTCGGGACCGATAATCCTGACAGAGACTATCTGTTTGCAGAATCAGTAAAATGGAATGACGGGCAGATTGTATTGCATTGTTATACTGTAACAGGGAGCAAAACTGCCGGAGCAAAACGGCCGTGATACCGGGAGTTGACATTTCCAATGGATTAGAGTACAATTAAATACTATCATATTATCATAAATGGTCAAAAGAATCAGACGAATGTATCAAAACAAATCGGAGCGTAGAAAGAATATGCAGTTGAGTGATAACACAGAAGAGGAGAATGCTTATGAATGGAAAAAATCATTTTTTTGGAAGTATAAAAGGTAAGGTTATAACATATGTGATAATCAGTATTCTTCTAATTATTGCAGTAACTGCCGTGGTTAACAGCATTGTGTTGAATGATGCACTGAAAACAAGTGAAAATAATGTTTTGATTGCAGAAGCAGAAGGAACCAGCGATATTATTGATGAATGGCTTATAGAGCAGGCAGCTATAGTAGAAACAATGAAAAGTGCATTAGAAATTATGGATAAGGACGATACGGAAGCTATTATGGACTTCCTGGAGGTAAACCTTTCAAATAATGATAATGCGCTCATGTATTATTGCTGTTTTGGATATAATGGCGGAGTCCTTCCGGCAGACCATTCCAGTCTGGACCTTGATCCGACAACAAGAAGCTGGTGGACGGATGCGATTGCTAAAGACGGACTGATTTATACCGCGCCATATACGGATTTTGCAACAGGACAGATGATTGTATCGATTGCCGTTCCTTTAAGCATTGGGGGAGAGCAGGCGGTAGTCCTTGCGGATATTACAATAGATAATCTTATTAAAATGGTAAAGAATGTAAGCACAGATGAAAGCATCCAGACATTTCTGCTGGCAGAGGATAACAGTGTCATTACACATGAGAATGAAGCCTATCTGCCGAAAGAGGAAGGGAATACCATATTAAGCGATGTGATAGAGGTCGATCTGGAAAGTGATGGCGTAACAACCTTTAAGGATTATGATGGCGCTGATAAGTATTTAGCAGTAAATACGGTGGAAACAACCGGATGGAAGCTGGGAATTGCGCAGAACACATCGGTAGTCGGCAATAAGATCATAAAGAATCTGATATTTCCGCTGATAGCAGACATAATATTGCTTGCAGTATCCATTATCCTTTTGTATATTATGGTTTCTATCATGTTAAAACCGCTTGGCGAATTAAAAAAATTTATCAAAGAGAAAGTAATCGGAATCAATAATTGTAAATCAGAAAAATCAGAAGTAAAAGAAATCGGTTATTTGATTGAAGAATTAGAGCAGAGAGTATTATCTGCAATACATAAAACACAAGAGGAGTCTGTGCATATTCAGAGTATGGTATCCGGTACGAATGATAATGTTTCCAAAATGAATGGAAATATTATGGAAATCAGTGCAATAATGGAAGAGACGGGAGCTGGCGTGGCGGTACAGACAAAGAGCATTAGTGATATAGACAGTATCTGCAAGGATGTTACAGCAGCAATCGGCGAATTATCTGAAAAAGCAGATACGATTACTACCCGTGCGGAAGAAATTATTGAGCGTGTGGAACAAATGGTTCCGGAAGTATTGG
>CAYPWY010000014.1:0-48616 GCA_964414835.1 uncultured Butyrivibrio sp. | reverse complement strand
TTATTTGCAAAATCTGCCGTTGTCATTTTACTTGCTACTGCGATGATACCCGTGAAAATATGAAATTTAAATCAAGTTTACAAAACACATCATGGAAATGTGCATAACTGGCTATTCCGTCATGGATAACTCTGTTCACAGCACATGGAAAAGCAAGTACAGCTTTCCCACGTCCTGCAAACAAAGTTACCCACAACTCCATAAGACAGCCAGTTATACGACATTTCCACAATGCCGGTTACGCCGGAATCCCACCCATTCATTCAATCTTTTTATCAAAAAAGTTCAATAAGAAAAGCCCTGCATTATACAGAACCTTTCTAATCGTTGATTAACCACTAACTATTGTGCCTTTCCTCACAGGAATAATATTACAGATATATCTCCGCTGTTTTCGCAAAATCAGCTTTTCTCACAATAAGTTCCGACTGTTTTTCTTCCGGCAGGCTCTCAAACACACCCTTATAGCCTTTCTCCAATAGTGAAGTGCCTTTTGCCATCAGGTACAGCTTTGTATTCAGCCATTCCTCCCATAATTCCTCAAATAGTGCCACGCTGTCCGTAAAGGTTTTGGCATCTTCAAAGCCATGTGGCGGCTTGTAATATTTCAGTTCAACAAAGCCATATCTGTCTACATCAATCACCATGATATTCACCATCTCATACAACTCTGCAAACGCATCAACCACCTTTTGACACTTCGCCCGTTCTTCCTCTGTGATATAAACCTGCTTTTCCATATTGCTTTACCTCGTTTCTTCTAAGATTTTACCATGTTTATCCTACAAGGGCTATCTACATACACCAGATTTTTACGTTGCTTATGTTTCCCATTTTTCACTTTACTCACAATTCACACCGGTAAACATTGCAGCAGACAGTACAATTCCGATTATGGTTACCAAGGTTCTTACTTTATTTTTATTAAGCGTTTTTCTGGTGACCTTGTTGAGAATATTCATCGCTTAATCACCTCATCTCTGGTAATGCGTCCGTCCTCTATGGCGATAATCCTATCCGACTGAAGTGCAATATTCTCATCATGGGTAATTACGATTAAAGTCTGATTGTATTTCCGGTTAGAAAGCTTAAGAAGCTCTACAATCTCCTGACTGTTTTTGGAATCCAGATTTCCGGTAGGTTCATCTGCCAGCACCACCGCAGGTGCATTCATAAGCGCTCTTCCTATTGATACTCTCTGCTGCTGTCCTCCTGAAAGCTGATTGGGAAGATGCTTTTCCCGGCCATTGAGCTTAAGTATATCAAGCAGCTCACAAAGCCTGTCATTATTGACCTTCCGTCCGTCCAAAAGAACCGGCAGCGTAATATTTTCTTTTACGTCCAATACCGGAATAAGATTATAGAACTGATAGATTAATCCCACCTGCCTGCGTCTGAATACAGCCAGATTCTCTTCATTTTGGGCATACACATCCTGACCGTCCATATAGACCTTACCGCTTGTGGGAATGTCCACACCGCCCAAAATGTGGAGAAGCGTTGACTTACCGGAGCCAGACGGTCCGATTATTGCCACAAATTCCCCCTTCTCCACTCCAAAAGATACATTGTCAAGAGCTTTCACCTGATTATCGCCCTTTCCGTATATTTTGAATAAATTTTCAACTCTTAATATTTCCATCTTGCTATCTCCCTTTCTCATGATTAAAAAGCTTTTCTAATGACATTGTCAGTCTAACATAGCAAAATGACTATACCGTGACTTAATTATTACAATTTTGTCACTAAACCGTTGATTTATAAAATCTTATCTCAAAGACAGCCCCGCCATCTTTGTTATTGTATGCCTTGATTGTGCCGCCCTGTTCATTGATAATCATTCTGGCAAGAGCAAGACCTATTCCTACGCTCTGTGCTGACGAATCCTTCCCTTTGTAAAAACGCTTAAATATATTAGGCAAATCTTCATCATCAATACCATTTCCCGTGTCCTTGATAATAAGCCCTGTGTAAACTGCATTATCCGATGCCGTGACCGTAATGGTTCCGCCTTGCGGCGTGTGCTCCATACAGTTTTTCAATATATTGCCCACTGCCTCCACGGTCCACGCCTTATCGCAATCAAGTCTAAGTTTTTCATCTGCATACACCACAGGATTCTGTTCCCTTAAATCCATTGAAACCGATACAGGTTCCAATGCCTGCCGTATTATATCACTTATCCTCTCACTACTCTTGTCAAACTTTACAAATCCGGCATCAATTCTGGAAATTTTAAGAAGGGTATTAATAAGCCAGTCTATACGCTCCAACAAGCCGAAAAGCTCTTTAGTATATTGTATACGCCTGCCATTTTCAATGTCCGGCTCAGATAAAAATTCCGTAATAAGACTTATTGAAGTGAGCGGAGTTCTTATCTGATGTGATATGTCGGCAATGGAATCGGATAAATATTTTTTATCCTTCATAAGACATTCTGCCTGTTCCCTGAGCTTTACGGTCATTTTGTATATTTCGCTGTACAAAATGCTTAACTCGCCCTCCTTAAACCTTGCCAAATCAAAACGGCTGCAATCATACAGTATTCTGTCAATTTCCATACTAAGCATGGCTATCGCCTTATAACGCCTTGCAGTGACAGTAAAATAATACGCCGTATACACAACCGCTAAAATAACCGCGGTAACTCCGCACTTGACATCAATAATAAATGCGGTGGCAGCAGCCACCACACTAAACAATATCAGTATTATAAGATTTTTTCTGACCTCAGGGTTTCTCCACAATCCCATACTAATCTCCTACCTTATAGCCTAAACCTCTTACAGTTGTGATAATCTTGGGATTTTGCGGGTCCTCTTCTATTTTGCCGCGCAGACGTTTAATATACACGGTCAGAGTATTATCATTGACAAATTCTCCTGCTGCATCCCATATTTCCTCCAGCAGACGGTTTCTTGAAAGAACAACACCCATATTGTTATAAAATACCAGCAAAAGCTTGTACTCCAATGCCGACAAAAATAAATCTTTGCCGTCCTTTGTTGCTATTCCCTTGACTGTATCAATGGATATACCGCCGTAGGATATAATTGCCGAATTATTTCTGCGCCTTAGAACATTCTTCATTCGCGATACCAGCTCACGTGGTCTGAAGGGCTTTGATATGTAGTCATCAGCACCGGCATCAAAGCCTGCCACAACGCTGAACTCGTCACCCAATGCCGTAAGAAATATTACAGGAATATCCCTCTCTGACTTGATTCTATGGCAAATCACAAATCCGTTGCCGTCAGACAAAGACACATCTAAAAGCACCAAATCATAGCTGTTATTATCAAGCAACAAGAATGCCTTTTGCTGTCCGTCTGCCGACTCGACAGCAAAACCTTCCCTTTGAAGAAATGCTATAAGATTGTCCGTTATATCTTTGTCATCTTCAACCAGCAAAACCCTATTCATACTGTTTTCCTTTTTTACGCCTTATTCCATATATGACTGCTACTGCTGCACCTGCTGCCAAAACTACCGCTGCCGCCACAATAAGCCCCACCGGAATTTTTCGGCTGTCTTCCGGTTGTACAGCGGAGGTTTCCGTCTCGGTTTCACCGTCAGTTGGTTCTTCAGTGGACTTCTCTGTAATTTCTTCGGTAGTCATCTCCGTTGGTTCTTCTGTCGGAGCTTCGGTAGGTTCCTCAGTAGGGTCTTCCGGCATTGCCTCTGTGGGTGCCTGTGTCGGTTCCTGTGCAGGCGCCTCCGTAGAAGGCTCTACAGGGTCTGCCGCAACTCCGGTATAACTGTTTCCGTCAGCAACTATACTTATTCCTGTGTTTATTCCATTATATATCACCGGATATACAAGAATGTCCTTATTTGTTCCTATTACCTTATAATTATCAACAGAATAGCTTCCTGCCGCACCGGTTCCGTACAATCTAAGACTGCATGAAAGCCCTTGATAATACACTGGAACATCATACGCTCCGTTGCCGCTGTCTGATATTTCTCCAAAAGTATATCCGCTTGAAAGCTGTACGGCACTTCCATCAGTATATATTGCTTTCACCATGACTGTACTCTGATTATATGAGCTCACATCGCCTGCATTATAAAATGTAGGATTAATACCTGCAGCAACTGCTATCAGCTGCGTCTGCGGCACATTGACGGTCACAGTCTCCTTTTTTCCATCTGTGGAGGTACATGTAATTACTGCCTTTCCCGCTCCTACCGCCGTTATCAGACCATTCTCATTGACATATGCGATGCTGTTATCTGATGAGGTATATGTTCCGTTCAGGCTGCCAATCATGTGTGCACTATAGGTTCTTATAAGGGTAATCTCACTTCCTGCTGACACACCACGCTTTGTAAGTCCATAGTATTCGGCTATAGCCGTAGCATCAGCTGTTCCGCATTTCCTTTGATTATCCTCATTATGAATAAAGTCTGCATCAGACGTATTGCTTAGATAGCAATGCTCAATAATAATTCCCGGAATACCGCATTTTACAGCCTCATCAAGCATTGTGTAGTAATCTATTGACGGGTCATTTGTAGATACTCTTGTCTGATAACCTCCATTAGCCAAACCCAACGCACTTACATGTGCCGCTATATTTGTACACAAGGTCTGCATTGATGCTTTATAATTGGAATTGACAGTACCGTACACCTGTACGCCATTGGCAGAACTGTTGCTTCCGCTGTTGTTATGAACAGATACAAAAAGGTCTGCTCCCAGCTGCGCACCCATTCTTCCTCTGGCGGCATTGGAATTCCATTCCGCCGAACCTCTTGTAAGATAAACTTTGACGCCGTTATATGTCTCAAGCTCTGCCTTAAGCGCCATAGCTATGTTCCAATTAAGGTCCGCCTCATTGTCATATGCCGATACAGCCCCTCCGTCATTTCCCCCATGCCCCGGGTCCACAATAATAACTATATCTCCATCACTGTCTCTTGCCTGTACTGAAATACCTATGCCAAGGCATATTACGATTCCTGCAATAGCTCCTATAATTATCTTACAAAGCTGTCTCATCTGCGTCTCCTTCTTCTGCGTCTTTTACGTCTCTTATTCTCAACCAGCACCAAAATAATTCCTATTATTACCACACCAAGCAGCACTGAAATATATTGAATCAGTTTTTTGTAATCCAAACGGCTGTCCGGCTCCTGACTGGTCTGTGCTGACTGGCTTTCTACGGCGGAAGTAGTCGACACTTCTGTCTCAGGTTCCTCAGTCGGCGCAGGAACAGTGACCTCAGGAATATAATTCTGATTCATACATACTCTCAATGTTCCCTTAAGTCCTTCGTATTCTATAGCAATGTCCTGTATTCCCACAGCCTCATAATCTATTGAACCTATACTGTCCGGTTTAACCTTCTTTGCGCTTCCGTCACTATATGTAACAAAAGCAAATATGTTATCCTGTACTATGTTTTCCAATTCCTGGGGAGTTTCATAGAATGTAGGGTCTATTCCTCCCGTAACTGCTATCGCCTCCTCAGGCTCCACAACAATTGTGCAATAGCCTGATGTATCATCAGGAAGCTTATAGACTATATTTGTTGTTCCTGCACCAACAGTTGTTGCCACGCCATTCTCATCAACAGACGCTACATTTTTATCTATTGAATACCATGAGGCATCATCACCTGAATAACCCGGTATGGAAAGTGCTATACTATAACCTTTTTGAAGTGTCACAGCAGTCTCACTGTCTGCCTGCGCCGTTCTCAAAGAAAGATTGTAATATGTTACCACTGCCTTAGCATCAGCCTGTCCCATTGCCGTTGCCATTTCGCTGTTGACTGTTCCATCCGTATCGCAAAGAAGGGCCTCATCAGAAGGGTTGCTTAAAAAACAATGCTCAACAATTATTGACGGTACCCCTGCCCGCACACCTTCGGCTATAAGTGTATAATAGTCCTCATAGTCGTATCCTGTGGAGGTTCTTGTCTGAACTCCTCCATTGTTAAGTCCAAGCGCCGCAAGGTTCTCTGTTATAAGCCTGCACATATCATTGGTAGCTTCACTGTAATATTCATTAAGTGAACGATATGCAATGCAGCCTGAATTGGTGTCCGAGCCGCTGTTGTTATGCACACTTATGAGAAAATCCGCATTAAGCGATGCTGCTATCATAGCCCTTCCCGTATTCGTCATCCATTCATCATCGGAACGTGTAAGGTATACCTTTACTCCATCATATTTGCAAAGCTCCTCTTTCATAGCCTTAGCTATTGCAAGGTTGCAGTCTTTCTCATATACACCTGTTGTTGGCGCAATTGAACCAGGGTCATCCTCACCGTGTCCCGCATCAATAACTATAACTATATCACCGTCTGCGTCCTTGGCCGACACCTTCTCTTTCATAAACGGCAATGCTGCCAATGCTGCAATTATCACCGCCGCTGCCATAACCGATTTTCTCATGTTGGTTCCTCCATAACTTTATGCTTCAATGTCCTATGCGTTAATCACATACTTGTATATTAACCGCTTAACTGCTCCCATATGTCCATACATTCTTTCCCGGACAGAGCATATAACCTTAGCTGCCATATCTCTGTCTTCCTTGAATATATCTTCCTTGGAAAATACTGTTTTCTCATACAATTCTGCCATTTTTCGTGTCTCATATTCGTATGTAAATGGGCACTCTGCTGACAGTATTTCTGCAAAAGCATTTTCTGACATATCTGCCCTGCGCCTATAACCAAAATGCTTAAGCATCCTTATATACTCATCATATATCATAACTATACTTTTCGGAAACAGATTTTCATCTTCTCCATTATAAATTCTATCTCTGATTATTACCATCTTTTTATACCGCATTACAATAATTGACACTGCAACGGAAATAATTACGACTGACAGTACAATCATAATAAGTACACGTTCTGCTGTTTTTGACAGCTTAATCCTGAATGAAGTTTTATTGTTTCCTGTGGTAGAACCGCCATTATATGCCGTTGTTTTTGAAACTGATGTGTTTGATTCCTTTTCTGACGTTGTTGATTCCTTGTCAGTTGTGGACGTTTCAACAGTGCTATCCACTGTCGTTGATTCCTCTGTTGCCGGCTCCTCAGTTACAGGTTCAGCCGACTGGGTGTAATTTCCCGGCGTTACCTCAAAATCAATCCATCCTACACCGTCAACATAGTATTCAACCCACGCATGTGCGCTTGAATCAAGGACGGATACGTTAACTGCCTTTTCGCTGTATTCGATTCCGTGACCGTAGTCTGCACGGTATTCGGTATATTCGCTGTATTCATTTGTTTCTGTTGAACCTGTGGTTCTGAAAAAATACCCCTCCACATACCTTGCCGGAATGCCTGCGCTTCTAAGCATCATCACTGCTGATGTGGCAAAATAAGTACAATAACCTTCATGGGATTTAGTAAGAAAATATTCTACAAAATCCTCATCTGAAGGCACTTTCCCCGGACTTGTAGTGTATGAACATGTATCAGCAAGGTATTTTCTTATATCACATGCAACTTTATATCTTGCCGCCGCAGAGCTTATATCCCGCCCGTTCCATTTTATGTTAAGCGCTTGTGCCATAGCGTCTGTGGTATTAACATCAAGATAATTCTCATAAGCTATATGTCTGTATTGTTCCTCTTTATGTCTTGCATTAGAGCCTTCTATGGTGTCTACATACTCATCTATGCTGCTGAGACTTGTTTCATCAACATGTAAAAACGGCACTGTATACGGACTTTCTATCATACGGTATCCGCCATCCCCGTCATAAGCCAGCTGACCGGCAGAATCCGCATACAACGGAACAAAAAGGTACTTTATGTTAGATGCCGTATAGTTAATTGTCATATATGATTTATAGCCATCTATACCTCCAATCTCCGCCAGACTGTAAAGATTGTCATAAGCAAGGCTCTGTGAATATATACCAAGGTCCGCCAACTGCCGGTTTTCTTCTTCCCACTCCGGTTCATACCATCGGTCAGAGCTGTACACTCCGCCTATATAACCCTTGATATATACCTTCCCATCCACATTGGGCATTGTAACCTGCAAAACCTCCTGCCCGCTGAATTGAAGGCTGTCAACCTTACCCAGCTCACCGGCTCCGATTTCACTTGCCATTCCCGATGCGCTTCCGAAATTCACTTGAGGACCGTCTATAGGCAGAAGCTCAGACAAAAAATCTATTACACGATTAATGGTCAGTTCCCCTTCCATAAACTGATTATAAACATTTTCTCCCTGCTCATATATATTATTAAAATATTCCGACTTCCTGTATTTTCTCTCCGGCTTTACTGCTGATACTATCAGCGATACCACCAAAAGCAGGCATCCCAGCCCTATTGCGGCAAGCTGTACATAAAACAGGTTTTTCATTCCAAAGGACTTATTCCATGCTGCGATGATAACTATAGCAAGTCCCACACTGTACGCTATACCATATATATACTTTGCCGGCGTACCGGACTCAATCACCATAGCCAGTACCGTAAAAGCAAGGGATATCACAAAAGGAAGGATTGTTGTTTTTTTATTGGATATTCCAAAACCATATATTGCCGCGAAGGCTGTCAAAAGCACATATATTGCCAGAAGCTCATTGGCTTCTCTGACAAGCTTTCTCGGTATCTCAATAAAATACATCTCCGTCTCAAAGTAAATTGCTATTTCATTGATGACACAGTTAATATATGTGGCAGTTCCGCCAATCAGGGCTTCCCTGGCTATCCAAAATACCAGCCCTAACACCGCAGCATAAGCCAGCCACACAACCCATTTCCGTTTTATATACACAAATAATGCCGAAAATAAAATTGACATTACTATGGAAAATATAGCTTTCCCTGCCACAGCAATAGATTTTGTTTCTCCATAGCAGAAAAACAACACCATCAAAAGATTAAACATACCCATAACCGTAAGTATGGAGGTTGTTACAAACAGTTTTAATTTATTTTGTTCCTGTTCCATATACATCCCCCCTACTCATCTGAAATTTTACAGGCACATTGGACACATTGTTCTTCCGTGGTATCAGGTAATAGACCGTTCCGTTTTCACTGAGTATACTCATATTGCGAACTGCATTTTCATTATAGAACGGTGCTGCATAGAAAATACGTGTCTTTTCGCTGCCACGCTGGGCATAATAATTTACCGCACAGGAATTTTCATCCGTGTAAGGCTTGATTGAATATATATCTGCAAACATATTGTTTATGTCATTCTGCGTCTCAATTCTTTTGGCAATAAACCTATCCTTCATATAACATACATTAAAGCCGAAGCCCCGCCTTGTCATTGCACATACAAGACCGTACAGCATATCAAAAAGACTGTCCATCAAAGCCAGCTTTGTTTTTCTTTTTAGTTTACCGCCAAAAATATCTATAACTATCGTATCATTATTGGCAAGAGGAAGCCCGTAATCCTTCACCATAAGCTCCGATTTCTTAGAGCTGAGCTTCCAATGTATGTTTCTGATTTTATCTCCTCCTACATATTCACGTATGGAAAAAATTTCCGTAGGGTCATTTCCTGCTTTTACGGTTGAATATAATGTATCTTCGCCCTCACCCATAACTGCCGAGATTTTTTCTATATCTTCCTGTTGGGTAATCTTAGGAAGCACCACAATGCTTGCCGTGTGGTTCAGCTTTTTTCTTATACGAAAAATACGCAAAAAATCAAACACGTAAATTTTGGTCATTTCAACACTAATAACCTGGCAATGAGGGCAGTTTAACCTGACCTCCCTTATAACGCTGCCTCTCGGCGGACACATGGCCACAATTTTACGCTTAACGGATTTTCTGCGTTCTTTTTGGGATTTATTAATGCCCCTGACCCGGAATCTGACTCTGCAGAATGTAAGGGGAATAGGGGATTTATTCGTTATGGACACACCTATAACACATTTTTCATTGCGGTATGCTACTGCGTTTTCCTCAGTAAACTCAGCATCAACACCGCATCGCAAAATTATTGTTATAATAAATAATATTACAGACAATACAGTAAACATAATGTCTATAACAAATGCCGTGTAAGTGTCAATAAACACATTACCTACAAACACCAGTATCACAAAAATCAAATACACAAAAATATGTAAAAACATACTTTAAACCTACCTTACAGCTCTCGGAACCGGAACTGTCTGAAAAACGGATTTTACAACTCCTTCTACAGTAACTGCCGATATTTTTGCCCTTGGATTAAGTATGATTCTGTGACATACTACGTCAAAAAACACCTTTTGAACATCCTCAGGTGTAACATATTCTCTTCCTGATATATAAGCATGAGCCTTTGCCATGCCTGCCAAGGCTATAGTTCCCCTTGGGCTTATTCCAAGCTCTATCATAGGATGCTGCCTTGTTGTGGCTGAAAGCATGGTTATATACTCCAGCACTGCAACATCTATATGAAGCTCGTCAACCTCATCCTGCATTTCTATTATATCCTGAATATTCACTACATGATTGACACTGTCCAATGGATTATAGCCCTGCCTGTCCTTGAGAATTTCAACCTCGCTTGCCACATCAGGGTACCCCATTGACAATTTTACCATAAATCTGTCCAGCTGTGATTCCGGAAGCATCTGTGTTCCGGCAGAGCCTACAGGATTCTGTGTAGCTATAACGGCAAATGGCTTAGGCAGCTGTCTTGTTATCCCGTCAACCGTCACCTGTCCTTCCTCCATTGCCTCCAAAAGCGCCGACTGTGTCTTTGATGAGGTTCTGTTAATCTCATCAGCCAAAAAAAGATTACACATTACAGCACCCTCTTTAAACTCAAATTCCTGTGTCTTTGCGTTATACATGGAAAATCCTACAACATCCGATGGAAGAACATCTGTTGTAAACTGCATTCTATTTTGATTAAGTGCCATCGCCTTGGAAAATGCCAGTGCCAATGTTGTTTTTCCGACTCCCGGTATATCCTCCATAAGTACATGTCCTCTAGCAAGAATCACCATCATGACTTTTCTGATTATCTCATTTTTGCCTTTTACTGCTTTTTTTACTTCTTCAATTACAGCTAATGCTTTTTCATATTTCATCGTCAGCCTCCCATAATGCTTTATAAATTTGACTGAATATCCGCTATAAGCCAGCTTCCGTTAATATTTACAAAATAGTAAGTCTGGTCATTGTGTTCCACACGTGTATCTCCTGTGGCTGTCAAATACATGGATTTATCAAAAATAACCCTGCATGAAAAACATACATCACTATATGGTATATAATCAACCACTTCCACATTGTCAAAGCCCGGAGCACTATGACTGCTGTACATCCACATATCACCCTGACGGTACTGCTCAGCAAGGTCTATATAATATGAGCCCTCCGGAAAATATATCTGAAGACATGCCGTACTTTCACTGCATCCGTCCAAATCTCTTGAAAAGAAATTGGAATAAGCCTTTGCCGCAGTAAAAGCGTAATCTGAAAGCTCCTGAGGCATGTCCACTGATGAATAACCTATTTTAATATCAGTATAATCCGTATATTCAGACAAATCAACATTATTACCTGCCGCATCCTTAACCTCAATTACAGGTACATTGACAAGCCCGCTTACCTGATAGGTAACTGTTGTGGGAGCATCCACATACTCGGAAACATATGTCATTCCCTCCATAGTCTGCGGTTCGCCAACCTGCTCATCACTGCCAAGCTCCACGCCGTTGACTTCAGCTTTATATCCTGAAGGAAGCGTTATACTGACACTGTTAGCGGCTGTGGCTGACACAGCAGTTACAGAGGCCACCTTCCAATCGGAGATAGACAATATCCCCATAATTTTGCGTTCATTATCAGTTGTGACTTCAGCCTGACAGACCTTTTTGTCACCATCTAATATATCATATACCATCTTATATGTTGATGATGATGTTACCTTGTAGGTCAGGTCTTTGTCCTTGACAGTATCCACAAAAGTATCCGCAAGCTCCAGCGTAGGCTCAAATTTATTACCGGAAGCTGCTTCTACCATAGAGACATCACCGGCTTCAAGCTGTTCAAGCAGGTCCTCCACCACATACTCCGGCTGAGCATTTTCGTATTTTTTCATAGTGTTCCATACATATATAAGAAGCACTGCAAGGAGTACTGCCAAAACCCCCATATATATTGCAAATCCACGCCAGAATTTGCTTTTTCTCCTGATTTTTACTTTCTTATCTGCCATTATGCCTCTCCTATTTAACTACAAACGATGTAGGAAGCTTCCACGATGAGGTTGAATAATACAATGTAACACTTGTCATTTCATACTGACCGTTGTAATACATTGATGAAGAACTTCCTCCGTCAAGGTTAGCTGCATTAACTGCGCCAAATTCCTGCATAACACTTATAAGGTCTGCTGCCGTAGCGCCGATATGACCTTCATGCCCTCTTCCATCCGTTACAAAAAGAATAACAGCACCATCCTTACGCTGTCCGATTACCGTACGTGGGTTGGCTCCGCTTCCGTTTCCGGTTATCGGAGTTGCTTCGCCGTTAATTATCAGCTTGGTGAAATGGTTTGTATCTCCGTCATCTATATCCTTGAAACTTACTGCATCCCTGATATTGTTTTCGGCAACAAGGGTCTCCACCTGTTCCGCCGTCATACCGCCTATGTCTTTTATGACCAGTATGTTATCCGTATTAAATCCTACCATTACATCCCCGGTCTGAGGTATATTATACTGGATTTCTCCATTGCACACTACAAGCCCCTTTGGCTTACCGCCCCAGTTGCCATCGGAAAAATATTCCCCTCCGTTAATCCCGGCAATTGCACCTGCATTCTTAACAAGGGTATCAAGTGTATCGCCGGATTTGCTTTTGTTATCATCCGACCAAGGATATATTGTAGCCACACTGACTCTGGACGGGTCTTTTACAATCATAACCTTTCCCGTATAAGAACGGCCTGACACGTTTACAATTCTGATTCCGTTCTCATCAAATTCTTCTTCCTCTTCACCGTCCTTATCATCAGAATCAGGTTCATCACCTGGTATATCAATAAGCGTCGTGTCCACATCTTCATCAAGATGTCCCATTGAATTATTACCCGTAATCCCCAGAATTTCTTCTTTGTTAAAATACCAGCCTGCAAGGAACTTCATAGCACCGGTTTCAAGCACCGTTCCCACAAAAAGGTCCCTGGCTGCTATTGACGGCCCATGGCAGAATATCCACATTGATGAATAAAGCGCAATGAATATCATCGCTATTGTGGAAAAAAACACCGTAAGCACGCGGCCTATAACTCTTGCCACTTTTCTGCCCTTTGATATATTTTCAGCCATTATATTTCCTCCCTGTTGCTTTTTTCGCAAATACCCATCTTCTTTGTATTTGAAAACTTATTATAAATAATACAACATCTACCACAATCTTAATCAACGATGTTATAAAATCTTTTGCCCCGAATATATATGAAAATATATATACCAATCCGTAAGAGACAGCCGCCTGACATACACATAATATGTAGTATCTCGGCATTGATTTTCCCACAGGCTCATCCGACTCAAATACAGCCTTTCTGTTGACCATATAATTAAAAAGAGAGGATATAACTCTTGCTCCTGCCGTTGCTATCATTACCTTAAGCCACCGCTCCATACTGTCGCCGATTAACAGCTCTATCAGCAAAAACAGTACATAATCAATCACAAATGACATAAGCGAGCTTAAAATAAATTTCAATATGACCATATATATTTTGAAGGAATCCCTTATGGGATGAAAATGAGTCGTGGCATTATCTTCAATATATACCGTCTCAATGGTCACCTCACTGAAATTTATATGCTTTTTGTTCATCTCAAGAAGAACCTGTGTCTCATACTCAAAACGTTCTCCTTTGATTTCTGCCATAAACGGAAGATACATGGCAGGAATTGCGCGAAGTCCGGTCTGCGTATCGCTTAAGCTTATTCCGCAGGCAAATCTGAACACAAATCGTGTTATATTATTGCCGATTTTGCTTTTGGCCGGAACATTATTCCCTGAAAAATCGCGGCAGCCAAGTATTACTTCACCACGCTCAATCATTGCCAGACAACATGCCTTTATATCCTGCGGTCTGTGCTGATTATCTCCATCCACTGTCACCACTCCGTCTATATCAGGTCTGTTGGCTATGCAGAACTCATAAGCCGTTTTTAGCGCACGTCCTTTTCCCTTATTTACCCCATGTGTGAGAATTGTGACCTGTGAAAGCTTTTCCGCCTCCATAAACGGCATCATATGTTCCTCATCGCTTCCGTCATTGACGATGATAATATCGTCAAATCCTTCTGCGATAAGTCCGTTTACCACCAGCATAAGCTTTTCATCAGGATTAAGTGAAGGCAATATAACACTAATATGCAACGCTTTGTCCTCTATCTTCCTTCAAAATAATTGTCTATTTGGTCAGATGCGCAAGCCTGTCCTTAACCTGCTCCATCATCTGTGTGTATTTTTCAAGCTTGTCCTTTTCCTCCTGTATTTTGGCAGCAGGTGCTTTTGACACAAACTTCTCGTTACCAAGCATACCGTTGACACGCTTAAGCTCTCCTTCAAGACGTTTTTCTTCCGCCTTAAGACGCTCAATTTCTTTCTCAACATCAACAAGCTCCGCAAAAGGCATATATACCGTAGCTTTAGGAATCATAACAGCAACGGCGTCATCATCTATTCCGGTCTTATCCGTCTGAATTATTACCTCTGATGCATACGCCAATGTTGTAAAGAATATCCTTCCGTTTTCAAATATGTCTGAAAGCTCCGAATCCTCAGTTACAACATATACCTTCGCCTTGCGGCTGGGAGGTACATTCATTCCCGAACGCATATTACGGATTCCTCTGACAGCTTCCTTAATTGTCTCAACCGCTTTCTCTTCCTTGTCAAAATTCCACTCTGGCTTGTATACAGGCCATTCCGAAATCATAATTGATTCTTCATCTGACAGATTACAGAAAATTTCCTCTGTAATAAAAGGCATATACGGATGCAAAAGCTTAAGTGAGCTGATAAGTACGGTTTTCAGCGTCCAAAGCGCCGCTGCCTTGCCAGCGTCCTCATCATTATAGAGACGTGGTTTAACCATCTCAATATACCAGTCGCAGAACTCCTCCCATATAAAATCATATATCTTGGAAACTGCAACACCAAGCTCATATTTTTCCATATTATCGGTTACATCAGCAGCAAGTGTATTCACCTTGGATAAAATCCACTTATCTGCATCCGTAAGTTTATCAAGGTCAACATCCTTAACCTCTGCTTTATCCAGATTCATCATAATGAAACGTGAAGCATTCCATACCTTGTTGGCAAAATTACGGCTTGCCTCCACACGCTCCCAGTAAAATCTCATATCATTACCCGGTGCATTTCCTGTCACAAGCGTAAGTCTCAGCGCATCCGCACCGTATTTGTCAATAACCTCAAGCGGGTCTATGCCGTTTCCAAGGGACTTACTCATCTTGCGTCCCTGCGAATCCCTTACAAGTCCGTGAATAAATATTGTATTGAACGGAGCTTTTCCCGTATGCTCAATTCCCGAAAACATCATTCTGATTACCCAGAATAAAATAATATCATATCCCGTTACAAGTGTGCTTGTAGGGTAAAAATATTCCAGTTCCTCAGTCTTTTCAGGCCATCCCAGTGTTGAAAACGGCCAAAGTGCCGAAGAAAACCATGTGTCCAGAGTATCAGGGTCCTGACGCATAGGCTTGCCGCACTTAGGGCACACTACGGCTGAAGCCTTGGTAACTACGGTTTCACCGCAGTCATCGCAGTAATATGCCGGTATTCTGTGTCCCCACCAAAGCTGTCTTGAAATACACCAGTCCTTGATATTTTCAAGCCAATGGTAATAGGTTTTGTCAAAGTGTTCAGGAACAAACTTAGTCTCCCCTGATTTAACAGCCTCAATGGCAGGCTTTGCAAGCTCCTCCATCTTTACAAACCACTGCATTGAAACTCTTGGTTCTACCGTAGTGTGACAGCGGTAGCAGGTTCCTACATTATGTGAATAATCCTCAATCTCCACAAGAGCGCCCTCTGCCTTAAGGTCGGCAACGATTGCTTCCCTTGCCTCGTATCTGTCCATTCCGGCATATTTAGTGTACTCATCAACAATTCTTGCATCATCTGTCAGAACATTGATTACCGGAAGATTATGTCTGAGTCCCACCTCAAAATCGTTAGGGTCATGTGCCGGTGTTATTTTTACAACGCCTGTACCGAATTCCATATCAACATAGCTGTCGGCAATTATAGGAATCTCCCTGTGAACAATAGGAAGAATAACCGTCTTTCCCACATAATCCCTGTATCTGTCATCCTCAGGATTAACCGCAACGGCTGTATCACCCAGCATTGTCTCAGGTCTTGTGGTTGCCATCTCTATATATCCGCTTCCGTCTGAAAGAGGATACCTCAGATGCCAGAAATGTCCTGCCTGCTCCTCATACTCAACCTCAGCGTCAGATATTGAAGTAAGACAGCAAGGACACCAGTTTATAATTCTCTTTCCTCTGTATATAAGACCTTTGTTGTAAAGATTTACAAACACCTCCTGAACCGCCTTGGAGCAGCCTTCGTCCATTGTGAAACGCTCACGGTCCCAATCGGCTGATGAACCCATCTTTTTAAGCTGGCTGACGATTCTTCCTCCGTATTCCTTTTTCCAATCCCATACACGGTCAAGGAACCTCTCTCTTCCAAGCTCTTCCTTTGTAAGGCCTTCCTTTGCTATCGCTTCAACTACCTTAACCTCTGTGGCAATGGATGCGTGGTCAGTTCCCGGAACCCACAATGCCTCATAGCCCTGCATTCTCTTAAATCTTATAAGAATATCCTGTAATGTATTGTCAAGGGCATGTCCCATATGAAGCTGCCCTGTAATATTTGGAGGCGGCATTACTATTGTAAACGGTTTCTTTGATTTGTCAGGCTCTGCATGGAAGTATTTTTTCTCAAGCCATCTGTCGTAGATTCTTCCTTCAATCTCTGAAGGGTTGTAGTTTTTTTCAAGTTCTTTACTCATAATTTATGTTCCTTTCTTTGTCTGGAAAAATATGCCTTATTCGTAGGAATCAACAATCTCCATAATCTGACCGGCAAGATTCGGATACTTCTTCACCATATCCATAACGCTGCTTTTTGCGCTCTCTATTCTTGCCATATTATAATCTATCTGCTCACGAAGCTTCTGATGCTGTGTTTTCAAGGTCTTATGCACCTGACGCATGGCCTCCTGCTCCACTATGGCTTCAAGCTGCGAACTCCATATACCTGCATCATAAAGATTAAGTTCCGCTAACAATTCTGCCATTCTGTAAGATGCCTCGTCAATCTCTTTTGCCGAATTCTGATATTTTTCTTCCTTGCGTTTATCATCAAGATATGCTTCGTACATTCTGCTTAGCTCATATGAGTTCTTGACTCGGAATTTATCCTGCTGGTACTCAACGCTGTTGACTATATTAACATATTTTATCTTTGTGCTGTTCAAAAGAGTTATGGCTCTTGCAAGCTTTTTCTCAGCTATTTTCATTCTGTATGCCGAATTGCGCAGTATTAAAAACATCAAAAATGTATATACCGCTGCCAGCAAAAGCACTACCATAAAAAGTGTCATTCCGTTGTTGGAATTGAGCTGTCCCGACACAAAAAATATTATAAACACACCGATTATTCCAAGCAGGGACACTATTGATATGTTTCTTACGTTAGTGCGTCTCATGGATGCATTCTCAATCTCTTCTTTAAGATTTACCTTCTCCGCCTCCAAAACACGTATATCGTGCTTGACGGCGCTGCTGTACTTCTCATCATTTTGAAGATTCATAAGCGCCTTTGGGAACTCGTCCTGATATTTCTCAAACATCTCATACTGGCTTTTGGGGAGCTTTAAAGGTTCATTGCGGTATTTCAATCTTGCTTCTTTAAGCTTGATTATTTCCGAAGCGGTATTTTTAAGCTTTTCCCGCATCTGCTCGTCCTGTGATTCTATAACCTGTATGTCCATAAGATGGGAGCCCACTGACTGGTATTCCTCTTTAAGCTCATTTATGTAATCAGAGGACTCTGTCATAAGCTGGCACTGGGTTCTTACATATTGAAGCTTGGAAATCTCATCAAAAACTTTATCGTTTTTTTCGGTTTCCCTGCGCTTTTCAAACTCCGCTTCAATATCCAGCTCCGGGTTCAGATATATGTACTCTTCTTTTTTCTTTTTGCGCTTTCTGTTAAAAATCCACATAAAGACTTCCTCTTATTATCTGCTACTTAATATAATTCCTGTAATCAAACTTCCAATTATCTATTATACCATCCATTGCGGCGTAATATTCATTAGTTCTGCCTTCTTCCTTAATCTCAAAGGCATTTTTAATTTTACGGTATCCGGTTTCCTCCGGCGCATGGTCCATAAGAGTCTCTATCTCCCTGTATGTCACATACATCAGCTCATCCTGACTGTCACCTGCGCTTTTTCCCTTTTCAAAGCATTTGGCAGCGAGTACTGCCTTGGCGGATTCGTCACTACGGTTAAGCTGATAAGCATGTTCAAAGCATTGTACTGCCTCATAGAAAGCAAACATTCTGGCATATGCCACCCCCATATTATGCCATACGTTTCCGTAAAAATCATCCTTCAGACTGGCGTCTCTTTTTCCGTATATAATAGTTTCATAATTATGGATGGCGCTGCTGTACCTTTTGTTGGTCAGAAAATTATCTGCGCGTGCCTTAAGCCTTTCCGACACATTCTGGGTATCGAGCTCATCAATAATCTCCGACAGCTCTCCTATTTCCTCCTCAGAGTAATAATCCACATATCTGAGAACCGTCATTACAAGCTCCGATAGGCCTGCATTCTGGGATATAAGAAATTCAATCTGACCCGCAAGCTCCTTTTCTCCAAGCTCCTTATCTATATATGCCGCAAGTCCCTCATCAAACAAATCAGTCCCGATAAGATATATATTGTTATATATGTAATAACATAACTCTTCAAGAGAATATATGTTAATAGACATATTACTGATGTAATACGGTCTGTCCGCATATTTACTTCTGCACAAAATCAAGCCTGCCATTATCTCATCTCCGATTATAACAATAATTCTTCGTTAATAACTCTTCCGCTGCTGTTGTAGAACTCCCCCAGACCTCTGTCCTTGACCATCATATGACATCTTGAATCACTGGTAAAGGAAAATGATACCGTAATTCTGGTGGCTTTGGCAGGTCTGTCGGGAAAGTCGCTGAGCGGTACGCGCACAAGCTGTTTTTCCCTTGTGTCCACAGGGGATAAAAATATTTCCACCGCCTCTGCATTATCCACGATAAAATCATATTCGCAGTCAGCACCAAACCAATTAATTCCGGGTCTGACCATCCTGAGAATCTTATCTCTTCCCCTGTCAGAAATTTTCATCTCAATTCCGGTGGTTATTCGTTCCTTGCAGGCCAGCATAACATCCTTAAGCCCGCCTGTAATATCTGCAAACGCCTGATAACATGCGCCCTTACAGTATAGATTATTTCCTGCAAACACACGCCGCCTGTCACATATATAATTGATAAAGGACGGCAGCTTTATATCGTCTGCAAAGGCAATTCCCGTAAGGTACACAGTGGATATATTCCTTTTGTTAAACAGCTTCATTGCAATCTGATATAATTTATCATCAAGATATTCTGCTGACAGTTTATTTTCCCACACATCATAGGAAAGCTCATCATAGAACTCGTCCGTATGGACCATAACTATCCTTGTTCCCCGTTCATTGACGATATACATTCTTTTGACTGCAAGTCCGGCTTCATCATAATCAAAAAGAAATACGTCATTTTTCCAGAGTTCCTCTTTCTGACTGACAGCATAGTATATGAAACTCTCATCATAGCTTGACGTAACAAGCCTGTCCCTGGATATTCCTATGTTCTCCATAGCTTTGACAATAACGTTAAGGACGGATATATTATAATCCGCCAGTGTTATGCACACCCGGTCTACAACCTCGCTGCCGCCCTCTGCTTTGACAAGCTGGATAATGTAATCCAAATATCTCTCCAGCAGCTCTATGGGCATAACCGAGGTGTCATCAACCCTGACAGGATTCTTGTCTGCCGCCTTCTTAAGCAGGTCTTCCACAAGCACCGCCTCACCAAGCTTGGCACTATGCACAGCCTCATCACCTGCAAACCATTCGCTTCTGCCGATTGTCTTGCTGACCGTTGTGGGAACTCTGTATTTCCATTCCTGTCCCTCAAAATTCACCGACACAGGTTCTTTATTCTGATAGTTATAGTAGCTTACCTGGGAATAATCACTTCCTAAGTCTATTCCCACACAAAAATAGTATTCCTTGGTATCCATAGCTTCCTTTCGCCTTATATTACAGCGGCTTAAACAACTGTTCGGTAACGCACTCGCTTACCGCATATGAATGTACAAGCTTTTTAAAGGTTTCTTTATCATGTGTGTCACGGCTGGCAATTATATCATTGAGTGCCTCATATCTTCCCTGCGCCCTGTCAGGATTTATGCTTTTGTTGACTATTCTGAGGCTTTCAGTGGTATGCTCACCGTCTTCACCTTCCTCGGATATATAATACTGTACCGTTTCACCGTAAAACAATACAAAGTTCTTAACAAAAATTCCCTCATAGACATTATTCATATCTTCTGACACATAGCTTTTGCGGTGTGATTTATCCTCGTATACATAATGGATTACCACCTTGTGGGCAGGATTGGTTCTGTATTCCACCATTGTCTTGTCAACCACATCAAATGGCAGCTTTATAAAGGCCGCAAGCCTGGTATAAAACGGAAATATATATGACCGCCGTACGAGCTCCAAAACAAGCTCTTCCGCCAATTCCCTGCGGAACTGTGTCAGACTTTCAAATTCAGAATAATATTTTAACAGTGCAAGCTTACACACCACTGCAAGCTTTTTACCGTTTTCCAGCGTGGATTCTATTATATCAAACACACGCTCCGATATATTATTCTCTCTGACAAAATATTCATAGGAGTAATATGCAAGATATGCCTCCACGATTCTGTCATTGGCTCCTTTTGCATAATAATTCTCAAAAATATCATGTATCAGTTCATTATGTGAATGGGCAAACATCATTTGTGCCACAATACGCTCCTCAAGTTCATGTGTATCGATGCCCTGCTCCATAGCGGTTTTCCACAAAATAATCATATTGTCAGTGGTTCCGTTATAAAAATTCACAAGATATGATATTATTACTTCATCATACATACCGCCTGAATAGCAAAGGCTGCTGGTATATGCCAGCTCGTCAAGATAGCGGTAATCATATGCTTCTATCAGCTTGGAACAAAGACGCATAAGCCTCTTAGGCATAATATGCATTGCCGAGTGTTTCCGTACAAGCTCAAAGGCCTTGGCATATTTGCCCTGAATTATATATATCTCTGTGACCTTTACAATATCGTCCTCATTAAGACTCTCAATATCCACATCCGCAATGAACTTTTCAAATCCTTCTTCATCATATCCGTTATAAAAATAGTCAATAACGGCAGATACAAGCTTGCGCCTGTAAAACCTGCTCATCTCAGGAAGCTTTGAAAGGCTTATTATATTCTCCACTGCCTCTAAGGTTTTCTTCTCGTATTTGAGAAATTTTTCACAATAAGAAAGCTTCACATGTATAAGACGTGGTTCTTTTATAAGACATTGCCTTATTATCACTTCATCCTCAAGAAGTCTTGTGACCTTATGCTGTATTCCGTAGCAATATCTGTTCCCATCCACTGCCACAAAGAACAGTGCCGCCTGATTTGTATATATGCGTACATATGCCTCATCCCCGATAACAGGATATTCCTTTTCACTATTGCTTTCCTTGTGGCGCACTACCACACTGCGTATTTTAGGATTGCGGCATTCAACCCTGTATGTAAAATATATCTCAGATACAGGTGCAGCATTTTCTTCATTGACCATATCCGCCTGTACAATATTCTTGTATATATAGGCAAGATGGCTGTTGATGTGTCCTGTCATAAGCTGTTTTTCCACGAAAATCCTCATCTGCGGAAGATAGCTTTTGTATACCTGTACATTATCTGCCTTATTGTGTATTATATTGGCAAAAAGATATGCTTTGCGTTTGTAATCAAGGTCATTATTATAACTGAAATACATCAAAAGCATTTTAGGCAGCGGACTCATATCATCCATGCGCCTTGAAATAATATAATATTCAAAAAGCTGGGTTATTTTAAGCTCACGCTCAATGGCCTTCCCATAGTATTCTATATAACGTTTTCCCACCTTGGCCGAGCGTATCAAAAGCTTGCAAAGGCTTTCAAGAATCTGTATATCATTATTCATATCATACAGCGATTTGAGCAAAGCAATACTTCCAGCCGTTCCATTCTTGACATTGAGAAGCATTGCAGCCGCCTGCGAACACAACCTGTCATCAAGCATACCGTTTCTTGAACCGAACAGAAGCACATTTATCTCAAATGAGTTCAATACTCTGAGCAGCATTGGCTGTTCATTGAGAATATTACAAGCCTCTATGTACATAGCAGGGCTTGTGCAGCCCTTGTTAAACTGCTCTTTAATTCTCAGTAATTTAAGACTTTTATTCTGTTCAAGCTCCTTGTCCATAAAAAGAAGCGTCCACAGAACACGCCAGTCCTCGCTTACACGGTAACATTCCTTCACAACAGCCGCGGCTCTTTTGGAATATGCCCTGTCTTTATTGTAAAGAGTATTAACATAGATAAAATAGCAGTAAAGCGGATATTCCGTCACTGCCTCCGCATTAATCTCATCCTTGACATTCTCTATAAGCTCCTTGGCAAGCTCATCCTTATGACCTGCAATATATATCTGTGCCAGCGCCAGTCTGTAAAACGGAGATGAATCATCGGTTTCCCTTATTGTCTCAAGTATAATCCGCGACTCTCTCATCCAGTCGGATACATTAATTTTATGAGTTCTGAAACGTATGTAAAGTGTCATCAGCTCGCCGTCAAGCTTTCGTATCTTATGGCGTTTGTGCGCTTCCTCCGACAAGCCGCCGTTAATTACCTGAACCGTAAAAACATTACGTTTGCATATGGTTTCAAAAACAATCTGACCGTAATTATTACCAGGATGAAGCTTGCTTACATCTATAATATATGCCAGTTCATATTTTCCGCCTGCAAAAAGCTCTGACTCTATAACGGTTCTGTCAAGCCTTATAAACGGAGCGTCCGTATATACACTTACGTCCATAAATCCCCATGAATCACGCTCCACCATTATCGTGTCCTTATAATTGGATGTGAGGTCACGAAAAAGCTCTGATTTCTTAGGCAGAGTTATGTTGATTGTACTTTTTTTGTGGATTGCTATAAGAAATTCCTCCATACCGGAACGGGCATCCGCTCCTTTGCAGAGTCCTTCATATACACAGCGAAGAGTCATATCATCACCAATATATACATCCTCAAAATCCTCTGCTTCAAAAAGCTTAAGAGCCTCCAGTGGATTGGTTTTTGCCAAGTCTGCAAATTGGGACAGGCTGCGCACTACCCCCACAGAGCTGTCATGAGAGCCTGCCTCCACTCTGAAAGTATACGGAATACTTTTCTCCCCGCCATTGCTGACAATATTAAATACACCCTCAATGACGTCACCGTTAAGAGCATCTTTGCAGTCAACTTCATATTCAGCTCTTACTTTATTGCCAAAAAAGGTGTTAGACTTAAGCAGCACCTTGTCGTTGTCAGTATAAATTATACCCTTGAGATTTTTATCTGTTGCCTCTTCAAACTCAATAACACCAACGTACTCTCTATTCTTATCAACAACAGCATCTATTAAGCTGTCCTTAATACGGATTACCGCAGTCTCATATTCAAAAACGCCTCTGGCAAATCTGTTAATCTGCTCCTTCATTGGTTCTCCATTCATTCAGGCAGGCACAATCACCCACTATGATAACTACTATATCTTTTTATTATACACAAAGCCGGTTCAATCCGCAACATTATTTGTCGGCTTCTCTGCGTATATATTCCATATGCTCATTGATTTTTTTCTCATATCCGTTGCCTGAGGAATGATAAAACACTGTTCCTGCCGCTTCGTCAGGCAGATACTGCTGTTTCACATAATGATTTGGATAATCATGGGCATATTTATAATCAAGTCCCCTGCCGAGCTTTGCAGCTCCTGCATAATGGGCATCCTTCAGATATGGCGGAACGTTATAGGTTCCGTTTTCACGTATGTAATTCATTGCCTCGTCTATTCCTGCAATAGCTGAATTACTTTTGGGCGCTGTTGCCACATATGTACAGGCATGTGCCAGAATAATCCTCGACTCAGGCATTCCTATACGTTCCACCGCAAGAAATGCCGACACTGCCACAACAAGCGCCTGCGGGTCAGCATTGCCCACATCTTCACTGGCGCAGATAACAATACGTCTGGCTATAAATTTCGGGTCTTCTCCTGCATATAACATTCTTCCAAGATAATAAAGCGCCGCATCAGGATCCGAACCCCTCATGCTTTTTATAAAGGCTGAAATGGTATCATAATGATTGTCGCCCTTTTTGTCGTACTTGATAACCTTTTTCTGGATACATTCAGATGCCACATCAAGCGTTATATGTATATGTCCGTCATTATCAACAGGCGTCGACATAACCCCAAGCTCCACGGCATTAAGTGCCTGCCTTGCATCTCCGTTAGCCATATCTGCCAGAAATTCCACAGCATCGTCATCTATCAGAGCATTATAGCTTCCCATACCTTTCCGGGTATCATAAACAGCCTTGCGTATAAGTGCTTCTATATCTGATTGTTCAAGAGGCTTAAGCTCAAATACTATGGAACGGGATATAAGCGCGCTGTTGACCTCAAAATAGGGATTTTCCGTTGTTGCACCGACCAATATAATCGTTCCGTCCTCCACAAACGGAAGCAGATAGTCCTGCTGACCCTTATTAAAGCGGTGAATCTCGTCCACAAACAAAATGGTTTTGCGTCCCTGTGAAGCCATCCTCTCCTTAGCATGCTCCACCACCTCTTCCATGTCTTTTTTACCTGCAACAGTTGCGTTAATCTGGCAGAATTCGGCACTTGTGGTATTGGCAATTACCTTGGCAAGTGTGGTTTTGCCTGTTCCCGGCGGGCCGTAAAATATAACCGAGCTTAATTTGTCCGCCTTAATTGCACGATAAAGCAGCTTATCCGGTCCGATAATATGCTTCTGCCCCACCACCTCATCAAGCGTATCCGGTCTCATCCTTGAAGCCAGCGGAGATTCCTTTTTCATATTGTCCTGACGCATATAATCAAACAAATCCATAATCGTACCTCATAAAGCTGTTGTATTCATAATATATTCTAATATTTTAACATATTTTAAGGGGTTTGTCATTCAATTAATATGTCATCTATTGTGACAAATTTATATCCCTGAGCTTGCAGTCTGTCTATAACCTCAAGTGCCGCCGTCACTGAACTGTCATATATATCATGAAAAAGTATAATATCCCCGTCCACAGTATCTCCCATAACGCGGCTGACAACAGCGGTAACATCCTCTGTGCACCAATCCTTTGGGTCAACGCTCCAAAACACAGGCGTCATATCAACATCAAAATACAGCGCTTCATCCCATGAGCCGCATGGCGGTCTTATAAAGGTTACAGGCTCTCCCGTAATTTCCTCAATAAGCTCGTTAGTCTTGGTAATCTCATTGATAGCAGCCGTCTTGGACAGCTTGGTAAGCTCCACATGTGTGTATGTATGATTGCCGATAATATGCCCCTCATCATACATTCTCTTTATAAGGTCTTTGTTATTGGCAGCATTTTCTCCCACAACAAAAAAAGTCGCCTTTACTCCCCTTTCCTTAAGACCGTCAAGGAGTCTGGCAGTGGTTTTCGCTGACGGTCCGTCATCAAAGGTTATGGCAACCGTCTTCTCGTAATAATTTTTGCCGGATACAAATTCTATGGTTCCGGGAGGTGTGTCCTTTTCCAGTATAAGTATGGCAGCAAAACAAAGCAGTCCGCACATGACAATAGCAGCCAGTCTTTTTTCCCACATAAAAACCTGCACATATATAATAATAATTAATAATATATATGCAGGTTACGTCTACTTATTTCTGTAAACTATAATTTTAAGGTCGTCCGAATCGTCTTCGTCCAGAGTATCAACCTCTATATTATCCTCATCATCCTCGGCTTCTTCTTTGTCAATCATCTCTGCAACCGCAGTTTCTTTAAGTATTGTTTGGAATTTATTGTACACTACTGTCTTGGCCGCAAAAAGTGCCGCCGAAATTCCAAGGAATATGTAATGAAGAGGCTCCTTGGTCATGCTTATGTTTATTACAAACATATACAAACCGGTATACATAAGTGCATCCATAAGCGCATACACCGTATATAATTGAGCGCCCTTTGATGGAATGTTGCCGAACCGCCCCGTCACAACCGGTCCGATAAAGTCTGCCACTGCCACCGCAAGAATTATCCATATTCCAAGTGTAAGCTTAAAATGAACCGCATTATTGTTGCCGAGAATACACTGGATAATCACATACACCACTGCAACAATCATCATACCATATATAATTATGTCAAAAAAACCGCCGCCGGATTTATTATTTTTCTCTGCCATTGGAATTTCCTTTCTGTTCAGAAGGTTTTGAACGCTACATAACTTATAGTATATTCGATTTTGAAAAGAAATTCAACAACAAGTCTTATTTATTGCTGTATGCACTATCGGTATGATTATCCGTATTCGCTAACACCACCGTAAAAATACATATGTACGAAGTAAAATCATTTTACGGCAAATCTCTTTGAATTTCAAACCATTCAGCAGCCGTTTCCTCATCAGGTGCGTTTATGACTGTAAACCGGTATACCTGCTGCCCTTCATCATCATATTTCATAGCAGCAAGCACAAATGTACCATCGTCATTAAGATATACCTTATATTCATAATTAAGGTCAGGTACAAGCCTGTCGTCGTCATAATCAAAAAGAGTTCCGTAATACAAAATTATGTATTCATCAGGATATTCTTCACCGTAATCATTACCGTCTTTAAGTGCAACAAAATTACATATATTGCTGCCGCTTTCAGGTATGTCTGCAAGTTTAGTGTGAAGTTCACTGTCCCTGTCAACGCTTATTGTCCCCTCAAACACACCTTTATTAGAATTTACGGAGCCTGAAATAGTTACAACGGCTGTCCCGTTCTGTCCGTTTTCGTCAAAGTACCAGCATTCTTTAGTAATATTGATATTTCCCAGATTCCTATAAATATGTACACCTGAAGAATGAAGTTTTATCACAAAAACCACAACAGCCACTACTATAATTGCCACAAAAGCAGCAATTCCGATTATTATACGTTTTTTATTTGACATAAAATTCCCCTCTTTTAATTACTCTCCGACTGCCCTTTTCACATAATTATTTTATATTATGGACAGAGCATTGTCAATTTGTTTCCCTTGTAACCACTTTTATCTCAATTTCATTTCTTGTTCATATATCAATTTTTTTTGCTTTGACAGGTCATGTTGATATTCCAGACGGATTTGTGTATAATAGGTGAAAACAACGGCAATGAAACAAAGGAGGATAGCAATATGAACCCACTTCCAACAGACCCGGTAATTTTACTGAGCTATGTCAACACCAAGCTTCGTGATGAGTGTGCAAACCTTGATGATTTCTGTGATAAGTACCAAGTGGACAGAGTTTTTCTTTGTGATAAGCTGTCAGCAATTAATTACAGGTATAACTCCGTTACAAACCAGTTTGTTTAAACACAATGCCTATCACATAAAACAACCTCCGGAATCGGAGCTGCCACTGAGGTAAAACGGGTGCGGACCAATTCCGGAGGCTTTATTTTATTTTTCTTTCATCTTGATTTTTTTATTCAGATTTTATTTTTTCCCTGCAAAGAGGCTTCCGTCTTCTGACACATCTATATAGATGACATCTCCGGCAGCTACGCCTCCCTGAAGGATAAGTTTTGCACTTAAGGTTTCAACCGTTTTCTGGATGTACCGCTTAAGCGGTCTTGCGCCATATACAGGGTCATAACCGTTATCAGCTATGTTGTGAACGGCTTTTTCGCTGAGTTCAACGCTGAGTTCACGGGCTTCAAGCCTTCTGTTCAGTTCTTTTACCATAAGCCCCACTATGCTGCCGATGTTATCCTTTGACAAAGGTTTGAACATAATCACCTCATCAAGCCTGTTAAGAAACTCCGGTCTGAAATGATTTCTTAAATCATTCATAACCGCATTTTCGGCATCGCCGCTGATGCTGCCGTCAGCCTCAATTCCGTCAAGAAGGTATTGGGAACCGATATTGGATGTCAGTATTATGATGGTATTCTTGAAATCTATGGTTCTTCCCTGGGAGTCAGTAATTCTTCCGTCATCAAGCACCTGCAGAAGTACATTGAAAACATCAGGATGCGCTTTCTCAATCTCATCAAAAAGTACAACGGAATATGGTTTACGCCTTACCGCTTCGGAAAGCTGTCCGCCCTCCTCATATCCTACATATCCCGGAGGCGCTCCGATAAGTCTTGATACAGAGTATTTCTCCATATACTCGCTCATGTCAATGCGGACAATATTGTTTTCATCATCAAAAAGACTCTGTGCTAAAGTCTTGGCAAGCTCTGTCTTACCTACGCCTGTAGGTCCAAGGAAAAGAAATGAACCGATTGGGCGCTTTGGGTCTTTAATTCCGGCACGTGAACGCATAATAGCCTCCGTAACCTTAGTCACACCTTCATCCTGCCCTATTACTCTGCGGTGAAGCTCCTCTGCCAGATTGAGTGTCTTGTTACGTTCGCTTTCGTTAAGCTTCGATACAGGTATTCCTGTCCACCGCGACACAATCCTGGCTATTTCCTCGTCGCTTACACATTCATGCACAAGCGACAAATCCTTTTCGCCAACCTTTTTCTCCTCTGCGGCAAGCTCTTTCTCCAGAGACGGAAGCTTACCATATTGCAGTTCAGCGGCTTTTTCAAGATTATACTCACGCTTTGCCATCTGAATCTGATTGTTGACCTCTTCTATCTCTTCGCGAAGTTTACTGAGACGGTCCACAGAAGATTTTTCATTATCCCACTGGGCTTTTTTTGAATTGAAGTCGTCTCTTAAGCCCGCAAGCTCCGACTGCAGCTCAGCAAGCCTCTTTTTGCTTACCTCATCAGTCTCTTTTTTCAATGCAGCTTCTTCAATCTCAAGCTGCATAACTTTACGGGAAAGCTCATCAAGCTCTGCCGGCATTGAGTCAAGCTCGGTTTTAATAAGTGCGCATGCTTCATCCACAAGGTCTATGGCTTTATCAGGTAAAAATCTGTCTGAAATATACCGATGTGAAAGCTGTGCCGCTGCCACCAGTGCGTTGTCTGCTATTTTCACTCCATGGAACACCTCATATCTCTCTTTAATTCCCCTGAGAATCGAGATTGTATCCTCAACTGACGGCTCATCAACCATAACAGGCTGAAAACGCCTCTCAAGCGCCGCATCCTTCTCTATATATTTGCGGTATTCGTCAAGAGTGGTTGCCCCTATACAGTGCAGTTCACCTCTTGCAAGCATTGGTTTAAGCATATTGCCTGCGTCCATGGAGCCTTCTGTTTTGCCTGCTCCGACAATTGTGTGCAGTTCATCTATAAAAAGAATGATTCTTCCTTCGCTTTTCTTTACCTCATCAAGAACGGCTTTAAGGCGTTCCTCGAACTCTCCGCGATACTTTGCTCCTGCTACCATGGCTCCCATGTCCAGAGAAAAAATAGTTTTATCCTTAAGCCCTTCCGGAACATCTCCGTGAACAATGCGTTGTGCAAGTCCTTCCGCCACCGCGGTTTTACCTACGCCGGGTTCACCGATAAGCACCGGATTATTCTTGGTTTTTCTCGACAAAATTCTTATAACATTACGGATTTCTCCGTCCCTTCCTATTACCGGGTCAAGCTTCTGCGCCTTAGCACGTTCAACCAAATCAACACCGTATTTTTTCAATGTATCATATGTGGCCTCCGGATTATCGCTTGTAACCTGACGGCTGCCGCGCACCTGTGAAAGCGCTTTAAGGAATCCATCCCTGTCTATTCCGAAATTTTTGAACACAGCTCCTGTTTCTTTATTGGGATATTTAATCATTGTAAGGAAAATATGTTCAACCGAAACATACTGGTCGCCCATTTTCTTAGCTTCATCCTCGGCGCACAAAAGAACTTTGTTAAGCGCTTGACTTATATGCAGCTCCACGTCACCTGACACCTTGGTTTTGCGGTTTATTGCAGCATCCGCTTCTGATTTAAAAGCGGACATATCAACGCCCATCTTTTCAAGAAGATTGGCAATTAAGCTGTCGTCAAGGTCCACCAATGCCCTCAAAAGATGCTCTTGGTCAACCTCCTGATTACCGTATTCATATGCTAACTTCTCACAATCCTGCAATGCCTCAACTGATTTCTGGGTAAATTTCTGTATATTCATAACATTCCCTCCCATTACTGTATTATAACCAAATTGATAATTTAAAACTATATGTTATGTTTGTTATATTTGTACTATAACATATATTCTATAAAAGTCAAGCATAATTTAAAATTTTTTTGCTTATTTTATGTTATACTGAAACAGTCTGACTGAATCTTAAATTTTTAATATAAAATCCCATTAATATAGTATGCAAAAAAATATTATCTTTTATCTTGAGAGGCGCCCTTAAGTTATGTAAAATATAATTATATTTATATCATTGAAACCATGGAGGTTATTATGAGATTTTCGCAGAAGGACAATTCCTTATTAATAGAATACGGTTCCGCCACTGTTATGATTACACCTTGGGGTGAAAATTCCCTTCGCGTCCGCATGACAAAGGAAAGCGTTATGGACAGTAATGACTGGGCGCTTACTATTGAGCCTGTGACTACGGACAGTCAAATCACTATCAGTGAAACAGATGTCACAGAGCCTTGGTGGCATACTGAGGAAGAGATTAAAAAACACTGCCAGACTGCCAAAGAGGCATCCGTCACCAATGGTAAGATAACTGCCAAGGTTTCATTTGAGGGATGGATTTCCTTTTATAACCAGAAGGATGAGCTTCTCACCGAGGAATACTGGCGCAACCGTGACAGAATTGACCGCTACAGCGTGCCTCTGCGGGTTGAGGGCAGGGAGCTTAAGCCTATTACAGGTACAAGCGACTATTCTCTGGCGGCAAGATTTGAAGCATTTGACGATGAACACATATACGGTATGGGACAGTATCAGGATAAAAGCCTTGACAAAAAGGGAGCAATCCTTGAGCTTTGCCACCGCAACAGTCAGGCAAGCGTGCCTTTCTATATTTCAAGCAGAGGCTACGGTTTTCTATGGAACAACCCTGCCGTCGGAACTGCCGTATTCGGAACCAATAAAACAGAATGGACTTCCAAGAGTACCAAGAAACTTGATTATTTCATTACTGCCGGAGACACTCCTGCGGAAATTGAAGAGAACTATGCCAAGGCAACAGGCTTTTCGCCTATGATGCCTGAATACGGTCTGGGCTTCTGGCAGTGCAAGCTGCGTTACAGAACACAGGATGAGCTTATGAATGTTGTCCGTGAACATAAAAGGCGCGGGCTTCCTATGGATGTGGTCGTAATTGACTTTTTCCATTGGACCAGACAGGGTGATTTCCGTTTTGAGCCAAGGGACTGGCCTGACCCTGAGGGAATGGTCAAAGAGCTTAAGGAGCTTGGTGTTGAGCTTGCTGTTTCCGTATGGCCTACAATAGACGAAAAATCCGTCAATTACGGTGAGATGAATGACCGCGGCTATCTGGTTAAAACCGACCGGGCTTCCGGATTTCATATGAACTGGATGGGCGATACCACTTTCTTTGATGCCACACATCCCGGCGCAAGGCAGTTTGTGTGGGAACGCTGTAAAGAAAATTATTACGACAAGGGCATTCACTGCTTCTGGCTTGATGAGGCTGAGCCTGAATACGGTCCATATGATTTTGATGTTTTCAGATATTATGCAGGTCCCGCTCTTCAATGCACCAACATTTATCCTGTAATGTACGCCAAGGGATTTTATGATGGTCTTAAATCAGTAGGTGAAAAAGATGTTATGAGTCTTGTAAGATGCGCATGGGCAGGAAGCCAGAAATACGGTACACTTACCTGGTCAGGAGATATATGTTCCACATTCAGGGCTTTCCGCGAACAGCTTCAGGCGGGACTTTCAATGGGACTTGCCGGAATCCCTTGGTGGACAAGCGACATCGGCGGATTTGTAGGTGGAGACGGCAAGAATCCTGAATTTAGGGAATTACTTGTCAGATGGTTTGAATGGGGTGCATTCTGTCCTGTATTCCGTCTTCATGGAGAAAGACTTCCTTACTATGAAAGGGAAGTGGAATATATTGACGGCGTAAGAACATTCTCCTCAGGTCAGGACAACGAGGTATGGAGCTTTGGCGAGGACAATTATGAGATTATGAAAAAATTTCTTCTCATAAGGGAAAACCTGCGTGATTATATAAGAAACTGTATGATGGAGGCACACCTTCACGGAACACCTGTAATGCGTCCTCTTTTCTATGATTTTCCTGAGGACAAAGCCTGCTGGAGCTATGAAGATGAATACATGTTTGGTTCGGATATACTTGTGGCACCGATTATGGAGGCGCAGACCTTCACACGCTCTGTTTATCTTCCTGACGGATGCCGTTGGAAGGATGCCTCCTCAGGCAAAATTTTTGACGGGGGTCAGAATGTAATTGTTGATGCACCGCTTGATATCATCCCTGTATTTGTACGGGACGGCAAAGATATTAATATATACCAAATATAACACTTGGGGTGGACGAAAAATAACAAATGGTGTATAATATACACAAGGTTTTAGAAGCTTATTCTGCGGAGAACCGCTACGATTCTTCGCTTTTCATGTGGAGGAGACAAATGAACAAAAAAATACTTGCTGCTGTTTTCACTGATAATATGGTGTTACAGCGCCGGAAACCGGTAAAATTATTCGGAAATGTAGCTGCCGGTGCTCTTGTTGAAATCAAATTTAACGGTCAGGAGGTCACTGCTTGCGCTGACGGAGACGGTAATTGGCAGACTGAGCTTTCTCCTATGGAGGCATCTGTCAACCTTACACTTACCGCCGTATGTCAGGATTGCAAGGTTACACTTTCCAATATTGCAGTAGGTGAAGTGTGGCTTGCCGGCGGACAGTCCAACATGGAATTTGAACTGCAGAACTGTACTGACTGGAACAGAGTAAGCCAGTCTCCCAACCCGAATGTAAGGTTTTTCTATACGCCGAAATATCCTTATGTAAATCAGGAATACTATGAGGCTTTTGACAAGGCCTTATGGCAGTTATCCGATGACGAAGAGTTCGGCACATGGTCCGCCGTAGGTTATCTTTTTGCAGAAAAATTAGCCAACGACCTTGGCGTCACCATTGGTATTATCGGCTGTAACTGGGGCGGCACATCTGCAAGCTGCTGGATGGACCGCGAATCCATTATGGCAGATGAGCAGACACGTATCTATATGGATGAGTTCGATGAGCGCAATGAAGGCATAAGTATGGAGCAGCAGAAAAAAGATTACGACGAATATGTGGAGTATGACACAGCTTGGAATGTGCGCTCCCAGAAGCTTTTTGCCGAGCATCCTGACACAGACTGGTTTGAAGCCCAGAAAATTATCGGCGAATGCAAATGGCCGGGACCTATTAATAATTTTAACCAGTTCAGACCTACCGGTCAGTATTGGCAGATGATTAGAAAGATATGTCCTTACACACTTCAGGGATTTATATATTATCAGGGCGAGAATGACGATATACGTCCTAGAATGTATGACAGACTTCTCACTAATCTTATTAAGCTGTGGCGCAGGGATTGGGGTGATGACACTCTTACTTTCATTATAACTCAGCTTCCTATGCACAGATATTCAGGAAGTCCGGACTTTAAGAACTGGCCTATACTTCGTGAGGCACAGATGAACGTATTTGACAGTCTTGATAATACAGGCATAGCTGTTATTCCTGACTGCGGACAGTTCAGTGAAATCCATCCTGTCAATAAAGGGCCTGTAGGGTACCGTCTGGCGCTTCAGGCAGAGTTAAGCCCTTATGGAATTATTGATGAGGAGGACGCTTTCGGTCCTATATTTACCCGCAAAGAAATCCGCGGCAGCGTCATTGAGACATTTTTCAAGCATTGCAAGGGCGGTCTTGTACTCAAGGGAGAGCCTGAATATTATGAGATTGCAGGAGAAGATAAAATATTTTATCCTGCCCACATTAAAGTTAAAGAGACTTCCGTTGAATTCAGTTCAGGCAAGGTTGATAATCCCGTATATGCAAGATATTGTTGGAGCAATTACTGCAACCCTACATTATTCGGCGGCAACGGATTGGCTGCTTCGCCTTTCAGAACTGATATGGATGATGAACTTGATACCAATATCGGAGCAGATGTAGTTCAACAGAACTTGGAAACCTGATAAATACAATTTACATAAAAAGGACAATCCAAAACGGATTGTCCTTTTTGCTGTTATATTATTGAATACAGCAATAACTTCATTAGTTAATGTAAGTCAATTACATAACCGGCTCGAACTCGAAACGGAGTCTTGGAAGCTCCTTAATTTCATAATAATAGTTGGTAAGCCAGTCCTCTCCCTGTGAAGGGTCATTTTCACCTGTTGCAGGAGGCGCAAATATGTTAAGCTTTATCTTGACAGGGCCTTCAATTTTGCGGTCAAAAAATGCAGGCATAAAATCTACAAACTTAACTCCCGGTGCTTTATAGAACCACTGTCCGTTGATTTCCATCATAAGGTTGGCATCTACAAGGCTTCCCTCAAAATAAGCTTCGGCAAACACAGGATTCTTCTCAAGCTCAACCTCTATTGCAATTCCCTCTGAATCCTCTGAGCTTCCCCAACGGAGTGTCGCAGGCAGTGATGCCCCGTCAACATCTTTTATTCCCGGTTTGAAAATATCCTCCTGAATCAGCTCTTTGTAGAATCCCAAAATAGGCTGCTCTACGCCTACATCACTGTTATTAGGGTCTGTTATCTCAAGTCCCAGTCTTCCGTCATCCCTGAACTGATAGAATGTGAATCCGCTTAACCAGTCTTCCTTGTCCTCTTTAAGATATTTGCAGAACTCCTTAACTGTCTCAACCTGCTCAAACGGACCCGTAACATCACCGTCAGCGTTAAACTCAGATATAAGCATAGGTTTTGTCACACCGCCGTTTATGTATTTGAAACGCTCATAGCCTTTTTTGGTTATATCATATACATACTTGGTGTCCGTCCTTTTATGACGCTCGTTTGTCTTTAATGCCACTTCGTATGGCCAGCCGTAATTAAGGGACAGGTATTGGTCAATAGACCATATATCAGTTGCCTTTACCGCTTCACTGAATTCCTTCTCTTTCTCGATTTCTTCCGAATCCATATCAGGCACGGTTCCTATACAAAGTATTGTTCTTACATTAGGCGCATATTCCTTAAGAATTTTGCAAAATCTTACATAGAAATCGGCAACGCCCTGATAATCTGTTCTCTTGGTAAATGAAAACCAGTCTCCTGTGGCCTCATGGTTAAGTCTGAGCATCATACGTCCAAACGGAACTAAATCCTTGGCAATGGCTATAATCTGTTCATCTGTCACATTCGGGTCACATGTAAGTGTAAGTACAACCTCCTGTCCGTGTCTTCTGATATCACGCATACAGGTAAACGGCTCTCCGTCACGATTTCCGTCAATACCACCCAGATACGGAAAATAATCGTCATAAGGATAGTCCCATGCAAAAGATACATCTGCATCCTTATATGCCTCACTTACTCTCTGAGGCCATTTTTCCTCAAAAGGATAATAACAATACATAATGTTAATTCCTCTGTGTGGTCTTCCCAGCTTTCTCAGGATGTAGTCCTGATTGACATACAGTCCTCTCTCGCTTCCGTCTCCCAAATCAAGGGCACATTTTGCAGGGGTAAGCTGTGTTTTGGTAATTTTCATTGTTTTTCCTCCTGATAATATAAAATTATACAGCACGCAGTTTGCAGTGACTTAATATACATAGTCCTCTTTTATGACTATATCACAAATTGAACTCATTTGGGAAGATATTATGAAAAAATTACATCATTTCTTTCCATATTTCTTTCCATTACACAATATATTTATAATTACATCATATGGGACAAATATTCCACAACGCTGTGGGCTGCCACATTGCCCTCCCCTACGGCTTTAGTGTACTGGTAAGGACGCCCTGTACAGTCTCCCGCAGCATAAACGCCGGGAAGATTGGTTGCCATGTTTCTGTCCACCACAATATGTCCATTCTCTGCTTCTATTTGCGGCAGCAACGCCGAAAGCGCAATGGCATCCCGCAGGCAAAACACCCCATCAACATCAATGGTTTCGCCGCTGCGAAGCTTAACAGCCTCAACACGGTCTTCACCTAAAATTTCAATAACTCTTTCAGTCATAATTTCAGTATTATCTGCTGTTATTCCTGCATCCTTGTACAGCGGAAAATAATAAACCTTGCCGGCAATTCCCGCAAGATATTCTACTTCATGCTCAAATCTGGAGGCATTACATATTACGGCAATCGCCTTACCCCGATATAAACTGCCGTCACAGGTTGCGCAGTAGCTGACACCTTTCCCCACCCTCTCACTTTCACCGGGTATTGTGCCTTTAATGACAGTTCCTGTTGTCAAAATAATTGTTTTGGCTTCGTAAAAATCACTTCCAGCCATCAGTGCATAATGCTTTTCAAACGGCATAACAGAACTGACCATCTGCTCCACAATGTCAATTCCCATGGCATCCACCTGTTTCCGAAATGCCTCATTCAGTTCTTTTCCCGACACATCTATGAAACCGGGATAATTTGAAATGCGCTCCGCCTTGGTGATTTTGTCACTTAAATTCCTGCTGCCAATCCATATAAAGTTTTTTCCGTAAATCTTTAAGTTCAATGCGGCAGATACACCTGCCGGACCTGTGCCAATTATGGCTGTATCATAAATCATTTTGTTTTCTCCCTATGCCAAAACATTGCTGCCGCCCGCAATCCAGAAAATGTATACCGACAAAAAACTTGCAATTAACTGACCGTAATGTTACGATATAGAATATCAGGAAACAGGAGAGCCAATAATGAACTATATCAAACACAAATCCGAGGAATCGCTTGAAGACTATCTGGAAACTATACTGATACTGAACAAAAAGCTTCCGGTTGTACGTTCTATCGATATTGCAAATGAATTATCCTTCTCAAAAGCCAGCGTCAGTGTCGCAATGAAAAATCTTCGCAGCAAAAATTACATTGACATATCCGATAAGGGTTACATCACTTTGACCGATGCCGGAAAGGAAGCAGCTGAATTAGTATATGAAAAACATACTATTTTATCCGGCTGGCTGATTTATCTTGGCGTAAATCCCGAAATTGCCATTGCCGATGCCTGTAAGATGGAACATGACATCAGCGCAGAAAGCTTTCAGGCAATCAAGAAGCACATACTCAGTGTATGCGGTTCTGATTCATCTGCAGAATCCCAATAAATGTCTGTTTCCGTAATTATTTCAAGACTCACAGGCAAGCCGCGAGCCTTGAAATATACTTAACTCAGAAAACGCTGCAGCATACGCATACATTCTTTTATATCAATGGGCTTTGGCAAATGTCCGTTCATTCCGCAATCAACACAATACTGTGCATCATCCGAAAATGCATCTGCTGTCATGGCAATAATAGGCAAATCCTTGTCAGCTCTTTCAAGCTGTCTGATAGCCTTTGTGGCATCGTATCCGTTCATAACAGGCATACGTATATCCATTAAGATTGCATCATAAAATCCAACCTGAGAATTTTCAAATTTCTCAACACACTCTTTACCATTAACTGCACGTTCAAGCACCAAACCTACTTAGGAAAGAATCTCATATGCAACCTCCCAATTTATATCAATATCCTCCGCCAAAAGAATATGCTTTCCTTTGAAATCCACTGTTTGTTCATTTTGTTCATCTTTATCTTCCTGAGTGCCCATGTACTGACTCAGCCGTTCAAACAGCGTTGACTTGAAAAGCGGTTTAGATATAAAGCCTTCTATCAGAGATGGATTCACATCATCCTCGATTTCGCTCCAATCATATGCAGATACCAGAAAAACAGGAATTTCCCGCGCCACGCGCTGACGGATTGTCCGCATTGTTTCTATACCGTCCATATTAGGCATTTTCCAATCCATAAGAACAAAATGATAGTCGTCATTTTTATTATGACGCTCTTCTATCATATGTACTGCCTGCTGCCCGTCCAATGTCCATTCTGCATTGACGCCAAGCTCCTTAAGATTAGCGGCGGCACTGGAGCATAGCTGCTCGTTGTCATCCACTACCAGAATATTCCATGCAGGAAGCTTCATATCGCTCTCCTTTATGGATTTTCTCAAATCCACCGTAACATGGAACTCACTTCCCTTTTCAAGCTCACTATGAACTTCAATGCTTCCATTCATCAAATCCACAATGGATTTTGTGATTGACATACCAAGGCCTGTTCCTGCAATCTGCTGAACCTGCTCAGTTTCCTCTCTTGTAAAGGTATCAAAAATCTTTTTCTGAAATTCCTTTGACATTCCGATTCCCGTATCAATTACACGTATATGAGTGCGTACATAATCTTCCCCTTCTGGAGAGTTTTCCTTATACATATACACATCAATTCTTCCTTCTTCAGGGGTGAATTTAACGGCATTTGACAACAGGTTAATAAGCACCTGATTCAGACGGACTCCGTCACAATATACATTCTCCGATATAATATCACTGATAAATATATCAAAGTACTGTTTTCTCGCTTTAATCTGAGGCTGTATAATATTTACAATATCATCCATAACATATCTTAAAGACAAAGAACTTTCATTCAGAACCATTTTTCCGCTCTCTATCTTTGACATATCGAGAACATCGTTAATCAATCCTAATAAATGCTTGCTGGACAATTTTATTTTTTTCAGACATTCTTCCATTCGCACAGGATTTTCCATATTCTTAGACGCAATTTCCGTCATCCCTATGATGGCATTCATCGGAGTACGAATATCGTGACTCATGCTGGAAAGAAATTCACTCTTAGCCTTGTTAGCCCTTACAGCTTCATGTTCTGCCACAGCAAGGGACCTTATCTGATGCTGTGATATCCTGTAATATACTATAAAAATAATCGACATACTTACCAGAATAACAAGTCCTGAACCAATCATAATCGAAATACGCAGCGTATCCAGACTGGCAATGGACTCTGACAGGGACTTTTCAGGCATTACAGATATAAGATACCATGTAGAGCTTTCTGAAATAGGTGAACAGTATATATGCCGCTCTTCACCAAGAAACATCAGCGTCGCAGAATAATCATCACGTATACCGATTGCTTCTTTCAGCTCTTCCACAAACTCCTCACGTTCTTTTATATTGCTGCTATCATATCCTGAAATAATACGCTCATAATAATTGTCTTCAGCAACATTGTTGTTCTTTATGATAAAATCCCCATCGCTGTCAATTATATGGAAATACATTCCCTCTTCATCAACGTCAAGAAACAGCGCCTCATTCAAATATTCCATAGGAATACCGGCTATCAAAGCGACGCTTTTCTGTCCGCTTTCCATGGAATAAACGGCTTCCATTCCCAAAATCAAGACAGTTTCCCCACTGTCATTGCATCCCTGGGCTACAATACTTCCATTGTTTTTTAAAGAAGCAAATGCATCGCTGTAATCAACCAAATGTATTTGCTCGCCATAAACTGTCTCAATTTCGCCGTCTTCCGCTAAAAATCCAAGTGAAGAAAAGTTTCTGATTTCTGCACTGATTTTTAGTTGTTCCATCATGTTATCTCTATTGCCTTCCGTATACGGAGGCGTACGTTTATATACTCCTTCAAGCTGAACCATTCGCAGGCTTACAATTGAACTGAATTTCTGCTGAACCTGAGTGTTCATTTCTGACATATAAATGTCACTTACTTCTATGATTGTCTGCTGTGTTTCTTTTGCCATAAATAAGGTCATCCAGACAAACACCACTATGCATATGACAATAATACTGACAAAGCTGCCTTTTAAAAATTTAATTGTTTTCCGTTTCATTAGTCATTGCTCATTTCATAATAATTACAAATAATTTTCCTGATAGTACCTGATTATGTCATTTTTACTGTCTTTGAGCAAAGCAAACACATTGTCACCGAATGCCCCGATATCCTTTGCAAGGCTACTGATAACAAGGTCAAACTGTATACTATTATGCTCATTATAATTAAAAAACTGTCTGTCAAACCTGTCCACAAGTCCGCACAGCTGTGTATAGGCAGCATTGTTACTGCCGCTGATGCCATGTGGAAATCCTGTTCCGTCATACCGTTCATGATGATGCAGACACATATCGCTGCAAATCTGCACAAAATACCTGCAGTACTTGGAATAATTAAGACGTATCAGTTCAGCCCCAAATATGGTATGCTCAGTATTGGCATCGCTTCCGTCTTTTTCGTTATCTTTCTGCCCTTCTGACAGAATATCGGGAACAAGCATATTTCCAATATTACATAAATATGCCGCTTTACTTATAAGTTCCACTTTAAACCTGTCAAGCTCGGTTTCCTTTGAAACATTCGGGCTCCTTTTGAGCAATATCTTCATTAAATCATACCTGCGCTCATCACGCCTTTTGTCCTGCCCCGAAAACATAAGGTATCTGTCATAAACCGACTCTAAATCCGATATATATCTTCTGGTTTCAGACACATCTCTTTCTCTAAGCTCCTGCTTTGCCGCAACCCCGAGATTTAATCTGAGTCTTCTTAAAATTTCATCTCTGTCGAAAGGCTTTTTAATAAATTCGGATATCTTATACTGTGATGCTTTCTCTATATTATCTTTAGTTGCCTCGGCAGTAATCATAAAGACCGGAACATCATCAAAATCATTCTCGCGCATAAGGCGCAGAACATTAAGTCCGTCAAGAACAGGCATTGAAACATCAAGAAATACTGCATCGATTCGTTCTTTCTCTTTCATTATGATTTCAAGTGCCGAATATCCGTTATCCGCCTCAATCACTTAAAATTCATCCTCAAAAATACTTTTCAGTATCTCTCTGTCTATTTCCGAATCATCAACAATTAATATTTTCTTCAAATTTTCCATAATCCTCTGTATCCTGCCAAATGGCAGCTCTCCTTCAATCATTATACATCAGTCTTAGTATTGCTTCCGAATTTACCCACAACATTTTCAAATACCTTTAACACCTTAGGGTTGAAAGTACCACACTCGCCATTCATTATCATTTTAATTGCCGTATCACTGCTATATGCGTCTTTGTATACTCTTACGGATGTAAGTGCGTCATACACATCCGCAACAGATACTACCTGTGACCAAATTGAAATATCATCTCCCTGCAGTCCGTCAGGATAGCCTCTTCCATCCCAGCGTTCATGATGATGTCTGCATATATCATAGCTGTAATTGTAAACTCCGCTATCCATAATATCCGGCATCCTCTCAAGAATTTCACAGCCCTTTACCGTATGCTGTTTCATAATCTCGAACTCTTCTTTTGTCAGCCTTCCGGGTTTGTTAAGTATTTTATCCGGTATAGAAATTTTACCTATGTCATGAAGTACGGAAGCAGTTACTATTTTGTCGATTTCTTCTTTCGGAAGCTGATATTCAGGATATGTATTGCTTACTTCCGTCATAAGAATCTTTGTAAGCCTGCAGATACGTTTTACATGCTCTCCCGACTCACAATCCCTGAACTCAATCACTTCCGCAAGCACTTCTACCACTGACTGGTTCATATTATTAAGACGTTCTATCTGTTTTTCAACAATGCTTTGCAACTCATTTCGGTGCTCATAAAGCTCCACAACGTTATTGACCCTGCACTTCAGGAATTGTGTCATAAATGGTTTTGTGACTACATCAATGGCGCCAAGATTGTAACCCTCCAGCAGCATCTCCTCACTGTCTGCAGCAGTAATCAAAAATACAGGTATAGTTTTTATTTTCCCTGTTCTGTTCATTTCTTTGAGCACGCCCAATCCATCTATTTCGGGCATAATTAAATCAAGAAGTACAGCAGATATGCTTACTTCCCTATTTACTATCTCGATTGCCTGTGTCCCGTTACAAGCCTCAATTATATTATAATCATCATGAAAAATTTCGGCTAATATCATACGATTGATATCCACATCGTCAACAATCAATATTGTTTTATCTTTATCCATTCAACTCTCCATAAAAATATTTTTTCTAAAGTGTAAAAGCAATATCATTATGAATATTTTTCAATACAATTCATAATATCGGTCTGAACAGGTATTATGTTATTAAGGACCTCCTTAGCCTGTTCAGGCTGTCCTGCACGCAATAGCCTTACAATTTCGGAATAGGCTTCATAAACAGGAGTAACAGACAAATTGCCTGAAGCTCCCTTAATTGCATGTGCTGCCTCTATAATATCGGTATAATTATTGCAATCGAAATCAGGCTGTACGATTGATGATTTAAGCATACCCAAAAGCTTAACAAGCATTCTTTCATAAAGTGAAACATTGCCGTTCATTCTCATTGTTGCTTCATCTGTATTAACTCCCAAGCTTTTTAACTCTTCAATCATGCTCATAATAACTACCTCCACTTTATACATACACATATTAATACCTTAGCACAAAGGAAATCTTATGTCAATTTAAAAGAAAGAAGGGCAATGGGGTCTTCTTATTTATAAACACATCTCAAAGATTTTCTCAATATCTTCCTGATTCAGTGGTTTAAACCCATTTAATATACCATCTGAGCAGGCTTTCTTTGCCATTACCGGAAAATACTCCCGTCCTATTCCCAGCTTAGTAAGAGTGTCATCCAATCCAAGCGTTTTAAACAGAAAATCGGATGTAAGTTCAATACTTTTCTCTGCGATTTCCATAGGCGGCAGGGATGAATCAATACCGAAGACATTTACACCATACTGTACATACTTTGAAACAGTTGTCTCATCAAGACAGTATTTCAGCCATCTTGGAGTTAAAACGGCAAGCCCATGACCATGGGTAATGTCATAGAATGCCGAAAGCTCATGCTCCATGGGATGACAGCTCCATGACTGATTTTTCCCTCCGTCAATAAATCCATTGATAGCCCATGAAGAGGTCCACATAAGGTTTGCTCTCGCTTCATAATTATCCGGTTCTTCCATAGCAATAGGTGCATACTTTATGATTGTTTTCATCATTCCTTCCATAAAACAATCCAGCATATAAAGGTCAGGAGTCATATTAAAATATACTTCCATAATGTGATTCAGCATATCCGCACTGCCGCAGGCTGTCTGATATTTGCTGACACTATAGGTCAAGACCGGGTCAAGGAAGGACACTTTCGGTAACAGCGGTCTCTCCATACGGCCAATCTTATCTTTTGTCTCAGGATTGCTTATTACACCGCCGCAGTCCATCTCCGAGCCTGTGGCTGCAAGCGTAAGAATGGTAATCACAGGAAGCGCTTTCTCCACCGGTGCCCACTTGCTAAAGAAATCCCATGGGTCAAAATCAACACATGCGCCTGCCGCCATCCATTTTGCCGCATCCAATGTTGAGCCGCCGCCAACCGCAAGAATCATGTCAATGTTACGCTCTTTACAAATCTGTGCGCCATGACGGACTGAATCAATTCGCGGATTGGGTTCAATACCTGAAAGTTCAAATACTTCCAATCCTGCTTTCTTAATCTCTTCCATAACAGAATCATAAAGTCCTGACTTCTTGATAGAACCGCCTCCATATGCCAGCAGCACTCTCTTGCCGTATATGCTAAGTTCTTTTCCCAGATGACGTAGCTGGTTTTCCCCAAAATATACCTTTACCGGTATGTCATAAATGAAATTATTCATACAAAATACCTCCTTTAAGATACTATGATTTTATCATTTAGTTAATGCATCGTCAATGGACAGGCTTCCCTGTTTATATCATAATATGTCGAAATTTGTGATAATTTTGTATTGTTTAATGTGTAAATTTTCATTAATCTATTCTGGGGAGGACGCTGTTATGGAGTATTACAAAAGGGAAACTGAAAATCTCTTACGGCAATTAGGCGTTAACGGTTCTTATATAGGATTCGATTATATTCTATACGGGGTTGACATTACAATCAAAAATCCTAACCTGACTACATACATTTGCAAAGGATTATACGTTGAAATCGCTTTATATTTTCATACGACTGTAAAGTGTGCCGAGCGGAACATCCGGACGATTATTAATGCCATTTGGAATTGCGGCAACAGAAAACTGTTGAATAAAATTTTTTCCGTTGAATTAACAGAAAAACCTAAGAACGCCGCATTCATTGATACATTGGCGAGATATGTTGAAAATAATTATACCGTGCCTGAGTCCGATATCGAGGACAGGCTTGCCGAATTGAACCAGTTAATTGCTAAAAGCTGTAAAACCTTTAAAGAGATAAAGGAATTTCTCAGTCAAAAATAATATAAAAGATACACAGCAAAAATACTTGTATGATATTATATAGGCTAAATATCGCCATTATTTTCACTATTAGTAACTTAATATTCACTTTCAGTAAAACATTATCCGTATATTCTCCATAAATACCTTCTGCGTAGTAGTTTTTTATAAATGCAGCACAATTTAAAAACTGCCCGGCCATTGCAGTTGGCAGCCGGACAGGCATCATTATCACATAATATCTGAAAATCACTCATGCAAAACATAGTATTCCGTATAAGCTTTTCCGTCATGTCCGCCAATGAGTTTTTCTTCTGAAGCGGCAAATCCTATCTGTTCCATTGCCTCTTTTCTTTCCGTGGCAAATGGAGGAATTTTGGTTGCAATCATAGGACAGTCAAATAACGGGAATGCCGGTGGTATTATAAGAGACATTATTTCAAGTATGTTATTGGCATGTTCATAATCACTTTTTAAATCCAGACGCAGCAGACCGCAATTATTAAAATAATCATCTGACCTGCGGTTAAATAATTCGATTGTTCCTATGGCTTTATGAATGTTTTTGTCAAGCACAGACCATCGGACATAGCGCCCTTCCCGGTATTCCCACAGCCAAAACTCTATGGCATTCCGCATCCGTTCCAACGTTGTATAATGGAAATCATCACCGTTGCAGTTATCACTATTGAAGAACGGCACCGCTTTTTCATCGGAATACGCCTTTGCAAACAATATTCCTTTTAACAATCATTTAACAGCCATTACTTTTTCTTCCATTTTAACAGCAAAGCTGAATTTATAATTACAAGCACAGAGCCTGCATTGTGAACAAGAGCTCCCACAACAGGATTCAAAATTCCTGTAATGGCAAGGATAATTGCCAGAAAATTAAGCGACATTGAGAATGTCAGATTAATCTTAATTGTTGTCATCATCCGTTTTGACAGTGATACCAAATGAGGCAATTCCTTTACTTCATCATCAACAAGGGCAATGTCTGCCGCATCAACTGCAATGTCACTGCCCACTCCGCCCATGGCAATTCCAACCATTGATTTTTTCAGTGCGGGGGCATCATTGATACCGTCTCCAATCATACAGACAGGGTTTCCGCTTTGTTGATACCCGTCAATATATTTCAGCTTATCTTCCGGTAAACATCCTGCATGTACTTCAGATATTTTGAGTCTGACTGCCATTTCCTTTGCAGCATTTTCATGGTCCCCTGTCAGCAGCACAGGTGTTATACCAAGCCGTACAAGATGTTCAATCATATCCCCACTTTCTTCCCTCAGTGTATCAGACAGCACAATGTAACCGATGTACTGCCCATCTGCCGCCATATAGGTCACAGTACAGCCTTGCTTTAGGTAATCGTCAATATCCTGACTGTGCGTTACCGCAGTTCCTTGTTCTGACAATAATTCTTTATTGCCTGCCGCTATCTTCTTTCCGTTTACATCAGCCAGAACGCCTCTGCCCGGAAGCATTTGAAATTGTTTTTCATCCATCAGGTGGTTTTCATGTCCCTGCTTATAGGAATTTACAATAGCTCTGCCAATGGGATGTTCGGACAATTGCTCGGCAGACGCTGCAAGAAGATAAACCGCTTCGTCACTGTAAGCAGATGATACACTTTTAACATCAATAACCTTTGGCGTTCCGTAGGTCAGTGTTCCCGTTTTATCAAAGGCAATGACTTTGACTTTAGACAATCTTTCCAACGCGTCGCCTTCCCGTACAAGAAATCCATGCTTCGTTGCATTGCCGATAGCCGCCATAATTGCCGTAGGCGTTGCCAGCACTAGCGCACAAGGGCAAAATACAACCAATATGGTAACTGCACGAATAATCTGACCGCTGATAATCCAAGTCAGCGCTGCGGCAGAAAGTGCAATAACAACAATCCAAGTTGCCCATCTGTCAGCCATTCCGACAATTTTTGCCTTGCCTGCATCTGCTGACTGTACAAGCCTAATCATCCTCTGAATGGAGCTGTCCTCTCCAACCTTTGTAGCTTTCATCTCAAAGGCACCGAACTGGTTGACTGTTCCGCTTGATACCTCATCACCGACTGTTTTATCCACAGGCAATGATTCTCCCGTCATAACTGCCTGATTGACAGATGTCTGTCCTGACACGATTATCCCATCAACAGGAACTCCTTCCCCCGGCAGAACCCTCAGAATATCGCCTACCTGTACCTGTTCAGCAGAAATAACGGTTTCTGTGTCATTTTTCAGCACTCTTGCTATTTGCGGGGTTAAATGTACCAATTTTTCAATACCGGCCCGCGCCTTTGCCACTGTCAAATCCTCCAGCAATGCACCTATCTGCATAATAAATGCAACCTCACCCGCCGCAAAGTCTTCGCCAATACAGACCGAAGCAATCAACGCAAGCGACACAAGTACATCCGCTTTAATGTCAAAGGAGGTGACCAAACCAATGATTGCTTCCAAGATAATAGGAACACCGCATAAAATAATAGATACCCACGCAATATCAAATGGCAATGGAAGTATCTTTGTCAGACTGAAAACCAGCGCAACTCCCGAAAGAACAAGCAGCGTAATATCTTTCTTAATTCCGCCCAGTTCAAGCAAATGCTCCAATCTTCCCATAAATTTTTTCATATTGTGCCTCTTTCCTATACCCAATGGGGTATGGGTATATTATACATATAGGGGTATAGGTTGTCAAGAACATAAAAAAGACCAGCCTAAACCCGGCCGGTCTATTAAACTTAATAAATTATCCCATGTTAGCAAAACGTTCCACAGCTTTTGTGAAGTCTTCAATAGTCTTGTCTGCATCGCCGTGTTCAATTCCGTCTTTCACGCAATGCCTGATATGTCCTTCCAAAACTATCTGACCGCATTTATGCAACGCAGATTTTGCCGCATTAAGCTGTGATAAGACCTCTTCACAAGGAACATCTTCATCAACCATTCTGTCTATTGCCTGCACCTGTCCAATGATTTTTTTGAGTCTGCGGTGCAGATTATCCGAATCCATACATTGTTTCATCTTAATATCCTCCATACCTCTAGGGGTATGTGTATATTATACCGTTTTTTTAATTAAAGTCAATAGAACAAAAAACCATACGGTCATGCTTCCGTTTCAATGTATCTTCTCAAGCTTAATAACCTGCACATACCCTTCACCTATTGTTACATATCATTCTTTCTCAAGATGTTTAAAAACTGATGAAGTGGTTCTTCATATGAGTTAATTATGCTTTATATTGTTTCATAACAAATTTATTTTGGGAAGGAGCATTATTATGGAACATTACCAAATGGTATCTGAAAAATTATTACGTCAGTTAGGAGTTGACGGCTCATATCTGGGATTCAGGTATGTCATACACGGTGTCTGCATAACAGCACATGACCCTTCTCTTACTGCATATATCTGCAAAGGCTTATATGTAGAAATCGCAGGGCATTTTCACACAACCGTAAACTGCGCTGAAAGAAACATACGAACTATCATTGACACTATTTGGACCCGTGGCAACAGAAATCTGCTGAATAAAATTTTCTTCAGGGAATTAACAAGGAAACCACGGAACGCTGCATTTATTGATGCAGTGGCAAATTATGTCAGAAATTTACATTAAATATCAGCCATAACACAGGGCAGGGGCGGCTTTCACCCTGCCCTGTGTTACTTATTTACATATCAACTTAAATGCTATATCTGTGCCATCCTGTGTCGCAGGAGGTGCGTCCGCATATCCTGTCGCTTTTTACACCTAAGTAACTTGTGGTAAACTCAGGTAGAATAATATAGAAATTTATGATATAATGAGCGCAAGCGAGCGGGAGCAGACCACAGCCTATTCATCTGTTTATGATACACTAAAATTACCGAAAAAAAGCGTCAGAATTCCCTGAAAAAA
>CAYPWY010000013.1:0-49623 GCA_964414835.1 uncultured Butyrivibrio sp. | reverse complement strand
CCCTTGATTTTACTGGCTTTTTTTAATCGAGTTGACGCATCGTCGGGAACAGCAGAACATCCCTGATTGCAGCCGAATCGGTCAGAAGCATTACCATTCTGTCGATGCCGAAGCCGATGCCCCCTGTAGGTGGCATACCTATCTCAAGTGCATTGAGGAAATCTTCGTCAGTGTGGTTGGCTTCCTCGTTGCCGGCTGCGAAAAGCTCCTCCTGTGCAGCAAAACGCGCCCTCTGGTCGATTGGGTCGTTAAGCTCTGAATATGCATTAGCCATCTCCCAGCCATTCATGAAGAACTCGAAACGCTCCACATATTCAGGATTGTCCGGTTTTTTCTTAGTAAGAGGTGAAATCTCAACCGGATGGTCCATAACAAATGTAGGCTGTATAAGGTGTTCCTCAACAAACTGCTCAAAGAAAAGATTAAGTATATCGCCTTTCTTGTGAATTTCCTCATACTCTACATTCTTCTCCCTGGCAGCAGCTCTGGCTTCATCAAGTGTCTTGATTTCGTTGAAATCAACTCCTGAATATTTCTTAACGGCATCAACCATTGTAATTCTCTCAAAAGGTTTCCCTAAATCCATCTCTATTCCGTTGTATGTGATTTGGGTAGTTCCGAGAACCTCCTGAGCCACATGTCTGTAAAGATTTTCCGTCAAATCCATCATTCCGTGATAATCAGTGAATGCCTGATATAACTCCATAAGCGTAAACTCAGGGTTGTGTCTTGTGTCAAGTCCCTCATTACGGAATACTCTTCCAATCTCATATACCTTTTCAAGACCGCCCACGATAAGTCTCTTGAGATAAAGCTCAAGAGATATACGAAGCTTGATGTCCTCATCAAGTGCATTGAAATGCGTCTCAAAAGGTCTTGCCGCTGCGCCGCCTGCATTAGCTACAAGCATAGGGGTTTCAACCTCCATAAATCCCTGCTCATCAAGGTATTTACGAATAGAAGATATAATCTTGGAACGTTTAACAAATGTATCCTTGACATCAGGATTCATAATAAGGTCAACATACCTCTGACGGTATCTTAAATCGGTGTTGGTAAGACCATGGAATTTCTCAGGAAGTATCTGTAAGCTCTTGGATAAAAGAGTAACACTCTCCGCATGGATTGAGATTTCACCTGTCTTGGTCTGAAATACCTTTCCTGCAATGCCTACAATATCTCCAATATCAAGCTTCTTAAAATCAGCATATTCTTCTTCGCCTATGCAGTCTCTGGCAACATATGACTGGATATTGCCCTTTAAATCCATAACATTACAAAAGGATGCCTTACCCATTACACGCTTGGACATAAGTCTTCCGGCAACCACAACATCTTTGTCATTAAACCGTTCAAAATTATCCTTGATTTCCTGTGTGTGGTTAGTCACATCAAATTTGGTTATTTCAAAAGGATTTTTGCCTCTCTCCACCAAATCCTTTAATTTGTCTTTTCTCACCTGAATCAGTGCATTTGTGTCCTGCACCTGCTGTCCGTTATTATCTCCGGCCACTGTATTCACAACCTTTCACGCTTTAGTTTCTGCTCACATCAAGTATTTTATATTTTACCATTCCCGCAGGTGTCTCAACCTCAAACTCATCCCCTGCTTTCTTGCCAATCATAACTTTTCCGATAGGCGATTCATTAGAAATCTTGTTTTCAAGGCTTTTAGCCTCTGTTGAACCAACAAGCTTAAATTCCAACTCCTCGTCATACTCTGTGTCAAGAACCTTGACAGTACATCCAAGATTGATAGTTCCGGACTTGGAATTATCATCTGCAACCTCGGCATTCTTAAGAATTTTTTCAATCTCCTCAATTCTTGCCTCTATATCCCTCTGCTCATCTTTGGCAGCATCATACTCGGCGTTCTCTGATAAATCGCCCTGCTCTCTTGCTTCCTTAATTTTCTGGGCAACCTCTTTACGTTTAACGACTTTTAATTCCTGAAGTTCATCTTCGAGCTTCTTAAGACCTTCGTAAGTCATCAAATTCTTTTTTTCAGCCATTTCACATACACCTTTCTTTTATAAAAAATTTGTCTACCTTATATAATAAAATAATATGAAATCATTTGTCAATCATTCTTTTGTCCAACAGCGCAAATAGCTCTGCAAAGCTTTCCGTAGAGTTGACCTCCGCCCGCAACGCCGAGCAATTATGAAGACCTGTCGTGTACCATGATACATGCTTCCTCATCTCACGCACCGCTATATACTCCGGCTTATACTCAAGCATATATCGGGCCTGACGCTTTATGGTTTCTTTAATTTCCTCCATGGACGGTCTTTCGGGAGGCTTTTCGCCCTTAAGCGCCGCCGCAATTTCTCTGAATATCCAAGGATTACCCTTGGCTCCTCTTGCCACAGCTACACCGTCACAGCCGGTTTGTGCCATCATATCCACTGCATCCTGAGCAGAAAAAATATCTCCGTTGCCAAAAACCGGAATCGACACACGCTCTTTAACCTTCCCTATTATATCCCAGTCCGCTTTCCCGGAATAGTACTGCTCTCTTGTTCTTCCGTGGACGGTAACAGCCGCTGCGCCGCTTTCTTCCATAATATGTGCAAATTCCACCGCATTAACATTATCATCATCAAAGCCCTTACGGAATTTCACAGTGACAGGACAGTTGGTTTTTGATGTCATCCTTTCGACAATCTGCCCTGCCAGCAGAGGATTTTTCATAAGCGCAGAGCCTTCACCGTTATTGACGATTTTGGGAACCGGACATCCCATATTTATATCAAATGCCGCAAATCCCCTGTCCTGAAGCCTTACAGCCATATTTGCCATGATTTCAGGGTCCGAGCCAAAAAGCTGAAGGGCAGCCGGAGCTTCTTTGGGTATTGTTTTAAGAAGAACATCCGTATTTTTGTTATTGTACAGCACCGCCTTGGCACTGACCATCTCGCTAATCATATATCCGCAGCCCTGCTCCTTACAAAGCAGTCTGAAAGACAAATCCGTAACACCTGCCATAGGTGCCAGCATAACATTATTGTCAAGCGTAATGCCGCCTATCTGCATCACTTTTCACTCTCCGGTATTTTTTCTCCAAGGATAAACACCCTGTAATACATCTCAAGGGCTTCAAAAAATTCTTCTTTGTCCCTCTGCAGGCTTCTGACCTTAAGTGCCGCACCTATCTCGTCATAAAGCAAGTCTCCCTCGTCGGCCTCTGTTTTCAGAAGAAGCGTACCGCCTTCGTCAAATTCCATGATAAGTATTCCGCCTACGTCCTCCGTAAAAAGAACTGTCATGATTTTCAGCTCGTCCTTAATACGCCCCGGAAGTCCTTCAAAGGCTTCATCCAAATAAAATTTTCTGTCATATGCGCTTGCCGCACAAAGCACCTGATTATTTTTCTCCATACTTTTCTCCATATATGGCACAATTACATTTAAGCATAACCGTATACTCCCCTGACAGAAACCTCACCGGCTCTGACAGTTTCAATATTATGTGCCTCATCCTCCACAACAAGTTCCCCTAATTCATTGATGCCAATGGCTTTTCTGGGGATTTCCCCGTCCCCGCTTACTATAACAACATCCGCACCTTTATTGACAAGCATGGACTCGTATTCTTCCTTAAGTCCTGCAAGGCTTTTATCCTTGATAAATATTTTGTAGTACCTTTCAAAATGTTTACCAAACGCCGCCACAATTTGGCTTCGCACAACCACATGTCCGCACTCAATGGCAAGTGATGTTGCCGTCGCCCGTATATCCTTGGGAAATTCAGTCATATTGGCATTGATGCCTATTCCGATAACCACGTAATTGATGGTTTCCATCTCGGCACTCATCTCCGTCAGAATACCTGTTGCTTTCTTTTTATTAATCACTATATCATTAGGCCATTTTATCAGGGCTTCAAGTCCAAGCTCTTCCCTGATGGCAGAAGCGCATGCCATGGCTGCAACAAGGGTTATCATTGATGCCCTGTCAGGGCTTATGTCCGGCTTAATGAGAAAAGACATCCATATTCCACTTCCTGAAGGCGACTCCCATGTTCTTCCACGCCTTCCTCTGCCTGCACTCTGAAATTCCGCTATTGCCAGAGTTCCTTCCGCTGCGCCGCTTTCCGCCTGCCTTTTAATCTCGTTGTTGGTAGAATCTATCCTGTCAAAATACAATATGGAATTTCCAAACCATTCTGTGTCAAGCAGGCTTTTTATTTCATCGGAAAGCAATACGTCAGGACTTGATATAAGCCTGTAACCTCTGTTGCGCACAGACTCAATCTCATACCCCGTTTCCTTAAGTGCATTGATGGCTTTCCAGACTGCCGTTCTGGATACTCCAAGGCTGTCACTAAGTTCTTGTCCGGAAACATAATCGGCTTTTTCCTTAAGCACCGAAAGCACCTTATCTCTCATCCTATCTGCCTCCGATTGCCATATAGCTTACGACGCTTATAACCACAAGCACAACTGCCGTCACCACCGATGCTATGCCGCCGGTTTTCCTGTCCGTCATAAAAAATTTGATGCCGGCAAGCAGATTCATAACTCCGCCCATCAAAAAAATCAGCGGAAACATCCACTTATTATCGGCAGTATTGATAAATGCCATAACTGCAAGCACAACAACGCCGATTCCCAGCACCAAATTCAGAATATCTATCGTTATTCTTATTACTTTATGTAATTTATTCTCTGTTGCAAACATACGAGGCACCTTCCTGTTCATCCAAAAGTCTACCCCGTAATAATACTATAAATTGCCCAAGGTTGCAACCATCACAGCTTTAATTGTATGCATTCTGTTTTCTGCCTCGTCAAAAACTACCGATTGCGGAGACTCAAAAACCTCATCAGTAACTTCAAGCTCACTAAGTCCGAATTTTTCCTGAACCTGTTTGCCTATCTTGGTTTTCAAATCGTGAAATGCCGGCAGACAGTGCATAAATATTGCCTGATTTCCTGCATTATCCATAACCTTTTTGTTGACCTGATACGGAGAAAGCGCTTTAATTCTCTCTGCCCATACCTCATCAGGCTCACCCATTGACACCCACACATCTGTGTAAATGACATCGGCGCCCTTTGTTCCCGCCTCCACATCTTCGGTCAGTGTTATGGTTCCGCCTGTTTCTGCCGCAATAGCTTCACATTCCCTTACAAGCTCTTGGTCAGGGAAATATTCCTTGGAAGTACATGCCGTAAAATGCATTCCAAGCTTGGCGCTGACAATCATCAGGGAATTGCCCATATTATATCTTGCATCTCCCATATAGGTCAGCTTAACGCCTTTGATGTGTCCTAATTTTTCCTTGATTGTAAGAACATCTGCAAGCATCTGTGTAGGATGATATTCGTTGGTCAGTCCGTTCCATACAGGAACCCCGGCATACCGGGCAAGCTCTTCCACTATCTCCTGCTCAAATCCTCTGTACTCGATTCCGTCATACATTCTGCCAAGAACCCTGGCAGTATCGGCAATGCTTTCTTTCTTGCCTATCTGTGAGCCTGACGGGTCAAGATATGTAGTTCCCATTCCCAAATCATGAGCTGCTACCTCAAATGAGCATCTTGTTCTGGTACTGGTCTTTTCAAAAATAAGCGCGATATTCTTACCTGCAAACATATCAGTAGTCAGTATGCCCTTTTTCTTTTTATCCTTAAGTTCCGCCGCAAGGTCAACCATATAGAGTATTTCGTCAGGCGTAAAATCCTTAAGCGTCAAAAAATTTCTTCCTTTCAAATTCATATGCGCACCTCTTTCCATGTAAAATCCATCAATCTGTCAATCAAATACTATGTTTTATAAAACATCTTACATAAAATATTTTATTATATGTTACAAGATACCTCATAAAATAACGTTTGTCAAGAGCTTTTTGACTTTTTATGCAAATACTATGAATATTTATGCATCGGTACAAAAATTATGGGCATCCGGCTTGAACCGACCTCCCAAGCCTTAGATTTAATCAGGCTTTTGGGGGAGTTCATTATGGATGCCCTTTTTTCTACTGCTGATTGTTGTCGCTCTTGGCTACCTCCACAATGGACTTTGTAAGTCCTGCTATACCCTGTATCTCGGAAGGAATGATAATCTTAGTGGCTTTGCCGTCCGCAGCCTTTGCAAATGCCTCTAAACTCTTAAGAGTGATAACTGCTTCGTCGGCACCTGCCTCTTTGATATATCTGATACCTTCTGCATTAGCCATCTGAACTGCCTTGATTGCCTCTGCCTGACCTTCTGCTTCACGAATAGTGGCTTCCTTCTTCGCCTCTGCTCGAAGAATTGCTGCTTCCTTTTCCGCCTCTGCCTCAAGTATGGCCGACTGCTTTTTACCTTCTGCAACCGTTATGCTTGCCTTCTTCTCACCCTCAGCTCTTGTAACTGCCTCACGGCGCTCACGCTCTGCTTTCATCTGACGTTCCATTGCATTTTGGATTTCTGCAGGCGGTATAATATTTTTCAATTCCACACGGTTCACTTTGATTCCCCAAGGGTCTGTTGCCTGGTCAAGTGAAACACGCATCTTTGTATTAATTATCTCTCTTGAAGTAAGCGTCTGGTCAAGTTCAAGCTCACCTATAATGTTACGGAGTGTTGTTGCCGTAAGGTTTTCAATTGCCATAATAGGATTTTCAACACCATATGCATAAAGCTTAGGGTCAGTTATCTGAAAATAAATAACAGTGTCAATTCTCATGGTAACATTATCCTTGGTTATAACCGGCTGCGGTGCAAAATCTACAACCTGCTCTTTAAGGCTTATTCTCCTTGTCATTTTATCAATGAAGGGCGCTTTGAAATGAAGACCTACGGACCATGTAGCTTTATAAGCCCCCAGCCTTTCAAGAATACCCGCATATGCCTGCGGAACAATCTTGATACATGATACGATTATTATAAGAATTATTATTACAACTATTGCAACTGCAACTGCTCCTCCAACCGGAATATCTGCTAAAATCATAATTATCCACCTTTCCTTTATTATATTATTACTGATTGCCTATTCTCCTTACAATCAGCTTCACACCGGACACGCCTACTACTTCCACAATCGTATTCTCCGGAATAATATCATCATCGTTCTCAGCTCTCGCTGTCCATTCCTGTCCTCCGATAACGGCATAACCGATTGACTCATTATTATTGATACCAACAATAACACGCGCTTTCTGTCCTACAAGACTGTCAACATTGGTTTTGGCATCGCCAATCTTCATGACCTTGGTAAGCACCGGTCTTGTAAAAATCAGCAGCACCACTGACACAACAAAAAATGCCAAAATCTGCGACCACATCGGAGCCTTAAACATTGCCATAATGAAAGCTACCAACGCTCCTCCGGCAAACCATATAGTGGTAAGACTGGTGGTGACAAGCTCAAATATTATGAACGCAACAAGTAAACCAAGCCATACCCATACGATAGTATCCATTGTACTGCACCTCCCATATACAACTCCAAAAGGAATTGCCAATTTTTTTATATTATACTATACTACGCGTTTTTTTTCAACAACAAAGAGTATTCATGCCGCACATCTGTGTTTTGTGCCAAGACGCATACATGGCAGTGGTTTTTATGCTCTATGCAGACGAAGTTTTCTGTAAAACAAAAAACAGCCTATGACTAGCATAAGCTGTTTCGTTTAATTTTATTAATACACATAAAAACAATGATTGTTAATTATTGTATAACTTGTATAGCTTGGATAGTTTGCCTTGCGGACGCTGATAAAGAATAACAAATCACCTATATTATTCTGTCCTGACAATGCAGCGACTGCCGCATCATAACATCCTCGCTGGTTAAGCTGTTCATTGCTCATATCAAGCACCGCCTGAAACCTTGCTGATGGACCGCCATTTTCCGCAACTCCCGTAAACTGTCCCGGCGCATATATAACATCTTTGATGGTACTCTGTGAAAATCTTGAGGAAAGCGTTCTGTTAATAACAACATTAGCTACTGCCAGCTGTCCCTCCGCAGGCTCCCAGCCCGCTTCCCAATATACTATTGCCGCCAAAAGATGCACATCATCTTCAGTGGCGCTATATGCGCTCCTTGAAGTCGTTGACACGTTGGCATATTTTTCCTTGGCTGCCGCCGCCGCTGCCGCTGCCGCTTCCTCTGCCGCTTTTTTGCGCGCCGCCGCTGCCTCCTCTTCCTGCCTCTGTATCTCTACTTCTATTGATATTGCGCTGTCAAGTCCGTATGAAACACTGACTCCTTCTGAATCAACATAGCCGTATCCGCCGTCATATGATACCAGCAAAACGCCATTGGATTCCTCATACGCACCTATAACAGTGCCCTTTGAAAGCGATGTTACCTGAGTTGATGAAGCGGAAGCATCCGAATGTACCGCCAAACCGTCAACCGTAACTACGGCTTCCTTATTTCCAATAATTTCTGCTATTTTCTGGGCTTCATTTCCAAAGAGCACGTCGGCGTTTTTCACATATCCTGTAATACCGCCTGATGTAACCTTGGTCCATTCTTCGCCCTGTTCAACAATCTCTGCTTCGCTTCCGGAATACATAACTCCAACAACTTCCGATGTATACTCCGGCTCTGTATACATACAGAGTCTCTCATTGGTGTAAGATACTATTTTGTTGTCGTAATCACCCTTGTCAATACTGCTTTCAAATTCATCGACAACCTCTGTTGAAGTCAGCGTACTTCTGTACACAACATTCAGGTCTGCTGAAACAACTTCTTCTTCGGTGATTGGAACGGTACTTTCCTCCAATGCCGCATCTGTGCTGTCATCAACCGATGCAACCTTAACCGTCTTGCTTTGCGGCTGACTGTCTGCCACAACTGTATCACGGTCCTTGGAAGAGTTAATACCGGAAAAAACTATCTGTACTATCATAAGCATAGCTAACACGATAACCACAGAAGCTTTTCTGCTTTTGAATCTCATATTAACCTCCAAAATTCATAAGAAAAACAAGATGTTACAAAATTATTAAATTTTGTTACAATGCATTGTAACATATTTATGTCACTTTGTCAAATTTATGGCTCAACGCTCTCTGTCGTGCCGCTTCATACATAATCACGGCAGCACTTACAGCAGCATTAAGGGACTCCAATTTGCCGCCCATAGGTATTTTTATAAGGCTTTCTGCCTGAGCTGTAAGAGATTCGCTAAGTCCGCTGCCCTCATTTCCTATCAGAACAGCGCTTGCTCCCCTATAATCTTCTCCATAATATTCATTACTTCCGTCAAGATGGGCGGCATAGGTATGCACTCCCTGACTGCGGAGTTTTTTTACTTCACTGCATATATCATCCGCATATACAAAAGGCATCCTGAAAAGCGAACCCATGGTTGAGCGTATCGTCTTTGGATTATATATATCAACAGTGTCCTTTGACATAATAATTCCGCTTGCTCCTGCTCCCTCAGCCGTACGGATTATGGTTCCCAGATTACCCGGGTCCTGTATGTTTTCAAGTACAACAACAAAAGGATTACTGCCTGTTAAAATGTCACATATGTCATATTCAAGTATTCTTACTATTGCCATAATTCCCTGAGGAGTCTTTGTGTCCGACATCTGCTTAAAGACATTGTCTGCCACTATTTCATATTCATATCTGGTCAAAAATGAATTGTTTTCCCTATGAAAGCTATCGGATACATAGACCTTATATATACGTTCATGGGGAATTTCCCGGAACATCCTTATACCTTCAATTACAAAAAGTCCGAGTTTTTGGCGTTCCCCGGACTTTTTAAGTAAATTGATTACTGTTTTGACCTGCGAATTAGATGTACTTGTAATCAAAATATCTCCTATCTGCAAAGCAGCTTGCTGACTTCATACATATGCTCTTCAACATCCTTCGTCATTGCAAGTGCCTCATCAATATCATAATCTACAAACTCACCGCCTGAATGTGCAACGACTCTGTTGGATTTGCCCTCGCAAAGAAGTTCCACTGCATATGCTCCCATCATAGATGCATAAACACGGTCCTTACATGTCGGACTTCCGCCACGCTGCATATGTCCAAGGATTGTGGCTCTTGTCTCCACACCTGTTGCCTCTTCAATTCTAAGAGCCATCTCCGTAGAATGTCCGATTCCCTCTGCATTGACAATAATGTGATGCTTTTTGCCTCGTTTTTTGTTCTCTATGATGCTGTTAATAATTTTCTCTTCGTTGAAATCATATTTGCTTGGAAGTAAAATATCCTCAGCTCCGTTAGCGATACCGCACCAAAGCGCAATATGTCCGGCATTACGTCCCATAACCTCGATTATTGAACATCTCTCATGTGATGTGGACGTATCTCTGATTTTATCAATAGCTTCCATCGCTGTATTGATAGCCGTATCAAAACCTATTGTATAATCTGTGCATGCTATATCAAGGTCGATAGTTCCCGGAACGCCGATTGTGTTGATTCCCAAAGCGGAAAGCTTCTGTGCTCCCTTAAATGAACCGTCGCCGCCGATAACAACAAGGCCGTCGATGCCATGCTTTCTGCAGATGTCAGCTCCTTTTCTCTGATACTCAGGGTCAATAAACTCAAGACATCTTGCTGTATAAAGAATTGTACCGCCTCTGTCTATAGTATCAGAAACACTTGTTGCATTCATATCAATTATTTCTTCATTGAGAAGACCATTATACCCTTTCAGAATACCCTTAACATTACATCCTTTGGCTAAAGCGGTTCTTACTACAGCTCTGATTGCCGCATTCATCCCCGGTGCGTCTCCACCGCTTGTGAGAACACCTATTGTTTTAATATCTGCCATCAAATATTACCTCCAAACTATAAATCCGCATTTTGTATATATTCTAGTCCAAATCAATCTATTTTTCAATAGATTTCTCAACTACCTTGACATTTTTTTCGCCAAAGGCAGCTCTTAACCGGGATAAAACCGCTTCATCCGCCATGATTGTCATTGAAGCAGGCAGCATTTTCTTTGCTTTTTCAGCTTCGCAATATATTATTACCCTGTCATTGCCGTCAGATGACTGAAGAATTGTGAAAAGCTGTTTTTCCGCATCAATATATGCCTGTTTATCGGCAAATTTTATCCAGCAGTCACGGGGAATCGAGTTAAAAGGTATAACCTTATTGCACAAAAGCTTGCCGTTTTCCTCCTCACGCAAATCCACATTCCCTACAATAAATACTTTATTATCTTCAGTTATATCCTTGCGGTACTCCAAAAATGGCTTAGGAAACACCACAACCTCCAAATTACCTGCCAAGTCCTCCAGATTGAAATATGCCATGCTTTTTCCTGTTTTTGTCATTTTAACCTTAATCTGGGAAATTATGCCTCCTGCCACAACCCTCTGTGTATCGCTGACCTTCGCCTGTCCCGTCTCTTCGTCAAGTTCAAAATCAGAACACATATTTGTAATATTTTTTTCCCAAAGTTCACGGTATTCATCCAAAGGATGCCCGCTTATATACACACCCAAAACCTCTTTTTCCATTGCAAGAAGCTCATCCTTGCTGTATTCTCCCACATCCGGAACAATTACATCTGTAGGTTTATCCTCCGGCGCAAACATATCGAAAAGTGACATCTGTCCGGACACTGATTCTTTGCGTTCCTGCGCCACCGCATCCATAATCTCAGCATAAATCAGCATCATCTGCTTGCGGGTCAGCCCAAAGCTGTCAAAGGCCCCTGACTTGATAAGGCTTTCAACCGTACGCTTATTGACCTCTTTTCCTGTAAGCCTTGTGACGAAATCCTTGATATCCTTATATTCACCGCCTGCTTCCCTTTCCGCAACAACCGCATCAATAACAGGCCGTCCAAGGCTCCTAATTGAAGAGAGCCCATATCTTATGGAATTATCCCTTGCAGTAAAGTCTCCCTGACCTACATTAATATCCGGCGGAAGTATATCAATTCCCATCTGCCTGCTTGCCAAAATGTATTGGGATACCTTACCCACATTATCTATAACGCTTGTCATAAGCGCCGCCATAAACTCTACGGGATAATAATGCTTCAGATACGCTGTCTGGAATGCCACATATGCATAACATGCCGCATGGGACTTATTAAAAGCGTACTTTGCAAAGTCCATCATCGTATCATATATGCCTGATGCTACATCGGCAGATATTCCGTTAGCCACACAGCCCGGAACGCCTTCATCCGGATTTCCGTATATAAAATTCTGACGTTCTTTTTCCATGACCGATTGTTTTTTCTTGGACATGGCACGTCGTACCAAATCACTTCGTCCCAAAGTGTATCCTGCAAGGTCACGCACTATCTGCATAACCTGCTCCTGATATACAATACAGCCATATGTTGGCGCAAGTATGTGTTCAAGCTGCGGACACGCATATGTTATTTCCTCAGGATTATTTTTGCCTTTGATGTATTTGGGAATAAAATCCATAGGTCCCGGACGATACAGTGATATTCCGGCAATCATATCCTCAAGGCTGTCAGGCTTAAGCTCCTTCATAAAGTTTTTCATACCGCCGCTTTCAAGCTGAAATACGCCTTCTGTTCTTCCGGTTCCTATCATATCCAGAACCTGTTTATCATTGTAATCTATTTTATTTATGTCAAAAGAAACTCCATCCCTGTTGTTAATCAGTTTTTCCGCATTCTGTATTACGGTAAGGGTTCTGAGCCCCAAAAAGTCCATTTTAAGAAGTCCCAGCTCCTCTATTGTGGTCATTGTAAACTGAGTAGTCAGTGTTCCGTCAGAAGCTCTTGATAACGGAACAAACTCGTCTATTGGTTTTGAGCCGATAACGACGCCGGCCGCATGCATGGATGTATGACGCGGAAGCCCTTCAAGACGTTTGCATGTATCTATGAGATGCTTTATCTCGTCATCTGTTTCATAAAGAGAGCGAAATTCATTATTGGCAGCAAGTGCTTTTTCTATGGTTATCCCAAGCTCATTAGGTATCATTTTAGATATCATATCAGTCTTGGCATAAGGCATATCCATAACTCTGCCCACATCCTTAATAACACCTCGTGCCGCAAGTGTACCAAAGGTCACTATCTGCACAACACGGTCTTTGCCGTATTTATCCATGACGTAGTCAATAACTTCAGGCCGTCTCTCGTAACAGAAATCAATGTCAATATCAGGCATGGATACTCGTTCAGGGTTAAGAAACCTCTCAAAAAGAAGATTATATCTGATTGGGTCAATGTCCGTTATCTCCAGTACATAAGCTGCCACCGAGCCTGCTGCCGAACCTCGTCCCGGTCCCACTGCTATTTTATTGCGTTTGGCATAATTGATAAAGTCCCACACAATCAGAAAGTAATCGACATAACCCATTTTACTGATTACTCCCAATTCATAATCAAGTCTTTCCCTTAAATCTTCCGCCCTGTCTCCATATCTCCTGATAAGACCTTCGTCACAAAGGTGATTGAGATATGTCCATGAATCAAAGCCCTCCGGTACGTCAAAATGCGGCAGCTTGGTAACTCCAAATTCAATCTCAACATTGCATCGCTGTGCAATCTTATGGGTATTATCAAGTGCCTGAGGCGCATAAGGAAAAAGTGTACGCATCTCCTCCTCGGATTTGCAGTAATACTGTCCGCCATCATATCTCATGCGGTCCTCATCAGTAACTTTTTTGCCCGTCTGTATACACAGCAGAACATCGTGAGCCTGCGCATCATCTTCATATGTATAATGAATATCATTAGTTGCCACAAGCTCAATACCAAGCTCCTTGCTCATACGGACAAGCTGTTGGTTGACCAGCTTCTGTTCAGGGATTCCATGGTCCTGAAGCTCCAAGAAAAAATTTCCTTTGCCGAATATATCCTGATAGTGCAGTGCCGCCTTACATGCCTCATCATAAAGACCTCTTGTCAGGTATTTTTGAACTTCTCCGGCAAGGCAGGCGCTTAAACATATTATTCCTTCCGAATATGTTTCCAAGACCTGATAATCCACACGCGGTTTATAATAAAAGCCATCCACAAAGCCCTTGGATACTATTTTCATAAGGTTGGCATATCCTGTATTATTTTCTGCCAAAAGAACCAGATGATAATATCTGTCCTCGCTCATGCCGGCTTCCTTGTCAAAACGGGAGCCGGGCGCAACATAGACCTCACAGCCGAGAATAGGCTTAATGCCAACATTGTGTGCAGCTTTATAAAAATCAATGACGCCATACATAACTCCGTGGTCGGTTATAGCTATACTGTCCATTCCCAATTCTTTGGCTCTTGCCGTAATCTCACCGATTTTGCTTGAGCCATCCAAAAGACTGTATTCAGTATGCACATGAAGATGTGTAAATGCCATTGAGCTTTCCTCCGTTGTACTTATATATCAATCATTTCCATCAATATAAAAAGTATATCATTAAACGGCAGATTTTTACAACCATTTATTATATATGCCGCAAAGCATTTTTTCTCACATTAACGCCAAACCGGCGGAGTGTTTTATGTACATGAAAATCCAAAAGAATTTCCCGTATAATAAAAAGGCATCGTAAATATACTTTACGATACCTTTTTATTCAGAGTCAATAATATTCAGCCCTCAAATGCCAGATATTTCTCAATATCTACTATTGCCGCTTCCTCATCCGGACCGTCAGCGCTTACAATAACCTCTTCGCCCACATCAAGTCCAAGCGTCATCATTCCCATAATACTCTTGGCATTAACTTTCTTAGTTCCCACCTCCACATAGATGGAGCTTTCAAACTGACTTGCCACCTGTACGAATACAGCAACCGGTCTTGCTTCAAGCCCTGTTGAAATCCTGATGGTCATCTTTTTCTGAATCATTCTTTTTCCTCCATAAATCTACTCTGTCAGTAGTTTTTTCCACCGTATGCAAGTACCCGGCGGACTTTACTTTTAATGTTCCTTGCCTCTTAGTTCATCTGCTATTTGGCTTATTTTTCTCAATCTATGGTTAACACCTGATTTTCCAACCGGCGGTGAAAGCATCTCACCCAGTTCTTTAAGTGGTGTATCAGGGTACTGTACTCTTAAATCAGCTATCTGTTCAAGCCCCTCACTTAAACTGTGAAGTCCTATTTTATTTCTGATATACTCGATATCTTCAATCTGTTTGACCGCTGCGCCTATGGTTTTACTTAGATTGGCAGTCTCACAATTAACCTTTCGGTTAACAGAATTGCGAACCTCTTTTACAACCCTTACATTCTCCAGTTCCATAAGGGATATATGCGCACCCATCACATTGAGCATATCGACAATTTGAGCGCCTTCCTTGAGATACACGACATAATATCGTCTTCTCTCAACTATTCTGGCATCCAGCTCAAATGCCTTTACTGCCCCCATTATCTGTTCTGCCTTACGTTTCCCTGATGAAACAATCTCAAAATGGTAGGATTTCTCAGGGTCGCTTATAGAGCCGCCTGCCAGAAATGCCCCTCGCAAAAACGCTCTTTTGCAGCACATATTACTTATTCCCACTGTACTGACAAGTGACATATCACGATTAATGCTGCCGTCCGGTTCCATAAGTCTGGCGGCAAGCAGCACCTTGATTGCCACATCTGAATCCATTACAGACATAATATATGTTCTGTTTTTTGTATCTATGTTATATCTGACTGTAATGTCAGAATCATAACCGAAAACTTTTTTGATAATAATGTGACATTTAGAAACCACATATCGGTTTTCTGAATTGACACGAATATAGTGTTTCCCGTCAGCAGTTGTATATATATGGCCGCACATTCCAACCAATGCCGCAAGCTCGGCAATTCTGCAATGTCTGGCCTGTGGAAGCACCGATGATAATTCTTCCTTAACTTTCAGCGAAAAAGACATATCACACCTGCCTATTTCTTGGTTTTGGCATCCAAATCAATGTCTCTGTGGTCTATCTTCAATCCATAATTATGACCTGACAATCTTGAATACAGTTCATTGGCAAGAGTCACCGAGCGGTGCTTTCCGCCTGTACATCCAATAGCAATAACCAGCCTGTTTTTGCCCTCAAGAATGTAATTAGGAATAAGAAATTCTATCATATCTGCAAGCTTGTCCACAAAGACTGCCGCCTGAGGTGAGTTCATTACATATTCTTTAATCGGAGCGTCATTACCTGTCAAAGCTCTCAGCTCCTCTATATAATAAGGATTCGGCAGAAATCTTACATCAAATACAAGGTCTGAATCCTCCGGTATTCCATATTTAAACCCAAAAGAAAGTATTGTAACAACAAGATTATCAAACTCTTCATCATCAACAAAAATCTTCTCTATTTCCTGTTTGAGTTCTCTTGTCAGAAGCGTTGTGGTATCAATAATATAGTCTGCATGTTTTTTCAGGAAGCCGATTTCTTTACGTTCCTGCGCAATACCTTCCATGATGCGGTTGACTCCCGCCAGCGGATGATTACGTCTGGTTTCTTTATAGCGCTTAACAAGAACTTCATCCTCTGCTTCCAGAAAAAGTATCTCATATTGATAATTCATACTTGTCATATTATCCAGCACCGTTTCCAAATCACCGAACGAATCCCCGCTTCGCACGTCGACTCCCATGGCAATATTGGTAATCCGGCTTCCGTTAGCCGCTGCCAGTTCAACAAATTTCATAACAAGAGCAACCGGGAGATTATCGACGCAATAATAGCCCGCATCTTCAAACACCTTAAGCGCTGTTCTTTTCCCTGCACCGGACATTCCGGTAACAAACACTATTCTCATCCGATTATTTGCCTCTCTTAAATTATTACACCTGTCTCAACAAACATAATTAATACTACACATTTTGCAATCCGTCAAGCATAAATCGCTAAAATTCGCCAATAATTTGCACTTCCGGCTCAATTTTAACACCTTTTTTCTCCTGAACGGTCTGTATGGTGAGCCTAATTGTATCATATATATCACTTGCCGTTGCATTACCCTTGTTAATGATAAACCCGGCATGTTTTTCGGATACACATGCCCCTCCCACACCTATGCCTTTCATTCCTGAATCCTCTATGAGTTTCCCGGCAAACATGCCTTCAGGACGTTTGAAGGTGCTGCCGGCACTTGGATATTCAAGGGGCTGTTTGCTGCGTCTTTGAGCAGCAAGCTCTGCCATTCTGTCATTAATTGCACTGTATTCGCCCTTTTCCAGCCGTATATCTGCCTTAAGCACAACATAGCCGCCTTTGCTGAATATACTGTGCCTGTATCCCAGCTCCAGTCCGTCTGCCGGAAAATCCCTGATACTTCCGTCCGGCGTTATGGCTCTGACGGTTACAAGCACATCCTTAAGCTCACCGCCGTAAGCTCCTGCATTCATAACACAGGCTCCGCCTACAGTTCCCGGTATTCCAGCCGCAAACTCAAAGCCCGTAAGGCTTTCCTTAAGCGCTCTGCTGCCGACGGCAGACAGCAGTGCTCCTGCACCTGCACTTATAACATCACCGTTGACGGATATATCTGCCATATTATGACGTATAAGAATTATCAGTCCGTCATACCCTTTATCGGATACCAACAGATTGCTTCCATTCCCTACTATATAATATGGCACGCCATACTGACTGCACAATCCGATTAACGCTGACACCTGTTCCTCATGGGAAGGAGCCGCCATATATTTTGCGGGGCCTCCTACTCTGAATGTTGTATGTTTATCCATTCTTTCGTCAGAAAAAGCATTGTCACTGCCTACAATTTCTTTAATTGTGGATAAAAATTCCATAGCCGCCTCTCATTTAGTCAGCTATAACCAGCTTGGCTGCTCCGTAAATTCCTGCACTATTGCCAAGCGTAGCAAGCTTAATAGGTGTTTTCTTACACTGATGGTAAGTCTTTTCAACATAATGCCTTTGGATGGCTTCTATAAGAAAATCTCCGGCCTTGGATACTCCTCCGCCTATGATAAACACATCCGGGTCGATAACACATGCGATATGTCCCAGTGCAATTCCAAGATACTCGCCCAGTCTGTCAACTGTTTTAAGCGCAAGGGCATCGCCTTTTTTCGCCTCGTCAAAAACATCCTTGGCTGTAAATTCAGGTATATCACGAAGTGTTGACGGCATATCATCAGCTTCAAGAAAACGCTTTGCTTCCTTAACGATTCCGGTAGCTGAAGCCACCTGCTCAAGGCATCCCTTCTTACCGCAATTACACGTGGCAGTCTCATCATACACCACTGACATATGCCCTATTTCTCCGGCTGCACCATGGGTTCCCTTGACAATCCTGCCGTCAAGTACTATTCCTCCGCCGACTCCCGTTCCAAGCGTTACCATAACAAGGCTTTGGTTGCCCTTACCGCCGCCCTGCCACAACTCCCCAAGAGCCGCAACATTGGCATCATTACCTGCCTTGACTTCAAAGCCGGTTTTATCTTTCAGGGTTTCCTCAACAGGCGTATCGCCCCATCCTATGTTGACACATCCCTTTACAATGCCGGAAGGCGTTACAGGTCCGGGAACGCCCATTCCAATACCTGCAACGTCGTCAGGATTGATGGCATTATCATTTATCTTTTTGTTGATTGAAGCTGCAATATCGTCAAGTATATATGCTCCTTTTTCCTCCTTGCGGGTGGGAATTTCCCAATCCTCAAGAAGCGAACCCTCCACAGTAAAAAGTCCCATCTTCACTGTTGTACCGCCAAGGTCAACACCAAAACATAATTTCCCCATCTTCTGTCTCCTATCTTAAAATTTGCGATTAATATTATTCTGTACTCTGTTATAAAGCTCTTTGGCTGCATTATAGCCCATCTTCTTCTGTCTCCAGTTGACAGCGGCAGACTCTACTATAACCGCAAGATTACGTCCCGGTCTTACCGGAAGATTATGGCATACTACCTTATTGCCGAGTATCTCCGTGTATTCCTCCTCAAGCCCGAATCTGTCATATTCCTTGTCCTTATCCCAGTCCTCAAGATGAATTACCATATCGATACCCTGTGTCTCTTTGACACTTTCCACACCGAACAAGGTCTTCACATCAATAATACCTATTCCCCTGAGCTCGATAAAATGCCTTGTAATTTCAGGCGCAGTTCCGATAAGTGTCTCGTCACTTACCTTACGGATTTCAACAACGTCATCTGTAACAAGACGATGTCCTCGCTTTATGAGTTCAAGCGCCGCTTCACTTTTACCGATTCCGCTTTCACCTGTGATAAGCACGCCTTCGCCATATACATCCACCAAAACTCCGTGAATCGATATTGTTGGTGCCAGCATAACTTTCATCCATCTGATAATTTCCGCCTCAAATGATGAAGTGGTTTTGGATGTCTGCAAAAGCGGTATCTGGTATTTTCGTGCCGCCTCAATCATCTGTGCATCAGGCTTTTCATCACGGCAGAACACTATACAAGGTACGTTATATGATAACAGCTGCTCATAACGCTCTTTGCGCGTAAGCTTATCAAGTGTCTCCATGTATGCCGCCTCAACATGTCCAATTACCTGAACACGCTCACTGTCAAAATGGTCAAAGAAACCTGTAAGCTGCAGCGCCGGTCTGTTAATATCCGGCACAGTCACAACCTTATCCCCGGTATCAATATCCGGTGTAAGCACCTTTAATTCCATTTTTTCAATAATTTTGTCGATTTTAAGTTCTTCTGACATTGTCAATCCCCTTTCAGGTTATTATATCTTTATGAAAAAAATTATATACTTTCTCAGCAGACAGTCTGTTCATAGAAGGTGCGGATGCAAGCTCTTCTATTCCCGCCTCTTTAATTCCTTCTATATCTTTAAACTTTTTCATAAGACCTTTGCGTCTTGCAGGTCCTATTCCGTCTATATCATCCAGAACTGAATGTATCTGGGCTTTACTTCTTAAATTTCTATGGTACTCTATGGCAAACCGGTGAGCCTCATCCTGTATTCTTGTTATAAGTTTAAACTCCTCTCCGGTTCTGTCAATATTTATTTCATGTCCATTATACCACAGTGCTCTTGTTCTGTGATTATCATCCTTGACCATTCCGCACACCGGAATATTAAGTCCAAGCTCTTCCACCACTGAAAGCGCTATATTTACCTGACCTTTTCCGCCATCCATCATAATCAAATCCGGAAATACGTCAAAACCGTCTGATTTATGTGTCAGCCTTCTTGTCAGCACTTCTCTCATTGATGCATAGTCATCCGGCCCTATAACCGTCTTTATTTTAAATTTGCGGTAATCGCTGCGTTTGGGAAATCCATCGTAAAATACCACCATTGACCCAACCGACTGCACACCGCTTATGTTGGATATATCAAATGCCTCCATCCGCCTTATTCCGTCTATTCCAAGTTTTCTTCCGATTGCCGCTACAGCTTTGGTGGTTCTTGCTTCCTCACGCTTTATTTTCTCTTTATCCTGAATAAGAATATTCTGTGCATTTTTGGATGCAAGCTCAACTAATTTTTCCTTTGATCCCCGCTTCGGTGTCACAAATCTGACCGTATGGCCTGTATGCTCTGTCAGCCATCGGCTTATAAGCTCCTCATCTTTCAAAGGCTCCTGAAGCATAATGGTGGAAGGTATATACGGAGTTCCTGCGTAAAACTGTTTCACAAATTCCGTAAGCACATCTGCTCTGGCTTCATCAACTGCAATCTCCATATGATAATGCTCCCTGCCTATGAGTTTTCCGGCTCTGATAAAAAACACCTGAACAACACAGTCAGTTTCATCCATGGCAGCAGCCACTATGTCCTTATCCTGCATGTCACTGTTAGTTATTTTCTGCTTCTGTGATATATATTTCACACTTTCAAGCATATCCCGGTATCCTGCGGCACGCTCAAAATCCAATTTATCGGAAGCCTCAAGCATAAGCTCCTTTAGTCTGGCTGTTATTCCTCCATATTTGCCTTCAAGAAAGTCCACCGCTTTATCCACAAGAGCACCATATTGTTCCTTGGTTATATAGCCTTGGCATGGTGCGCTGCAATGTCCTATGTGATAATTTAGGCATGGCCGTTCCTTGCCTGTATCTTTGGGCAGGCTGCGCCTGCACGTCCTGAGCCCGTATGTCTTATTGAGAAGGTCTATTATGTCATTAACCGCCTTACCGCTTGTAAAGGGGCCGAAATAACGGCACTTGTCTTTTTTCAATTCTCTGGAAGATAATATCCTTGGAAAATCCTCATTGACCGTTATTTTTATAAAAGGATATGTCTTATCATCCTTAAGCATGGTATTGTATCTTGGCTTGTGCAATTTGATAAGGTTGCACTCCAGCACCAATGCCTCCAGCTCGGAGTCTGTGATTATATACTCAAATCTCTGTACATGGGAAACCATCTGCCGTATCTTGGAGCTCAAATTCCTTGATGACTGGAAATACTGACGCACACGGTTCTTAAGGCTTATGGCCTTACCCACATAGATTATCTCATCTGTATTATCGTGCATAATATATACTCCCGGTTTGCCGGGAAGTTTTTTCAATTCTTCCTCTATATCAAAAAAACCTTCGTACACAATCAGTCTCCCGCCGAATCGTTATTATATATTACAATCTCAAAAATCCCTTATTATAAAAGAAACGCTGCTTCCCTTGAATACTGTTCCATAAGCGCAATGTCTTCCTTGGTTATATTACCGTATTTCATAACAAATTTGCGTTCCTTGGAAAGAGTTGTATTGCTTACAGTCATATTGTCCGTATTCAGTGTCACATGCACGCCGCGAAGCAACAGTTCCTTAAGGGGATACCTCCCCATATCGGAAAATACCTTAGTCTGCATATTACTGGTTGGGCATATCTCAAGGGGTATTTTATGCCGAATAAGATACTCGACAAGAACATCATCTTCTATACAGCGTACCCCATGACCTATTCTTGAAGCTCCGAACTCAAGCGCACGCCATATACTTTCGGGGCCTGCCGCTTCACCTGCATGTATGGTAAACGGTATTCCTTTATTTCTGGCAAGCTCAAACTCTTTCTGAAACATTTCCGTAGGATAAACAGCCTCCGCCCCTGCTAAATCTATGGCACAGACATACCTGCCCAAAAACTTACCTGCCGTTTCCACCGTAATTATATTTTCATCATGGTCTGTACCTCTCATACAGCAGAGTATAAGCCCCAGTCTTATATTTCCAAAAGTATTCTCTGCCATGGCTGCTCCGTCTATGGCAGCCTGCACCGCTTCCTCCTGCGTCAGTCCGCCTTTTGTAAGAAGCGTGGGCGCAAACCTTATCTCTGCATATGTAACGTCCTGCCCGGACAGGTCTTCACCTAATTCATACACTGCCCGTGTAATGTTGGCAGCACGCTGCAGGGCTTTGCATGGATAATCAAATTTGGTAAGATACTCATTAAGGTCAGCGCAATTTCCGCTAACCTGTATTGCAAGTGCTGCCTGCTCATTATTTTCCCAAGGCTGTACGCCCTCCTTCGCCAAAAGCTCATGCACTGACGCCGGCCGCATCGAACCGTCCAGATGCAAATGTAAATCAATCATTAAATCAAATCACCTGTTCCCCTAACCTCATTTACAATTCTCATAAACTCTTTGCCTGTTATAGTCTCTTTTTCAATAAGGTACTCTGCCACGCGGTCAAGGCACATAATATTATCGCTGAGAAGAGCTTTTGCCTTGGCATAATATTCCTTGAGCATCTTGTTAACCTCTTCATCAAGCAGCGCTGCGGTCCGGTCTGAACAGTTAAGTACTGAACGTCCCTCAAGGTACTGGCTTTCAACACTCTCAAGCCCCATAAGCCCAAAGGCTTCTGACATTCCATACTGGGAAACCATTGTTCTTGCCATCTTGGTTGCACGCTCAATGTCATTGGACGCCCCGGTTGTCACAGTGTTAAACACTATCTCTTCTGCCGCACGTCCGCCCAACAGAGTGACAATCCTTGTTATAAGCTCATCCTTGGTCTGAAGATATTTTTCTTCCTCAGGCACCTGCATGGTATATCCCAATGACCCCATGGTTCTGGGAACAATGGTAATCTTCTGGACAGGTTCCGCATTTTTCATAAGGCATGTTATAAGCGCATGTCCTACCTCATGATACGCAACCATGCGTTTTTCTTCTTTGCCGAGTATTCTGTCTTTTTTCTCTTTGCCGGCAATTACAACCTCAACGGATTCAAAAAGGTCCTGCTGCGTAACTGCGCGTCTTCCGTTCTTAACCGCATTGATTGCCGCTTCGTTGATAATGTTGGCAAGGTCTGAACCTACTGCGCCTGCCGTTGCAAGGGCAATTGCATCAAGGTCAACCGTATCGTCCATAAGCACATCCTTGGAATGCACTTTCAATGTCTCAAGCCTTCCTTTAAGGTCAGGCTTATCTACAATAATTCTTCTGTCAAAACGTCCCGGTCTCAAAAGGGCCTTGTCAAGCACCTCAGGTCTGTTGGTTGCCGCAAGAATAAGCACACCTTTGGACGAGTCAAAACCGTCCATCTCCGAAAGGAGCTGGTTAAGTGTCTGCTCGCGCTCGTCATTTCCTCCGCCGTATCTGGAATCACGGCTCTTACCTATTGCGTCAATCTCGTCTATAAAAATAATACATGGTGCCGATTGCTGTGCCTGCTTAAAAAGGTCACGCACTCTTGACGCACCTACACCCACAAACATCTCTACAAAATCAGAACCTGACAGTGAGAAAAACGGAACCCCTGCCTCACCTGCTACAGCTTTGGCAAGAAGTGTTTTTCCGGTTCCCGGAGGTCCCACAAGCAGCGCTCCCTTAGGCAGCTTTGCGCCGATTGCAGTGTATTTGTTAGGATTATTAAGAAAATCCACTATCTCTCTTACGGATTCCTTGGCTTCATCCTGTCCTGCCACATCCCTGAAGGACACGCCCGTTTTCTGTTCCATATATACCTTGGCATTGCTCTTTCCTACGCCAAGAACGCCTCCGCTTCCGTTAGCCATTTTCCTGAACAGGAATCCGATAACAAGATATATAATCAGAAACGGAAGAATATACACCAGTATGAAATCAAGTATGGATGCACCTGTGTCCTCTATTGCCGCCGAAATCTCAATATCATCGGCCTCTTTTAACTTGGCGAATGTCTCCTCATCATAAAGATAGCCTGTATAATATGTCATTTTAATTCCGCTGAGAGGCTGTTTTTTAGGTGTGATGACTATTTTGTAGGAACTGTACTCTACCGCTTCAATCTCATCATTGTCAATCATTTCAAGAAATGAGGAATAGCTTATCTCGGTTGTGGTATATTTATTAAAAACACTCTTGAAAAATGTTACCCCCAGATAAGTTATAACAACAGCAATTATAAGTCCGATAATAATATGTCCCGGCCTTATTCCACGCTTATTGTTATCTCCATTGCCGCCACGGTTATTGTTGTTGCGGCCGTTATTATTATAATTGTTATAATTATCCATTATTGCTCCTTCACAATTCTTGCTCTGCTTTAGATAAAGCATTACATATATTATAGTGATTTTACTGCTATAAATCAATAAATATAATTGAGAAATTTGTGCTATGATTATAAAATTCTTATAAACTTATGCCATACCTTTTTATTTTTTTACAAATAATTATGGAATTATTCTTCAATTCGTGTTAGTATTAAACATTATTGAGTATACTTCAGGAGGAAAAAGATATGCCAGTCAAATATGTCTTTGTAACAGGCGGTGTAGTTTCAGGTTTAGGCAAGGGGATTACTGCGGCTTCACTGGGCAGACTGTTAAAAGCAAGAGGTTACAAAGTAACAATGCAGAAATTTGACCCTTATATTAATATCGACCCGGGTACAATGAATCCAATACAGCACGGAGAAGTTTTCGTAACAGATGACGGTGCGGAAACCGACCTTGACCTTGGTCACTATGAAAGATTTATTGATGAAAGTCTTGACAAAAACTCTAATGTGACCACAGGTAAAGTATATTGGAGCGTATTGCAGAAGGAGCGCCGCGGAGACTACGGCGGAGGCACCGTTCAGGTAATTCCTCACATTACCAATGAAATAAAAAGCAGATTTTATCGTAATTTTACTGATGAAGATACCCGTATTGCCATCATAGAGGTCGGCGGCACGGTTGGTGATATTGAAAGCCAGCCTTTCCTTGAATCAATCCGTCAGTTCCAGCATGAAGTCGGACACGAAAACGCTATTTTAATACATGTTACACTGATTCCTTATCTCAGCGCTTCACAGGAGCTTAAAACCAAGCCTACTCAGGCAAGCGTTAAGGATTTGCAGGGAATGGGCATACAGCCTGACATAATAGTATGCAGAAGCGAACATCCTCTTGATCAGGGCATAAAGGACAAGATTGCGCTTTTCTGTAATGTTCCTAACAATCACGTACTTCAGAATCTTGATGTTGAATATATTTACGAAGCGCCTTTGGCTATGGAAAAGGAGCGCCTTGCACAGGTTGCATGTGAATGCCTGCATCTTGAATGTCCTGAGCCGGACCTTGCCGAATGGGAGAAAATGGTTGATGACCTTAAACATCCTACAAGCAAAGTTACTATCGCTCTGGTTGGCAAATACGTTCAGCTTCACGATGCTTATATAAGTGTAGTTGAAGCATTGAAGCACGGCGGAATTACCAATCATGCAACCGTTGACATCAAATGGATTGATTCGGAAACCGTAACCGAAGATAATATATCGGAATTACTTGAAGATGTTCAGGGAATACTTGTTCCCGGAGGCTTCGGTTCCAGAGGAATCGAGGGTATGATAACCGCAATCAAATATGCAAGAGTAAACAATATTCCTTTCCTTGGGCTGTGCCTTGGAATGCAGCTTACAATAGTAGAATACGCTCGTAACATATTGGGATTTAACGATGCACACAGTATAGAGATGGACCCAAGCACCACTCACCCTGTAATCGCCCTTATGCCTGACCAGAATGGTGTTGAGGACATAGGCGGAACCTTAAGGTTAGGTGCTTATCCTTGCGTACTTGCTCCCGGTTCACTGGCTCATAAGCTTTACGGCTCAGACACCATATCGGAGCGTCACAGACACCGCTATGAAGTCAACAATGATTTCCGCGCCGCACTTACTGACAAGGGGCTTACTCTTTCAGGTACATCTCCTGACAACAGAATTGTTGAGATGTGCGAGCTTACTGACCACCTGTTCTATATTGCAACACAGGGACATCCTGAACTTAAGTCAAGACCTAACAGGCCTCATCCTCTTTTCAGAGGACTTGTTGAAGCTGCACTGAAATTCAAGAATAAATAAGTATATGTACTATGAGCAATAAACAATCTAATTCAAACAACTTTATAAAGCAGGGAACAATACTGGCAGCAGCATCGGTTTTGTCCAGAATTATAGGGCTTCTTTACAGAAGTCCTATGACTGCTATAATCGGAGACCAAAGCAACGGCCTTTACAGCTATGCTTATGAGATATATTCTTTTGCCCTTATTCTGTCATCTTACAGTATGCCTTTGGCGGTTTCCAAGCTTCTATCGGGCAAATTTGCAAAAAAGGAATACCATAACGGATATAAAATTTTCAAATATGCACTTGCTTTCGCATCGGGAGCAGGTTTTATTATGATGGCAATAATATTTTTTGCCGCACCTGCCATAGAACGGTTTACAGGCTATGACGGTCTTACCATACCGCTGCGTGTACTGGCGCCGACTATTTTCGTAGTGGCAATAGCCGGAACTATGCGAGGATTTTTCCAAAGCCGCAAAACTATGATACCGACAGCCGTATCACAGATTGTGGAGCAGATTTTTAACGCCGCTGTAAGTATCCTTGCAGCATGGCTTTTTATTAAGCTTTCCACCTCTGCCAACCGTGCCGGAATGGGCGCTGCCGGAGGAACTATGGGAACTTTGGCAGGCGCAATAGCAGGGCTCGCTTTCCTTATTTTCCTGTTTATTGCTTACAGGCCACGTATGCATATACATCTTACCCATGACAGAGGCGTACATGATGACACCTCAGGTGAGATTATAAAAATGCTGATTATGACAATCATCCCAATCATATTAAGTCAGGCAGTATATCAGGCAAGCGGCATTATTGACGGCACGCTCTTCGGCAAAATGTACACAAACAGTGACAAATCCACTATGGTAAGTATTTTTTCCAAATACAGAACTCTGATTAATGTGCCTGTTGCCATCTCTTCTGCTATGGCATCATCTATGATACCTACGCTTGTGTCACTGCGGGCGGTCGGCAATCACAAAAGCTTCCGTGAAAAGCTTGCCACATCAGTCAAGGTCAATATGTTCGTAGCTTTTCCTTGTTCAATCGGTCTTATGGTTCTGGGCACGCCTATTATGCATCTGCTTTTTCCTTCGACAGATTATGTTATATCCGGAAAGATGTTAATGTTTGGCGGAATCGCTGTTGTTTTCTATGCATTGTCAACAATCACCAACGCGGCATTGCAGGGACTTGACAAAATGAATCTTCCCGTAATCCATTCGGCGGTTTCACTTGGAATACATGTAATTTTGGTAACACTTCTGCTTAAATTTACTGATTTGGGCGTATATGTACTTCTTATAGGAACCGTAACATATCCGCTTGTTGTGTGTATTCTCAACTGGATTTCAGTGAACAAATATGCACGTTACCGTCAGGAGGTAGTTCACGCTTTCATCATCCCCCTTGCAGCAGCAGCGGTAATGGGAGGTATTACCGTACTTCTTCGTATGCTGATGACAAAAATCATCGGCAGTTCATATTCAGGCAACTTCATTACGGTTATTATATGTATAGCAGCTGCCGTACTTGTATATTTTGTGATAATTTTCCTTCTGAAAGGTCTGACCCATGAGGATATGCTTGATTTTCCTATGGGGCTTAGAATAGAAAGGCTTGCAAAGAAGCTGCATCTTATGAGATAGCTATTTAGGGGCTTTTGTTGAAAAGCAAGCCCCCTTACAAAACAAAACTACTCCAACAGCGTAAGTAATTGGGAAATGACGTCTATTTTCATGACATATCTGTCTGCACTGCCAAAGCCGTAAGCCGCCCATATAAAATCCACGCCTGCGGCAGCAGCGGCATCTGAATCCCCTTGGGTATCACCTACATATACAGGATTAACAAGACCGTTGCGCTTTGCAATCAGCTTTATATTCTGCGCCTTTAAAAGTCCGTTGTCGCCAAAACAGATATAATCCTTAAAGTATTTTTCCGTATTATGTGCCTTGTAAAAAGTCTCTATATACCCTGACTGGCAGTTGCTGACTATATAAAGGGGAATTTGGGTGTACAGCGCTTCAAGGGCATTTATTAAATCGTGATATAATTTTGCTCCGTTAGCTGCAATATATTCATTCTCATAATTCAGGCAGCTTTTAAACAGCTTTGCAACAGATTCATAGTTATCGGTTTTGAACATCCTCATTGCTATTTCATCCATTGGCAGACCCATATATCCGGAAAGCTCCTTCTCAGTGATTCGCTTGGAATTTCCTGCATTCTCAAGAACTTTATTCCACGCTGCACATACTTCTCTGGTTGTATCCCATATAGTACCGTCCATATCAAAAATAATACTGTCGTATCTCATATTCACTCCTACTTTGTTACATATTTTCTGATAAAATCAAGGACTATTTTTCTGGTCTCCTCCTGTGAATTTTCAGTGCCGAAACGTCTTTCAGGATGCCACTGAAGTCCCAGTATTTTCATCTCCTCTGATTCATAGGCCTCAATAACCCCATTGTCGGTATCAACGGCTATGGGCGTAAGACATTCAGCCAGCTTGCCCTGATAAATACAGTCCTGATGATAATTGTTCACATATATCTCCCTGTTTTCTTTCAACAGAAGTACCTTGTGGTCCTCACCGCGAGGTCTTTTTACTTTGAGCTTAGGGTGATAAGCCAGCCTGCCTCCAAAAAGCACATTGATGTACTGCATTCCTCTGCAGGTGGCAATAATAGGTATTCCGTGGGCTATACAATATTTTATCATTTTTTCCTCTGTGGCATCACGGTGGGGCTGCAATTCATCATTATGCATACGGTCATAATACTTAGGATGAAGGGAACCGCCGCCTACAACAATAAGCAAATCAACTTTTTCCTCAAACAGCTTCTCGTAATTCTTGGTGTGGTTTGACACAGGCGCAGGAATAAATCCCAAAAGTTCATAAAACCTAATATACGCCGCCTCAAGAATATCCGTCGGGTCTCCGTACTGGTTGACACCTTCCCGTTGGGTAATAAGCGCCCGCAGGTTCTTGTACTGCAGACCCTCCTCAATACGTCCGTTACGGCAGTCCAAATCTATATAGCTTGCGCCTGTAACGTAATTATATATTTTTTCCCCGCAGCCTATTGCTGCCGGAATCTCAAACTCGGCACAGCGGATTGCCATATGTGACGCCACGCCGCCATATTGGGTTATAAATCCTTTAATTCCCTTTGTAAAAATCCACTCATAGCCCGGGTCTGCTTTGGGAATCGCCACAATTTTGCCTGCAATGTCCGCCCCCGGCTCTTCCTCAAGAACTATAACCTCACCTTCCACATGCTTGGAAGTTATGAAATTGGGACGTGCCTCTGAAACTGCTACAACATCTATGTCACTGTCATTGGTTACTACCTCCGGCAAAATAATCATTCTGTTGAGAATATACTGCTCCCTGCGCTGCTCAAAAGCAGCCATAAGCTGCTGCTTATACTCTTCCGTATTACCCAGCGCAATCGAACGACGCATATCATCCACATTCATCCACGAAAGTTCTTTCCGCTTTATATCCAAATCCTCGCCCACATTTATCAGAAGCTCCAGTACCAGACTTAAGGCCTTGGTAAACTCAAATTTAAAATATTCTCTTTGCTCTATTGCGCTGCGAAGAAATGCCTGAAATTCGTCAGGTGTCACATCAAATCCGATGTCATCAAGTGCTTTTCCAAGCCTTACCGCATCAAGGTCAACACTACCTGTACCTGAGCTTTTTTTCTTTCTGCCTGAGGCAGGGCGGAAACTCATCTTATCATATCTGTCCGTCCGTATGTCGTAAGTACCGCTTCTTAAATGCCCGTATTTTTTATTAAATTCGTCTCTGGACATCCTGCCATCGGAAAACCGTTCAAAATCGCTGTCAAACTGGGACGAAACAGTGTTAATGGACTTCATAAACAAGTCCATCTCATCATTAGTAAAATATCCCGCCTCCACAAGCGTACGGCAAAAAGCTCTTGCCATAAAAGCCAGTCTTGCCTGTCTGGTAAATTGTGTAGTTCCATAATGCGGTATCACGTCAATTAAATCAATGGCCGACTTCAGCATCTCATTGGTGGAAAGTCCATCGTACTCCAATGCCTGCTCGATAGGTCTTCTCACATTATCGAGAAGCTTCAGCGAAATTATATCGTCATTAAGTATCCTTTCATAATTATGCAAAGCACTGTTTGTCAAATCAAAAAGTGCCTTGAGAAAAGCTTCCCGTTCTTCTTCGCTGAAGCCGCAGTCCAAAAGCTGCCGGCTGCCGGCTTCTGTGCAGAAATCATAGGTAGTAAACGCAATCTCAAACTCAATCTTGTCGTGAGAAGTTAAATCCTGTTTTAACTTTTGACAATAGTAGTCCACAAGCTTCCCGGCAAGCTTTTCATCAACCGCTTGTGGAATAAGGCTGTAAAAGGAATACTCCAGACTGATATAGGGCTTGTTGCCCAGCCTGTACATAAGCTTCTTATCAACTGCCCTGTAACCGATTTCGGCAATTCCCCGGTTCCATGCCTTGTTGGTTATTATTTCCTCATAAAGTGAATATTCCAGCTCTCTCGGATTGGTTCCGATAATTTCAGCCGGATTCCAGAAAGCCATGTCCGACAGCATCATAGGCATACCATTAAAAGAACATACTGCTTCGCGGTATTGTTTCTTAATATTATCACACCTGTCAAAAAACTCCCTGTCATCCAGAGCCTTTCCGTGCTTATAACTGGCAACAAGAGGACGCACCTGAAAAATAATGATTTCCTCTGATGAATTAATTGCAAACTCTATATCAAGTGCCATTCCGTTGAGAAATAATTCTATTTCCTGCACTGCGGCAATAAGGCTCCCCCATGGTCTGGCTATGGGAGTAATATCTGCATTCTTCAGCACCCATAATGTTTTACCTCCGCGGCCGCTGGTAACAGAATCCGTAGAGCCTTGGTCATCATAATTTATGAGATAATAAGGCCTGTTTTCCTGAATATCCCTGGTAAAAACAACCCCGCTGTAATGAACATTCTGCGCCTGTCTCTGTATAAGAATCTGCTCATTGGCAATGTCGTCACCTATTACTGCCGACAGCCCACTGCTCTGAGATGAGCTTTCCTCATCCTTCATATATGAGTGTATAACCTGCTCTATTGCTTTGGCAACCTGCTCCCTGTCGGCAGAATCTATGCCCAAAACACTTTCATAATGCCCTGCATTTGAAGTCTTAAAACTGTCCTCCTTGGATGATGAGCTTCTTACGACAATCATATCTCCGCCAAAGGCTTTTGCGATATCCTCAATTATTTCCGACGGATTCTTCTCATATTCAAGTACAGGAAGAATATACATTTTTTCTATTTTGGACTTGGTTATAACCTTGCCCAATGCATATAAAGTATTCGCTTTAGTCGATACCATCTGATGTCCGTAGCCGTTGTTCATAAATTCCTCCCAAGCGCTATATATATCATAATTTTATCAGTTGGCAATTCCCCACGCAACCTTATAAACCAAAAAATTACGGATACCCGAAGATATCCGCAGAAAATAAAGTTGAAAGATTTAGATTGTGGTCATTAGGTTATATTAAATTTAAAAAAATTAACTGTCCAGCATAACTCCGATTCCTATAAGCCCCGGACCCGTATGCACTGCCATTGTAGCCGTAATCTGCTTATTGACAACTATCTCTCCGTCAGACGACTGTTGTTCAATCAAAGTCTTAACCTGCTCTGCCACATCAGGTGCTCCGCCATTCATAAGGGCTATCATTGCCCTGCCTTGGGATGCAAATTCCATTGCACATGTCAAAAGCTTACTAAGCCCCTTATGGGAACCTCTTATCTTGGCAACCGTATAATAAACGCCCTTCTCATTACAGGAAATAATAGGTTTCAGATTAAGTGCCTTTCCGACAATTGCCACCGCCGGATTAATTCTTCCGCCCTTTCTGAGATAATCCAGTGTATCCATATAGAAAAACACCTTAGAATCACTAATCTTATTCTCAAGTCCTTCGGTAATCTCCCTAAAGCTTCTGCCTGCCTCAATCTGTTTTGCCGCCCACAAAGCATACAGACCTGCTCCTATTGATATGTTCTTTGTGTCAAAGGCATATGTTTCAATATCATCAATCTCATCAAATGTCATTGCTACAGTATTATATGTTCCGCTAAGTCCGCTGGATATGGTAATTGCAACTATGCTCTCGTATCCCTCCGACTTAATCTCATCCACTATATCCAAGACCTCCTGCATATTAGGTGTTGATGTCTTAGGTATCTGGTTAGGAAAACGGCGGTATACCTCAAGCGGGTCTATATCCAGTCCATCTGAATAAATATTTTCACCGTACATAACCTTGAGTCTAAGCACCTTAATATCGTATTTCTTAACAATGTCCTCAGGCAGGTCGCATCCTGAATCGACAAGTATTGCAATCTTGGAAGTATTCATATTATCAATCTCCTTAACACGTAGTTTTAATTACTACGTGTTACAGTATACGTCACGTACCACCCATTGTCAATATGTTTATTAATATTTAATAATTCATATACGGTCAAAAATCGTATCTCATCACCTGACAGTTATCAATTCCAAAGGCTGCAAATTCCTCATTGGTCATATCGTAAAAATATGACTGCACCGCTCTTGCAATTCCGTTATGAGCTACCAGAAGATATGTTTTCGGTTGGTTTTTAAGCTGGTCAAGGAGACCGTATATTCTGCTGCAAAGATGCAGCATTGTCTCCCCGCCGTCAAAATGATTGATAAAGTCTGTCTTTGCTTTTTTAAATTCTTCGCCATCCCTTGGAGTTGATTCATATTTTCCGAAATTCTGCTCTCTCAATCGTTCCTCAACACGCATGGGAATCCCCGTAATCTCCCCTATGTGCCTTGCAGTCTCCGCAGCTCTCACAAGCGGTGAGTATAATATCTCATCAATCCGAAGCTTTTGTTTTGCAATAATTCTGCCAAGCTCCTCAGCTTGTTCATGTCCCTTAGGCGTAAGCTCTATGTCTGTGGCTCCGCAGATTTTATTCTCAACATTCCAGACAGTCTGTCCATGTCTGGCAAAATATATGCTTCCCATAGCAAACCTTTCCTATAAAATTTTTTATTATTTTCTATATAAATTTAAAATGCGCAAGAGCCTTGGCAATTCCGTCCCGGCTGGCATTATCAGTCACATAGGACACCTGCTCCTTCAGCGAATCGGGGTACGCATTACCCATGGCAACACTGTTTTTCACATATTCAAGCATGGCAATGTCGTTATTGCTGTCACCGAAAGCATACGCCTCATCCATTTTAAGTCCGAAATGCTCCACAAGATACTGTATTCCCGTAGCTTTGGAATAACCGTATGGAACAAACTCCAGAAAATTACCGCCTCTGTCTATACACTGGAAATACTTGTCACTGACACTGCAGAAATCCTGCCGCTGCTTAGCCGTCCTGTACCAGATTACAAATTTATCACAGGTGTAATCCTCCGCCTCAAGAGGATGGGACATATCGTAGTGAAGCTCCTTAAATTCCCTGAGAAGCCTTTTGGCATCAGACGCGTAAAGCCCCCTTGTCAAATCAAAAACGGCTTCCGCCTTACCTTCAAAAAGAATATCCACATCGGTAAGTCTTGCCTGATTTAAAATTTCCATGACTATGCTGTGACTTTGATACACATGCAGAAGCTCTTCTCCTCTGTAATATATATTGGTTCCGCAGCCGCACACAATTCCGTCAAAACCGATTTCCAAAAATCTTGGCTCAACATTCTGAAAACATCTGCCTGTATTGATAAACATCAGATTGCCGTTAGCTCTTGCCTGTCTTATGGACATGATAACACTGTCCGGCAGCGAGCCGTCAATCTCCGAAGTAAGTGTTCCGTCAATGTCGAAAAATGCTATTTTTTTACTCATAATATTCTCCATCCGTCAGATTCTCGGCATATTGGGCTTGTAAGGATTATCAACCTTCTCCCATATCACCGGACAGGTAATGCCCTGTTCCGCCAACATCACAAAAGGAACTTCCATAACCTGACTTTTCTTATTTTCATCATAGATAAATTCCGCCACAAACCTGTTGATTGTATGCCTTTTCCCTTATATCATTAAGCCTGTCCATCATCTCGGATTCGTCTTGGCGGTTCCGTACTACGCATGGGTAAAAATCATAAATTCATTAAAATATTCCCCGAAACGATTCTTTTTATAGGGTTATTATGCAGCAAAATGTATGAGATTGCAAGGAATTGCCATTCAAAAAATTATTTTTGCAGCTGTTTTTCATGGATTTTTCTTGCAAGATACACAAAAGGCGTATCCAGAACACTTGTAAAGATATATATAACATAGCTGCTTATAAATATGGACACTAATGTATTCCAATCATAGGTTCCAATAAATGCAAATAATGTAAACAAAAGCGTATTTAGTATCTGGCTGACAAGTGTTGAGCCATTATTTCTAATCCACAGGAATTTTCTCTTGTCCCCAAAATGCTTCTCGGTAAACGCCCACCATTTATGATAAAGCCACACATCAAAAAGCTGGCTTACGGCATATACCAACAGTGATGCAAGTATCATTCTCGGCGTATTGCCGAAAACGCTTTTGATTGAATCCATCATTGTGTCATTAGGGCTTGCCTTGTAAAGCAGCCAGCTCTGTGACAACAGAAGGAAAAATACTGACACAAATATGCTTATCCAGACCGCCTTATTGGCTGCTTTTTTCCCTTCACACTCCGACAAAATATCCGTAATCAGGAATGTGGCAGCAAAAAGTACATTTCCCAATGTCTGCTCCATGCCGAATGCATTTATAAGAAGCACAACTTCAATATTTGCCAACACTGTGGCAATGGCTGACACACAATATAATCCGGTCTTACCAAACAAGCGGTATCCCAGAATCACAGCGCCAAAAATTAATATAACAGACCCTGAAAGCAATAATTCATTAATCATATCAGTCACCTACTCCGAAATCAGTATTGTTAATCAATATATCCACTCTGGCATCATCACGATACACCGGATATAATTTTTCCATAAACCTTCCGATAACTTCTTTATCCGGCTCAACCGCCGTTGTATTATCACACATAATGTTAAGACAAATACGCTCAAAATACCTGAGACCCAGTTCAATATCCCTCTGCATCCCTGCCGCCGTCTGTCCTTTCACCCCAAAAAGAAAATTGGCCTCGTCAAAATTGCGGCTTATAATCTCCGGACGACGTTCCTTAATCCCCTTATGCAGAATGTTTTCCCTGAAATCATAATCAAAAGTCTCAAGCCCCAGCTTCAATTTCAGTTCAAATCCTGCGAAATCCTCTCTCAGCTTTGCAATCCTGTTATCATACAGATAATGTGCCTCAAAATGTATTATCTTTATTCCACGCTCCCTGCACACCTTCTTAATAAGCTCTATAGTCTTATCATCCAATTCAAACACCGAACCTGAATTAATCACCTCAAGATTGCCGTATCTCCCGGTTACCTGTGCAAGCGCTTGGCTGTTAATCTCATAATTCTCCTGAATATCAGGCGAGCTGTCGCTGTAATAATCACAGAAGCTGCAGCGCCTGTACACACATCCGCTGCCCCGAAGCAGCACGATTTCTCTCGGATTCTTGTCCGCAATAATGCTGTATCTGTCCATAATATCTCCTATAACTTTCCCATACAAGAACAAAGAATCTCGCTCTGCGAGATTCTCCGCCTCTGGCGGGCTGCTGCAAGCAACATTTTCCACTCCGACGGAATGCGATTATCACGGAGTGTTTTTTATCGAATAGGAGGAATTTCCTATTCGATAAAAAAAGCGCCCCCAGGGGCGCAATACATCCGTCATATTAACTCCCTAGTTTTGATTTGGCTTACGCCGGGCAGGATGGTTACGAACTGCCCTATTTATCTAATAATAATAATAATAATAATAATAATATATACTATAGACTTATATATGTCAATGATGTATAATGTCTATTTTTCCTTTATCCATTTCATTAACCGCATCACACAAAACGCTTATATCCTCTGCAGAATGAGAACTTAAAAGAATAGTTTTTCCCTGTTCCTTTAAATCCAAAAGATACCTTCGCATATCCGACACCCCATCACGGTCAAGACCATTAAACGGCTCATCCAATACCAATATTTCCGGATTTTCCATAATAGCCTGCGCAAGTCCAAGTCTTTGACGCATTCCAAGACTATATTTACGAACAGAAATCTTAAGTTCAGAATCCAATCCCACTGTTTCCATACTTTTCTTTATCATATTTCTGTCAGCTTTTCCGCTGAGACCCGCCAAAAGACTGAGATTACGATACCCACTGTAATGAGGAATAAACCCCGGCGTCTCAATAATTATACCAATATTATCCGGAAAATCAACATCCTTTCCAACAACCTTACCATTTACCTTTACAGTACCCGATGAAGGCTTATAAAACCCACATATGCACTTCATCAAAACGGTTTTCCCTGAGCCGTTACGCCCTATAAGTCCATGGATTGTACCTTTTTCAACCTCAAGATTAACATCTGTCAGAATAATATGTTTTCCTATTGTAAGCGACACATTATCAGCAATAATAACTTTATCCAATAGAATCCTCCCCTATTTGTCCGTTCCTGTACATAAGTTAACCTTATTAATAAGAACAGTACTCACAAAAATCAATACAGTTCCAACTATAAGATAATAGAACATTGATTCCTCAATGCCGAAAAACGGTTTTCTGAAATATTTTGTAAAATGCTCACTGAAAATACTGTTAGCTGTAGGAAAAAGCCATTTTACATAATTACTGGTGTTGCACAATGCGGCTCCTGCAATCTCCAATCCGACGCACAGAGCTATTCCGAATTTTGTTTTTCCTGCGCAAAACATTAATATCTGTATAAGATTCAGCAATATTAGATTAAAAATCATCAAAAGCACTGACACTACTGCTACATTAATAGGTTTTCCCTGAAAATATGTACTCTCATCCAATATTCTTGCGCCGAAATTATACATAAGTTCCGGAAACTGTTTACCAAAACCTGTTAACACAGTACTCCATTGAGCCGTAAACTTTGTATGTCCCAGCGGAAGAATAAGGCTTATGAGCACAATAAAAGCAACATATGAAACTGCACACATAACGGAATACAAAATCTGTGACGCCAGCCATTTCTGCCTTCCGGTACGCACAATGCAGAACACTGATTCTCCATAATAGCCCGGGAAATCTGACATAAGCAGTAAAAATACTATAGGAATAACCATCTGCAAAAAAGTGTTGTTGCTGACTGCAATATACACTTCAAGAACTCCAAGCCTGCTGCCCATCAGCATTGAATTATAAACTAACGGTTCCACAACGTACACATATACAAATATCATCAGCACAAGTAATATGCAGTTTTTAGTTCCCCTTATAAAACAACCATACTGTGCTGCTGCTATATTAAATGCTTTTTTGAAGCTACGCACCGCAGTCACCTCTTCTTCTTACGGCAACAGTCACAATAATTACCGCATTTGCCACTATAAGAACAGCATACGCTATATTCTGTCTTCCAATATATCTTATATTGCATATTCCTGACAACATAAAATTATACAGGTAATCCTTTGAATAATTTGAAACCGCCAAAATCTTCTGCATTGCTATATCATAAATAAACATAAGTGAAAACACACCGCACATACAGATATATATATCATTAATTATTGATGCTGCCAAAAAATACACCGAGGATGTAACCAGCCCAAATACAAACCAACCCGCTGCACGCCACATGATTGTTGCTATATAATTATCCGCCTGAACTCCGATGGTCTGACTGAATTCATACATTGACGGCATCCTTATAAAAACAATAGCAGTAAACATAAGATACGCGATAAAAACCATTATTCCCGCTGTAATAATTCCCGACATATACCATCCAAGCACATATTGACCATGTCCTGTTCTTATTACATTATATCTGTATGCCATGCTTTTTTTTTCAGTAACAAGCACATTAACAGCAGGGAATGCACATATAAAGGGAACGAACATACAAAAATATTCGCTTGGAGGTAAACTGACCATAACATATGGGGAATATACCATATCATAAATAACCGTTTCCTTGTCCCATCCCCACATCATTTCAAACAGAGTGTACTCCCTTCCCCACTCGTCAATATTGCCTGTGGATGTAAAGAACAAAGCCGCCACAACAATAATTCCAAGCAAAAAGCCCATGGAAGATATTTGTTTCATACAGCCGGTTTTATATGCCCTCAACACATTCATATTTATGTCTCCCGCTTGCCTGACCATAGATTATTCCACCGTAAAATACGGTCCGGTTTTGTCAACACCATCATACAGATACACAGTTCCATTCTGGGCGTCTATTATAATTTCCATTCTCAAATCAGTATCCGACGGCGGATTTACCGGTTCCCCCGTCTTCACAACCAGACACCACATAGGCCGATATGTAAATTGTGCTCTATTATAAGCTTCTACTTCATCACTATCAGGCAATTTTCTTACGCAGCAGTACTTAAGCTTAATATCCGAAACCATATACACACCATATGGTGCCAGATATTCCGAGGCCGTATCCAGTGCATTTTGAAGAGAAATGATTTGATTTTCCTCAATCGGTTCTTTATTTACAATCTTCATAGACCCAAACTGCATAAGCTGCACCGGGGATGTATCATCATTAATTATCAAATCCGTATAATTTTCTCTGAAAAATCCGGAGCTTTGATGACACATGCCCATTAAATCATTATACGCAACGCCGTCCGTCACATGCTCATACCTGATTACAAATGCCTGCGTGCCATCAGGGCAGTCCACCACCATTAATGTCTTTGCACACAGTTCGTCTGAATATTCATCATCCATAAGATATTCCTGTATGTATTCATCCGCTCTTGCAATAGCTTCATTGGCTGTATAACCATTTGACAACGAAACTTCATCGACATTCTCCCCACAGTCCATTCTGTATATGTCATTGCGGACTCCATTAAGAGCATTGTTCTCATTGCTATTAAGAAAAACCGTAAAACCATATGTTCCTGCTGTACATATATAATCTCCTGCAGTACCAATCATTTCATCAAATAAATCATAATTTCCGTCATCTATTTCAATTTCAATATCATCACCCAACATCGACTGCATATATGACTTTACTTTCTCAATCAAGTCCTCTTTATCCTTGTTCTGTTCTGCAACACTTGTTTGAGCGGTTATATTATAGAGCTGAGTCACTTCCCCGTTTGCGAATTTGTAAACTTCATCCGGAAGAATCAAATTATCGTAAGTTCCTTTAAGCGCATCGGGAGCTTCTGCCAGCGCTTGTTCCACCGGTGTATCAGCCTCAACATGTACCTGAGGCGTATCAGCTGTAATATTTTTTACATTCTTACCGCTGTTAGCCCTTCTGGCAAAAAAGACTGCACCTGCTGCTATAATAATGCAAATAGGAATAATAAATTTAAGTTTCTTCATGTGCAGCACCTCCTCAACTAATTACTGAATGTACCTGTTACAGTGGTAGTTCTTCCTGAATATGAATGTAAGGAATATTCCATTGTTATACTCCAACCGGCTACAAATCTAATGTCTGATGGAACGGTAAGCGTCAAAACATTGCCTGCCATATAATGATTCTGCTCGCCAAATACGTTATCATATTTTATATTTCCTGACGTATTGCTGATTACTCCTTCCAGGGAAACATATGCATGGGATGTAGGCGTATCGGTAGTTTTATATGTATCACAAGTATCCGTAAATGTCTTCTTTGCTGTACTTGATGTAGACATATAATACAAAGAATCTCCCGTAGTGCTTGCATTTGACGGTGCCAATGGTATGTAATGAATATCCCACCCCTGCGATGCGCTTACGCTTAATACCTGCATCGCCATAAACATCATAACACAAACTGCCGCCGCAATTTTTTTCATAATACTTTTCCTCATAATTAAATACACTCCTTTTAATTTAGTTATTTTTATATTTTACTCTGCTTTTCGACATTTTTTCAACAAATTCAGCACAAACGCAATTTTTCAGGTACCAATGCAAACGATTATGTAAAAAAAAGAACTGTAGATCGGCAGTATGATGCCAATATACAGTTCTGCATTTTATCATTTCAATAGCATTGTGCCTGAATAGTTATACCTGTCAAGCGCTTTCAGCAATCCGGTTTTCTTTCTTTGCGATAGCGGGCAAAAGCTCCCATCTGCCATAATAATATCATATTTATTCACTATCTTTTTTACATATTCCAGATTTATAATGCATGACCTGTGGCATATAAAAAAACGGGTTTTATCGAGTTTTTCCATTATTTCACATAAATTTCCTTTGACAGTTATCTCTCCGCTTTTTGTTCCCACATTAATTTTGTGCCTGCCATTTACGATAAAATATAATATTTCATTTTCCCGCAACAGCACTTCCCCATCTGCACCCATAAGCATAATTTTCTTAACGGAATATGCAGCTCGCAGCAGGTCATCTAAAATTATATAAATTTCCTGAGACCTGACAGGCTTTTCAACAAACCCAAAAGGATGGATTTTATAGGCATTCTTTATATATCTGTCGCTTCCTATAATATATACTATCGGAACGATCATATTTTTTTTCCGTATTTCTTCTCCAAAAGCAATTCCATTCACTTCAATATCTATGAAAATAATATCATACTCAGTCGTACTTTTAAGAAGCTCTTCTCCTGATATAAATTCCGAAATTTGGCAGATTTCTGATTTAATATTAAAATATTCTTCTATGATGTTTTTAATTCCATCAATAAACATCTGTTCATCATCGCACAAAGCTATTTTGAACATCCCCTGTTCCCTCCCGCTCAATTTAATTTGTGCCTGTTTATACCCACATATCCCCGTAACTATCCCTGTGTGTATCTGGACAAAAACTGTTTTGTACGTTCCTCCCTTGGATTGTCAATAACCTGATGAGGGTCGCCCTGCTCCACAATAACACCTTCATCCATAAAAATAATCCTGTCCGCCACATCTCTGGCAAATGCCATCTCATGAGTGACAATAATCATGGTGGTCTTCTGTTGGGCAAGTCCCCGTATTACTTTCAAAACTTCGCCGGTAAGCTCAGGGTCAAGTGCCGATGTAGGCTCATCAAAGCAAAGTATATCCGGCTTAAGCGCCAATGCTCTGGCAATAGCCACACGCTGCTGCTGACCTCCCGAAAGCTGATGCGGATAGTGCTCCATACGCTCCGCAAGCCCCATCTGTTCAAGCAGCTCTCTTCCGTGAGCGTCTATGCCATCATAAATCTTCTTTTTGTTTTCTTTGAAATCCGGACGCTCCTTTGCAAGCATTTTCTCGGCAATAGTAACATTTTCCAATGCTGTATACTGCGGAAAAAGGTTAAATGACTGGAATACCATTCCAAAATGCAGTCTCTTGGTGCGCAAATCCCTGTCCCTTCGGCTGTTTCTCACAGAAGCATCAAAAAGCGTCTCCCCATTTACATTTATGGTTCCGCCATTAGGTGTTTCCAGAAAGTTCAGGCAGCGCAGCAAGGTTGTCTTACCGGAACCTGACGAACCGATAATAGCAAGTGCATTACCTTCCTCAAGTGAGAAGCTGACATCGCACAGCACCTTGGTGCTTCCGAAGTGTTTTTCAATATTTTTAACTTCCAATATAGACATGCCGCTCCTCCTATTTAAAATATTCAAGCTTGCGCTCTATATAATTGAATATCAGCGTAAGTATTCCTACAAATGCCAGATAAAATACTCCTGTGTAGAAAAGCGGCCACACAAGACCTGCCGATTTCATAAACGAATATCCCGCAAAGGTAAGCTCATAGGCTGCAATAATTCTGGCAAGCGACGTATCCTTGACAAGTGTTATAATCTCATTGGACATTGGCGGCACTACTCGCTTCACCATTTGAAGCAGCGTTACTTTGAAAAATATCTGTCCCTTGGTCATTCCCAGAACCTCTCCGGCCTCTCTCTGCCCGGCAGGAACCCCTTCAATTCCGCCTCTGAATATTACGGAAAAATAGCAGGCATAATTAATGCTGAACGCCACAACCGTCGCCGTAATTCGGCCTGATTCATTACCGCTCCATATATTTCTGCCTAACATTCCCGGTCCATAGAAAATAACAAGCAGCTGGAGCATCAGAGGAGTACCTCTGACAATCCACACCAGTATTTGCACAAGACCTTTAAGCGGCTTGAATTTGCTCATTGAGCCAAATGCCAGTATAAGCCCTAACGGCAATGAAAACAACAATGTGAAAATAAATATCTCAAAGGTTGTTCCAAGTCCGCCAAGAAGAGTTTGTGTCACTTCCCAAAACATAATCTTAACCTCTTAACCACGGGTACTTTCGTACCCATGGCAAATTTCCAATAATATTATTTGTCAGCCGGAACTACAACTACCTGTGCATTATTGCAGTATGCATTAGTGCACTCCATAGCCGATGTAACCTCGTCAGTCAATGTCATACCGTTCCACACAACATCAAGCGCCTTTGAATTAAGCTCCATAACCTTGTTGTCCCAGTCAATCTCTACAAACTGAACTTCAACGCCAAGCTTCTCTCCTACCAGCTTAGCCATATCGGCATCAAATCCAATCCAATCTCCGCCATCCTTATAATCCATCGGCGCAAATTCAGTGATACCTACAATAAGTGTTCCCTTATTCTGTATGTATTCAACATCACTGTCATCGCTCTTAACATACTCTGCTTCGCCCTGCTCAACAAGAGCCTCCTGAACACCGTATTTTTCAGCAATTTCCTTCATTGTACCATCTGCATAGCTCTCGGCAAATACGGAGTTGATATACGAAGCAAGGTCTGAACCCTTACGGCATCCTACACCATACTCTTCTGTTGTAAGCTCATCTGTGTACTTAAGGTCAGGGTAACTTGTCCCCTCGCCAATCATTGCGCCTGCCATAAGAAGGTCAATGATAGCTGCGTCAGATGTTCCTGAAGCAACCTCCATAAGCGCATCGGACTGTGCTGTAACAGAATTAATATTCCATCCTTTTTCTTTAGCTACAGCCTCGCCTGCCGAACCTGCCTCAACGGCATATACCATTTCTCCCGTACCTGCTGCCGATGTACTCTTACCGCATGCAGTTGCCGCAAGCCCCATCATAAGAACAAGACCTAATAAAAGTGCAATTTTCTTTTTCATAACTTTTCCTCCATTCTGGCAGGGAAAATATAACTTGATATTACCCTGCAATTCTAAATCCGTTTAGTATTTTATCATAGCAGTCCGCTAAAGTAAAGGTGGTAATTCAGGATATTAACAACAATTCTTCATCCATAACAAAAAATATACATTTTATAATTCCGGCAGAAAAAATATACATTATAACAAGGGCGCCCCAGAATAACCCACGCGCCCTAAATAACCGTTATTATTTTTTCAGCCTAATGAAAGGACAACTTCATTAATAATTGAAAATGCCTTATCACACTCTTCCTCAGATACAATGAGAGGCGGTACCATACGTATAATATGGTCGCCAATGGCAGTAATCAGTAATTTTCTGTCAAGACATCCGTGTTTTACGTCAACTCCGCTGATTGTATCATCAAATTCCACGCCAACCAAAAGGCCCTGATGTCTTACCTCCTTCACATGAGGAAGTCCTTCTAACTTTGAGGCAAAATAGTCGCCCATCTTTTTCGCATTGCCTGCAAGATTCCTGTCAAGAAGCTCCTGAACCTCTGCAAGCGCTGCCGCACAAGATACCGGATGACCTCCAAAGGTGGTGCCGTGTGAGCCTGCAGAAAATGCCTTTGCAACCTGATTGGTTGCACAGATTGCTCCGATTGGCATACCGCCGCCAAGTCCCTTTGCCATAGAAACAATATCCGGCTTTATGCCGTAATTCATATAGGACATAACCGCACCGGTTCTGCACCAGCCTGTCTGAACTTCGTCCAGCAGCAGAAGCATTCCTTTTTCGTCACAGAATTTACGAAGGCCCTTAATAAATTCAGGGTTTGCCGGATTAACGCCGCCTTCTCCCTGTACCGGTTCAATCATAATTGCGATTGTATTTTCCGTACATGCATTCTTGAATGCCTCCAAATCGTTATATGGAGCATATGAAAATCCATATGTCATCGGTCCGAAGCCAACCTGACAGCCATTACCCGGCTGACCTGTTGCGGACATAGCTCCAAATGTTCTTCCATGGAAACTCATCTTTGCCGTTACGATATGATATTTGTTGGGTCCGTATTTTTCGATACCGTATTTACGTGCCATTTTAATCATAGCCTCATTTGCTTCGGTACCGGAGTTCTGATAAAAAATTTTGTCCATACCAAGAGTCTCACAGACCTTTTCCGCCAATAGGGCCTGTGGAATGGTGTACGGATAATTAAAGGTATGTATAATATCGTCAACCTGATTTTTTACTGCCGCCACCACCTTCGGATTCCTGCTGCCTGCATTATTTACGGCGATTCCTGCATAAAAATCAAGATAAGGTGTTCCCTCTTCATCATAAATATACATACCCTCCGCTGTCTCTGCAAGGAAATCAAAGCGCTCATAAGTCTCAATCATATATTTGTCAACTTTATCTTTAATATCCTGTTTTGTTAATCCTGTATCCTTTAATTTCATAATAAATTCCTCCCAATTAATAAAATACGGCTACTTTTCAGTCTTAATCATGTCCGGCGTAATCAGCCCCTTTATAATCAAATACTGCTCAATAACCTTAACACAATTATCCACTCCCACCTTTTCGCTGTTCAATGTCAAATCATAATTTACGGGATTAGTCCAATAGTTTCCATTTGTATAGTACTTATAATAATCCGCACGGAATTTATCCGTGTGAGTAATGGTCGCATTGGCTACTTCCTCCGTAACACCCATATTCTCCATTGTCCGATGCAGACAGAACGCTCTTGGCGCTTCAATATAAACGCTTACCACATTAGGACGCCCTCTTAATACATAATCAGCACATTTACCCACTATAATACATGATTCATGTTCCGCCAGATTTTTAATAATCTCACTCTGATACTCAAACAGCTTATCATCAGAAACAAACTTTTCATTTCTTGCAATATAGCTTTTCGCTCTGGGAAGTCCTTTAAGGAAACCGGAAAATCCACCGTTTCCTCTTATTTTTTCATTCACCTCACGAAACACCTTCTCATCCAGACCGCTCATCTGGCTTGCCAATGTCAAAATACGATTTTCATAGCAGTGTATCCCAAGCTCTTTTGCAAGCTTTGAGGCAATTTCCTTCCCGCCTGTTCCGAAGCCTCTTGCAAATGTAACAACAAAATTATCCATATGTCATTCCCCCTTCTATCCTGCCAGATATCTGCTGAGGAACTCTCGTGTACGAGGGTTCTTCGGATTGGTAAACAACTCAGATGGTGCCGCATCTTCAGCTATGTATCCTTGGTCCATAAAAATAGTTCTTGTTGACACATCTCTCGCAAATGCCATCTCATGTGTTACGATAATCATGGTAAGCCCGGTAGTTGCAAGCTCTTTCATAACATTCAAAACCTCTCCCACCATCTCAGGGTCAAGTGCTGATGTAGGTTCATCAAACAACAGTACCTCAGGATTCATGCAAAGCGCCCTTGCAATGGCAACACGCTGCTTCTGTCCTCCCGACAGCTGTGAAGGCTTAGCATTTATATATGGCGCCATACCTACCTCCTTTAAATGTGTTATTGCTCTGTCAAAAGCCTCTTCCTTTGACAAATGAAGCACTCTTCTGGTACATAACATACAATTTTTAAGTACTGTCATATTATTAAAAAGGTTGAAGGACTGGAATACCATACCTACCTTTGACCTGTATTCGTTAATATCACGCTGTACATCACGCACTTCTTTACCATGGTACATAATTTTTCCGTTGGTCTGACGTTCCAGCTTGTTGATGCATCGGAGAAGTGTGGACTTCCCTGAGCCTGACGAACCCACAATGCAGATTACCTCGCCGGTATGAACGTCAATATCAATCTTTCTTAATACCTCATGGTTTCCAAAGGACTTGCTCAAATCCTGAATGGAAATAACCGCCTCGTTCATAGTACGCCTCCTTACTGATTATCATCTATATATTCAACTGCTAAAACATAATCATTTTTGCCTTTCAGTCTCTTTTCCATAAAAACAAACAGCCTGTTAAAGACAAAGCACAATACAAAATAAATTACAGCAATAACAAGATATGACTCAAAATACTTATAATAATTGCCGCCCACTGTCTTTGCCGCCATGAATAATTCCTGTACTGCAATACAGTTTAAGACGGAAGTCATTTTCAGGTTAGTCAGGAAGGTGTTTGCCATCTCAGGAATTATATTTTTAAATGCTTGTGGAAGTACAATAAAAAGCATAGTTTTCATCGGCGACATACCCATTGCCCATGCGCCTTCCCTCTGCCCCAAATCAATTGAGCCTATGCCTCCTCTGACAGTCTCCGACATATATGCGCCTGTATTTAATACTGTAACAAGAATACCGGCAAATACAGGAGTCATTTCCACTCCCGACTGCCTCAGACCATAGTAAACAACCATAGCCTGCACAATCATCGGCGTATCCCTGAAAATTTCCACGTAAATTGCAGCGATTGCCTTCAGCAGTCTGAATAAAGCTTTCTTGACAATATTATCACCAATATTTATTTTGGAATCCTGAATAAGACCAATAATATATCCAAGAACAAATCCAAGCAATGTGCCAATCACCGCTATGTATAATGTAAGCCAGGTTCCGTCCAGAAACATTTTTGAATATTTTCCGGCAAGAAAAAACATCCACTCAAAAGAATTACTTGGCGTACCGGCTGTCATTAGGATAAATTCCATACCTTTCACCTCACTTCTTGCAGGTCGGGGGAGAAGCCCCCCTGTCCCGCATTTTTGTCACTAAATCAATTAGCCGCCGGCTGCTGCGTAATAACCTGAGCCATCAATTCATCCATTTTCTCCTTGTCATTCCAGCCAAGGGAATTCATAGCTGCCTGTATACTGTCTCTAAGCTCCGTATCATTCATTCTTGTTGCAATACATACATTTACCATTTCATCATCATCGGTAAAGGTATCGTTTTCATCTAACTCAATTAAAACCAAATCATCATTGGTCAGCAATGCAGATTTTGCCGTAGGCACATCAATGATACATACATCCGCAACACCATTGGAAACCGCCATAAAACACTCCGAAGTCGTCTCGTAATTTGCGCCTGTCTCAGCACCCTTAACCTGCTCCAGCAGCGGAACCCATCCGGTTCCTAACTGTGTTGTGACCTTGCATCCTGTGTCAAACAGCTCCGACAATCCGGTAACGTTCTCATACTCGCCGCCCTTCTTTACCACTATACAATTATCCCTGTAATAATACGGCTCCGTAAAAGAATAAGAAAGCTCACGTTCAGCGGTACGTCCCATGCCGGCAATAATACAGTCGTAATCTCCGGCATCCATTGAAATACCGATAGAAGACCACTCAACCTTATGAATTTCAAGCTCATACCCCATCTCGTCTGCAATCATCTGCGCTACCGCCACATCATATCCATATGTATAATAATCAGAACCATAAATCTTTACTGCACTGCTTCCGTCGGGAGTTGTTGCACTGTCCTGTGTCCAGTTAAATGGAGCATATGCACATTCCATTCCGACTTTAAGAACCTTCTTCTCCGAAGCATCTCCTGATGCACCTGCGCTGCCGCTATCTGATGCCTTTCCTCCGCATCCTGCCAGCATTGACATTGCCATAACTGCTGCTGTCATAATCGTAAGTAATTTTCTTTTTCTCATAGTGTCCTCCTTCTGCCTATACGATACGGCATCTCTAAAATATATTCAGCAAAAAGGGCACCGGCAAAACTTTCGTTTTCCCAGCGCCCTTGCTGTTGAAATACATTTTAATCACGTTTAAACCCTTCCGCAATGTGCATCAAGCACAATTCTAATAGGCATTTTGCACAGTCATTTTACGTAAACATCAGTCTTTTAACCAGTATGCAGTTGACCAAATCCAGATATTCCATATAATCGTCCAGTTCCATTTCCAGCAAGTCTATAATCTTACTCAATCTGTACTGCAGGGAATTTCTATGAATAAAAAGCGCTTCTGCTGTTTTTCCCACGCTGAAACCATTCATATAATACGCCACAAGAGTGTCCTGTAAATATGTTCCGTTAGCGTGGTCATACTCTTCCAGTTTTCTAAGCTTATCATTACAATAATTCATTATTTCTGTCTGATTTCCGCTATTGAACAGAAATTTATAAATACCCATATCACTTGCACTTAAAACTTTTTTATGTTTTGGATTTGGCAAAATATCCTTCTTGGGAATCAGGCTTTTGGCTTCCTGATAACTGCGCCCGAAATCCCTTGGGTCTGTGTATTCCCCTCCCAGAATACATGTACTTCTAATCAAATCCTTAAATGGCGGCTGTCCGTCGAGCTTTTTGAGAAGTGTCTCCAGCTCCAACTCTATTTCCTTATTCTCCTTCGCCTCAAACAAAAGGACAAACTTATTCAAAAAACGCATAAACATGGGCTTCCCCTTCATAGATATAACCTGACGATTAAGCGTATTGGCATAGTACTCATAGGTATGTTCATCATGTTCCAGATTAATTCCGTATTTTCTGTCTACCACGACAATTCCTACCCTATAAGGCTTAGTAAAGTCCAAACCAAACTGTCCTGAAATTTTTTCTACATATTTATCATTAATGTCATAACCAAATATCAGATTATATAGATAATCCCCCGTACGCTTATTTTGTAAATCGCTTTCCATAATAAGGTTGCCTACACTTTGGGCTATATCTACAAAGGATGCGCCCTCCCAGCGAATACAAAACAGGGGAAGCGCCAATTCTTTTGCTCTGTCAATGATTTTCTGCGGAACAGGTTCACGGTCATCCACTACGGAGATGGCATAGCCTGATATTCCCAAATTATTTAATTCTTCCATGGTCATGTAAGCTTCTTCAAAATCAAAACGTACCCAGTCTACAACAAGCATTGCAAAATTCCCCTGATTCATATGGTCTGCATACGGTCTTGTCTGTACCAGATAAGTCCATGACACAATCCGCTCCAGCCCCTCTTCCCCGCTTAACAATTCCACGCCGTCCAATTTTAAATTCAATACGTCTCTGCAAGTAATCATTTTTGTTTCCTTTCTTAATTAACTACTGATAAATATTATTATTCACCCAAAACCGTTCTTCCCCTGTTAGATATTTCAACCCTTTTTATTAAATAGAAAAGCCTTTTTGTTGCTTGGGCTGCTGCCTGAGCAAACAAAAAAGGACTGTAATATTACAGTCCTTCCTGTTTAGTGAGCCATCGGGGACTCGAACCCCGGACAACTTGATTAAAAGTCAAGTGCTCTAC
>CAYPWY010000012.1:0-51371 GCA_964414835.1 uncultured Butyrivibrio sp. | reverse complement strand
GGATTAGTGGCTCACGCCACACCGGACAGGCGGCTCCGCCGCATCGGAATATTCACATTTGTTAAGTTATTATCTTTTATTTTTACTAAAACCAAAAATGATACTATCATTGTTATAATTATCAAAAACATCCCAACAATAATGCGTCTTTTTTTATTCATATAGTATCTCTCCCCTCTCATTCTAATTTTGATATAAACACGGCAAGTTTTCCAGTCTTTTCATCAGGCAGCACATTTTCACAATACCTAATGCTAACTTTAACGCTCTCTCCAAATCGTTCTTTCATTTTTGCCAGTATTATATCTGTTATTGTTTTTTCAAGATTTTTTTCCTCTGACACAAGTAAAAACAAAAATTCAGTGTATGAAATCTGATATATTTTATATTGTATTATTACACTGTCATACAAATAGTTAATATTATTAACTATCTGTGTTATAGCATATGAATGAAGTGTTTTACCATCCTCTTTGATGATTAAATCATTATTTCTTCCACTCAATAATTTTAAAACCGGATTTTTATTACCACATTTACATTTGAAATTATGTATAAACTTTCCCCTATCACCAGTACAATACCTTATAAATGGCATAACATGATTATTAAAAGAAGTAACATATATCAAATTATCTGCTTCTGAGATTTCAACATAAACATTATTTGACATACAATGCATATTACCTTCAGGACATTCATATGCTATTGAATTGACTTCCTTACAACCATACTGATTTGCAACAGAACATTTAAAAACATTCTTTATCTTTTTTCTTGCCGCATCACTTAATTCTTCACCTGTAAGTTCAATGTATTTTAAATTGGATGGTACTGAATTATATTTTTCGGCTATTTGGCAAAGAATTATTGCGATACTAGGTTGTAGAATCATCCAAATAGGATTATATTCAATTATTTCCATATATGTCTTTTCAATTGTATTTTCTACTATACACTGCTTTGAAAACGCTTTTGAGTATTTAGTTTCAAAACTTTCTTCAATTTCTATATCTGCCGGATAAAAATAACAAAGTCTATCAAATGTATTAATCCCATAATATTTTTTTCTGTACAACCACAACGGCAGTAATGATTTTTTTTCATCGCAATAATCCCACAATATTTCATAACACTTCCCTGTAGAGCCAGATGTCTTCACCGAAAAAAGTTTCTTTGACTCATTATAATATTTAGGATTAATATTACTGAACTTTGAGTAAATCAAATCTTCTTTTTTAATTTGTGGTAAATCTTCGAATTTGGTATTTCTGACATCAAGATTTTTGTTTCGTGCTAAGTTTAAATAAAATGGAACACATTCATATGATTCTATAGCTGCTGCATAAACTTTTTCCCTTAAGTACCCCACTTTTCTACATTCCCTATTTTATATTCATTTATATACCTGAAATTGTTTTTTCAATACCTTTGAAAATCCTCAACCCAAAAGCTTATAGATAATGCATATGCCTATTTTATTGTGTTTGATTTTATGCAAAATTCATTTTATCCAAAGCTACCACCACTACGCAGGATATGCCTTCGGTATGTATCTCATCACAGATGTAAAACAACAAAACCACAGAAATAAAATCTGCGGTCTCAAATATATTGAATGTTATATACAATCCAAAATGTTCATATTGTTAAATAACCTCTATATATTATACTGCACACCCTCTGTTTATTATTCTATTAGCTAAGCATCCTATTATCTACGTGGTTTTTTAGTGAATAATTACATTCACTTTTTAACATTACACTATGCTAGTATTCTTTGAATAATCCTGATATTGCTGAATTATTCGCCAGTCGTTTCGGCTTCTCCCAATCAGCCATTAACAATAACGCATGACAAATAAACCTAAAACCCGTATTTTACCCGGATATTAACGTTCCGGCTCCGTTTCGCATCTTTCCGTAAATATGATTATTGCACACTACACAGTTTCTTCCATTGTTTTTGGCTTGGTACAGAGCTTTGTCAGCGCTTTCATAAAGCTCTGCAAATGATGTGTTTTCATCCGGAATGCAAAAAGAAATTCCCATACTTACCGTTACATACTTAGATACCACTGCGTAGGCATGGGGTATTTTAAGCTCTGCGATGTTGCTCCGGATTCTCATTGCAAAATCCACAAGTTCACTTTCATCCATATTCTGGACAAAAACTATAAACTCCTCACCACCTGTTCTGGCAATTATATCTGCACTCCTTCTGGCTGAACTGCTAAGAGCCTTCGCCACAAGCTTTAAACACTTATCCCCTGCAGGATGTCCGAATTTATCATTATATTTTTTGAAAAAGTCAATATCTATCTCAATCACTCCGACTCCTGTTCCTGTCATGGCGCAGTATGGAAGCAGAACAGATGCCTTCCTGTCAAGTCCACGCCTGTTGTTCAGCCCGGTAAGCGGGTCTTTCTCAGAAGAAATCGTCTTGGCACGAAGCTTTATGGCAACACGCTCACACTCACTTGCATAGCCTCCCACCACCTGGGAAACTGCCACTGCAATTGCACATATAATAATGACGTCTGCTATATTACGGATACTGCTATGGGCAATGCTTACTGATACAATGCTTCCCAAAATAAAAATGCCCATATAAACCTTATATTTTACAGATTGAAGCAATGGAAGCAGAGAGGCATATGCTGCCGCTATTATGTACAACGCAACACTTCCCGTAGATGTCAGGTCAAAGCCTGCCACTATAAGCAGTATCAAAGAAGTAACGCTGTAATAAAGCATATAGTGTATAACACGCCAGTCGTCCTCCCTATGGGAGAAAACAACATATCCGGTATACGCCATTACAATCTGAAAAACCTCGAATACAGTCAGCCATATTTTAACTGTGCCGGAATGTGTACCGTATATGCCGGTAAGATGGATAACAAGAATATAAACGGGAGCAAGAATTGCCAATACAAGAGCCGACAAAAAAGCTCTCACCGTATTTTGACGGTTAAGCACGTCACTTATCTCTTTTTGAGTTGAAAGAGAACTACTCCGTCCGTTCATCAAAAGCCCCCATTAATAGAGTTTCATAAATATACATTATATATTATATACCCTATACATAGATAAATCAACCAGAATTTGTTGATTTTCGACATATTTTTGCAAGTACAACACAATATGTTGTGTTTTTCCCACGAACAAAATAAAGTAACACACATATTCTATAATAAAAACAAATATATGCTGAAAGGAAACAATTTATGCCTTATTACAATAACAGGTTTATGGGCGGCTATATGCAGCAGAGAACCGAATCCGGCAGAAATCAATATCAGCAAAACAGAGCTGAGTCCGGCAGGTCTCAGTGCCAGCAAAACAGAGCCGAATCCGACAGGTCTCAGTGCCAGCAAAACAGAGCCGAGTCCGATAGTACGCAAGGTCGGCAGAACAATACAAGCTCTTGTGAAAATCATTCTCAGCAGAATTCGTCTGATTCATGTCGGCCACAGTGCTCAATAGGCAGCAATGTGCAGTCGTCACGCTGTAAAGATTCCGGCGAATGGTGTCAGGATATTTTCAGAAATGCTGCAGGTCCTCTTGCAATGGCCGGTGTCGTATGGCAAAAAAGCGAAAGCCCTACTTATGATGTAGATACAGCTTTTGTACAGGGAACTATTTTTAAGGAGCTTGACAAACCATTTTTAGGAAGAGGAGGCTGCAGGCGATGAATAATATGGAAAATTCAAGACGCTCCAGATGTGCTCTTATGCGCAAAATAATGGAGTATGATTTTTACATCTATGACCTTAACCTCTATCTGGACACTCATCCTGATGACTGCAATGCACTTCAGGAATATCAGCAAATGCGTGCAAAACACGATGAGGTTACCAACGAATATGTGCAGAACTACGGCCCTATTAACGCCCGTCAGGTGACAAGTGATAATTATTGGACTTGGATTGAAAGCCCTTGGCCTTGGGAAGGAGGAATGGAATAATGTGGATTTATGAAAAAAAGCTGCAGTTTCCAATAAACATTAAAAAAACTGACCCGAAGGCTGCAGAAATTATTATCAGCCAGTACGGCGGACCTGACGGTGAAGCTGCCGCCAGCTTCCGTTATTTGTCACAACGCTATTCCATGCCTGACAATAAAGTTGCAGGACTTTTGACAGACATAGGAACAGAAGAATTAGCGCACTTGGAAATGATTGCAACTATGGTTCACCAGCTTACACGCAACCTGACGCCTGAGCAAATCCAAAACTCAAGTTTTGCGCCTTACTATGTTGACCATACAGTCGGCATCTGGCCTCAGGCTGCCGGAGGTATTCCTTTCAATGCCTGTGAATTTCAGGTCAAGGGTGATCCTATATGCGATTTGACAGAAGATATGGCAGCAGAACAGAAAGCCAGAGTTGTTTACGATAACCTTCTCCGTCTTATCGATGACCCGGACATTATTGCTCCGCTGCGCTTCCTGAGAGAACGTGAGATTGTTCACTTCCAGCGTTTCGGTGAAGCGCTTAATATAACTCAGGAGAATTTGGACTGCAAAAATATCTATGCTTTCAACCCTGCCTTCGACAGGTAATATATTGCTTCTCAAAATATGCCCCGGCGTCTTTACGACTGACCGGGGCATTATTATCGTCTGGCTATTCCCTTCTTAGATTTTCCAAAGAATTATACAGATTGACCGCGCCATATCCCCATTGCCGGTTAGGGTATACTCCCCCTTGACTGCGCACACAACCTGCAATGGTTATATTTTTTATTTCAGAGGTCCTAAAATATTCTACATTTCCGCGAGCCATGCCGTATTCCTGTAAAAGCGCCGCCACTCCCGCATAATAAGCAGCTGCCACACTGCTGCCGCTGCGCCTGACATATCCGTTGACGGTTGTTGCATCCGGCCCAAGTATGTCAACACCCGGAGCAGCAAAATCAGGCTTTATGAATCCATAAGAATTGTATCCCCTGCCGTTTCTCAAAAAAATGGAATTATCCCTGTGGTCGTATGCCGAAACAGCAATGCATCCCAATACATTGGACGGATTGGTCAACGTAACATATGGGTCAGAGGTTATAAAATACGTGTCAGAGTCCAAAAACTCCCTGTTCATAATCCATATGTCATAGTTCCCACTTGTCAGGTCCCTTCCATACACATTGAGTGTCCAAATTCCCGCTGCCGGTTTTTCAAACCTCATTGCCACCATATTTTGCCCCGAATATCGTTCATAAAGCTGATAGTACACGTCTACGATTGTATTTTCAAAAAGAAAACTCAAAACACTGCTTCTTCCGGTTCTGCTTGGCAGCCTGCTTATTATCTGTCCGCTTGGAGATATTATTTCCACAGTATATACCTCTGGAGCAAAAGACCACAGCTCACAGGTAAAACCGCTTTCATTTTCTCCTACACGTATTTCCACCCTTTGAGGGGTATCATTAGTCACATGACCGGAAAAATGCAGTCTTTCATTACCTTCGTTGCCTGTGGCTATAGTCACGCATCGCCCCGGAACCTCTGCTTCATCGCTTAAATAGTCTGCCAACGGTGAAGTTCCGCCATGGGAACCTAAAGAGGTTCCTATTCCAAGGGCATATGATACAGTGATACCGTTTTTTTCGGCATAATCGGATATAAAAGCCACCGCACGCATTATGTCAACCTCAGAATATGCCGGTACATTGTCTTTCACAAAAAAAATCTCTCTGAGGAATTTTTTGGCAGGCTTAAGCTTAACTATCAGCAGCCCTGCAAGTGGAGCAACTCCGGAAAATCCCTGTGAGCGGTTTATTTTTCCGGCAGCAATTCCTGCCATAAATGTACCGTGGCCTATCTCGTCACCGGGAACTCCCTCAATCTCTCCTTTAAGTGCCTCATTGATGTCTGCGTTATCATATACAGTGTCACTTGCCTGGTCCCAAAGAATTCTTATTTTGCTTGTTCCGTCCTCATTGACAAAAGCCTCATGTCTCCAGTTGATACCTGTATCAATTATGGCAATATATGTGTTCTGACCGTAAAAACCAAGCGTAGGCTGTTCCCTTACAGCAGTAATTCCCGTGGAATTAACCGCTGCCATGTCGGAAAGTCCGTACAGTTTAGGTAAAATTGAATATTGAAGATACTCATAGGTCAGATTAGATACTGCTCTTATGTCAATTGACACAACAGCCCACTTGTCATTAATGGTGGTCATACACAAATCTTCAAACGGTTCAAGTGATTTTCTGACAAAATACCCTTCTCTCAGTATATATTCCGAATATTCCTCTGATGCAAAAAAATCTTTACATAAAGCCATTTTTATTTTAGTATATGACTTCCATGGGGCAAAAATGATTACTGACCTTCAATCATTGCAACACCTCGCGGCTCAATCATCGGACCGCCCTTTTTCTCCACATAGTCCTCGGTGATTGTTACACGACCTATATTTTTATCCTTAGGTGTCTCATACATTATATCAAGCATAAATTCTTCTATAATTGAGCGAAGTGCTCTTGCTCCCGTATTTTTCTCAAGGGCTTTTCTGGCAATAGCCTCATATGCGCCCTCTTCAAACTGCAAATCCACCTCATCAAGCTCAAGAAGCTTCCTGTATTGTTTGAGAATGGCGTTTTTGGGCTCCTTCAAAATTCTCACAAGCATTTCCTCTGTAAGCTTTTTCAATGCAAACACCACCGGCAGTCTGCCGAGAAATTCCGGAATCATTCCAAACTCCCGCAAATCCTCAATAGTAACTTTTTCAAGCAAATCAGGGTCATTGTCGTATTTGTCCTTAAGGTCTGCCTTAAAACCTATTGAAGACTGCTTATTAAGCCTTTCTTTGATAATATTATCAAGGTCAGGAAATGCTCCGCCGCAGATAAAAAGGATATTTCTGGTGTTCACTGTCGTCAGAGGCACCATTGCATTCTTGGAGTTGGCTCCAACTGGAACCTCTACCTCGCTGCCCTCCAATATTCTTAAAAGCCCCTGCTGTACGGATTCTCCGCTGACATCACGGTTTCTTGTTTCTTTTTTCTTGGCAATCTTATCTATCTCATCAATGAAAATAATTCCTCTCTCCGCCTTCTCCACATCATTATCCGCAGCAGCCAGAAGCTTGGATACAACGCTTTCAATATCGTCACCTATGTAGCCTGCCTCAGTAAGTGATGTGGCATCCGTTATGGCAAGCGGCACGTCAAGAAGTCTGGCAAGCGTCTGTACAAGATATGTTTTGCCGGAGCCTGTCGGTCCAATCATAAGCATGTTGGATTTCTGGATTTCAATTGAATCCATAGTATCAGTGGCAACTCTCTTATAATGATTATACACTGCCACGGATATAACCTTTTTGGCATACTCCTGCCCTATAACATACTCATCAAGCATCGCCTTAATCTGATGCGGTGCCGGAATGGTCTTCAAATCAATTGGCGGAAGCTTGTTCTCGCCTTTTTTCTTTTTCTTGAGCTTCTGACGCTGGGGAATATCCCCCATATCCGAAAGATTCATGAAATGTATTCCCGGCATTCCCGTAAGCTTCATTAAATCGTCATATCCGCCCGGACCATTCATAGTGTCAAATGTCTTCTGCATACAATCTGCACAAATACATATATTCTGCGGCATCTCAATCATCTTGCCTGCTTTGCTCTCCGGTCTGTGACAAAGATAGCATATTTTCTCATACTCGTCATAGTCTTTTTCTGTATCATCAATATTCAGGTTATCATTATTGTTATCAATAATATCGTCCATCATTATCCCTCCAAATGTAATCGCCTTCATTTTATCACAATTCAAATCTTCGATTCTTATTGCTGCTTTGCAGCATATCGTGATCCTCATTCGCCGCTCACGATGAATAGGCTGTCGCCTGCTCCCGCTCGCTTGCGCTCATTTTATCATATTTTTATTTATAATTCAATGTAAGTAATTGCATGATACGCAAAAAGCTTGTGGCGAGACTTATGTTCTCAGCTTCACAAGCTTTCTGTGATCTATTAAATTATAATAATATATTACTTCTCAGGATTGGTGGTAAGCGTTACCGTTACAGAAGTCTTCTCATAATCGCCTTGAGAATTCATATGGTAATATTCTACCACAACGCTTTCACCTGCCCTATAATAATTCAACAATTCAACAAGTTCGTCAATGGTTTCGACATCTTCGCCATCAACTCTGTATATAATGTCATTTTTAATAAGCCCTGCCTCAGCTGCTGCCCCGCCTTCCGATACGGAACGAATTGCAATGCCTACAGGATACCCGTATGTCTTTGAAATCTGCTCAGTAATGCTCACACCTGTAATTCCCAGATAACCTTTTTCTTCCTCACTGACAACCTGCCTTGAATCATTGATTGACAAATCATCAATTATATCTTTTACGGAAGAAATAGATATCGCATAACCCATTCCCTCTACACCTGTTGTACTCATCTTAACGGAGTTGATTCCTATAACCTCACCTTGGGCGTTAAAAAGTGCTCCGCCGCTGTTGCCCGGGTTGATTGCCGCATCTGTCTGAATGAGATTATTATATTCCGTATCATCAACAGTTACCGTCTTGTTAAGGGCGCTTATACAGCCTGTTGTAACCGAAATTCCGTAACCCATGGAGTTTCCTACAGCTATCGCAGCCTCACCGACTTTGATTTCCGATGAATCACCCAACGTTGCAATTGTGTAAATAGCGTCATCCGGAATATCTGAAAGCTTAGCGGATATTACGGCAAGGTCGTAGCTGCTTTTTTTATTTTTTACTTCTACGGAAACCTGACTTCCGTCATAGAATGTAACTGCCAGATTATCAACACCGTCTATTACGTGTGCGTTAGTTACAATCAAAAGCTCTTCATCATTGCTTCCTATTATAATTCCCGAACCGCTTACTGTTGACTGGTATGTCTGGCTTCCAAGCCATCCATAGTCTACCTCCTGTGTATAATTGCCGTTGATTGCCACAACAGAGGATATTACCAAATCTACAATCTCAGATACATCATATACAGTTGCGCTTATGTCCTTATTGACAACAACATTGCCCAGCTGCGCTGCAGCAGTGGTGTTATCTGCCTTTGAGTCAGCACTGTCTCCGGTATTTAAAGGGAAAATGGTATACCCGGCATAGCTGACCCCGTAACATGCGACACCTGCAATTCCGCCAAGAAGCACTGCACATACAACCATTGCCAGTCCTCTCGCAAACCAGTTCTTGCGTTTTGGCTGTGACGCCTTACGCTCTGCCCGCTCCACCTTTTTCATTGCACGTATGGCTTTCTTTGTAAGGGGGCGTTCATATTCATTTCCACTCTGGCTGTATATATTCTGTGAATACAAATTTTCACTTTGTGAGTATGATTCTTCACCTTGTGAGTGGATATTTTCACTATGTGAATATACATTTTCACTTTTGGTGTTTGAATAACCCATTCCATTATTCATTTCATCATTATACATATTGTCATCTCCTTTAAATATTAATCACTTATCATTACCATGTAAAAGAGTATAACCGCAATTTGTGTATTTTCTGTGTAGTAAATAAGGAAAAATCGTGATTAAAAACAAAACTGCCGCTTCATGACCCTTTTTCATTAAAGCGGCAGTCCCGTTCTTTATTGTTTTATTTTATACAAGTGCCATCATATCGTCCTTAAGCTTGTTAAGCTTCTCATTGGCATCATCAAAGCTGCTGCCCTTGACACCCATGTAAAATTTAACCTTTGGCTCCGTTCCTGAAGGTCTTGCACAGCACCATGCATTGTCCTCCAGTTCAAAATAAAGTACATTTGATTTAGGAAGTCCTGTCTCTCCCGTAGTACCGTCAGCATACTTGACAACATTATTGTCATAATCCCTAAAGGAAAGAACCTTGTAGCCTCCAATCTCTTTAGGCGGATTGCTTCTGAGCTTTTCAAGCATAGCCTTAATCTCAGCAATTCCTTCTACGCCCTTTCTCTCAAGAGACACCAATGTCTCCTTGAAATATCCGTACTTCTCATATATCTTAAGCATCTGATCCCACAATGTAAGTCCCTGCTTCTTATAATATGCCGCTGCCTCACAAAGCATGAGAACTGCAACTATAGCATCCTTATCTCTTGCATGGGTTCCTACAAGACAGCCATAGCTTTCCTCAAAGCCAAACATATATTCATATGTGTTGTTTTCCTCAAACCACTTAATCTGCTCTCCGATATACTTAAAGCCTGTAAGCACCTCAATAAGCTTGAGATTGTATTCTTCGGCAATTACATCTGCAAGATTGGTTGACACGATGGTTTTAATAAGAGCTCCGTTGGAAGGAATAAGTCCCTTTTCCTTCTTCTGTGACAAAATATACTCTGCAATGAGCATACCGGACATATTTCCTGTAAAAGACATATACTCGCCGGTCTTGGAATCTCTGGCATAGACTCCAAGCCTGTCTGCATCCGGGTCTGTTGCAAGAATCAAATCCGCATTTTTTTCTTTGCCAAGTGCCAGCGCAAGTGCAAATGCCTTAGGGTCTTCCGGGTTAGGGTACCCCACCGTAGGAAACTCTCCGTCCGGCTTTTCCTGCTCAGGAACAACGATTATATTGTTGAAGCCCACTTCTTTAAGAACTCTTCTGGCAGGAATATTGCCTGTTCCGTGAAGCGGTGTGTACACTGCCACAAGGTCATCGCCCATTTCCTTAATAACATCAGGATTAATTACCTGTTTCTTAAGAGCTGCGATGTATCTGTCATCAAGGTCCTCACCGATTACATTGTAAAGCCCTGCACTGACAGCCTCTGCCTTATCCATAGTCTTAACCACATTATAATCTGTAATCGACTTAACCTCGTCAATAATCTTAACATCCTTAGGAGATGTAACCTGTGCTCCATCTTCCCAATATACCTTATATCCATTGTATTCAGGAGGGTTATGGCTGGCAGTCACAACTATACCTGCTATACATCCCAAATCCCTTACTGCAAATGACAGTTCAGGCGTCGGTCTCAGTGACGGGAATACATAAGCCTTTATGCCGTTGGCATTAAGGCAAAGTGCCGCCTCATCAGCAAACTCAGGTGACATTCTTCTGGAATCATATGCGATAGCAACACCCTTTGACTGTCCGCCTTCTTTGATAATAAAGTTAGCAAGCCCCTGTGTAGCCTTTCTTACAGTATATACATTCATGCGGTTAGTACCATTGCCGATAACGCCTCGAAGTCCGCCTGTTCCAAATTCCAAATCCTTGAAAAATCTGTCTTCGATTTCCTTATCGTTACCTTCAATTGACTTTAACTCTGCTCTTGTCTCCTCCGAAAAATACGGATTGACACACCAATCTTTGTAAGTATCCTGATATGACATAACATTTTCCCTTTCTATGTAAAAAATAATATTTTATTTTCTTATTACCTAATATATAGTAACATTCTATCCGCCAAAAGTCATTACAAATATTTATTATTTTATGCTTTTATTTTTATAAATATTGCTATAAAATAATTGCGCAGTCTGCGCCATGCGATTGAAAGAAACCTTTCAAAACGGTTCATTTTAAAGGTTCCCGCCTCAATATGCTTGTCAAGAAGCCTTATATGCTCGTCTGTATAAGCCTTACCTTTGCTTCCTATAAGAACGCCTGTATTTGAATCGTTTCTCACCCTGAATGAACTGAGTTTTTCTTTAATTACCGCCGTATCTCCAAGCCTTGAAAGCCCCAGCCACAAGTCAAAATCCAGTATATACGGTATTCTTTCATCAAAACCGCCCACCGCAATATAACCGCTCTTTCTGAACATGGCACACACCGGATTTCCCCAAAAGTTGTTCAGCATAACTGAAGTTTTTGCTATTCTTTCGGCTCTGACTATTCCATTGCCCGGCCAATGCATATATGAACCCACAACCCTGTCGTCATTGTCAACAAGCTCGGTTCCCACAACCACCAGCGAAATGTCAGGATGCTTAACAAGAATATCGACGCTTTTGCGGATGCAATCTTTATATACGCAGTCATCTGCCGGTATAAGCTTGATGTATTCACCGCTGCAGCTTCTGACACACTTGTCCCAGTTGCCTGTCATCCCCAGATTATGCTCATTGCATATAAGCCTTATCCTGTCATCAGCTATGGCTTTGACTTTCTCAACAGTATCGTCTGTGGAACCGTCATCTATAACCACAACCTCAATATTGGAATAGCTCTGATTGAGGACGGATTCTATCGTCCGTGTTATAAACTTCCCGCTGTTATAAGCAGGTATGCAAACACTTACCAACTCTTCTTTCATAGTCCACACTTTCTTTTACTTGTGCTTTATCTGGAGGATTCCGATAAAAAAGCTTGAAAGCACCATCTGTATTCCCAACACTATTGCAGTAAATGCCGGAATAGTAAGGCGCATCATCTTGTCAGGCTCCAGAACACCATAGGAATTTTTCGCCCACACTGAAACAGCCATTACGGAACATACAATTCCTATTATAAAAAGTATCACACCAAGCAGGATTCCCTTTTCAACAGTAAGGAATTTCCCGAACCTTCCCACAGGCTTAACAGGGATAAACCCGGTGGAACGGGCATAACCTTCGGTGAATTTGGAAAACATAATCATATTGACTCCCAGCAGTATCATAGCCGACGAATACAACATGGTATGTACGCCAAATCCAACATTGCCGATGGAAAAAGGACCTATTATAAGTGCAATCATCAATGCCAGACCAAGCACCAGCAAAACCGAACCCGGATACAAAAACAACCATTTGGGACTATGCATAAGCAAAAATTTCAAATGCCTCCATCCGTCACTCCAAGTGTGAAGATGCGGTGCGTGACTTCTTCCGTCCTTCTTAAGAGTAGTAGGAACCTCCGCAATCTTAAATCCATAAAGCGTCGACTTGACCACCATCTCACTTGCATATTCCATACCGGTGGTCTTAAGGTCAATACTTCTCATTCTCTCAGTATTATATCCCCGAAGACCGCAGTGAAAATCACCTATTTTACTGGAATAAAAGCTTCTTCCGATAAAAGACAGAATCGGATTGCCTATATATCTATGAGAAAAAGGCATTGCCCCCTTCTCTATTCCGCCCTTAAAACGGTTTCCCATTACCAAATCGTATCCTTCACGAAGCTTTTCCACAAAAGGCATAAGATGAAGGAAGTCATAGCTGTCATCGGAGTCTCCCATTATGACATATCTGCCATATGCCGCATTACATCCGGCAATCAAAGCAGCTCCATATCCTCTGGTTTCAACATTCACCACTCTTGCACCGTTGTTTTCGGCTATCTCTATGGAACCATCCGTGCTTCCGTTGTCGGCAATAAGTATCTCTCCGTCAACATTATTATCATACAAAAATGTCTGTGCCTTCTTTATGCATGTTTCAAGCGTCTCCGCTTCATTAAGACAAGGCATTAATATAGTCAGTTCATATTTAAAATCATTATCTTCCACTAAAAATAACCCTCCGATGCTGATATTTGTTTATATTGGTATCTTATCAGACTATGCCTTCAATTACAAGCAAATAAACCTGCGTCAAACTGCGATTCTTATATATATTTCCCAAAAAGTAACCATATGAAACAGCATTGCCGCAAAAATTATTCCGCCGCCGATGTTCTTTTTGATTATGCACCGGCTGTTTTTGAGAGGATACAGCGCTGTAAAAAGTAATGGTATAAAATATCTTCCCTGTATGCCCACTATATGAGACGAACCCACAGGCGTCCAGAATATCCACATTGAAATAACAATTATAAATATGCTGAGTAAAACCGCAATAATTGAAATTCTCCGCTGTTTTCCGTTAAAACATATTTCTTTTCCGTTGACGTTAAGCAGAGATAAAAGCAATAGTATTGTAAATGATACCGCGAGAAAATCTGACGTATATATCTGCAGCCATCCGAAACCACTTGCCAGCATTTCCGCATAATGAGTTCCGCCCATAAGAAAAACCGTATTAAAAAACATACATGCTGCCTCTTTAGGATGGGTAAACATCCTTCTGAGAGTAAATCCTTCGCTGTCTGTCCACATCAGCTCATTTTCTCCGCCTCTTCCTGAGGCTGCCACATCAATAAAGATATTGGAATTTACTATACAGAAGGTGACAATAGTAAGAAAAATCGCCGCTGCCACAATAACAGGATATTTTATTCTGCTTCCGAAATTTTCCTTAGGTATAAGGAACAAAAGCAGCAGCAAGGGTATGTATATACCGCCTTTAAATGCCGACATAAAAAGCCCTGAGCACAACATGACGGCAGCCTCATGCCAGCTGATAGTCCTCTTTGAAAATACGCTGTTAAAAACATAGGCAATATACAGGAAAATAAATGCGTACAAAACACAATCTTCCGATATGCACGCCACTCTTGATGTCATCATGGGCAGCAGCATTATAAGGGCAAAGGTGCTTTTTCCTATCGGAAGCTTTTTAACGGCAAGATATGTAATTACAGTATACACCGCAGCCATCAAAAGCCTTGCCAGCATATATGTCAGCACTCCGCCAAGAGACAATGCACGTCCCAGCAGAATACCTGCGATGGCAGGAAGATACAATATCATGGCTGCCGGACTGTAATTATATACGTCGCTTTCTATTTCTACCATATCATTGCCGTCTCCTTTGGAAAGGCTCCAGAAATTCCTGGCAGTTTTTATATAATTTTCAACGCTTATGTCAGTACCAAGCTCAAGCTCTGCATAACTGCGCCTGACATAATAGGTCCCCTCATTGCCGGTGTCCCCCACTCCTGTTATTCCATTCACATATCCCATCACATGATACATATGATTGGTTTCATCGGCGCCTGCATTAGGTGTTATTATCAGTGAAAAAATAATTCCCGTTGCAATACATGCCGCCAGATATATTTTATGTATCGGCGATTTTTTAACAAATACCAGAAAAAATATAACCACTGCGGCTGCGATGAACGCCAGCGCAATCACATCATAATATCGGTAAAAATATATGACATCATCGCCGAACTTCCCGGCAATGTCACCATATCTGTACCACTTGACGAAATACGCCACCGCCGCAAGCACAATAACCATAGCTGCGCATGGTATAAATTTATATTTTTTCAAAAAGCATTTAAATCCATCCATACTAAAACCCTAATCTTCTGACAATATTACGGTAAAGCTCCCTTTGAATCTTCCTTTGATTAACTGACAGCTCAGGCATGCTTTCAACAGGCTTCACATCCTTAATCTTGGAAAAAGCACTGACCACTCCCTTAATGTACTCCCTTGCAAATCCCTTTTTTGCAAAATATGCTGTCTTAATGAGAATCCCTGCCGTCACAGGGAGAAAATTCACCGCTTTCTGCCATGGCGCAAAATTCTTATACATCAGTAAAATCCCATTGCGGGATGACAGACTTACCTTAAAAGCATTATGTCTTGAACCGCTGGAACCGCTTCCCACATGGAGCACCTTGGCTTTCGGCGCATACACATTGCGGAAGCCGTGAATCCTTGCCCTGTAGCCCAAGTCTACATCCTCAAGATATGCAAAAAATGCTTCATCAAAATATCCAATCCGTGAAAATATCTTTTTTCTGTATATGGCTGCACCTGCGCACGCAGAAAAAACGTCACATTCCTCAGTGAAATTCTTTGCCATACAGTCTCTGCCTCTGGCAAATCCCCACCCAAGAGCGCAGAAATAATCCCCTGCGCTGTCGATGAGCTTGCGGTTGTTATATTGCAGCATCATTGCCTGAGCCGAAAAAATATCCTCATCAGCTGTAATCCTTTCAAGGAGACTGCTTACAAAACGCCTGCCTGCATAAGCATCATTATTGAGAAGAATCACAAACTCCCCATCGGACGCCTTGATTCCCTCGTTGACCGCTCTGGCAAAACCGTAATTATTGTCAAGCGTAATTACTCTTATATCCAGTCCCATAGAGTTTGCATCTATAACCGCCAGACTGCCATCCTCTGAACAGTTATCCACAATAATAACGTCAAAATCCCTGTAATCCTGATGCTTAAGCCCATTGAGGCATTTTGCGATATATTTTTCACCATTATAATTAGGTATAATAACTGATACCTTTTTCATAAGCTACCTCTTAATCTACATCTTAATCGTTATTTCCGGAGCATACACCATCTTAAGCCCCTTTGCAGGACCTTTAAGATTGGAAATATGAGCTCCCCTTACGGCAAGAACCGCAGACAATGCTGGTTTTTTTACCAGAATCCCGTATTTGGGAACGGCATTAACCTCCATATCAACTGCTGCAAGGTTGAAAAGCCCCTTAAACCATGAGGGCTTACCTTTCAACGACTGCGTATGCTTTTTACCTGCCTTTGCTATTCCGTTGTAGAGATAAAAGCCATTTGCGGTTATCTTAGGAACCACAATATCCGCATCCGTAAGATGGGCGCGTGTCACTGCATCCCTGACAAAATTATCTGACAGCTTCATATTGGTTTTAAGCAGAAGAACATAGTCACCGCAAAGCTCTGCAATCCCATCATCACTGCCGTCGTATTCAGGAAATGAGGTTATGCAGGAATATTCCAATTCCTTGTGAAGCACTATCCTGTAATATCCCGGGTCATCCAGTTCTTTGACGCTGACCTCTGTATCAGGCAGTGTGTTTCTCATATAATCCTCAAGCGCACGTCTGCCTGCATCAAAAGCATATTCCTTATTAAAAGGATTGTCCGAAGTGGAATTGTCTCCCACCCTCCAGTGATAAAGCACACGTGCAACATGCTCTATATTATTGCAGTAATCTATACACCTCAGGAACAAATCATAATCCTGTGCTCCGTCATATTCACTTCTGAAGCCTCCTGCTTTTTCAACTATCTGCTTTTTGATGGTGCAGAAGTGGCATATATAATTATTGGAAAGAAGCAGTGTTTTGTTAAAATCGGGCTTTCGGTATGGTCTGAAATAATTTTCAAGCCCTGCATCCACCTTATCTTCGTCCGTATAAACCATATCGGCGTTATTTTCCACTATTTTCCTGACAGTCTCAAAAAGCGCATCAGGTTCCAGCACGTCATCATGGTCAAGAAACGCCACATAATCACCCTTTGCCACAGCCAATGCCTGATTAGTATTTTCGGAAATTCCCAGATTTTCCTCAAGACACACATATGTCACTCTCTCGTCATCACCGAAAATCTTCCGAACCACGTCATTAACTTTTCTGCTTCCGCCGTCGGCTATGCATAGCTGCCAGTTATCATATGACTGGTTATAAACACTTTTCAATGCCTGTCCCAGTGCTTTGTGCCCCGTATTATACACAGGCATAAGTATGCTGATAAGAGGCTTTACGGCAAAATTATATTCTCTCTGTGCGGAAAGCTCATCGTCAGCTGCAATCTCCAAAAGGCGCAGAACATTATAATTCTCTCTGTTTGCCACCTTCTCTATTGCTTTTCCACACAGCTTTACTGCGCCGTATTTATTAAAATACGATTTAATTTTTGCGGCAGTGATTTTCATAATGCCCTCCTCCGTCAATAAGCTATTCTCTTGGCGAGAAATCTGCACGCTTAAGCGATAAATTTACATTGTAGTATGGGTCGCCGTTAGTAAGTATATCACTCCATTTTCTTTCAATATAAGCGACCTCTCCCTTAAATCTTGCGGCTTTTTCCGGCGTATCCTCAAGTCCTCTGCTCTTTGATTCATAATGATAAAGCTCGGCTCCCGGATTATATACCACAAGATAGCCTGCCTTGCGCACTTTCAGGCAGAAATCAACATCATTGAATGCCACCTTCAAATTCTCGTCAAGTCCGCCCACCTGTTCAAAGACAGATTTTCTTACTATGAGACATGCCGCCGTAACAGCGCTGTAATCCTGCGGAATAATCGCTCTTGCAAAATATCCTGAATAATCCCTTGGGATTCCGGCAAAGGCATGTCCGGCAACGCCGCCCAAGCCTATAATAACGCCTGCATGCTGTACCGTATTGTCATTGTACAGAAGCCTTGCCCCAACGATGCCTACCTCCGGTCTGGTAGCAAAGCTTACAAGCTCCCGCAGGCAGTTTTTTCTGAGCATTTTAGTATCATTGTTGAGAAGAAGGTAGTATTCCCCCTTGGCTCTTTCAGCTCCGAAATTATTGATTTTGGAATAATTAAAATCTCCTTCATAATAAATCACACGCACACAGTCAAATTCCTTCTCTATATTTTTGTAATATTCAAATGTCTGCGGCTCTGTGGAATTATTTTCAATTATAACAATCTCGTAATTGGTGTAATCCTGCTTTTCTGTAATTGATTTAATACACACATCAAGGTCATCCGTATGGTCCTTGTTGGGTATAAGTATACTGACCATGGGATTACCAATTACCTCATATTCCACATTATGATATCCCGGAATATCGCTCATAGTTACCTTGGCAGATATGCCCATTCTGTCAAAATGTGCTTCCAGCGCCTTCTGACTGGACACATATGCGTAATTTTTACTCTCAGGGTTTTTGGCTGTTGAATTTTCGTGACTACGCCATGTATACAAAACCTTCGGTATATGTTTAATGTTTTCAGCCTGCTCGGTGCATCTCAAAATCATATCATAATCCTGAGAACCGTCATACTCACTGTTAAATCCTCCAACCTTATTATACAATTCTCTGGAAAAAACAAACAGGTGGCATATATAATTGTTATTCCTAAGCATATCTATATTGAAATCAGGTTTAAAATGAGGAAGAAAACGTTTCTTAGTGTTGCAGTCGTATTTATCCTCATCTGTGTATATCACATCAATGGAATCGTCTTCATTGATTGCATTTGCACACTCAAAAAGAGCATTAGGTCTTATTATATCATCATGGTCGCCTAACACAATGTAATCGCCTGTACTCATCTCAAGCGCAGCATTAGTATTTCCCGATATTCCAAGATTGCCCTCCAAAAGCTTATATTTTACTCTGGAATCACCCTTTGCTGCTCTCTCAACAGAATGTTCCATTTTATATTCTTCACCGCTACCGTCCGCAAGACAAAGCTCCCAGTTTTCATATGACTGCTCCAAAACAGACTTAATCATCGCCTCAAAATACTCAGCCTTTGGGCGGTATACCGGAACCACTATGGAAAACAGCGGTTCTTTGGCAAAATGGTGATTTTTCTGGGAACGCAGGCTCATTGCCCCTATTTCCCTTTGTTTTATCCACTTATCATAATCCAATACATTACGGGAAAAAACCTTGTGGTATGCTTTCGACACTACTGCCGTAAAGCCTCTCTGCCTGTAATATGCAACAGCCATCTTGACCAGCTGGGAAAAATTATATTTTTCCTTGTCCATAGGCTTATCAATATCCACTTTTTTGATTACTTTATTGTCCTGCGTCTCAAATACAACCTGAACGCTTTTCCAGCCTTGATTGGGAATTACCATCTCAAAGCCTGCATTTTCATTGAGCTCATCCTTCTGAAAATAATCCTCCACATCCGTTCTCAAGTGCCTTGTCACCGGGCAGTTCACAGGCTGCCCGTCATGAAACATGGACACTTTCACAGGCTCCTTGTCAGCACACCATCCACTTACCTTGATGTCATCACCGGCCATCTTGACCATGTCCACACATCCGGAAATAGAGGAAATATTCTTTCTGTAATTGCTTCCCTTGACAACAAAGCTGTATTTTTCATTTCCATAAACATCATCAAAAACAACCGTCAGCTTTGCCTTTTTAAAATCATCACTGACCCTTATGACAAACTGAAATTCGCATGAAAAAAGAAGATTCTCTGCCTTGTAGCAGAACCTTGACCTGTTGGTATCCCTGAGAACACTTTCAACCGGCACAGGTTTTCCGTCAACAGATGCCGTAACCTTGGCATGTTCCATATAAGTGTCATTGGTTCCTGCATGAATTACAAGAAGATTTTTGTCCTCAATCTTAGACCTGTAATCTGCAAAATATATTAATTTAGGCTGTTTACTCATAGCCGCCCCTACTTTCTGAATATTTTTAAGAGAACCGTCATAAAGATTACGAGATATGCCGCAAACACAACAAATATTATCATTGTCTGCAAATCCCATATAATATATGTGTAGCTTATCGCCAGACCATCGCCGTCAGGCTGACCCGCAAGCCTGACCCCGTTATGTTCATCCCCGTCACAGCTGATGACAAGCGTAAAATCCTTATCCTTACTGTCCTTAACAGTATCCGTATTTAGCAATGTAAATTTACCGTTCTTAAACCGGGAAAACTTCATGGTTTCCGGCTCCGTCACTTCATTTCCGCTCTCATCAAGAAGCTTATAGGTTATGGTTCCCTTTGCCTTATCTGAATTGATTGCGGATATAATTACCTTAATGCCTGTTAAATTATTTTCATCACAATGGAATGTATATCGAAAGTCACAGCCCTCATATATATCAACGGCAGGCACCATCTGGCTTCTGGAATAGCCGGTATTGTACAGGGCGCAGTCTCTTTTTACGTAGGAATACAAATATCCCCCTGCAACTATGACCACTAATGCAATTATAAGTATGATTGTTTTCTTCCTGTTCATAACTGCCCTTTCTATCTGGACTGCTTATACACTTCACAGATATCCTTTGAGTCGCCTTTCATTCTTACCTTGCCGCCTTCCAGCCACACAACCTTGCTGCATATCTCCTGAACCTGCTCAATGCTGTGGGATACAAACAGTACCGTTGTGCCCTTTTCCATCATACGGTGTATTCTTTCCTGACATTTTTCCTGAAAGCGGAAATCACCTACCGAAAGCACTTCGTCAACTATCAGTATGTCCGCCTCTCCTGATGTGGCAATTGAAAATGCCAGTCTTGAAAGCATACCTGACGAATAATTTTTAACCGGAACATCCATAAATTCATGAAGCTCCGAAAATTCAACTATGTCGTCAAAAACCTCATGCATCATCTTACGCGAACGCCCCAGAAGAGCACCGTTCAAAAACACGTTTTCCCTTCCGGTCAAATCTATATCAAATCCGGCTCCAAGCTCAATAAGCGGAGCCACGCTTCCTTTAACCTGAATAATGCCCTTAGTGGGTTTCAGGACTCCTGCTATAACCTTGAGCATTGTACTTTTGCCGCTTCCGTTAAGACCTATAAGCCCAACGGAATCACCTCTTTTTACATCAAAGCTCACGCCGTCCAATGCCCAGAATTCATCATACTGGAGCTTTCCCTTGACTGCACGTATAATATACTCCTTCAGGCTGTCAACCTTTTCCCTTGCAAGATTAAAGCGCATGGAAACATCGTTGACAGATATTATTGTATCTCTACTATCCATAGCCTCTCTCCTACACATATAGGATAAAATTATCCTGATTTTTATAAAATATCCTGAATCCCAATACCAAAAGCACTATGCTGGGTATGGTGGTCATAAGTGTTGTAAACAAATCCGGCATAGTTCCGTATATCATAAATGCCCTGAACATTTCAAGAATACTTGTAAGCGGATTGATTCTCACTATATTTCTCACAATGCGCGGCAGGCTTGAAATGGGATAAATTACAGGTGTCAGATACATAAGCACTGTTGTAAGCACCGAATAAAGATGTATTATGTCCCTGAATTTAACTGCAAACGAAGCTAAAATAAGACCTATTCCAAGCGAAAATGCCACAAGAGCCATAATCGGCAGTATTCCCAGCAGCGCAGTGTAATGAAGCTCAGCTCTCATACAAAGCATAACTATAAGAAGTGCCGCAAATGATGCCATCAGGTTAATGGCACTTGATACCGTTCTTGATAGCACAAACATATACTTAGGGACATACACCTTCTTAATAAGCGGTGCATTGTCAATAATCGCCGTCATATCCATAGTTGTTGAGGTTGAGAAAAAATTGAATACTACCTGTCCTGCAAGAAGATATAACGGATAGTTCTCAATGTCAAATTTAAACAGATGTGAAAAAACCACCGAAAGAACTACCATCATCAAAAGCGGGTTCAAAAGTGTCCACAATACACCAAGAACCGACCGTCTGTATTTGGTTTTTACATCTCTTGTTACAAGCTCGTTAAGCAACGGCCTGTATTTACCGAAATTGGCGATAAATGTGTTCATTCAAATCAACAACCTTTTTTGTATTCTTTAAACTGCGGCCATTTCCTGTCCTTATCGGAAAGGATTAACTCCATGTCTTGGGATATAGGCCATTCCACTCCTATATCCGGGTCATTCCATATAAGACCGCCCTCATCATTAGGATGATAAAAATCCGTACACTTATACGCAAATTCCGCATAATCAGACAATACAAGAAACCCATGGGCAAAATTCTTCGGAATAAAAAACTGTTTTTTATTCTCTGCAGAAAGCACTACACCATACCATTGTCCGTAGGTGGCTGAACCCTCACGCAAATCAACGGCCACATCAAAAACCTCTCCGTTGATAACACGTACCAGTTTATCCTGAGGAAATTCCTTCTGGAAATGCAGCCCCCTGAGAACGCCTTTTTGGGATGCCGACTGGTTATCCTGAACAAATTCCTCTGTTATTCCTGCCTCAGCGTAATCCTTATAATTATAAGACTCGTAAAAATATCCTCTCTCATCTCCGAAAACCTTTGGCTCAATAACCTTAAGTCCTTCTATATCGCAAGTTGTAACTGTAATCTGTCCCATAGTTTCCTCCTATAATCCGTTAGCTATATCAACAAGATATCTTCCGTATTCTGTCTTGAGAAGCGGCTGCGCCAGCTCTACAAGCTGCTCCCTTGTTATAAAACCACGCTTGTAAGCAATCTCCTCTATACAGGAAATATACAAGCCCTGTCTTTTTTGAAATGCTGCAACAAAATCCGCCGCATCAAGAAGGGCATCATGATTGCCTGTATCAAGCCATGCAAAGCCCCGTCCCAATGTTTCCACATACAAGTCTCCACGTCTCAGATACTCATTGTTGACGCTTGTAATTTCTATCTCACCGCGCCTTGACGGCTTCACATTCTTGGCAATATCAACCACATCATTATCATAGAAGTATAATCCCGGAACGGCATAGTTGGATTTAGGCATATCCGGCTTTTCTTCAATGGATATTGCCTTACCGTTGTCATCAAACTCAACAACTCCGTATTCCCTTGGGTCCTTGACATAATATCCGAATATAGTGGCACCGCTTTCCCTTGCCGCCGCACATAAGAGCACTCTTGAAAAGCTCTGCCCGTAAAAAATATTGTCGCCAAGAACAAGTGCAACTCTGTCATTACCTATAAACTGCTGACCTACAATAAAAGCATCCGCAAGTCCTCTCGGCGTTTCCTGAACAGCATACGAAAAGCTCATTCCAAGCTGGCTTCCGTCTCCCAAAAGCTCCTCAAAAACCTTAATATCCCTTGGTGTGGATATAATAAGTACCTCTCTTATTCCTGCCAGCATAAGTGTTGACAACGGATAATATATCATAGGCTTATCATATACCGGCATAATCTGCTTGGATATAGCCTTGGTAAGCGGATAAAGCCTTGTTCCGGAGCCTCCCGCTAATATTATTCCCTTCATATTACCTCCTAAAAATATCATATATTCAAACGCAAGGTGGCAGTACCTATTTTTGAGCTTCAAAATATGGATACTGCCTCTTAGCATCATTATTTGTACATTTCATTATAGTATTTCTGGTAATCGCCGCTTGTTACGTTTTTCATCCAATCCTCATGTTCAAAATACCACTTGATTGTAAGTTTAATTCCATCCTTAAACATAGTCTCAGGATACCAGCCGATTTCCGCTTTAATCTTGTCAGGCGCTATTGCATATCTCCTGTCATGTCCCTTGCGGTCCTCAACATAAGTTATAAGATTTTCATTTATGGCAGGCTTGCGCGGGTCATCATCAGGCAGCATCTCATTGAGAGTTTCCAGTATTATTTTAATAATCTCAATATTCTGCTTCTCATTATGTCCTCCGATATTATACCGCTGGCCAATCCTTCCCTTTTCCTGAACCATATCTATAGCCTTGGCATGGTCATCAACGTACAGCCAGTCGCGGACGTTCTTACCGTCGCCATATACAGGAAGCTTTTTACCGCTGAGGGCATTGTTGATTATAAGAGGTATAAGCTTCTCCGGGAACTGATATGGTCCGTAGTTGTTGCTGCAGTTTGTTATATTAGCCGGAAAATGATATGTGTCAATATATGCTTTCACCAACATATCAGAGGAAGCCTTGCTTGCCGAATAAGGACTGTGAGGGTCAATAGGCGATGTCTCATAGAAAAATGCATTGTCATCGTCAGGAAGCGAACCATATACCTCATCCGTTGACACATGGAGAAATTTCTTGTCGTTCTTATAGGTTCCGTCCTGATTCTCCCATGCTTTGCGTGCCGCATTAAGCATAACCGCAGTTCCCAGAACATTGGTCTGCACAAAAACCTCCGGATTGCGTATGCTCCTGTCAACATGACTTTCTGCGGCAAAATGAACCACCCTGTCTATATCATTTTCTGCAAAAATCTTATCTATTGCTTCCTTGTCACATATATCAGCCTTAACAAAAGTATAATTACCGCGGTTCTCAACATCCTTAAGATTCTCAAGATTTCCTGCATATGTAAGGCAATCCACATTAATTATCCTTATTTCGTTATCATATTTCCTAAACATATAATGAATATAGTTGGAACCGATAAAACCGGCACCGCCTGTCACAAGATAAGTTCTCATACTGCAATCTCCTTCCAAGATACCATATACTAGAATATTTTACCACAAGAATACAATTTATTCAACAAAATCTCGGACATAAGCCTTAATTGCATCCTTCCAGTCGGCAAACATATATCCTGTGGTGAGCTTTAACATGTAGTTATCCAGAACCGAATATGCCGGACGGCTGGCAGAGCCCGGAAACATGTCTTTGTACTCCTGACTTGTAATCCTGTTCACTTTGCAGTCCGTACCTGTAAGTCTGAATATCTCCTCAGTGAAATCAGCCCATGAACATACTCCCTCGCAGGTGCCGTGGAAAATTCCGTAATTATCAGTAGGTAAAAGTATGGCAATCGCCTTGGCAAGCTCCGCAGCACTTGTAGGCGAGCCTATCTGGTCCATAACCACATTGACCTGAGAATTATTTTCCGCAAGCTTAAGCATGGTCTTCACAAAATTCCTGCCTTCCCCATAAAGCCATGCTGTTCTCACAATGAAATATTGGTTTGTTAAATTTTTAACAAACTCTTCTCCCGCAAGCTTTGTTGTTCCGTACATGCTTTTAGGTGCAGGAGCATCAAATTCTTTGTATGGCCTTGTACCGTCCCCCGAAAAAACATAGTCAGTTGACACATGCATAAGCTTTGCGCCATTCTGTGAAGCTGCTATGGCAAGATTTCTTGGTCCGATTGCATTGATTTTATAGGCATTATCAACATCAACCTCACATTTGTCAACTGCCGTATATGCGGCACAGTTTATTATGGCATAGGGTTTTACTTTTTCCGCAAAGTCAACCACTGCCTCAACATTGGTTATATCCAGCTCTTCCACATCCGTATTTACAAGCTCATACTCTTTATTTCCTTCGTACTCTCTGTTGATTGCCCTTCCAAGCTGACCATTACAGCCTGTCACAATAATTTTTTTCATATAATTTCCTCCGCACTATTTTTTTAGAAACTGCACACTGTAAGTATCTGTCTGTATATTTCCCAGAAAAGTATTGCTCCAATTCCGGCCAAAACAAGACAATTATACCTGTCACGCCTGAATCCGGTTTTTATTCCTTTAAAGGAAAAAAGCATAAATAACGGGAACAATAACGGTATAAAATATCTGCCCTGCACTCCCGAAATACTTTCGGTCACTCCAACAGGCGTATATGCCATATAAAGCGCCGTCCATATAAGCGCTGTTGTCAAAAGAAGCGACACAAGCACTCCTATTCTGGCTTTGACTGTCATGGCTGCATTGTCCTCGGAATGTGTAAAAACGACAAATGCCAGCAGCACGTCTATAACAAATATGGCGTTGCCTGCCCCCATAAAGCACATCATATCCAAGGTTTCCGTACCGATTGTGTAATATACAAGCTTGCTCCATATGGATTTTATCAAAAGTCCCGCATATGCAAACGGATGGGACAGCATCAATCCAAGCTGCCCGGCATGGCTTGTGTCACCGCCTCTTGCGTCGCCTCCTCCGGCTCCCATAAGCTCAGGAAGCACGAATGTCATAACAAGCAGAAGCATGGCGGCAATAAGACCTGCTTTGACAATCCGTCTTGTTTTGTCATCCTTAAAATGACTCTTGGGAATGAAAAGTCCTATAATAAGCAGCGGTGCATATACCGCCTTTGCCAGACAGCCGTACCCTATGGCACACACTGCCAGCGCAAACTGCCACCATTTTCCATTGCAGTCATCATATATGAGATTATTGACAAGGTACGACATTCCAAGGTATACAAATGATGTAACTACCGGGTCATAAGACACCGTTGATGCCAGAAACATTGACGTTGGCATAAGCCCTATTAACGCCATCAGTATTTTACCTTTTCTAAGTATTTTAATGGCAAAATACATAACAATCACATACATCAGCAGGTTGGTAACACGGGCTATAATGTATATATAACCAAATCCGATTTTAAATGCCCTTGCAATATTTATTGCCAGTGCCATAAAAACATATGCAAATGTGGATATACTGCTGGTATGTCTTGGCGTTACGGTATAATTTTCCACATCCTCCGTACCGTAATAGTTGCAGTTATTGTTAAGATATTTTATAAATTCACTGTATTCTCTTGCCGTATCGGTATATCTAAGCGGGTGATTGGCATCACTGGTATTAAGCATATCCCAGATTTCATCATCATTTTCGGTCCGGGCGCCTATGGACAGAAGATAGGAATTTCTTAAGTGTGTCTCCTCATCATAACCGACCCTCACCAGCGGAAGGGCTATAATCATTGACAAGCCTGCTGCCAGTGCCACTATTGCAAACCCTATTTCCACCTTTGATGCAATTTTTTTCCTGAACAGTACAATCATAAACAGTGCGGTAAAGCCCAACGCAAAAAGCATAAACCTATGCCCGTTGAAATAAGCCCTGTTGTCAATCCTTATGCCCGTTATTCTCAATGTGCCGTCATCATTGTTCAGGGTAAGGGTAATGTTATCCACATAATGACGGATATTATGGGACGAGCTGTTTAACCATTGAGGCGCTCTGTCATCATACAGGCAGTTTTCGGACACCCCATAGGAATTAATATATTCAACAGAAATTGTCTGGCTGAAATAGCCGTCTTTTTCATAATCCACAACAAGCTGGTTTACATACTTGTCCACATTAAAAGTAATGGTTCCGCTTTCCTGATTACAAAGAAGCGTACCATTACTATCAATCGTCATATTATCGGTTATAACAGTGTCAAGTCCCACATTGGACACTCCTTTGGAAGAGGTGTCAAGCGTCAGCATTGTGATATTAAAAAATAACTCAATGAGCAGTGCCAGAACAACTGACACTGCTACCAGAATAACCACTCTTACTGCAACATGAACAGAACTCCATCTGTTATATAAATTTTTTAACATTAATATGCCCCTGTCAATTCAGATATTTTACTGCTAATCTCCTTAACGGTATCTGTCGGTTCATAGTTATCCACGCCAAACAGTACCTTATGCAGCTGGCTTACATTAGACACCAAATCCACGGCAACTACCACATCTTTTATGTCAGTACCGCTGACGGTTGTAGCTGTTGTGAGCTCTATCGGGAATCCTGATGATTCTGTTATCGTATAGCTTGAAAGAGACTTGCTGAGGTTTAGAATATCTCCCACGTCAAGGCTTGTAGCAATATTTCCGAACACACTGCTGATAGCCTTGTCAAGCTGTGTAATATCCATTTTCTTAGCCTTCTCTACAACAAGATTGATGACCGTTCTCTGTCTCTCAGTTCTTCTGTAATCGCTTCCTCCGCCGTACCTTATACGACAGTATGCCGTTGCCTGTATACCATCAAGATGTACAAGACCTGTGCTTGTAACATTCTGATAATCCCTGCCCGTATTTGCACTGGTATCTCTAAGATATTCATTAATCCAGTACATCTCGTTATCATCTATCTCTATATCAATTCCTCCAACCGCATCGACTATATCTATAAGTGCGCTCCAGTTAACCATAATATAGTCCGTTATGTTCAGGTCAAGATTAGTATTAATCATACTGAGCGTAGGTTCGATACCATAGAAAAACATAGCTTCCGTTGCCTTGTCATACCTGACATTCTGGGTATTTACGGTATCTACCATCTTGAGAACCGTATCCCTGTATACGGATACCAGTTTTACCTCTTTGGTCTTATTATTGATACTTGCAATAATTATTGAGTCAGTGTGGTTTTCACCAAGCTTGGTAAGCCCCTCCACAGTATTGTCTCTTGAATCTGTTCCCAAAAGCAGAATATTGGTATAGCCTTCAAGCACCTCTTTTGTATCATCTGACAATTCCTTATTGATAAGTACCGCATCCTTATTGATAGGAGTGTACTGAATCAGCTCCATCTTGCCAAGTATATACCACACCACAATAAGAACAAGCAGAAGAATTATCTCTATTGCAAAAACCAGTATGAGTACCCAGCGTTTTCTCTTTTTCTTAGGCTTGTGGACAGCCTTTTTCTCTTCCTCCTGCTGACTGTCTTCTTCTATTATGCGGGATTTTCTTCTTCTGGGAATCTCGTCTTCATATATATATTCATCATCCTCATACTCATAATCATCATCAAAATCTCTGTACTTTGCCATGACAATATTCCTTTCAAACAGCCCTAATAAGCATTCTTGTTAACAAATCCTTTAAAAATAGTTCTAAACAAAATTGAGAAATCAAAAAACAGCGTCCAATTCTCTATATAATATAAATCGCAGTCTATTCTTTTTCTTATGGAAGTATCTCCTCTGTATCCATTGACCTGTGCCCAGCCTGTCATTCCGGGGCGCACCTGATGCTTGACCATATACCGTGGAATTTCTTCCTTGAATTTCTCCACATAAAACGGTCTTTCCGGTCTGGGTCCCACAAGGCTCATATCCCCTTTGAGCACATTGATTATCTGAGGCAGCTCGTCTATGCTTGTCTTACGTATAAAATGCCCTACGCCAGTCACTCTTGGGTCCCCCTCAGTAGTCCATTTTTTGGTATCTTGTCCATCCTCCTGAACACACATGGAGCGGAACTTGTACATTTCAAATTCCTTATTGTGAAGGCCAATTCTTTTCTGCTTGTATATAACCGGACCCTTGGATGAAATTTTAACAGCTATGGCGGTAAAAAGCATAACCGGTGAGAACACTACAAGAGCAAGGGAACCGATTATCAAATCCATGGTTCTCTTCACAAACTTGTTGTAGGTACTGCTTAACGGAACTCTTCTTATATTAATAACCGGCAATCCCTGCACATCTTCAGTGTACGGTCTTGTAGGAATAATATTGTTGTAATCCGGTATAAGCTTTGTATGGACTCCTGACTTCTCACATACGGCTACAACCTCCTCAAGCTTAGCATATTCACTAAGTCCCAAAGTTATTACCATCTCGTCCAAATCATTTAAAGATATTACATTCTCTATATCTGCTATACGGCCGATTACCTTAGCTCCTCTGTAACAGGTATCCTCTGCAACATTATCATCCAGGATTCCCACAATATGATAGCCCCACTGCGGAAAGCTTCTTATTCTGTCAATATATCCTTCGGCGGCCCGGCTGTATCCCACAAGCACAATATGCTTCTGGTTAAATCCATCCTTGCGGAGTTTACTAAGAAACATCCGCAAAAACACCCTTGCCGCAACCTCATATACAATATTCAACCCATAGAATATGAGAATCATGGTACGTGAAAAATCAACCTGCTTAAGCAGATACAAAACCAATATAAAAATAAGCAAGCCAAAGGAGTTTGCCCTGATTATATTAAGTATCTCCTGCCTTTGCGTATGGACACGCTTTGGGGTATACAGACTGCACAATCCGTATAAAATAAGATAACTCGGAATGATGAATATCAACGCCTTGAAATAAACATCAATTCCGATTCTGCCAATATTCTCTTTATATAAAGCGGTTCCAAACTTAATAGCCCACGCCGACAAATAAGCTATCACTATGATAATGGCATCAAGAAGCACGTGAAGCATATTAAGCCTTTTCTGGTTTCTTCTAATCAATGTTCCAAATCTCCCCAATTAATCCAACATCAGCTATATAATACATCAAGCCAATTTAAAGGGCAATATTTTTTATGTTACAAATTAATTACATTTTATATTATCAGTATTCCAATATTCAGGATTTGAAGTATATTTCAGCAGCTTTTTATTGCTGAGTTTGTGAAACTTCATGCCTTTTCTGTATCCGACAAACTTAAAGGCGCTCATAATAACAAGATGCGGAACCTCATACCAGTGTCCATGCCTGACAAGATACCCTGCGGTCCTGAGCACCAGCTTAATTCCCTCACTTTCAGAGCTTACCCTTGCAAACACCTCCGGGTGTTCAGCCTGAGAAACGCCCATATCAAAATTCCGCCTGAACTGCTCCATGCATGTGTAATTATGGGAATGATAAACCGTTGCTTTGGCGCAATACATAATTCCGTATCCGGAATCAACTGCCTTTGCCGCATAAAGCATATCTTCATTAAAGATTGCCCGCTCAACAAATCCGCCTAAAAGACCGTATATTTCCCTGTCATACATGGCGCACACATCGGAGCAAAAAAAAGTTTTGATGCCAAGTTCATCAATGCTTGACAGAGTTTTCATCCTATCCTGCTCAGGGTAATTAAATTCTCTAGTAAAACATTCCGCCATCCGGCAGCCGTGTTTCGGCAGCTGCCTTGCGTAGCTTACAGCCACCTTAATATCATCTGACTGAAATCCCCTCAAAAGGTTTTCCACCAGATATTCATCACACGGAATTGCATCCATTGTCATAAAAAGCACATAATCGGCTTCTGACATCTGAATCCCCATATTACGGGTGGCAGCGTGGTCAAACTGTGCCTTTGTTATATGAGAAACCTCAATATTTGAGGCTATCTTATATATTTTTTCATCAAAAAACTCCCGTTCCGTATTGATTATGATAATCCTGTCAATAGGTACTGTCTGTTTTTGAAGCTTTTCAAGTAAATCCAAAAGGTCTTCCCCCGGCTTATACACCGGTATGACCACATCCACATTCACTATAATTATTCTCCTATATTTTCCTCTATGATTGTGGCAAGCTTCTTCGCTTCTTTTTCTATAAAATTCTGGTCACTGCCTTCAATCATAACTCTGACTAACGGTTCTGTTCCTGAAGGTCTTATAAGAACTCTTCCTTCTCCGGCGAATTTGGCTTCAAGCTCCGAAATAGCCTGTGCGACTACCTTATTATTCATGTAATATTCTTTTTTTATGTTGGAAACTCTTGCGTTGACAAGTGCCTGCGGCAAAACCTTCATAACTCCGGCAAGCTCCGATAATTTTCTGCCTGTGGCAGTCATTACCTCAAGCAAATGCAAAGCGCTTATCAGTCCATCGCCTGTTGTATTTTCATCAAGAAAAATAACATGGCCTGACTGCTCTCCGCCGAGATTGCAGTCATTGGCAAGCATATATTCAAGAACATACCTGTCGCCCACCTTGGTCCGGACTATATCTATGCCTTCACGTTCACCCATCTGAAAGAAGCCCAAATTACTCATAACGGTGGCAACCACCGTATTCTTTTTTAGTTTGCCCTGAGTGCGCATATATAATCCACATACAGCCATAATCTGGTCGCCGTCAACGACATTGCCGCACTCATCCACAGCAAGCATTCTGTCTGCATCTCCGTCAAAGGCTATTCCAATATCCGCCTTTTCCTCCACAACCTTTGCCTTAAGTTCTCCAAGATGAGTAGAGCCACAATTCCTGTTGATGTTCACACCGTCAGGATTGTTATGTATCATAACAGGCTTGGCGCCGAGCGCCTCAAAAGTCTTCCGGGCAGTGTAATATGAAGCGCCTTCCGCTGTGTCAACAACAATCTTAAGTCCTGACAAATCAAGCGGTATAAGTGATTTAGCAAAATCAACATAGGCATCTTTTGCATCATATCTGTAAGTAATATGTCCCACCTGTCCGCCGATAGGCATAGGAAGCTCTGCGGTATTCATACGCATAGTTTCCTCAATTTCATCCTCAAGCACATCCGGCAGTTTATATCCGTCTCCGTTAAAGAATTTAATTCCATTGTACTCTGCCGGATTGTGTGATGCGGAAATAACAACGCCTGCATCATATCCGTAATACCTTGTCAGATATGCTATTGCAGGCGTGGGAATCACACCTGCATATACGGCATCGGCTCCCACCGAACATATTCCCGCCATAAGTGCATTGGCAAGCATTTCTCCCGATATTCTCGTATCTCCTCCTACCAAAATAGTAGGCTTATGGGCCTTTTCCTTGGTGAGTACATATGCTCCGGCCTTTCCAAGATTCATTGCCAGCTCCACTGTAAGTTCCTTATTGGCAACTCCTCTTACGCCATCCGTCCCAAAAATTCTAGCCATTATATCTCTCCATTATCATTATTTTTATTCTTTTTCCGTTACAGGCTCCGTCTCCTGACTTTCTGTCTCCTGATTCTCAGTGGCACTTTCGGTTTCCTTTGATGCATTAATATCAGTGATTATTACCTTTACATAATATGACCTTTGAATGTCATATATATCGCTGTCATTAAAATTAATTTTTACGGTGTAGCTGCCGGGCGGTTTCTGACTCAGGTCTATTAAAGCGCCTAAATCCGAAGCCTGAATGGAGCTTATATCGTCTTCTATGCCGTTTATGCCGACGGAAATCAGGCTGCCGCCGTCATCGGATTGTATCTTATAGTCATAATCGGCAGACATTCCTACCGTCGCTATATCAGCCACAGGAATAGAAATCGTCTTTTCCACAATCGGTTCTATATCGATTTCAACCCTGAGGGTGTTATCGGAAGAGACAATCTGATAGCCGGACGGAAGATATGTCATAAGGGCGACCTCAAATGTTTTATCCTCAGATGCCCCGGTTATATCAATAATTCCTGACGGTATATCTATTGAACTAAGATTATCAAGATTATCCTTCGATGCCGCCACATTGACAGACTCCATATTGGCACTGTGTCCGATAAAAACATATCCCGATTCCGGCTCTCCGCTGACAGCATAGTTAATCGGAACCCACTTGGTAGGAAGTATATCTATCTTGATCTTAGCATTGGTTCTGCTCATTTCGAGTTTATCCGAACTAATCTCATTGCCATTCTCATCATAAAAAACAGGAGTTACCACGTCATCTATGCTTGCAGTCATGCTTGATACATTGTAATTAAGCTTTGCCGATGCAATACGGCTGACAGTGTTTTCTGCTCCTGACACTTTGATTGTTGTAGGCGATATACTGTAATCCCCTATAACATACCCGTCCGCCGGGCTGCCTGAAATCACAAGCTCAAGTTCACATTCTTTATCTATTTTATTGTCAATGGACAACTGGACATATTCAGTCTTGAGACTGACAATATCAACTATATTCTCCATACCTTCTTTTATGCAGGACACATATATGGGGGCACGGTCAGACTCCGGCGTCCGCTCGCTCAGGTCCGCATATGCATAAAAATCCGTTGCTTTCAGTTCATCCACAACCGTCTGCGGTGCCTTGACAACAATGGAAATGCTGGTACCCGACTCTATTTGGTATATATATCCCTTATCAGTCAAAGCCTCTCCATTGACCAGGTTAACCGTTATTCCCGTTAATGTTTTCCTCTGGGATGGATTATCCACATTGACTATAACAATCCAACTGACTATTGCAATTACTATTGCCAGTATCTTAAGGGGAAAATTGTGTAAAATAAGCTCTTTTATCTTAATATCCTTAAAGCTTTTCATTCTTTATGTCCCCCTTTCTTCCAAAGCTTATACCTTTTCACATCTATTGTTTTCTTCTGTAAAAAGACAAGCTTGCTTCTGAGGTAGTCAGCGTCCACATTTCTGAAAAGTTCTCCGGCAATAGCTATGGATACATGACCCGTTTCCTCAGAAACCACCAGTGTCATCGTATCTGTAACCTCGGAAATGCCTAACGCTGCCCTGTGTCTTGTTCCCAGTTCCTTACTTATCATCATATTATCCGACAACGGCAGATAACATGTTGCAGAAACCACTCTGTCACCTCTTACTATAACAGCCCCGTCATGAAGAGGTGTATTATGTTCAAAAATATTAATAATAAGCTGGTTTGATATTATGGCATCAATCGGAATACCTGTCTTTTCATAATCGGTAAGCAGAATCTCCTGCTCTATTACAATCAATGCTCCCGTCTTAGTCTTGGAAAGCTCAAAACACGCCTTAACCAGCTCATTGACAGTCTTATCGCTGAATCTTTCCCCTTTGTCTTTCTTCTCGGCAAAAGGAAGTATTTTAGCAAAAAATCTTTTCTGTCCAAGCTGCTCCAATGCCTTACGAAGCTCCGGCTGGAAAATGACCACAAGTGCTATAATGGCAAAATTAATAATCTTTCCGCCCAGCCACAGTATTGTGGTAAAGTTAAAAATATACGCCAAAAGCCAGAATATGAGCAGTACAATTATACCTTTAAGCAGCGTAAAAGCTCTTGTTGTCTTGACCCATGCAATAAATTCATAAATCAGGACAGCAAAAATGATTATCTCAAACACATTGGAAACATGCAGAGATTTCGGTATATAAAAATCTGATAAATATTCGTCAAAGAAATTAGTTATTGACTGTATCATAGACGCCCTTTCTCATTGCCGGAACTTCTGTTTTACTACTCTTCTTCATCTATCTCATAGCTTTCAGTGTGAACAATGCCTTTATGGTCCTTGCTGGAATTAAATTTCTTGATGGTTACATCCTTGGATGCCACTGACACTTTAGGTACAGCCTTAACATAATAGTAATAATCGTCATCCTCAAACTGTACATACTCTGTGGATGAATAATCCACGGTTATTATAAAAAAGTTGATAACAAGCCCTATTACAATGGCAGCTATATGCCCCAGAATCATAGCAACGACGCTGAAATCAACAGCCATAACAGTAAAGGCAATTATCTGTATAAGCGCATCCACAATACATCCGGCTATCACTGCTATCATCTCCGAATAATCCACGGACAGTTTCCTGATAAAATAAATCATCGTAATGACCACAGCAAACGACACAACTATTGTTATAAGTTCCTTGTTAGTAATTATATTATTAAAAATAAATGTTATGTTCTGCAATGCGTTGTCCGCATCCAGAGTCGATATGGCTGTGGAATATCTCGCCGCAAATTCAACAATATAATACACAAATACCCCGCATACCGTAGGAACTATTCCGGTCATCCCCACTGTCAATGCCGTTATTACAGGTATAACATAAGGTATATGCATATAGAACAAAAGCGGCGTCAGTATCATTAAAAATCCCGTTTTGGGTGCAAATCTGAAATATAAAAGATATATAACCAGCATCACGCCAAGTGCTATCACTGCCAATTCAAGAGACAAGCCGAATAGATGTATTATAATATACACAGTTGCGACAACAACCGTAACATTAATAGGAAGAAACGCACATATGACAGCCAGTGCAAAACATATCAGCGGATTGGATATTATGCCGGTTCCTCCAATCATTCTTCCAACTATAAACATTGACAAAAATGCCAGAAGAAAATAGCAGAAATGCTTTACATATGTGCCGCCTTTAGCGTAAAACGCTTTAAGCTTCTCCTTAAATTCCAAAAGTCCGGTAATCATTATTTCGCACCTCCTTTGCGCTTCTTGTCAGCCTTATTCATAACATATATCTTATGCAGACGATTTTTGTATATCTTAATACCGTTTTCCGCCTCGACATACTGATATGAATACACAAAATACGCAATCAATAAAAACAATACCATCATAGCTACATATGACATAATAAGTATCACTCCAAGCACCGTATAATTCATATCCGTAAGATTATTGATTATATATTCAAAATTGCAGGCAATAACAAGCATCAGTATGATTACGTAAGCCACCGTAACGGCAATAGCGGTTGTCCACATATGAAGACCCACATAATCGTTCTTGTAGTATTTTGCCTTGGTTATATCACTTCCGCATTCATGCTTTTCGTACATTGCAGTTCTTGTCATAAGTCTTATTTTGCGCTTATTAACCATCCTGTGCCTCCGTTATATAATATCAGATTAATAGTAAATTATCAACTGTGTGTGCCCTCCGTTGACAGGTGCCACAATTCTTACAAGCATCCCGTCAGCGCTGAATGTCTGGTCTTCGTCAGCACTTACAAATCTTGCAAAAACATCTTCATATTCAGTAGGAATAACTGATTTTACAACCTGCTTAAAGGCATTGTCCATAGCCGTTGTTCTTGTCATTATATATATCTGTGTCAGATTTTCATCCACTATAACCTCGCCCAGATAATTGCCGTCTTCACGATATATATATGTATTATCAAGATATGTTTCAAAGCCTGCTGAACGTACCGCCTCCGAAATCTTATTATAAGCTTCATTCTCCGTCTCTGTCTCTTGAGGCTCACTTTCTGACGGCTTAGTTTCGTTCTGCACCTCCGGGGATTTGGTATCATCCTGTCCCTCAGATGTTTTACTGTCTGACGGACTGTCCGGTTCTGTTCCGTTGACATGACCGTCCGTTACATTCTCACTGCTCTCAGGAGTCTGAACAACAACAATATTATTATCCTCAACATCATACACCGGCAAATCGTCGGATATTACAGGCTGTTCCCTGTCAACTCCGCATATGATCACGGAATCCGACAAGACACCATAGGTTGCAGTTATCGCCGCAGCTCCGGTACTTTTAACCGTTATTTTACCCTTTCCGTCAACATACACAACATCAGGGTCAGAACTGCTCCATATAACACCTGCCGCATAGCTTTCCGGATTGGATATGCATATCAGCTGAAGCACATTGCCCACATACATATTGCAGTCTTCAAGCTGGATTTGGACAAACTCTCCTTCCGGCACTACTGCGTCATAATCCACGGTTTCTCTCTCCTGTTCTGTATTCTTATGGTTTCCTCCGAAGCGAACGCAAAGAAATATGACAGCTCCTATGATTAACACAAGCACAGCCACGGCTATTCCGACTCTGCCTTTGCGTACACGGTATTTTTTTCTATTCTTTGGTGACTGAGCCATATTATCCCTCTTTACAATTATTGCATTATTTATATATTTTATCATTTTTTCTATATTCCGTAAAGCCGGAATTTAAAAAGACCGGCAAATCTGCCGGCTTTTTTATATTACGCCGTTTGCATGGCGTAATTCAGTATTTTTTACAGTTTAAGTCCCCATTTGCAGGATTGTCAAGCACCTTTCCGTTATCTGCAAAGCGTGAGCCATGGCAGGCGCAGTCCCATGACTGCTCGGCAGCATTCCATTTTAAGGCACAGCCAAGGTGCGGACAGCGTTTTTTGGAGATTGTCAGTAGGTTTTTAGTGGTTTCAAATCCGTTTAACAGAAGCTGAGGCTTTAAAATACTCCGTGACGGATTAAATACTTCCCCCAAATCATTTTTTTGTCCCGTAACCATATCCTCCAAAATCATCGCTGCCGCCATTGCTCCCGTCATCCCCCATTTGTTGAAACCACTTGCCACATACAGTTCATGGGAATGCTTTGAGTATTGTCCGATGTACGGAATTTCATCAAGGCTCATGCAATCCTGTGCTGCCCATACGGTTTTTTCCTTCGCAGACGGATAATATGTTTTTGCAAAACTGCGGAGTTCATCAAAATTCCCTCCTTTTTTACCGGTACGGTGTGCTCCTCCTCCCAGAAGCAGAAGTTTTCCATAATTTCTGAATGACAGCCCTTTCCTGTTCTCATCCACATACATTCCTGATACATCCTGCGCATTTTCCAGTGCAATGACATATGAGCGGTGCTGATAAAGCTTAAGAAAATAACTGCCGTGTTTATTTATGAACGGAAAATGAGTTGTTACAATCACCTTATCGGCACAGATTTCAGCGCTGTCTGTAACCGCCGTGGTTCCAATCATTTCACGTACAAAAGTATGTTCATATATATTCAAATCTTTTGCTATTGCAGAAATAAATTTCAAAGGATTAAACTGCGCCTGATTGGGAAATTTTACTGCTCCTACCGTCTTAATCGGCAAAGGTAAATCAGCGCAGTATTTAGCATCATATCCGATTTTGCGGAGCGCTTCCATTTCCTTTTCGAGTTTCTTCCCATCGTACAGGGAATAAACATAATTGTCTTTTTGCTCATAATCACAATCAATTTGAGAGCATAATCCGGCATATTCCTTGAATGCCTGCTTATTTGCCTGCAAATACATCTGCGCCATTGTGGTTCCGCCGCTTTTTAAGATTTTATGATATATCAGACCATGCTGAAAAGTTATTTTGGCAGTTGTGTTTCCGCTTGTTCCTCCGAAAATCCGTTCTTTTTCAACAAGGATATACTTTACCCCCGCCTTATGAAGAAAATGTGCGGTGAGAATCCCCGCCATTCCGCCGCCTATTATAAGTACATCTGTTTTGACATTACTTTTAAGCTGCGGAAAACAAGGAAGCTCCCAAGTTTCTTTCCATATCGCATCCATTATTTATTCCCCTTTGTGTACAAATTTTATCATCTGATATTATTCCCTATCATTCAGCAGTTTAATACCAAAAATATATCTTGCCCATCGGATATTTTGTCCGATGGGCAATGTGCATTTACGCGGGCACTATTCCTGCGGACACCAGTAGATGTCACTCCACTTATTCCATTGAAATTCAGTTCCGTCATAATAGTTTATAGGCCGTTCTACAACCTTATTCGTAGCGCCTCCGCAACACTCAATGACAGTTTGTGTATCCGCATTATAAATACCTATATGCTCATTATTCAGATAAACCGCATAAATTCCCTTTGGAGGAAGTGTCTCCATTGGGCCTCTAGCTCCCGAATTATCGTAAATATACCCAATCCATTTATCTGCAATATTATTAGCTTCGTATTCCGGAGGAGTTCCTGCTTTTCCGTTGCACCATGCATATGACTTAATCAGACATACACAATCATAGAGATAAGTTTCATTTTCACACTGTCCGAATCTGCCGCTCTTATAGCCAGTAGTTAAAGTCAGCACATCTTTGAGATATGACCACATTCCTTGCATATTTCCATATGTAGGTACATAATCCGCAGAGCTTTCTGTACTCTTGCCGAACAGCTTGCCAACGATTTTTTTTATGTGCACCATAATGAATCCCTTTGATTTTGCAGTTTTTCTTTTATTCATTTATCGTCTCTCCTTAATATTTTAATTGTTCCCTTATAGTACATCTTTGGATATCGGACACCAGTAGATATCGCTCCACTTGGTCCATTCTCCCTGAGCATAGTCACTAAAATTCTGTTGGCGTACACCTATTCCCGGTTCTTTGCAACACTCAATGACAATTCCGGCATCTGCATTATAGATTCCGATATGCTCATCGTTTTTGTAGACAGCATATATTCCATTTGAAGGTATGCATGTCATATCATCACACTTGCGCAGCGCTTTTTCGTAAACCTGTGCAATAGAATCGGCATACACATTTTTGTTTTCCTTTATCGGTTTATTAACGACATTTCCGTCACACCATGCATATGACTGTATCAGTCCTATGTCGTCATATAAATGCACATTTTCAACACATTCACCATAACCGCCGGCCTGGTACTGTGTTTTCACCTTGCATACCGCCAAAAGATAATTCCACATATCTGACATGCTGCCGTAAACAGACCTTTTTACAATATCCGGCATGGCATCAATGGCACACTTAATATCCCCATCTATGGCTCTCGCCTTATTGCACTTTTCTGTCTTGTTGTTGCGAGAATGTATGCCTATTGCCCAGTACGATTTATCTTCCTTCATAAACATGACAGGGCAGCCACTGTCGCCAGCTGAAGTATCAATTGTATATTTCAGCACCTTGTTCAAATTATCATATTCCTGAATCATGCCCTTCTCAGTATATAATTCTTTTGTATCTTCTCCGGCAACTTTAGCCGGAAATCCTGCAACTTCAGCATTTTTACCTGAGACAACCTTAAGCTCTCCTGTTCCCGGACACATGTAGTTCATCGCCTGAATGTTAATATTCTCATCCCAGTCAACATAAACAACCGCCCAGTCATCCTTGGCTTTGCCGGACTGCCTGTAATTGTTGCAGAAAATCCATTTTCCGGGATAAAATTTTTCAACATCCTTGCTTGCTAATAACTTGGAACATTCTTCCTTATTTTTAAAATTATATACGTTATGGGCCGCAGTCAGCATAATATTACGTGATATCATAAATCCTGTTCCCCTGCCTGTCCCTGAACTAAATTTCATTGCAATACAGACTATGGCACAATACGGCAATACGCTACGGTCTTTTTCATTAACGGGCTGACGGTCATCATTTCCGAACACCGCATCCATGCCTCTTGCAGGCAGTCTTAGATAGTCACTGAAATACTCGGCTCCTTCGTCTGTAATATGGGATTTCTGTTTCATAAGCTCTCCTCCTTTTTAATAACCGCGGCCATGTCAAAAGACATGCCGCGGCCGTTCACATTTCCTATGATTTTCATTCCGCTATATTACTTATTCAATACAGCTCCATTTTCCATTGCTGTATTCCACATCCACAGCGTTTGTTTCGGTAAGGTCAATTTCCAACGCATTGCTTCTTAAGTCTGCAATCATTGTGCTTGACTCAATATCAGATTCAAACCAAACCATAACCTTTTCAACCGGTTCAAATTTATCGCTTCCGAGAATAATCTCATTTTCGGAAACGAAAATCGGAGTGGAAGCCTCTTTTCCGTCTAATGACGCCACCTGAGATATACCGATATGCGTATTTCCATACTCATTTACAAGGTTCAGTGCTGTGTCAGTTCCGCCTGTTACCGCATTTGTAAACAATCCGATGTTTTTCAAAATCACTGTTTCTCCCAGTCCTATTTTCTTAGGCTCAGTGGATACCTTTACCTGCACCCCGCTTTCAAAGGTATCTGTTGCAAACATGGAATATAACGGCTTCCATGAAAAGATAACATTCTGGAAATATTCTTTTGCAGCTCTCCATACCACATTATAGTCGTAATCCCCCACTCTTTTTGCAAAGCAGATTGAATATCCGTTGTTTTTCAGTGTCTTGAATTCCTCCTCGGAAATCTTAATACTGACTTTCTTTGTTCCTGTTTCTACACTATTGCTCATAATTTTCCTCCTTATTATTATTTTTTTAAGATTTGACGTCAACCTCTTCACTACTTATCCGTTGAATCGAACATTTGTTCAGTTTATACCAAATTCTTTTTCCGATTTTATCAAAAAATAACTAATTGACTTTTATTACAGTGTGTGATACTATTTTATCGAACAAACGTTCTATTGTACATTCTTTTTCACATTTCCATGCTTTTCCTCCGCATGTATCCAAAGGAGGGAATTATGAATTATACAATATGGGTAAACAACACTGCCGTCCCCGTCAGTGAAGAGGTTTACAAAACTTACTGGAAAGGCGAACGGAAGGAACGCTACTTTGTGGAGGGCGACATCCACAACCACACGTTTTCTTATGATGCGCTTGACACGGATGAGATGAACGGCTGTGAGATGTTCAGTGATTTGCAGTCAGCTTCACCTGAAGAACATGTCATACATAATATGGAGAAGCGTCATCTGCTGTTGGCAGTCAGACAGCTTTCACCGGAGGAACGCCATATAATTAACCGTATCTACTATCATAGGGATTCTTTCAGGAAGCTGTCAGCCGATTCCGGAATTGCTTTGTCAACGCTCCATTACAGACATCAGCGTATTATCGACAAGCTCAGGGGTTATATGGAGGCCGATACATACTAAACCGGCTCCGCTTAATGAGTATAATGCACTTTGAATACCGGATATTTACATACCGTATTCAGGGTGCATTTCTTTACCCTGCACCGCTTTTGTTCCAGGCTCACCTGATACTTTATTCTTCTTATAATGTAAGTTTTATTTTAATTTCATCTTGTTGATATATATATTTCAATTCTTTTTTTGCGCATATGTGTTTACTTTTTCACCAACAGTGTCGTGTTTTTAAATACACTGTTAGTATATATTTTTACACAAGGAGATTTCCATAATGAATATCGGGGAAAAATTAAAAGCTCTGAGAAACAGTCGTCACTTTTCACAGAAACAGGTTGCTGACATGATGGGTCTTGCCAGCAGCTCAATCTCTTCCTATGAAGCAGGAAGCCGTTATCCGTCTTATGATGTACTTGTAAAATATTCACGTATTTTCCACGTTTCAACAGATTATATTCTGGGAATTGAAAGACATCTTTCAATTGATGCATCGGATTTGAGCGAAAGAGAATTTAACGCAGTTATTGAAGTTGTCAATCTTTTCAGAAAAGCAGATTGATTTTACCGTATGCCTATGCATTAACGAAAAGTCTTTACTAAAATATCATATCAGATTCCAAACCGGCGCTAACATATTCACAGTGTTATTTCAAATACCGTAATATGGCTGCCGGTCTTTTGGAGTGCAATCATTTTGATAACAGCATCCTTTATGTGAACCACCGGTTAATGAAATGCCCGGTATCGTTTATATTACCAGTCCTTTCATATCAGCAATCATGGTTCTTGTAAAAACACATACTATTTAATATGCCTCATTGAAAGAATATCTTATTTGTGGTATAATATAAAAAATAAATACTTAATAAGTGCAAGCCATGCGACGCACGAATTTAGTGAGATATATACGGATTTGTAACAGATATTCAGTGGATTTCGGGTTTTGTATGGAAAACCCGATTAGGAAGGTGGGTTTTGTTATGACTTATGAAGAAATTGTTGAGAAAGTAAAGTCACTTTATGACGGCGCAGACATCAGTAATATTAAAGAACATCTGGCGATAGAAATTGATATCAGAGGAGAAGGAGAAGGCGCATTCTATATTGAGATAGGCGGCGGCAGATTATCTGTTGCTCCATATGAATATTATGACAGGGATGTTATCTTAACTATATCGGCAGACGTACTTTTCGATATCATCACAGGTCAAAAAGATATTGAGGATTTATATCAGGAAGGTAAGATTCACGCAAGAGGCGGGCTTGATAAGGCATTCCTTTTACAGGAAATCAGGCTCAAAAAATCCAATCAATAATATATGCTCCAAAGGAGGCACAATAATGGTAAAACATATTATATTATGGCAGTTGAAGGATGACTTAACCGATGCGGACAAAGCAAGCGTCAAATCGGAAATCAAAGCAGGTCTTGAGAACCTTAAAGGCAGGATTCCCGGTCTTATTGACATCAAAGTACAGATAAACGGTCTTGCTTCATCCAATGCGGACCTGATGCTGGATTCATGCTTTGAGGATGAAGCAGCCCTTAAAACATATGCCGTTCATCCTGAGCATGTAAAGGTGGCTGACGACAAAGTCCGCCCGTTTACCAAAACAAGAGTATGTCTTGATTACGAAGCATAGCTTTCTGTTCAAAAGCACTCCAACGAATACCTGAATAGCTTTCTGCATTTATTGTGCCTGCATTTTTTTCCTGCCGTTTTGGGAAAACAGCACCAATCCAATCAGGATAAAAATGCCTCCGGCAATTGTTCCCACACTGGGAATCTCTTTCAGAATAATAAAGCTCAAGATGCTGCTTAACAAGGGCGACAAAAAAAGTGCGTTTGTCACATCAGAGGTTTTATCTGCTGCCGACAATGCTTTCGACCACATGGCATAGGCAGCCGCACTGCAGAGTATTCCCATAAACAATATGCTGATTATGCCCATTAACGGATATGAAGATGTTCTTTTTACAGAGCTCGGAACCAAAAACAAAAACATAACCGCTGCCGCCAGAAGGCTGTACTCCGTTGTTTGAAGCGCAGTATATTTTCTTGTTGCAAACCGTTCCAGAATGTTATATGCGGTGAAGCTGAGCATTGCAAGTATAATCCACCAGATTCCCTTGTCCATATTTATAACGCCATCCCACATACAGACAATAATAACACCCACAAATTCCAATATCATCGCTGCAATCTGAACTATATTTAATTTTTCATGAAAAAGAACAACTGCAAACAATGCCGTCATAATCGGGGTTACACTTATAATAACACTTGAAGCAGCCACCGAAACAGTCAATGCTCCATAGTTAAATGTCAGAACATAGATTGTAAATCCGGTAGCTCCCAACAGGATAAACATGGGAATATCCTTCAACGCAGGTCTTTTTTCCCTGCGAATCAGAATCAGCAGCAACACCGCAATTCCCGCAGTCAAATAGCGGAATACGCTTAATGACAGCGCATCAAAATACTGAAGTCCAATCTTGGTAAAAATATATGCCAGACACCAGATGATTATAGTTCCCCATGTCAATAAGAAAACCTGTACATTTTTCTTCATTTTCAACACCCTATATCTTATCCAGCGCCTGTGCCAAATCAGCAATCAGGTCCTCGGTATCCTCAATTCCTATAGAAAGACGCAGTGTATCAGGAAATACTCCCGCTTTTGCCTGCTCCTCTTCCGAATGTCCGAAATGCGTAGATGAGGCAGGATGAACAATCAGGGATTTAGCATCGCCGACATTCACCATGTAATCAAAAACCTCAACCTCCTGCAATACACGCAAAGCCGCTTTTTGTCCTCCGTTAATTCTGACAGACATAATGGCGCCCGGTCCCTTGGGAAAATACTTCTTTGCCAGATTGTTATACCGGCTTGAAGAAAGTCCGGGATAGGAAACTTGTTTTACGGCAGGATGGCTTTCCAAAAATTCCGCAATCTTTTGGGCATTTGTCACATGCCTGTCCATACGCAGGGACAATGTTTCCATACCCTGCAATACATAAAACGCTGTTGTAGGGCTCATGTGTCCGCCCAAATCAGTCAGATATCGCATCCTGAGCCTTTTGGTAAACATCTCTGTCCTTAATGTTTCCTCTCCTATATCTCCTACATAATCTTTATAAAATTTGTCAAACTCCGGAAATCTTCCGTTTCTCCAATTGAAATCGCCCTTTTCCACTACAAGGCCTGCTATAACAGTGCCATGTCCGGCTAAATACTTCGTGGCAGAATAACATACAATGTCTGCTCCATATTCAAATGGCCGGAACAGATACGGTGTCGCAAATGTATTATCTACCACCAAAGGTATTCCATACTCATGTGCCAAATCTGCCACAGCCTGAATGTCAACAATATTCATACCCGGATTTCCGAGGCTTTCAATATAAATCGCTTTGGTTTTATCTGTTATCAATTTACGGTAAGATTCTATATCGTTTTCATCCTCCACAAACTTACCGGTGATTCCGTAGCTTGGAAGTGTCTTTGCAAGCAATGTTGTACTTCCTCCGTACAATGTCTGGACGGCAATAATCTCGTCCCCCTGACTTGCCAGATTCAACAGTGTATTTGAAATTGCAGCCATACCTGAGGAAAAAGAAACCGCTGCAGAACCTCCCTCCAAGGCTGTAATCCTCTTTTCCAGAACCGTATTGGTAGGATTGGAAAAACGTACATATGAATGTCCTTCTTCAGCATATTCAAACAATCTAAGACAGCGTTCATAATCTCCCAGTTGAAATACCGCTGTCTGATATATAGGAACCGCCTTTGAGCGGTAATGCTCCTCCGGATTATATCCTGCATGCAGCTGTTTTGTTGTAAATCCCAGTGACGGATTATCGTATGCTTTGTAACTCATTACTGCTTCCTGCCTTTCTTTTCAAGATTGATTCAATTTTTTTCAAGCCTAAATCTGCTGCCAATGCAATTATTACGCTGAGTATGGTTCCCCACGCAATTTTATATATATTCATTGTCCGAAGACCGGATAACAATATAGTTCCCAGACCTCCTGCGTTGATTGTTGCTGCAATAGTGGCAATTCCCGTAGTTGAAATAATCGCCAGACGTATTCCTGCAATAATGGACGGCATGGCAAGGGGAACCTGAACGGTGGTAACTAACTGCCAGTTACTCATTCCCATTCCTTTTCCTGCCTCCAGAAGACTTTTATCCACGTTCTGCATACCTGTCATAATATTCCGTATCAGCAGATATTGGTTATAGGCACACAGCACCACAATCGCCGTGGTATTTCCCAGTCCCAGCAGCGGAATCAACATGGCAAACAATGCCAGACTGGGAACGGAATAAACTGCCCCGAACAGCTGTACTACCAGATTGGTCAGTCGCTCCGATTTCAGCAAAAAATAAGATAACACCGATGATATTGCCAACGATATGACCAATGTCAGAAACACAATCCATAAATGACCGAGAAATGCCTTCATAAGCAAATCTGTATGCTTAACAAAATATGTAATCAAATGCCCTCACCACCTACCATCATATCTTCACTGAAATCCGCTGTTTTGAGAAGATTTGTAACAAATTCATCAGCCGGATTCCTTATTATGTCATTAGGGCTTGCAAACTGCAGAATTTTTCCCTGGTCCATGATGATTACCTTGGTTCCCAGTTTGAAAGCCTCCCGTATATCGTGCGTAACGAACAGATATGTCTTTTTGGACTGGGTATGTATTTTCTTTAGCTCTGTCTGCAGCTTTTCACGATTAATGGCATCGATGGCACCAAACGGTTCGTCCAAAAGCATAATAGGCGGGTCGCAGATTAACGCTCTTGCAAGCCCCACTCTCTGCTGCTGTCCGCCTGAAAGCTGGTTTGGATAACGCTTGCGAAATTCTTTGGGCTCAAGCTGAACAAGCTCCAGTATTTTGTCAACCTGTTCATCAATCTTTGCTTTTTCCCATTTCAGAATCTTTGGTATTGTTGCAATATTGTCTCGTATGGTCATATGAGGGAAAAGTCCGATTTGCTGAATCACATAGCCTATGCCTCTCCGCATCTGAATCGGGTCCTGCTCCCTTATATCTTTTCCGAAAAGCCGTATTGTTCCGGCGTCCGGCTCATAAAGGCGGTTAAGCATTTTAATCAGTGTTGTCTTTCCACATCCCGAAGACCCCAGAATTGTCACAAATTCTCCCTCTTCAATTTGAACACTGACATCATCCAACGCCTTATATCCCATATTGGAAAACTTTTTATCTACATGAGATAATTCTACTGCAATCATATTTTTTCCCTTTCACGCAAGTATAATGCTTTTTTAGGACAGGTGTTTACACATATTCCGCACCCTACACATTTGCTGATGTCCAAAGTGATTTTTTCTTCTTTTTGAAACACTCCGAAATGGCACCGTTTTAAACATAACCCGCATTTGATACATTCATCTGAATTAATGTCCACAACAAACGCCGACTCCGGCCAGAAACCTACGGATTCTCTCTTTTTCTGGCTTCGGAACAGATAACAGCAGTCTCCGCAGCAATTACAGATTCCGTTACTGTTTACGGTATGCATAAGTCCTGCCTTATCCGCTCCCACCACGATTTCTTTGGCTCTCTCTTTATCGATATGCTCGGAAATTCCCCGGTCAGCAAATGTATTTATTCCATTACGGTATGTAATGCAGGTCTTTGTGGGAAGTCCGCAGTCTCCGGTCAATGAACGGCAGTCACAATAATTTAGATATACCGGCCGTTCCTGCTCATCTATAAACTTGATAACCTCTTCAAGAGGGAGCACCTTATCCTCTGTGGGACGAACGCTGCGGTTTTCATCAAGCCCGCTGTAATATGCGTCAAAATACCAGTCATCAAGTGCTTTTTTCTGTGCTTTTGAAAGCGTATCATATTTCTCTTTCTGCGTGACCACAAACACGTCAAGCATAGAATAGAAACTGGAAATACGGTAGTTTTTTCCGCTTTCATCTGTTTTTGAAATAATGCCTCTGCCATATTCCTTTTTTATGAAGTCCTGACCATAATCTTCTGCGGAGAATATTTCCCGTTCTTCTGATGCCAGAAATTCCAATTCCTCATTTGTAAAAAAAAAGTCAAGCAATTCCTTTCCCTCTGCCGGAATCTGAAATTTCCGGCAGATATTCTCCTGACTGCTATTTAATGCTTTCATAGAATTCTTTTGCAACATCAGTATATTCCTCTCCATCAATATCCACCTTCGCATTGAGGGCTGTGATGTTTTCCGTTGTAAACGCTGCACTGACTTTATTTAAAATCTCTGCAATCTCAGGATTTTCTTCCAGAATATCATTTTGTACTATTGGAGCAAGATTGTACGGCGGCCATACCTGTTTATCATCTTCCAAAAGAGTAAACTGCTCTTCCACCAAACGTCCCTCTGTAGTATAAGCAGGGCTTACATCAGCCTCGTCATTTTCCAAAACCTGATATTTTAAAGAATTGTCATAAACCTTGCTGGATGCCCAGTCAAACGGTCCATATGTTGCCTCAAGCGCCGGGATTCCGTCTGAACGTTCATCAAACTCTCCCTGCGATGCAAAGCGCAGTTCCGTTGCATATTTCTGTAAGTCTGAAATTGTTGTGATGCCATATTTCTCTGCCACCTCGGTGCGGATTACCAAGCCCTGACCGTCATTTGCCTGAGAATAATCAAGCCATGTAATTTCAAATTTCTCATTGTACTGTTCCTTTACTGTGTCATATACCTGCTGCGGGTCGGTAATAGGGTCAAGTCCCAATACTGAAATCAATCCTGTTCCTGTGTATTCCGGATAAAGGTCAATCTCATCATTTACGATTGATGTATGGATAATGGCAGAGCCAACGTCAAATACTCTCTTAACATCATATCCTGCATCCTCAAGGGCAAGTGCATATACTTCTGCAACAATTTCATTTTCCGTAAAATCCTTTGATCCTACCCTGATTTTAGTTCCCTTTGATGAGCCGCAGCCCGAAAGCACTGTCAATGCCATTATTCCTATCATTACAACCACAGATAATCTTTTCAAATTCTTTTTCATAATCATTCCTCCTATGCCTTTTGGTATCTTGTTATACGTTTGTAAAAACAATCCAGTATAAACCCTGTTGCAAGTGAAAGAATTGCAACCGAACCTCCGCCTATAAACAGCAAATCTATACGAAGCAGCGCAAGTCCAGTGAAAATAATATCACCAAGCCCTCCTGCCCCAATATAGGATGCCAGCGTAGCGCTGGCGATAACTTCTACCATTGCCGTCCTTATTCCCGCATACATAAGCGGAAAGGCCAGCGGCAGCTTTATCAGGAAAAACAGACGTCCCTTACTCATACCCATGGCGGTTGCAGCCTCAATAGTTGTCTGTGGCAAGGTTGCAAATGCCTGAGCCGTATTCATAAGTATCGGAGGTACCGCAAGCAGTGTCAATGCCACCACAGTGGGTTTCATGCCCGTTCCCAGAATCGGAATACATATGATAAGGATTGCCAGACTTGGAACGATTCTCAAAATCCCGAAAAATCGTTCAAAAACAGCCCGCATAATACGATAACGGGAACAATATACTCCCAATGGAATAGCTATTGCCATTGCAATCAAAACCACCAGAACGCTTGTCCCTATATGCTGCCCCAGCAGATGCATATACTCTTTTCCATGAGTCTGGAAATATTCCACTATTTCGCTCATATGACTCCTTTCATTGCCGCTTCTGCAATTCCTACTTTACTAATATGATTTGTAGGATTTGTGTTATTATAAAGTCTGTAGTTACTACAGAGTCAATAGTTTTTTTCATTTTTTTCCTATTTTTTATTTTATAGGAATCCAAAAGGCTATGTATTGCTGCGGTTCTCCGTCTTCATGCACTCTGGCAATCAGTTTTCCCACAATTTTTCCTGCCGTCTGATACCCATGGGATTCTACATATTTTTTGGCATTATCCAAAAGGCTTATATTAAAATCATGTTTTCCGTTTTCGCACACAACGGTATATAAAGCTTTATGCTTAGGCAGAACCTTTACACACTTAGGGTGGGATATTTTAAGCTTTTTCACTGTCTTTGCATCCAAGGCATTTGCCCAGACATACTTATTTTCCGGCATATGGGAAAAAATATTTTTTTCGTCAAATATGGCAATGTATTGTACAAGAGAGTAGTACTTATTGACCCACTCACGCCATATTGATATAAATTCATCGGAATACTCATGTTCTTTATTTATGTAAAAATCCATATAATATTTTTCCGGCATCTCAACCTGTCTGAAATTGTTCAGGTCAGCCGGAATATTCTGCATGGTCATAACACTTTGCCTGGTATTCTCATGTAAAATCTGATAGTATTTCGCCTGATATGAGTAAATTTCCTCCAGTTGTTCAAATCTGTTTGTATAATCGTCCAGACTATCCTGATGAAACATAGCCGTAATTTCCTTCATTGATAGTCCGAAGCTTCTAAGTTTTTTGTATTCACATAAATTGTAGACATCCGATTCAGTATAAAAGCGGTATGTTCCCTGTCTCTGAGGCGCAACATATCCTTTCTTTTCATAATAGCGAATTGTGTCTATTGGTATATCTGTCATTTTTGACACTTCCGATATTTTCCATTTCACGTCTGCCATCCTCCGTTTCGATTTTGCTTACGACTATTGTACCAAATCGGCTTTAATATGACCAGTCATACCGTCTTTGATTGACGTATTTGCATATTTCACATTCTTATGAAGCATTACAAGTCTTCCATCCGTGAAGCCTTATGAACAATGCTTTTACAATAAGTCCCTATACCAATTTCTTTTTTGTTGGGTCAAGGTCAACCGTATGGATGTTGCTGCCCTTAATAGATGCCTGCTTGCATTTCGGGCAGCAAAGGGAGGAATTTTTTCAGTTTCGTATCTTCCCTTATCTGCAACCTTGTTTTATTGCTGCAGACAGGGCAGCGTATCCATTCTATTTTACCATGATAACTCACTCTTTTATTCTCCTGCAAGCAATGCCCTCGGAGAAATTTTCCTGATTTTCAAAGACAGCAGACAGACTGTAAAAAAGGAACACAGCACAAGCCCGATACCTGCAATCACGATAAATCCAACCGGAACGGCAAATGTACATTTTACAATACCAATGCCGCTTAGAAACAATGCAAGCAATGCCCTCCTGCACAGCAATCCGGTTTTCCTCTGTGTTGAAATACCCCTTTGAATCGCCGGGAATGTCCTCAAAGCCAATCGGGACTGGCGCAACATGGGTAATCGCCTTGATAAAATCCTCATAGCCTTCCACCGCAGACAAAAGCTCCTGCGCCTCCAGCTCCGGTATGGGCTTGCCGTCCGTCTGTGACACGTCA
>CAYPWY010000011.1:0-63225 GCA_964414835.1 uncultured Butyrivibrio sp. | reverse complement strand
ACTGTTTGATTATCAAGGTTCTCTGCCTGCTGTTTTCTCAGCGACAGCTTATTCAATATATCACACCGTTTTTTGTTTGTCAACATATTTTTTGAAAATTTTTCAATTTTCAATTTTTTCGATGTGACTTCTCGCCGCCGAGGAGTTTCTCTCCGAGGGGACCTTTCTTCTCGCCGCCGAGGAGTTTCTCTCCGAGGGGGCTTTTCATTCTTGCTGCCGAGGAAGATACTTCCGAGGGGCTTTTCATTCTTGCCGCCGAGGAGTTTCTCTCCGGGGGATTTTCATCATGGCGTTACCGCCAACGCAGAAGGAGGGATTTGAACCCTCGCGCCGCTATTAACGACCTGCACCCTTTCCAGGGGTGTCCCTTCAGCCTCTTGGGTACTTCTGCTCAATAAAAGCTAAATAGGCTTGCCTTAAATGGTTTTAACATTATTAAAACCACTTATACAGCAAGTGGTTTTAATTAGCGGAGAGGATGGGATTCGAACCCATGCGCCCGTGAAGACAAACGGTTTTCAAGACCGCCCCGTTATGACCGCTTCGGTACCTCTCCATATTCCATCAAAGATGGATTTCCATATTACGCCAAATCTTACTGATTCAGCGACAGTTGTTATTCTAACAAATACAAATACGGATGTCAATAATTATTTTTATTATTTTTATTTTTTTTGGTTTTTTTCAGTATGTTTTCTACGGTATACAAATCCTCCGCTGTGGTTACCTTAATATTGCCGTAAAAAGACTCTGTAAGATATACTTTGCCGGAGCCAAAACGCTCCATTACCATAGCGTCATCCGTTATCTCGCCGGAAGCAGCTTCTTCTGACAGCGCATCGTCATTGAGAAATAACTGCATCATATTTTCATATGCCCTGCAAATCTCGTCAACAGCAAAGACCTGCGGTGTCTGTACATTCCATACATTATCCCGTAACGGTGTATTCATAACAAATTTGTCATTGCCGGATATTTTTACAGTATCCTTTGAGCGCACTGCCGCAACTGCCGCATTGTATTTTTTTACATCTGTATAAAGTCTGTCCAAAAGTTCGTCATTTATGCATGGTCTGGCACCATCATGAATAAAAACATATCCATTCCTGTCATTTATCGCCTGCAATCCACAGTACACAGAAGCATACCTTGTGCTTCCGCCCGAAACTATTTTCGTAACTTTAGAAAAACCATACCTCCTCACAATTTCTTCCCGGCAATATTCAATGTCCGTACCAACGGTTACCAGGATTATTTCATCAATAAAAGCACAGGACTCAAAGGTGGCAATAGAGTAATACAGCATAGGTCTGCCGTCAATTTCCATATATTGTTTGGGAATGCTGCTTCCCATACGGCTGCCTTTCCCTCCGGCAAGAACTATTGCATAATTATGTTCCATTAACGTTCCCCCAGCTTAAGATTAGGAACGGCATTCAAGTCCCATCCGGAACGCATTCCTGCTATATAATCATAATATCCTGCGGCGCCTATCATGGCAGCATTATCAGTACACAGAACAGGTGACGGATGATAAAAAGCTATGCCCTTTTTGGCACACGCCTCCTCCATTGCAGCTCTTAAAGATGAATTGGAGGCAACGCCCCCTGCGATTGCAAACTTTTCAAAGTGAAACTCATCCACAGCCTGCATAGCATGACCCACAAGCACATCAACAACCGCCTTTTGAAAAGAAGCCGCAATATCAGCTGCGTTAATCTCAATATTTTTCATTTCGCAATGGTTGAGATAATTCAGCACCGCTGATTTAAGACCGCTGAAACTGAAATCGTACTGTGCTCCGTCTATTTTGGCACGTGGAAATTCTATGGCATCAGAGTTTCCTTCCTTGGCAAGCTTGTCAATTTTCGGTCCTCCGGGATACCCCAGTCCCACAGCTCTTGCAACCTTATCAAACGCCTCACCTGCAGCGTCATCTCTTGTTCTTCCGAGAATATCATATTTTCCATAATCCTTAACGTTTACAAGATGCGTATGTCCTCCTGACACTACAAGGCACCCAAACGGCGGCTCAAGTTCAGGATTTTCAATATAGTTGGCACTTATATGCCCCTCAATATGATGCACTCCCACAAGAGGCTTGTGTGCCGCAAAGGCAAGCGCTTTGGCGTGAGCTACTCCCACAAGGAGAGCGCCAACCAATCCGGGTCCGTATGTTACGGCTATTGCTGTTATGTCCGACAGGGACATATGGGCTTCCTTAAGTGCCTGTTCCACGACCTGATTAATCTGCTCCATATGTTTTCGTGATGCTATTTCAGGAACAACACCGCCATATAATGTGTGCAAATCAATCTGTGATGATATGACATTAGATAAGACAGTCCTTCCGTTGTGTACAACGGCGGCAGCTGTCTCATCACATGAACTTTCTATTGCAAGTATAAAAACATCTTCCATTACTGCTCTTCCATTCTGGTTCCATCGGTAAGTTTCCAATACAGAATCTTCCAATGTGAATCGCTGTCCTCTCTGAGAGTGTACTCTTCGTACACAGTCTTAAGATTTTTCCCTTCTATAACAAAATATTTTACATCAACAAAAGCATACGACTGCCCGTTGAAGCTTTTAAATTCGATATTGTAGCCTTCTTCTATGACATACTCCGATATATACCGTCCGTTTTCCTTATATGTACTGATTTCCGACTTAAGACGCTCCAAATATGCTTCATATTCGTTGGCGGCCAGAAGTTCACTATCAAAAAGCTCTCTGGCATGCTGTACAAGTCCCACAAGCTCATCGTCACTTATATCTTCCTTGTACCATACCTTCTGTATATCCATAAAATATCCAAGTACCGCCCTTGGCGTATCAGGATAATTATTGTCCATATCACGGCTGATTAATTCCGCCGCTTTGGAATTGGACGCCATCTTATCATCATTATTAACATCTCTGCGGGACAAATATATGTAATATGAAATTACCAATACAGCCAAAAGTGTTATTATGAGTGGTTTTTTTATTTTGCTCAGTACTTTCATACTATCGCCCCTTTCATCAGTCTGTAAAATCTATGGTTTTCAACCAGCCATCCCTAGGCATCTTAGTCCTGTCAAAAATCTCCCTTACTTTGCCAAGATATTCATCAGGTCTTACAAGGGACGGACTGTAATGTGTCAGCCACATTTCCTTCGGTTCAGCCATTCTGGCTAACTCTGCCGCCTCATACATAGTCATATGCCTGTACTGGCGCGCTTTGGCTTCCTTGCCGTCCTCTCCGTACATTCCTTCACAGATAAAAAGGTCTGCTCCCGAAGCGTTGTGGGCTATGGCAGGCACTGGCCTTGAATCTGTGCAATAGGTGACTTTAATTCCTTTTCTCGGCGGTCCCATAACCATATCCGGCGTATACGTAATATCGCCGTCTGTTACCGTCTCGCCATTCTGCAGCCTGTTCCAATACATCAGTGGTATCTGATGTGCTTTGGCAGCTTCCGCGTCAAATTTGCCCTTCCGCAGAATGCGTATATTGTAACCATAGCATATAACTCTGTGATGAACCTTAAATGCATCTATTACATAACCGCAGGCTTCTATTGTCTCAAATTCCTCCGTCAGCTCCCTGAAAAGGATATTAAATGGAAGCTCAGGTGCTATTATTCTAAGAGAATTTACAACCTTTTCAATTCCCTTGGGTCCGATAATCAATAAATCCTCAGTTCTCTCGGCATTCCCCATTGTAAGCAAAAAACCCGGAAGCCCCGCTATGTGGTCCGCATGAAAATGTGTTATGCATATGATATCAACCGGTTTAAAGCTCCAGCCTGCCTTTTTGAGAGCTACCTGTGTACCCTCGCCGCAGTCAATCAAAAGCGAGCTTCCGTTATATCTTGTCATCAATGAAGTTGTCCATCTGTTAGGGAGCGGCATCATTCCGCCCGTTCCCAATAAACATAAATCTAACATTTTGTTACCTATTCTCTACATTAATACGGGGCTCACTATTAACTATGTCCTCTACAAAAGCTCCGTCTTTTCTTCAATCTCAACGGGAATTGCAAAATTCTTAACAATTTTATCATAACAGCCTTCGCATAAATCAAAGCTGTGGGTTTCTCCATCCTTATCGGAAAAATATCCCCATTCAGCCCGAAAGCTCAGTGCCGCGCCGATTATTATGTTGCCTGAGTGAGGGATATTTCCTCCGCAGCCATTACATATAACCTTATCCAGTCTGCCGTTAATGTCGTATTTTTTCATATACATTCCTCTTTTCTGTAATCGTTATAAAATAATTATATCTGCTTGTATATGTATATGATAGTGGTTATTAATGTAATTTTTTTGCCATTAAAATGGCATCTTCGGCAGGTTTTTGATAAAAATTTCTGCGTATTCCGTTTTGAGCAAATCCATATTGGGTATATAAATTTATCGCCGCAAAATTGCTTTGTCTTACCTCAAGAAAAATATTGTCCGAGCCCCGTCTTTCCGCCTGCACAATAAGCTGCTTCAAAAGCTCTGCTCCTATTCCCAATCCTCTGTAATCTGCATCAACTGCTATATTAGTTATATCGGCATCTTCTGCGGCAAAAACACAGCCTGCGTAGCCTATTATTTTACCGTCAAGCTCTGCCGCTATATATACATAATTATCACTGAGTACAGCCTTTACAAATTCTGTCTCCGGCCATGGCTGTGAGAAAGCATTTTTCTCAATCTGCGCCACAAAAGGTGCATCCTCAACCGTCATCAACCGTATTGTTACGCAAATATCATTAACATCATTCATTGTCAGCCATACGCTCCTTGCGCTCACGCTCCGCCTGAGACATCCGAAGATACTCCGGAAGATGCTCCGCTGCTGTTACAGTCCTGCCCTGCTTAAAATATTCCATTCCAAGAACTGCAACGCTTGATGCTCTCTGCCTGTTCATTCCTGCAGGTGCATATATATAAGGAAAATCCGCCTTGTCATCTATTACATCCCTGTATGCCGGGATTCCATCCCCCACAAAAACCGTTTTAAGGTTAAACTCCCCCAGTTTCTGAAGAAGTTCTTCTATTCCCATGGCACAGGTATCCATATGTATCTTAAGTTTTTCCTCATCAAACCGGTAAATCCCCGTATATACCTGTGAACGCCTTGCATCCATTATCGGACACACCAACATATCCGTACCGTAAAAATTATATGCCATAGCGTCAAGTGTAGGAACATGTATAAGCGGTATATCCAATGCCATTCCAAGTCCCTTAGCCGTAGCCGAGCCGATACGTAGTCCTGTAAAAGAACCCGGCCCTCCTGATATTGCAATAGCGTCAAATTCCTCCGGTTCCGTATCTGTCCTGCGGCAAATCTCGTCAATCATAGGCAGCAGTGTCTGTGAATGTGTTATTTTATGATTAATGGTATATTCTGCTGTGATTATATCATCTGTCAATATGGCAACCGATGCCACAAGGGATGATGCTTCAATAGCTAAAATTTTCATTGAAAAGTCCTCTGTTCTATGCCTGAAAATATTCAGAAATTATAGTCACGGCTTATAGTTATCCTGCGATAGTCAAACCCTTTTTCGTTATTTTTCTCAATTGTGATGTATACGGTATTATCAGGCAGAAGCTCGCCTATCAGGCTGCCCCATTCAATAAGGCATACCCCTTCTCCGAAAAAATATTCCTCATAGCCCAGTTCATCCATATCCCACGGACCGGATATCCTGTACACATCGAAATGATAAAGAGGTATTCTTCCATCCTCATACTGCTGTATCAGCGTAAAAGTAGGACTGCATACAGGCTCATCAATTCCAAGTCCCTTGGCAAGCCCTTGGGTAAAAACCGTTTTGCCCACGCCAAGGTCGCCGTTAAGACATATTATATCGCCCGGCTGTACCTGCCTTCCTATCGCCTCGCCTAATTTGTATGTGGTTTCAGATGACAAAGATTCAATTACCATATCAATTCTTCTTTCTCAAGCTGCATCTTCTGTCAAGCTTGTCACATGCAAGCTGTACAAGGCGGTCATAACTGTCACCGATGCTGTCCACCGGCCACACAAAGGCTCTGACAGTCGTAACATAGACTATCACTTCATTTCCGTATCTGACCACCTTCCAAATCTCGTCCCATTTCACAGACGCTTTCTCATTATTCTGGGAAATCTTAATTCCCTTATCATCCACAACATAATGAAGAGTGCTGTTGAAAGACTCATTGTTTGCCACCTGTTTCCGCGCCTTGAAATAAAGCATAGCCGGATTAATCACAGTGTAAAGGGATGCCAGAAGTATCATCAAAACCGAATACATAATATCGACATCGCCCCATGTATATACGGTAACAGCTACTACCACAAGGCTGAAAATAATCCATATGATTCCCGTAAGTCTTCTGTAAGTATTATTAACCAGAAATTTATACATATCCTTTACAGATATATCAACGTCAAACTTAATTTCCATAAGTCCTCCAAAAAAAATCATCCATATACTTGTCTAAATTATAATCTATCCTGGCTGACTTATCAAGTCATTAATATTTTTGATTTGTTTTGCAATTTATGATATATCGTGGTAAAATAGGAATATATTTATATAATACGGAGGTATTTATGGACAACAATTATTATAATAACATGAACAATAATGGTTTCAACCAGCCTGGCTACCCACAGCAGGAGCGCAAGGGAATGGCTATAGCCTCTCTGATTATCGGAATACTTTCTATCCCACTGGGTTTTTGTACCGGATATGTGGGAGTTGTTTTCGGTATTATAGGCATATTTCTCGGAATTTTCAGCAAGGGTTCTGCGCCTTCCCGTTCAGGCAAGGCAATCGCCGGTATAATAACAGGTGCCGTAGGTCTTATACTTGGAGCAATTATGCTGTATATGGCATTTAAGATTATGGCTGACCCTGAATTTATGAAACAGTATCAGGAGATTTTGGAATTTTATAATAAATAAAACCATAACATAATACACACCATCCCGTCAATCCGGCTGCCGCTGCCAAAATCAGCAGACAGTCAGGAAAGACGGGATGGTGTTTTTATGAAGCAATATTCAATTATTTAACAAACGCATTATAAATTGCCTTGAAGGCTGTCTCAAATTCCTCTTCAAGAACTCCAATAATAATATTAAGCTCGCTTGAACCCTGGTCAATCATCTTAACATTCACATCGGAATTGTAAAGCGCTTCAAAAATCTTAAATGCAGTACCTTTAACAGACTTCATTCCACGTCCCACAACCGCAATAAGCGCAAGTCCCGGTTCAATCTCTATGGAATCAGGCGCAGCATTTCTGTGGATGCCTGCAAGAATTTCCTGTTCTTTCTCCTCAAACTCTTTCTGATGAACTATGATTGTCATTGTGTCAATACCTGACGGCATATGTTCAAAGGACAGTCCCTGTTTTTCAAACTGTTCAAGAACCTTACGTCCAAAACCAATCTCTGAGTTCATCATATCTTTCTCAATATTGACAGCCGAAAAGCCTTTCTTTCCTGCAATACCTGTGATAATATACTCAGGTTTTTTGGATGTACTTTCCACAATCATAGTACCGTGGTCTTCCGGTGCGTTGGTGTTTTTAATGTTAATAGGAATACCTTCTTTTCTCACAGGGAAAATAGCATCCTCATGAAGAACAGTTGCACCCATATATGAAAGCTCTCTGAGCTCTTTATAAGTGATTGTATTGATAGCAGCCGGATTGCCGATGATTCTCGGGTCAGCAATCATAAATCCCGAAACATCTGTCCAGTTCTCATACAAATCAGCACGGACTGCTGCCGCAACGATTGAACCGGTTATATCAGAACCTCCTCTTGAGAATGTTCTGATTGTGTCATTAGGTGTCGAACCATAAAAGCCCGGAATTACTGCACGCTCCACGCCTGCAAGCCTGTCTCTTAAGGTCTGATTAGTCATCTCAGAATTGAATGTGCCGTCTTCATTGAAAAACACAACATCCGCAGCATCTATAAATTCATAGTTAATATATTTTGCAAGAATTATTCCGTTAAGGAACTCACCTCTTGATGCAGCATAATCACGTCCTGCACGTCCTTTAAAGCCGGCAGCAATAGCTTCGTATTCGCTTTCAAGCGAAAGCTCGATGCCCAGTTCACTTATTATACCATTGTATCTGGCTTTAATCTCATCAAATTTATCCTTAAAATTCTGTCCGCTTATGGCAGCCTTATAGCATGCGTAAAGCATATCTGTTACCTTAACATCCTCAGCAAAACGCTTTCCCGGTGCTGAAGGCACCACGTATCTTCTTGACGGGTCTGCAAGTATAATATCTGCAACCTTACGAAACTGCTCTGCATTTGCAAGTGAGCTTCCGCCAAACTTAGTAACTTTAACCATCTGTCATTCCTCCGAAATTTAATCTCCGATACCCGCAATAATAGTACTTTCCAGACGATTTGTCAATCGCTTAGTTATTTACAATACATATCATGCCCCGAAACTCTGCCTTCGTATCTTATCACTCAGCCTTCGTATCTTATCATAGAGATAATTCCGTCAACCTTGGATGACGCAGCTATGTAATCGCTTTCTGTCATAGGAGCTGTAATGTAACCAAATTCGCCGGTCACTCCGTCTGCCGTTACAGCATCTCCGTCAAATACTTCCCTGACCTTATCAAGCATATCCTCCTGATTACCTTTAACACGTATAAAAAATCTTGTTGTTACATTCTTAATATCAATCAACTCTGCTTTTTTGGTGTTCCAGATTGTCATTATGTTTGTTCCCATATGCTTTACCGCATCAACAACATCAGAAACCACTGCGCTGGCTGTAGGAAGCTTTCCTGCTCCCGCACCATAGAACATAACATCACCGAGAACATTGCCCTTTACAAAAATAGCATTCATAACGCCGTTGACGCCTGCAAGAGGATGCTCGTTGCTTATCATCTTAGGCGCAACCATTGCCGAAAATCCGTCCCCCGTCTTTCTGCTGGAGCCGATAAGCTTAATTGACACATCAAGCTTAGCTGCATATTTGAAATCAACATCTGTGATTTTGGTTATTCCTTCTGTATATATATCTTCAAAATCCACCTGATGTCCGCAGGCAAGTGAAGAAAGAATAGCTATTTTACGGCATGCGTCATAGCCTTCCACATCCGCCTCAGGATTGCGCTCTGCATATCCCAAGTCCTGCGCCTCCTTAAGAACCGTATCAAAATCGAGTCCTTCCTTGCACATCTTGGTAAGAATATAGTTGGTAGTTCCGTTAAGGATACCCGATATTTCCATAATCTCGTCAGCCGTAAGAGATTGATTAAGCGGTCTGATAATAGGAATACCGCCTCCTACGCTTGCCTCAAACAGAAAATTGATGTTGTTGCTCTTGGCAATTTCCAAAAGCTCCGCACCATGCTTTGCCACAAGCTCTTTATTGGAGGTACATACGCTTTTTCCTTTAAGGAGCGCACTTTTAACAAACTGGTACGCCGGATTAACGCCGCCCATTACCTCAACAACGATTTTAACATCATCATCATTAAGAATTATATCGTAATCATGCACAAGCACCTTTTCTACCGGGTCTCCCGGAAAATCCCTAAGGTCAAGCACATATTTCAGATTAATGTCCTGTCCTGCTCTTTTGTTAATTGATTCCTGATTGGTCCTTAATACCTCTACAACACCTGAACCTACTGTGCCGTAGCCTAACACTGCTATGTTTACCATTTTCTTTCTCCTGACTTAATATATTGAAGCTAATTATTTGACGATTCTTCCTCTGTGAGCTTTCCTACTGCCTCAAGCTCATCATCTGATAACAATTCCAAAGGGTTTATTATAATAATTAAATTATCGCCCACCTTGGCAACCTTGTCCAGATATTTTATACCGCTGCCCCGTGCAATGGAAGGCATCTCTACCATATCGGCATCACCCACGTTATGAATCTCGTCCACACCGTCAACCTCAACGGCAACTTTATTATTAGGAAGATTAATAATAATAAATTCAACTTCCTCCGGCGGAATCTGATTAGGCGTATTGAATTTAGACCTCAAATTCAATACCGGTATAATCTCTCCTCTGAGATTAATAATTCCCTTGATATTCTTGGAAGAGTTGGGAATCCGGACAACAGCCTGCTCACGTTCAATAGCATTGACATATGTTATGTCCAATCCGTACCACTCTTCATCAAGTCTGCATACTACAGCCTGAAAATCTGCCATTTTTTAATCCTCCTTGGTTGTTCTATGAATCCACTTAAGGTATTCGCCCAAAAATAAATCTATATTGCCATCCAATACCGACTGCGCATTGCCTGACTCGGCATTGGTTCTGTGGTCTTTAACCATAGTATACGGCTGGAGAACATAGCTTCGTATCTGACTTCCCCATCCTATTTCTTTGATTTCACCTCGTATCTCAGCTTCCTTGTCGGCATTCTCCTGCTGTTTTAAAAGATAAAGCTTTGCTTTGAGCATCTGCATAGCCTTATCCTTATTCTGGTGCTGTGAACGTTCATTCTGGCATTGTACAACAATTCCGGTAGGAATATGTGTAATTCTTATGGCAGAGGATGTTTTGTTAATGTGCTGTCCTCCCGCTCCGCTGGAGCGGTAGGTATCTATACGCAAATCATCCTCATTAATCTCAACATCAAGGTCTTCCTCTATATCAGGCATAACATCACAGGAAACAAATGAAGTCTGTCTCTTGCCATTGGCATTAAAAGGCGAAATTCTGACCAATCGGTGAACGCCCTTTTCCGATTTCAGATACCCGTATGCATTTTCTCCGTTAATCTGGATAGTCACAGATTTAACACCTGCCTCATCTCCATCCAGATAATCCAAGGTTTCAACTGAATAGCCCTTGGAATCCGCCCATCTGGTATACATACGCAAAAGCATGGAAGCCCAGTCGCAGCTCTCCGTTCCTCCGGCGCCTGCATTAAGTCTTAAAATAGCATTATTTCTGTCGTATTCATCGCAAAGAAGAGTCTCGATTCTGACTTTTTCAAAGAGCTCCTTAAAGCCTGCAACAAGCTCTGCAATCTCAGGTATAAGCGAAGAGTCATTTTCTTCCTCCGCCATCTCTATAAAAACCTCTGCATCCTCTTTCTGCTTCACAAGCTCATTGTAATTCTCAAAGGAACCCTTCAGTGCCTTAAGCTCCTTGAGCTTTGTCTGGGAAAACTCAGGATCATCCCAAAATCCGGCATCTTCCATATGCATTTCTATTTCTTCAATCCGCTTTGACTTATCAGCTAAGTTAAAGTGAATCCCTCAATTCCTCTAATGGTCCTTCAAATCCGCTAAGTTCATAACGGAACTGGTCTAACTCAACCACTATTTCACCACCTTTTTATTTATGGATATATGCTGCCCCTCATAAGGAGCACTATAAAGCACTATGCATTCCTTCCGCAGCAGTTCTTATACTTAAGTCCGCTTCCGCAAGGACATGGGTCGTTACGCTGTATCTTCTTAGTCTCTCGCTTAACAGGTGCTTTACCTGCGCTGTCGTCTTTATTGGTGCCCGTAACCTTGGCAACCTCTTCACGCTCTATTTTCTGCTGGATTTTAACATGGAGCAGCAGTCTTATGGTATCTTCCTCAATAGCGGCAGTCAAGGCATCAAACATATCAAAGCCTGCCATCTTATACTCAACAACCGGATTGCGGTTACCGAATGCCTGAAGACCGATACCCTGTCTTAACTGGTCCATATCATCAATATGCTCCATCCACTTTGCATCAAGAACTTTAAGGAGTATAACCCTTTCGATTTCTCTCATCTGCTCAGGCTCAGGGAACTCAGCCTCCTTTGCCTCGTAAAGCTTAACAGCCTGTTCCTTAAGGTCATGCATAAGCTGGTCTTTTCTCTTATAGGAACTGACATCTGTAATAGGCGCCACAGGCACTATCGGAATGAGAAGATTATTAAGCTCATTAATATCCCACTCTTCCGGTGAAAGCTCGTCGCTTATGCACTTGTTGACGGTGGATTCAACCTTATCAGCCAGCCATTTCATGATTACATCTCTCATGCTTTCGCCGTCAAGCACACGCCGTCTCTCTTCGTATATAATCTCTCTCTGGTCATTATTAACCTGATCGTATTCAAGAAGATTTTTGCGGATTCCAAAGTTATTGTTCTCTATCTTTTTCTGTGCTTTCTCAATGGCATTGGAGAGCATCGGATGTTCAATCTGCTCGTCCTCAGGAATCCTCAGGGCGTTAAATACTCCCATAAGCTTCTCTGACGCAAAAAGCCTCATTATATCATCCTCAAGTGAAATATAAAATCTTGACTCACCCGGATCACCCTGACGGCCTGAACGTCCTCGCAGCTGATTATCAATACGTCTTGATTCATGTCTCTCAGTTCCTATTATCTTAAGACCGCCTGCTGCTCTCGCCTCTTCATCAAGTTTAATATCCGTACCACGGCCTGCCATGTTGGTAGCTATGGTTACAGCTCCGTGTATACCTGCCTGCGCTACAATCTCTGCCTCCCGCTCATGGAACTTGGCATTGAGCACATTATGAGGAATATTGCGTTTTCTGAGAAGTGCACTGACTTCCTCTGACTGTTCAATAGTGATTGTACCTACAAGTACCGGCTGGCCTTTGGCATGTGCCTCGGCAATCTCATTAACCACAGCATGAAGCTTGCCTTTTCTGGTCTTATATACTGCATCTTCGTTATCTATACGGATTACCGGTTTATTGGTCGGGATTTCGATAACATCCATTCCGTAAATCTCTCTGAACTCATTCTCTTCCGTCAGTGCGGTACCTGTCATACCTGCCTTCTTGGCGTATTTGTTGAAAAAGTTCTGGAAAGTAATTGTAGCAAGCGTTCTGCTTTCTCTCTTTACCTTAACATGCTCCTTGGCCTCTATTGCCTGATGAAGTCCGTCTGAGTAACGTCTTCCCGGCATAATACGGCCTGTAAATTCATCGACAATCATAACCTGATCGTCTTTGACCACATAATCCTGATCTCTGAACATAAGGTAGTTGGCTCTGAGCGCAAGAATTACATTGTGCTGTATTTCAAGATTCTCCGCATCTGCAAGGTTATCAATATGGAAGAACTGCTCAACCTTACGGACACCTGCCTCTGTAAGATTGACAGTTTTCTCCTTCTCGTTGACAACAAAGTCACCTGTTTCCTCTGTTTCTTCTTTCATAATTGCCGCCATCTTGGAAAGCTCTGTCTCCGTACCTTTTTCAAGCTGGCGTGCCAGTACATCACAAAGTTCATAGAGCCTTGTGGATTTGCCGCTCTGACCGGAAATAATAAGCGGAGTTCTTGCCTCATCTATAAGAACCGAATCGACCTCATCCACAATAGCAAAGTGAAGTCCCCTCTGCACAAGCTGTTCCTTATAGATAACCATATTATCTCTAAGGTAATCGAATCCCAATTCATTATTGGTTATATATGTTATATCTGAGTTGTATGCATTACGTCTCTCATCACCATTCATGCCATTGAGAACCACTCCAACCGTAAGTCCCAAAAATCCATGAACCTGTCCCATCCACTCAGCATCTCGCTTTGCAAGATAGTCATTGACGGTAACGATATGGACACCCTTGCCCTCCAGCGCATTAAGATATGCCGGCAGAAGACAGGTCTGTGTCTTACCCTCACCTGTTCTCATCTCGGCAATTCGTCCCTGATGAAGAATAATACCGCCCATAAGCTGTACTCTGTAGTGCTCCGTATGCAGGACTCTTCTTGCCGCCTCTCTTACAAGTGCATACGCCTCCACAAGAAGGTCGTCCAAAGTCTCCCCTCCTGCAAGCCTGTCCTTAAATTCCTGAGTCTTGGCTTTCATCTGTTCATCCGAAAGCTCCATCATCTGTGGTCTCAAAGCTTCTATTTTATCAACCAAAGGTGTAATTCTCTTGATTTCTCTTTGACTATGAGTTCCGAAAATTTTCTGTACTAAGCTCATTATTAATATATCCCTTTCAAGGTGAATTTGTACTAATACAATTTATCTTACCACTTAATCAATAACTTTTCAAGGCAAAATAATATCCGGAGCCGGTGATATAATCAACGTCCGGATTAAATATTTTATCAAAAAGCCGTTTACATTTTTTCAGACTGTAATTTTGTAATTTATAACATTAAACAGGGAGACCGCCAAAACAGTCTCCCCGTCATCAATGTAATAATTATGTTCAGTCAAGTTCAGGTTCAATAAGTCCGTATGTACCGTTCTTGCGTTTGTAAACCACATTAACTTCGTCCGTTTCCGAATTGGAAAATACATAGAAGTTATGTCCCAAAAGTTCCATCTGTATACATGCCTCTTCCGGATCCATAGGCTTGATGCCAAATCTCTTACTTCTGACAATTTTAATATCAGGTTCGTCATCATAATCATTCTCAATGTACATCTTACTGAATTCTGCCGCCGCCTGCTTAGACTCAACTATCCTTGTTTTATATTTTCTAAGCTGTCTCTCAATAATCTCTTCAACAAGATCTATTGAAACATACATATCATTGCTTACTTCTTCTGCTCTGATAATATTACCCTTAACAGGAATTGTAACCTCGATTTTCTGTCTCTCTTTCTCCACTGAAAGAGTAACTATAGCCTCCGTTTCTGAGCTGAAATACTTGTCCAGCTTGCCGATTTTCTCTTCGATTGCTTTACGCAGCCCTTCTGTAACCTCAATATTCTTTCCGGTAATTGTAAAACGCATAATGTCCAACTCCTTTACTACAAATTGTAATCTTTATTGTCCGTCGGAATTGTCTGACAATTTTTGTAGATTACATTTGTATTATACCATATTTTGAAAATTCATCAACACAAATTGATAATTTTCTAACAACTTTTTTGTCAAGTGTTTTTCTGATTTTTTTGTCGAAAAAATGCAATTCGTGAGATTTTAACAAAACAAATTTTTGCCTTGATTTTTTAAAAACACTTGTTGCAAATATTATGTAAACTTTGTGGATTATGTGGATAACTTCGGGTATAACTCACTTTTACAGAAAAAACAAGCACTTAAAATTGTGGATAACTTTTGATGTTATCATATTAAAAAACTTGTACATAACAATAATCATTCTTCTTTTCTTATAATTTTCGTAATTTTTTATGCAAAGTGACGAAAATTCATATTTGAAATACTTTTTCTTGACACAATTATGTGCTAAAATGTACATAAAATATTTTTACGAGGTTACCCGCATGAAAAAGACAGTGTTAATTACAGGCTCATCAAGAGGAATCGGAAGGGAAACAGCCATATTATTTGCCAAAAATGATTTTAACGTTGTGCTGAATTGTCGAAAAAGCACTGGCGAGCTTTATTCTCTACAATCCATACTCAGTAATCTGGGCGCAGACTTTTGCAGCTTCGTGAAAGATGTTTCACAATTTGACAATGTGAAAGAAATCTTTGACGCTCTCTATGCCAAATCCATGCTTCCTGACGTCATAATAAACAATGCCGGTATATCATATGTGGGGCTTTTGCAGGATATGAGTATCGATGATTGGCATAATGTAATTGATACCAATTTAACCTCGGCTTTTAACGTGTGCAAATGTGCCATACCTTATTTTTTGCAGAAAGGTGAAGGGAAAATTATCAACGTGTCATCCATGTGGGGCAATACAGGCGCTTCATGTGAGGTGGCATACTCGGCGTCAAAGGGCGGCTTGAACACTTTCACCCGTGCTCTGGCTAAGGAGCTGGCGCCAAGCAATATTTCGGTCAATGCAATCGCATTCGGTGTGGTAGATACGAAAATGAATGAATTTCTGGATGAAAATGAACGCCGGGACCTCATAAATGACATCCCGGCTGGAAGAATGTGCACACCGTCCGAGGCTGCACACATTATATATAACACAGCCGGTTTCCACAGCTATGTAACAGGTCAGATAATTACTGCTGACGGAGGATTGACTTAATCCAAGTCCTTGCCATTCCAAGCCATGGCTCTACCTGCTCACTATTTTCCCAAGGATAATTGCTTGTGACCTCGTTGGAAAGTCCCAGTCCATGTCCTCCTGTTCCGAAAATATGAAGTTCGCAAGGCACCTCGTTTTTCTTAAGAGCCTCCGCAAAAAGAAATGAATTGCGAGGATATATAAGTCCGTCATCACCGCCATGCCAGATAAATGCCGGCGGTGTATCTGCGCTTACATGATTCTGAAGGCTGTATTGATATATCTGTTCATCAGTGGCATATCCCCCAAACATATACGCATTCATTGCGATTTCAAAATTAATATATGTCTTGTCATTTTCCCTTATAAACAAATCTTCAGGTCTGATTGCAGGATGCCTCTGTCCGAAATTGATGTCGTCATATTCAGGATAACCCTGTATTCCTATGTCAAGGTGGGTTGATGTGCTTTTAAGGTCGATTACCGGATATCCCAGAATCATTCCCGCAGGTCTTATTCTCTCTCTGTCACCCTCATACTCAGGAAGCATCTTTGAATCATTCCAAAAAACGCCCAGTGATGCAGCCAGATGTCCCCCTGCCGAGAAGCCTGCTGCAAATACGTTTTTGCTGTCAAGGTACCACTGGTCCCCGTGGTCTTTTATATATGCCATAGCCTTTGCTATATCTTTCACCGGTGCCGGCATAACCGCTTCCATATCGACGCTGTACCTCAGCACAAAGGCATGATAACCCATGGCTGCAAATGAAAGAGCAATCGGTTCTGCCTCTCTGTCAGATGTATACTGATATCCCCCGCCCGGACAAACAAGCACTGCCGGTCTCTTTTTATCCGGCAGCAGTTCATTGGAATTATCCAAAAGATATGTGTCAAACCACACGCTCTTATTATCATTAAGATAAATCCTTTCACATCTCACCTTTAAAGTATCTCCTTTACATATAATAGTTTATTTGCGTCATAGAATTGTTTATGTTCTATCCGCTCTGTTTATTATATCGCGTCTAAGTCCGCCTGACAGCGCAATAACAGCAGCAAGATTCGGAAACATCATGCATGCATTGGCAATATCCGACAATTCCCAAACCTTATCTGCCGCCAGCACTGCACCCACATAGACCGCCACGCAAAATGTTATACGATAAATATAACAGTAAATTCTCTTTTTGACAAGGAACTCTAATGCTTTACTTCTGTCTCCGTACAAACCTGCTGCCGCTATGACAAGACCTGTAACAGAGCATACTATTATTGTATCTATAAAAGCTGCGCACATGGAAACACAGCCTTGTTTTATATGAGAGTCTGTTTCCGCTGCGGCTGCAGTCACTGCAGTACCTCCAAGTCCCGCCTCATTGGAAAAAACACCCTTTGTAACACCCTGCCTCAGCACTGTAAGAAAAGATACCGCCGATAATCGTCACTGCCACTGCCGCAGACATTATCGCACCGCTTATGCGCGCATCTATATCAAAGGAATATTTTACTGCGGCAGATATGGAATTTGCCTGAACCACATTGACGGTTCCTATACAGGATGCAAGAGATGTCATAAGTGCTCCCACAGGCGAAACACCTTTTGAGACAGACTCATTGGTATTTTTCCCTATCTGAGCATCATTTTTTCTTATAAGACTCCTCAGTGTGGGAAAAAGACGTCTTATCGGATAAAATCTTAAATTTACATTGAGATACAGCCCCACGCCCATAAGAATAATAAGCGTGGCAGGTCCCCATAAAAACTGTGCCACACAATACTCCTCATTTTCATTTGGAACATTATATGACGCATATTCATAAAATATTTGTATTACTCAGCAAAAAGTGCCGTTGAGTAGTATCTGTCACCGCTGTCCGGTAAGATAACCACAATATTCCTGCCTTCATTTTCAGGACGCTTTGCAAGCTCAAGTGCCGCCCACGCAGCCGCACCGGAAGATATACCCACAAGTACGCCTTCTTCTCTGGCAATCTCCTTGCCCACAGCAAAAGCATCGTCATTGTCCACAGGTATTATCTCATCATAAATTTCTGTGTTGAGGACATCCGGCACAAATCCTGCACCGATTCCCTGAATCTTATGGGAACCGCTTTTACCCTGTGAAAGGACAGGTGATGTAAGAGGCTCAACTGCCACTATCTTAACGTCAGGATTCTTTGATTTGAGATATTCGCCGACTCCTGTAACCGTTCCTCCTGTTCCGACGCCTGCCACAAATATGTCTACATTGCCGTCAGTGTCATTCCAAATCTCAGGACCGGTTGTTTTTCTGTGTGCCTGAGGGTTCGCCGGATTAACAAACTGACCGGCGATAATGCTGCCCGGCGTTGACTGCCGGATTTCCTCCGCCTTAGCAATGGCTCCCTTCATTCCCTTACTTCCCTCTGTAAGTACAATCTGCGCACCGTATGCTTTGATTATATTACGGCGTTCAACACTCATGGTCTCAGGCATAACAATTACAAGCTTATAGCCCTTGGCTGCCGCAATGGCAGCAAGTCCTATTCCCGTATTGCCCGATGTAGGCTCGATAATTGTGGCGCCCTGCTTAATTCTTCCGTTTTTCTCTGCATCCTCAATTATCTCCTTGGCAATTCTGTCCTTAACGCTTCCTGCAGGATTAAAATACTCAAGCTTTGCAAAAATATTTGCCTTTGCACCGTATTTTTTACCTAATTTATCAAATGCCACAAGCGGTGTCGAGCCGATTAAATCCGCAACACTTCTATATATTTTTGACATATGATTACCTCCTGAATAATTAAATACAATTATTGTACTGCTTTAAATGCTTCATCCAAATCCTCGATAATATCATCTATATTCTCGGTTCCGATTGAAAGTCTTATTGTGTTAGGCTTAATTCCCTGGTCTGCAAGCTCTTCCTCATTAAGCTCTGCATGTGTTGTTGTGTACGGATGTATAACAAGTGATTTAACATCCGCAACATTGGCAAGAAGGGAGAAAAGTTCAAGATTATCTATAAATTCTTGTGCTTTCTTCTGGTCGCCCTTAATCTCAAATGTAAAAATGGAACCGCCGCCATTAGGATAGTATTTCTTATAAAGCCGCTGCTGCTCAGGGTCGCTGCTTATGGACGGATGATGCACAGCCTCAACCTGCGGATGATTTTTGAGATACTCGACTACCTTAAGGGCATTCTCGACATGTCTCTCCACCCTCAGTGAAAGAGTCTCAAGTCCCTGAAGGAATATCCATGAATGGAACGGTGAAATTGTAGCTCCTGTATCTCTAAGTAAAATAGCTCTGATTCTTGTTACAAAAGCTGCAGCTCCTGCCGCATCAACAAAGCTTATTCCATGATAGCTTGGGTTTGGCTCTGTAAGCTGCGGGAATTTGCCTGATGCTTTCCAGTCGAATTTACCGCTGTCAATAATTACGCCGCCTATAGTAGTTCCATGACCACCGATAAATTTAGTTGCAGAATGTACAACGATATCTGCGCCGTATTCAATCGGTCTTACAAGATAAGGTGTAGCAAATGTACTGTCAATTACCAGTGGAATATTGTGTGCATGAGCAATCTTGGCAATACCCTCAATGTCTGCAACCTCAGAATTAGGATTACCTAAAGTCTCAATATAAACGGCCTTGGTATTATCCTGAATGGCATTTTCAAATGCACTTAAATCAAGCGGGTCAACAAATGTTGTTGTTACACCGTAATCAACAAGCGTATGCGCCAAAAGATTGTATGTACCGCCGTAAATATTCTTAGCGGCTACTATATTGTCTCCGTTAAGCGCAAGATTCTGAATTGTGTATGTGACTGCTGCCGCTCCCGAAGCAACTGCCAATGCTGCAACACCGCCTTCAAGTGCTGCAATTCTTTTCTCAAAAACATCCTCCGTAGGGTTGGTAAGTCTTCCATATATATTACCTGCGTCCCTAAGCCCGAATCTGTCTGCTGCATGCTGTGAATTTCTGAATACATATGAAGAGCTTTGGTAAATAGGAACTGCTCTTGCATCTGTAACAGGATCAGGAGCTTCCTGTCCTACATGTAACTGCAATGTTTCAAATTTCAAATTTCTCTCTGAATATGGTTTTTTGCTCATAATATCAATCTCCTTTGCTCTGTTTACCAATTCATATAGAATTAGTATGAATTACTGTTTAGGCTATACTAACATTTATTTCCCGGCATGTCAATAAGAAATATTATTTTTTTCTTTTATTTTATAATCCCGCCGCACAATATGCAGTCGTCATTATAAAACACCGCCGACTGTCCCGGTGTTGCAGCGCGCATAGGCCGGTCAAATTCCGCAACGATTCCGCCTTTCCCGTCAGGCAATATGGTACACGGTGCTTCTTTCTGTGAATACCGCAGCTTGCCCATGGCCCGTACCGGCTCCGAAATATTTTCAACTGCCATATAATTTACGTCACAGATATTTACTGTGCGCACCATAAGCTCCTCTGCCGTTCCAAGAACAACCGTATTGTCAGCAGGATTGATACGCAGTACAAATCTTGGTTCTCCAAAAGCAATTCCAAGCCCTTTTCGCTGTCCTACTGTATAATGTGTGATACCTTTGTGTTTTCCAAGTACATTGCCTTCCAAATCCACAAAATTTCCCGGTGTATCCTTCCTGCCCGTCTCACGCTGTATAAAGGCAGCGTAATCCCCGTCAGGGACAAAGCATATGTCCTGACTGTCTTTTTTGCGGGCAACAGGCAGGTTATTTTTCTCTGCAATCAGGCGGACCTGCTCTTTCTCATATCCATACACAGGAAAAAGCGTATGTCGAAGCTCGTCCTGCGTCAGATTATAAAGCACATAGGACTGGTCCTTCTGTCGTGACTGTGCCTTGGCAACACTATAACGTCCGTTGGGCAGCTTTATTATTTTGCCGTAATGTCCGGTGGCTATATAATCCGCACCAATCTCAAGGGAGCGGTGCAAAAGCGATTCCCACTTAATATAGCGGTTACATGCAATGCATGGGTTAGGAGTCCTGCCCTTATAATATTCACTGACAAAATAATCAATTACCTGTTTCTGAAATTCTTCCCGGAAATTCATAACATAATAGGGTATTCCGATTATGTCGGCAACACGCTTGGCATCATCGACTGCAGACAGTCCGCAGCAGCCTCCGTTTTCCGCAGCATCAAGAGGGTTTTCCTCCTGCCAGATTTGCATGGTGACACCAATCACATCATATCCCTGCTCTTTTAAAAGAAGGGCTGCCACGGAGGAGTCAACTCCTCCGGACATCCCTGCAACAACCTTACCTTTGCTCATCAATATTCTTCCTCAGGTGCTTCTTCTTTTTCACTGATGTCGCTTACAGGCTTCTTAAGACCTTCAATCTCAAGTCCATTCTTCTCGGCGTAATCCCAAAGTGCCGCATGAATAGCTTCCTCGGCAAGCAGCGAACAATGAACTTTCACCGGCGGAAGTCCGTCAAGCGCCTCCATAACTGCTTTATTGGTAATTTTAAGCGCTTCATATACTGATTTTCCTTTAACCAGCTCCGTTGCCATACTGCTGGTGGCAACTGCTGCGCCGCATCCAAAAGTCTTAAACTTGCAGTCACGGATAATCTGATTTTCATCAATATCAAGATACATTCTCATAATGTCACCGCACTTGGCATTTCCAACAGTACCTACACCTGAAGCATCCTCTATCTCTCCCACATTACGTGGATTATTAAAATGGTCCATTACTTTTTCACTATACATAATAAATTCCTTTCTCTGTACAGCCGGTACTATTTAATTCCGGTTTTTGGCTGCAAAATCCGCATACAACGGAGACATACTGCGCAGTCTTTCGATTATCTTCACAAGTTTGTCAACCGTATAATCTATGTCTTCCTTTGTGATTTTCTCTGATAAAGTAAGACGAAGTGAACCATGTGCAATCTCATGCGGCAGTCCTATTGCCAGAAGCACATGTGACGGGTCAAGCGAACCTGATGTGCAGGCTGAACCGCTGGAACCGCAGATTCCATTCTGGTCCAGAAGAATAAGCATCGACTCTCCCTCTATAAACCTGAAACAGAAATTGGTATTGTTAGGTAATCTATCCGTTCTGTGTCCGTTAAGTCTTGAATAAGGAATTTCCTTAAGAACACGCTCAATAAGATAATCCCTAAGCTCTGTCTCGTATTTTATTCTGTTATCCATATCTGCAACAGCAAGCTCTACTGCTTTACCCATTCCCACAATTCCGGGAACATTATGGGTTCCGGCTCTTCGGTTTCTTTCCTGTGCGCCGCCATGTATAAAAGAGCGAATCTTTACGCCCTTGCGGATGTACATAATTCCTATTCCCTTAGGCCCGTTAATCTTATGACCGCTGGCACTTAACATATCAATATTCATCTCGTCCACATTAATTGGAATGTGGCAATATGCCTGAACCGCATCTGTATGGAAAAGAGCGCCTGCCTCATGAGCTATTTTACCAAGCTCGGCTATTGGTTCAATCGTTCCTATCTCATTATTGGCAGCCATAATTGATACAAGAATTGTATCAGGTCTGATGGCAGCCTTAAGTGTTTCAGGTGTAACAACACCGTTCTCATCAACATCCAGATAAGTAACTTCAAAGCCTTGTTTTTCAAGCCACTCACATGTATGAAGAACTGCATGATGCTCAATTTTGCTTGTAATAATATGCCTGCCTTTGGAAGAGTATGCCTCCGCTGTTGCCTTAAGAGCCCAGTTGTCGGACTCACTTCCGCCTCCGGTAAAATATATTTCGGACTGGTCTGCGCCAAGAGAAGCTGCTATTGTCCTACGAGCCGCATCAACAGCTTTGCCTGCCTCTCCGGCAAAAGAATATATACTGGATGGATTTCCGTAATATTCCGTAAAAAATGGTTTCATAGCTTCAAGAACTTCCGGATAAACCTGAGTAGTTGCAGCATTATCTAAATATATTGTCTTCATATTACACTTCCTCACTTATCCGCCTCATAACGCTTTGGAATATATAAAGCCCTCCGCATCTGAGAGGATTTTCCTTATTTGTAATTTGATATGATTATAGCACATATATTCCTAGTGTCAAGGTAGGAAATGATATTGTTTATCAACAAGTCTATATGCTGTAATTATCCGAATTATTATTCTGCCATGCCACTAAATCTGCAAGTGTCACATTATCAACCACATTATTAATGGCATCGTTAAGTCTTTTCCACAATTCGCTTGTGGCACAATTGTCCGCCTTGTCGCACTCCACAGCTCCGTCGCCGATACACACAACAGGCGAAAGTGAGCCTTCTGTACTTCTTAAAATCATACCTACAGTATACTCATCCGGTCTCTTAGTCAAAGTATACCCGCCTTGAGCGCCTCTTACACTTCGTACAAAGCCCGCATTGTTTAAAATAGAAATTATCTGTTCAAGATACTTATCTGATATATCCTGCCTTCTTGAAATATCTTTAATGCTTACAGGACGTGCTGCGCTGTTTATAGCAATATCCAGCATTAATCTTAATGCATATCTGCCTTTTGTAGAAATTTTCATAATATTCACCTCAGTCTAATTATACATAATAATTCATAGTATTTCAATATGATTTTTCAAATTAAATGGATTTACGAAAAAACGCTGCGGAAATTCAGGTTTCACGAAGCGTTTTTTATAAAATTCATATATTCCGACTGTTCTATACTTCCATTCTGCATGCTGCAATCGCCAGCGCTCCCTGTCCTATATGACATCCGATGCTCAATGAAAGCGGAGTTATGAGCAGTTCTTTATCGGGGAAAGATTCTTTAACCTCATCTGTCCATTCCTGAAGTGTCTGTTCATCAACATGGCTGTATGCTATGCAAAGCTGGAGTTTTCCTTCCTTGTCAAACTCTCCCAGACGCTCCTGCAAATCCTTCTGCATCGCCTTAATCATTGTTCGGCGTGCTTTTTTCATACCACGTTCCTTGGCATATGCATCCAGCTTGCCTCCCTGTATTGTCAACACAGGCTTAAGATTAAGAACCGTACCGATTGCCGCAGCAGCGGCTGTGACTCTGCCGCCTTTTTTCAGATAAGACAGTGTATCTACCGCTATATAAATACTGGCATCATACGCTTCCTTTTCAAGACGCTCTTTGATTTCTTTCGCATTCATACCCTTCCGGGCGTATTTCATCGCATCATATACCGATTGCTCCATTGTAACTGAAATTCTGTGATTATCAACCACCTGAACCTTCTCATCATAATCCTCGGCAAAAATTCTGGCGCTGTTGCACGATTCACTGAGTGCGCTGGACATAGGTATGTAGACAATATCATCATATCCCTGTTCCAGAACCTCATTCCACATATCCATAACATCCCCCGGCGACGGCTGTGAGGTGGAAACCTCAGCGCCTTCGGCAAGAGCCTGATAAAACTGTTCCCTTGTCATATCTATCCCCTGATATTTCAGTTCTCCATTAATAAAAAACGGCATTCTCATCATGAAAATACCAAGACTTTCTGCTTTTTCCATTGAAATTCCGCTGTTTTCGTCTGTCATTATCGCTGTTTTCATATCCTCTACCTCATACACAGAGCTTATTTTAATAACTCTTAACATCTTGACTAATATTTATACAAGTATTAAAATAAAACAAAATTGTAAGAAAGGCAACTACAAATTTACACAAAGTGTAGTATAATTATACATCTGTATAATTATTTATAAGTATATGGAAGATAAAAGAATACGCAAAACCAAAAAATGTCTGAAAGATACCCTCATTGAGCTTTTGAATGACTTGCCCTTTGAGAAAATAACAGTTACAAATCTATGTGACAAGGCAGATATAAGCAGAATTACTTTTTATTCCCACTACGGGGACAAATATGATTTGGCAGAGGATATTTTTCAGGATATGATAGCGAAGGGAACCGCCCACTATTATGAACTTGAACGATTGTACAACCCTGACGGCAATATAGCCATGGGCTTTTCCCATGTTATGGACAGCATCCTTAAGCTGTACTATGATGAGTACAAATTTTTAAAGCATGCCACGCCTGATAAAAACCCTTACCTTGCGTTTTCTTTTTTCAACCATGTGTACGCAGCAGTGGAGCATCATACCACCAAAGAAAATTCAAGGCACCGGTTAAAATATACCAACCGGCAGATTACAGGTTTTCTCTGCTACGGTCTGCTTGGTTTTATTAATGAAAGCCGCAGCGAAAACAATGATTTCAACCAGAACAAGAATGATGCCCATCAGCTGCTTACGGATATTCTTAACCGAAACATTCTTTTCTGATATATGCAAATACATACCCGGCGTTTTGAACGGCTTCAAGCCTGTCAAACGCCTTTTTTTCATCCTCAAAGACTCCTGCGCATACATTAAAGCCTCCCTTCCTTTTGTCAATTTCCACATCAATTCCATATCTTCCGGCTTCAGCGGCAACATGCTTTGCATTACATTCTATATTAAATACGCCCAGAATCACTTCATAACGCATATTTTTTAATTCCATACCATACACCCATAAACCAAAATTCACTACGTGTATAGTATATGCACAGGCAGATTAATATTTACCGTAATATTATATATGCACACCCTCCCTTTCAAAAAAATTCCTCAATTTTATCTTCAGTCTGCTTATGGTCATCTTAACCTTGCTTTCGCTTATATTAAGCGCCTGAGCAATCTGCGATATGCTTTCCGCCGCCCAATACCTTCTTATAAAAATAGCATTTTTTTCGTCACTGAGTTCATCCAGAAATGTGTCAATAACCCGCCGTATTTCATAGCTGTCAAGATAGCTGTCCATAGAGCCGTATCCTGCACTGTAATCAAGCTCATCGCAAAGCTCCACCATGGTTCCATGCCGTTTCCCTGCATTTCTGTAATCCACCCGCTCAAGTGCCGCATTGCGGCTGATTCTTGAAAGATATGCCATCAGATATGACGGTCTGTTAGCGGGAATACTTAACCACGCTTTATAATATGTATCATTTTCACACTCCTCCGCATCCTCAAAGTTTCCAAGTATTTTCAATGCTATCGTGTACAGACCTCTGCCATATTTCAGCTTGGTTTCCGCAATAGCCTTCTCATTACGCTGTAAATACAACTCAATAATCTTTTCATCATCCATACCCGCTCCTCCTGTGTGACTTACATTGCTATTATTAATGACGGGTTTTTTTGTGAAAAGTCACATTATTGATAAAATTTTGTTACCAATAATCAATACATTATGATATACTTGTCACAAGTAATCAACAAGGAGCTGTTTTTATGAAACTGGGACGTAATGACCTGTGCTGGTGCGGCAGCGGTCTGAAATACAAGAAATGCCACTGTGATTTTGATGAGAAGCTTGAAGATTTGAAGGTCAGGGGATACGTTGTGCCTGACACCAGGCTTATCAAAACAAGTGAACAGATAGCAGGTATAAAAGAAAGCGCCAAAATTAATATCGCTGTTCTGGACTATGCAGCCGAACATATTAAGGAGGGAATTTCCACAGAGGAAATCAACACATGGGTGGACTCCAAGACAAGGGAGATGGGCGGTATTCCTGCACCGCTGAATTATCAGGGCTTTCCAAAGAGCGTCTGCACCTCACTTAACGACGAAGTCTGCCACGGGATTCCGGATAAAAATATAATTCTTAAGGACGGCGATATTGTAAATGTGGATGTATCAACGATTTATAACGGTTATTTTTCAGACTCCTCAAGAATGTTTTGTATAGGAAATGTATCTGATGACAAAAGGAAATTAGTTGAAGCTGCCAAAGAAAGCCTTAAGGTCGGCTTTAATGCAATAAAGCCATTTGCGCCTCTTGGCGATATGAGTGCCGCAATCAATAATTTTGCCAAGTCCAAGGGATATACTGTCGTTCGTGAAATCGGCGGACATGGATGCGGAATAGAATTCCATGAAGAGCCATGGGTTGGATACACAATTCCCGCCGGAACCGGTATGATAATGGCTCCGGGAATGTGTTTTACCATTGAACCTATGATTAATATGGGAAAAGCCGATATTGTACAGGATGACGAGAACGGCTGGACCATTTACACCGAAGACGGCTCTCCATCAGCCCAGTGGGAGATTCAGGTTCTTGTGACAAATACGGGAGCAGAAATTATTTCCTATTAAAAATGCTCCTATTCAGAAATTTATCAATAACTGCACCCTGCGTTTACGCAGTGTGCAGTTTTATTTTTTATCCGCCTTATCAATCATATTCAGTATATCGGCAAGCTCATTATCCGATAATCCGGTATACCGGGAAAGTTCATCTACAGTAGGCATCCTTCCCTTTTGCGCATGAAGATATTTTTGCGATTTCCTTACCAGATTTGCTTTGCCTGCCACAGTATTTTCAGAATTTTCTTCACCTGTAACTTCAGATACATAAAGCTTCATTGCCTCATTGACAGCCTCACCTATCTCGTCCTCAACGTCATATCCGCAATCTGCGCCCATTCCGCACAATTCATTAAGCCGCACAAAAAGAGCCAGATTCCCTTCCTGTATCAAATCCAATGGTTCAACCTTCTCCGATGCATATTCATCTGCCAAAACGGCAACGCTTTTCAGCATTGCATCTGAAATTGAGTTAATAACTTCTTTATTGCCATTAAGAAGTTCATCATACATTCCCTGAAGCTCCTCATTGGTATATTCAGGAATAGCTTCAAGGTCGCTAAAATACATCTCAAGAGCCTTAGGATGTTCCTCATCGGTTTCATCCTGAATATCTTTCCCTGTCTCTTCCCTAATATCTTCTGAATCGGTTTTCTCCTCCTGAGGTGTAATAAGATACTCAAACACCATGTCTTTCTGGGCGGAATTAAGCTCCATATCTTTAAAATAGCTGAGAATTTCCTCTTTCGCAGGAGGTTCCGGTGCTGTTCTCACAATTTCCGCCACCTCTCTTAATGTTTCCATAAAATCATTTCTGTCTAACATATATTTCTCCTGTCCAAATTGCTTATACAAGCAGAAAGTTACAGATTATCAATAACACCCTGTATTCCCTGCTCCTGATATATTTTTTTGTAATAGTCAACGCTCCGCCGCCATAACGCTCATTCCTGCAAAAAATTCTGTGAGATAAAGAAATATTTTATTCTTAAGTATGGCTCTTGTTTCCATATAAAAAGCCTCCCGTGTGGTTTCCCACATTACAATCTCCCTGAACTGGTATTGTCAAAATATTGCAAACTGGTTATTTTCAAAATACCACATCGGTCGTATTATACTAACAGCTTAAATGTATCTAAAGGAGATTATACTATGAAAAACATTGATACTGCAACTAATAAAAAATTTGATGTACGCTTGGTTGCAATCTGTGCTGTTTTTACGGCACTGACCTTCGTATTTACTATGTTTATCCAGATACCTACCGGGTCTGTGGGCGGAATGGTTCATATCGGAAATATCCCGCTTTTTATAGCTGCCGCATTCTTCGGTAAAAGAACAGGTGCAATCGTCGGCGGTGTGGGAATGGCACTCAGCGATTTACTGACAGGCTGGGTTCCCTGGGCGCCTATCACACTGATAACCGTTGGCCTGATGGGATTTATATATGCCTTAATAATCAACAGAAAGCCTGCTATTGTAAAACTGATTATTGCATCAATTGCCATGCTTGCCGTTAAAGCAGCCGGTTATTATGTAGGTGAGGTTATTATGTACAGCAGCTTTATTATACCTTTAGCATCAATACCCGGCAACATAATACAGATTGCCGTCAATTCGGTCATCGCAGTTCCTGTCATTCTTCTTATTAAATCTACCTGCGGAAGCTTAATCGGCAGGCTGCAGCCTGCCGCACATTAATAACTAATGGGAGGAATTAATATGTACAAAATGATGACACCGGGACCTACAAGCGTCCCGCAGACTGTTATGGATGCCAGAAGCCGTTGGTTTCCGAATCCTGATGTGGATACATCATTCTGCGAAGAATATCATCAGGTGTGCCTTAAGCTTGCAAAGCTTTTACACACTGACAATGAAGTCTACATAATGGACGGAGAAGGTATATTAGGTCTTGAGGCAGGCTGTGCTTCACTGACCGAGCCGGGCGACAGGGTTCTGGTAATTGACAACGGCATATACGGAAAAGGATTTGCTGATTTCGTATCAATGTACGGCGGCGTTCCTGTTTTGTATACGACAGATTACCGCAAGCCAGTGGATACGGACGAACTGAGCGCTTTTCTTGCCAAAGACCATGATTTCAAATACGCGACAGTGGTTCACTGCGATACTCCAAGCGGAATGCTGAACGATGTTTCTTTAATCTGTCCGCTTCTCAAAAGCTACGGTATTATCACAATGGTAGATTCCGTATCGGCGATGTTTGGAAGTGAGCTCCGTGTAGATGACTGGCATATAGATTTAGCCTGCGGAGGCTCTCAGAAGGCTCTGTCCGCTCCTTCGGGACTTACCTTTGTGTCTGTAAGCGATGATGCTCTTGCCGCTATGGAAAACCGCAAGACTCCTATTGCTTCTTTTTACTGCAATATACTTACATTCAGAAATTATTACAGAGACAAATGGTTTCCGTACACAATGCCTGCAAGTGACATATACGGACTTGATGAGGCTGTCAACATCGTTTCGGCTGACACAGACAGGCTTGACCGCCATATGCGCATTGCCAAGGCGGTACGCAGGGCTGTTTCACTGTCAGGGCTTTCGCTGTACCTTGAAAGCGGATTTTCACCTACCGTAACCGTTATAAACGTTCCTGACGGAATAAGTGCAGACGATATTATAGAAACTATGAAAAATGAACACAACATACTTATCTCAGGAAGCTTTGATTACCTTGCCGGCAAAGTTATCCGTATCGGTCATATGGGTAATTCTGCTTTTGAAAATGATGTGGCTGATACTCTTGACGCCCTTCAGAAAACATTGGCTAAGCTGGGATTCATATGTAAATGTGATTTGAAAAAAGAATTTGAGAGCGGGCTGTAAGCCCGCTCTTCATACTTATTTATGTTCTATTTTATGTTCTATGCAATAAAGAAAGCTACCGCTATTGCTCCCGGTCCTGCATGTGTCCCGATTGTTCCTCCCACTGTATGTATCGGCAGCTCATCAATATGGTTTTCCCATAATGCTTTACTGTCAGAAATGTACTTTTGAAGAAGTCCGTCATTCAGACCGGTATACCCAAGAAAAAGAGGCATATCAAAAGCTATTCCGCCTGACTGCTCTATCTGCTCCGCAAGCAGGTTATTTCCCTGTTTTGACCCACGGGCTTTTCCGAGAATTGCCACCTCTCCATCCACTATGGCTATAACAGGCTTTATGGATAAAAGTCCTCCGGCAAACGCCGCCGTTTTTGATATTCTTCCGCCTTTTTTCAAATATTCAAGTGTATCAAGAAGCGCCACCAGCCGTATATTCTTCTTCACACTATTAAGAGCTTCTACAATTTCCAAAGCGGATACGCCCTGCTCTTTCAGTCTGATTGCATACTCTATCAACGCCATCTCTCCTACGGTAACATTTTCACTGTCCACCACATATACTCCCTCGTCATATTCCGAAGCCGCCATACATGCACTCTGGCAGGTTCCCGAAAGCTTTGATGACATGGTTATCACAATAACTTCACTGCCGTCCTCCACAGCTTCCTTTATCGCCGCCTTAAAATCATACGGCGGAATCTGGCTTGTTTTCGGAAGCGCATCACTTTCTATAAGCTTTTCATAAAACTTTTTATGTGTAAGATTCACTCCATCCTTATATTCATCTTCCCCAAAAGTTATAGTCATAGGCAATACGGTTACATCATTTATGCTTCCCTGCGCTATGTCAGAAGCTGAATCAGTTATAAATTTAATACCCATACAAATCCTCCTGTTGCATTACACCATGCCCTAAAACACAGGGCAAAATACACAATTAAATGTTGCTTTAACGATTATACGGGAAAGTTGTTGATTTGTCAACATCTTCCCCGTATATCGTATACCCATATGTGTCTGTATATAATTATTGCACCTGAAAATTATTTGGTGGAAGAGCTCTGTCTCACTCTCCATGTTCCGGGAGCTAAAAGTACAAGCATTGGGAAAATCTCCAATCGCCCTATGAGCATGTCCAGCATAAGTACAATTTTAGACAATACACTGAAATCCCCATAGCTGCCTGCCGGTCCTACCGCTTCAAGTCCCGGTCCTATATTATTGAAGGTTGCAATGACTGCCGTAATATTGGTTGTCATATCAAATTTATCCAGGCTGACCAGCAAAAACGACAGTCCTGCAATAAGGACATATATGGCCAAATACACAAGAACCGTTCTGACCATTCCGTCAGATACATTTCTCCGGTTCATTCTTACACGCCTTACGCTTCTCGGATGCACTATTGTTGTAACTTCATTTTTGGCTGCCCGGACAAGAATAATCAGTCTTGAGATTTTGAAGCCGCCTCCGGTGCTTCCTGCACAGGCTCCAACCAGCATTAATATAACCAATATGGTCTTGGAAAACTGCGGCCACATATTAAAATCACAGGTAGCAAAGCCTGTTGTACTTATAACTGACGCCACCTGAAAAAGCGAGTTATGAAAGGCTTCAAAAATACTGTCAAAGCTGTTCCGGACATTGATGGTAATCATAATTGCCGACACGAAAACTATTATCAGAAAATACCGCAATTCATCATTAAGCAATACTTCTTTGCCTTTTTTAATAAGGATAAGATAATATAAGTTAAAATTCACGGAGCATAGCAGCATAAATACCGTCATTATAATCTGCACGGCAGTTGAGTAAGAAGCAGCACTGGTATTAAGCAGTCCAAAGCCTCCTGTTCCCACCGTTGCAAATGAAAGCGTAACCGAATCAAAAAAAGACAATCTTGCTATTTTGAGAGCTATAATCTCTATAACGGTTATCATCACATAAATTCCGTAAAGTATCATTGCCGTATGCTTTACTCTCGGTACAAATTTACTTACCGCCGGGCCGGGACTTTCCGCACGCATCAGATGCATATTAGAGCTTCCCGACAGCGGCAGTATCGCCATGATAAACACCAGCACGCCCATTCCGCCTATCCAATGTGTAAAAAGACGCCAAAAGGCCGTACTGTGTGACAGTTCCTCAACCGAAGACAAAATACTTGCTCCCGTGGTTGTGAAACCGGATATAGTCTCAAAAAGAGCATCTATATAAAACGGTATTTCTCCTGTTATGAAAAAAGGCAATGCGCCAATAAGGCTAATCATCATCCAGCTTAAAGACACACTGACGAACCCCTCTCTGGAATAAAATGTGCTGCTCTTTGGCTTTTTGATTCTTCCTGCCAATCCTGCCAGTATGCATATAACTGCAATAATTCCGTATATTACGCCTTCTTTTTCACCGTAGATTGCCCCCACCACAGCGGGCATAATCATAAATGCTCCCTCAAAACAACTTACACTGCTCAGTATATATCTGATTATGGAATAATTCATTGTGTCCTCCTACCTGAGTGCATCCCTGATATCGTGTAAACCGGTAGTAGTAGTAATAAGAACAACCATATCGTCTACTTCAATAACGCTGTTACCGTTAGGCATCTCAACTTGTCCCTTGTGGGTTATACATCCGATAATCATATTCGGCTTAAGCTTAAGCTCCTTAAGGGGTATTCCCACAACAGGCGAGTCCTTTCCGATATGAAATTCCAACGCCTCAACTCTGTTATCATTAAGTCTGTACAAGGTCTCAATGTTGCTTCCTATGGAATTTCTCATAGCCCTTACATATTTTATAATGCTTTCCGCAGTTATATATTTGGGATAAATAACACTTCCCACTTCAAGATTGTCTATAATCTCGTCATATGATATTCTGTGAACCTTAGTTATAAGCTTCGCCTTGGACAAGCTTTTTGCAAAAAGGGCCAGCATTATATTTTCCTCATCAAAATTGGTCATTGCAGCAAAGGCTCCTACGGTTCTGAGCCCCTCTTCCAAAAGAAGCTCTTTTTCGGTAGCGTCACCGCATATTACAAGAGCCTTGGGAAGCATCTCCGTAAGCTCATCGCATCTTGCAATGTCACGCTCAACTATTTTCACCTTGACTCCCATTGCAAGAAGCTGTTTTGCCAGATATATTGTAGTAATGCCGCCGCCAATCATCATAATATCCTTGGTTACTGCCGCCGGCGCTCCAATACTGTTAAAAAATTCTATGGTGTTTTTCATAGGGGCAATTATCGTAATCTCATCCTTTGCCTTAAGCTCAAATTCACCATCCGGAATTATTACCTGCTCGCCACGCTCCACAATAGGAATCAGCACATTACAATGTATTTTTCCGCTCATATCCTTAAGCTTCACATTACAAAGCGGTGAATCTTCCCATATCTTATAAATAACAAGCTCTACCCGGCTTTTGGCAAAGGTGTCTACCTTAAGCGCCGACGGATATTTCAGAAGTCTTCCGATTTCCCTTGCTGCTGCCATCTGCGGATTGATTATCATTGATAATCCAAGCTCTTCCTTAATAAATCCTATCTCTCTGCTGTAAACAGGATTGCTTACTCTGGCTATTGTATGGCATCCTCCCGCTTTTTTGGCTATAAGACAGCATAAAAGATTAAGCTCATCGGTTCCCGTAACCGCTATCAGCAAATCCGCCGCATTTATTCCCGCTTCTCTCTGAACATTAAGGCTGGCTCCGTTGCCTGCAACACCCAATACATCAAAAGTATTAGATATATTGCTTACCAGCTTTTCGTTTATATCAATTATCGTAATGTCATGACCTTCGTTGCTCAGCTGCTCTGCCAAGGCAGCCCCCACATTACCGCAGCCTACAATTATTATCTTCATCTGAATACCATCCCATTTTAACATTCTCTGATAATTATAACACATACGCAAAGATGTTTCAATTATTATGAATTTCTCACCTTTGAAGGCGATATGTTGTATTTTTTCTTAAAAAGCTTGCTGAAGTGATAGGAATCCTCATATCCTACCATTTGAGCCACCTCCTGAATACTGTCACATTCACCGTTTTTAAGTATCTCCATAGCATGACTCAATCTTATATCTATGAGATAGCTTATGGGGGCATTGCCCGTTTCGCTCTTAAATATCTTAGATATATAAAAAGGGCTTAAATACATATTTTCCGCAATCTGATCCAAAGATATTTTATCCGCATAATGGTCCTCAAAATAATTAATAATCTGCTCTACAACATATTTTTTGCTGACCGACTCAAATGCGTAACCTGTCTTTTTATCCATAGGCTCTGAAAGCTCCCTTATTATAAGAAGCAGCATTTCCACCAAATATGCCCTAAGCATAAAATATCTGCCCGGACGCAGCACCTCATTCTCCTCCGACACTTTAAGGGCTATGCGGAAAAGCTTCTGGCGCAGTTCACCTGTGGTATGCAGCACAGGTCCTCCGGTAACATCAAAGCGATTGGCAGCATGACCCGTGAACTGTATATCCGTAAAACCCAGAAAAAATTCCACTGCGGGATTTCCATTGCCGTCAGTCAATGCCTGATGATACATGCCGGGATTGAAAACCAGCAAATCCCCTTCTGCAACATCATATATCACATCATCTATCTTATACCGTCCGCTGCCGGATAAAATAAGACTCATTTCTATATGATTACTGTGACAGTGATAATTTTTTTCATCTCTGGTTCTGGCACCCTTCCAGCCAAACAAAAATGTAGGATTAAGCTCGTCAAACTGTATAGCGTCCATTAATTCACCTTTCTGAATCTGCGGCTTACATTTCCCTTCCGCCGCTTATCACAAATTTTATAATATTGTACTAAATTTTTATAAGAAAGTAAAATATAAATCAAGCAAAATAATACATCAAAGAGACAAAATACTACATTTTATTTTTCAACAAAAACTTTATACTGATATTAGATTTTTGAAGGAGGCTAATCTGATGACTGCTAACAAATGGTTCCTTTCATTTTTAAAAAAATACAGATGGCTTATGATTCTGGGACTTTTTATGACTACAATCATATCGGTTCTTGCCATTGTAAATCCGCATATTTCAGGTCTTATAGTGGATGATGTTATTAGGGAAGGGCATCATGACGCTTTACCGTATCTCATTGCAATACTATTAGGGGCAACCGCAATCAGAAGCGTAATGAGATATTTTTATCAGGTAGTATTTGAAACCTGCTCACAGGGTATATTATACGAGATGCGTGATACCGTATACCGCAAATTTATGCAGGAGGATTTTACATTCTATAATAAAGAGAGAACGGGTGATTTGATGTCCCGCCAGACAGGCGACATGGACGCAATCAGACATTTTGTGGCATACGTTGTATATGCTGTTTACGAAAATGTGCTGTTACTTATTTTTGCACTGATAATGATTTTCACGGTAAACTGGAAATTGGCCCTGTGTATGATTGCCGTACTTCCGTTTACCGCTATGACAACATATTTCCAGTCGAAGCAGGTTCGTCCTGCATTCCGCCGCAACCGCAACTGCTTTTCATCACTGAATGCTTTTGTTCAGGAGAACGTCAGCGGCAACCGTGTTGTCAAGGCATTTTCCAAGGAAGAGTATGAAATATCCAAATTCAACTCGGAGAACGACGATTTCAGGGATTCACAGCTTGAAGCTTCCAAAATATGGATGAGGTTTCTTCCGATTTTTGAAGTGCTGTCATATCTTTTGACAATAATACTTATGATTTACGGCGGCTATATGGTTATTCAAGGGCGCATTACAATGGGTGATTTGGTCAAAGTCAACGGTTATCTTTGGATGCTGACTACACCTCTGAGAATGGCTGGCTGGCTGATTAATGATATTCAGCGTTTTACAACATCAGTTGAAAAAATATATGACACCTACACTAAAGAGCCTGAAATCAAAACTCCCGAAAAAGGTATCAGGACTTCACGTCTTAAGGGCGCTGTCGAATTTAAAAATGTGTCTTATCGCGCCGATGATACGGGCATTGTGGAAAATATAAGCTTCAAGGTTGAGCCGGGCCAGACAGTGGGAATAATCGGCTCCACAGGCGCAGGCAAATCTACAATTATGAACCTGATGTGCCGTTTCTATGACGTGACCGATGGTGAAGTTCTGCTGGATGGCGTCAATGTCAAATCACTTGATTTGTACAATCTGCGGGATAACATAGGAATGGCAATGCAGGATGTTTTTCTTTTCTCCGATACCATTGAAGGGAATATCGCATATGCTCATCCCGACTGTTCCTTTGAGGATGTCAAAAGGGCTGCCATCATGGCTGATGCCAACCATTTTATCCAGTCACTGCCTGACGGATATGATACTATTGTGGGTGAACGCGGTGTCGGACTTTCAGGCGGCCAGAAGCAGCGTATATCTCTGGCAAGAGCATTGCTTAAAAACCCGGCAATTCTCATTCTTGATGACACCACATCAGCGGTTGATATGGAGACAGAAAGCTACATACAGACACAGCTTAAAAATATTAAAAATAATTGTACCATTTTCGTAATTGCATACAGAATATCTTCCATCCGCGATGCTGACCTGATTCTGGTTATGGATAACGGCAAAATAATTGAGCGTGGAACTCACGAGGAGCTTATGAAGCTTAACGGATATTATGCTTCAGCGTTCTATACCCAGTACGGTGAGATTCCCAAAGAACTTAAAGAAGAAATTGACAATGCAGCATTAAAGGGAGGTGAGTGAAATGGCACGCAACAAATATGATGTTGATGAAGTTTTAGAAACCCGTTTTGATATTAACCAGCTCAAGCGCCTCGGAAGATACGTTTCTCCTTATAAGAAGCAGATGATTCTGGTCATTCTCATTATGATGTCCTCCTCAGCGCTTGTAATGCTTATACCTAAATTTTTCCAGAAGGTAATGGACGAAAGCATCCCCAACGGCGATATGCGCTCAATACTGATATATGCCGGACTTACCCTTGTCATTGCAGTTTACTCAGCCATAAGCCTCCGCATCAAGATAAAAATAACCAACCAGATCGGACAGAACGTAATTCATAAGCTGCGTTACGATATATTCCGGCATCTGCAGGAGCTTCCGTTTTCATACTACGACAACCGCCCTCACGGGAAAATACAGGTGCGCGTCGTAAACTATGTAAACAGCTTAAGCGATTTGCTTTCAAACGGTATAATCAATACTATCACGGATTTGTGCAATCTGGTTTTCATAATAGTATTTATGTTTCTGGCCAATGTCCGTCTGACCCTGGTGTGCCTGTGCGGTCTTCCGATACTTATTGCGGTCGTGGTTTTTATCAAAAAAAGACAGCGTCACGCATGGCAGATTCAGAGCAATAAACAGTCCAATCTTAATGCCTACATCGCAGAAAGCATTAATGGTATACGTGTTACACAATCCTTTACCAGAGAGAACCGCAACACTGATATTTTCAACAATTTGAGCAGCGGTTATCGAAGTGCATGGATGCGGGCTGTTAAATTTAACTTTCTGATGGGTCCAAGTGTTGACACAATATCGGTTATCACAACATGTTTTATATATGTTCTCGGAATTAATTGGGCGCTTGGAGGCGACGCAGGAATCACCGTCGGTACACTTGTTCTTTTTACGGCATACATAAGCCGTTTCTGGACACCTGTTAATACGCTTGCCAGCTTTTACAATTCGCTGCTGACTGCAATTTCATACCTTGAGCGTATTTTTGAAACCATAGACGAGGAGGTTGCCGTTAAGGATTTGCCGGATGCCGCTGATATGCCTGATATTGTAGGGAAAGTCGAATTCAGAGATGTGGCTTTCTCTTATGATGACGGTAATCCGGTTCTCAAGAAAATTAATTTTACGGCAAAGCCCGGCGATACTATCGCCATAGTGGGGCCTACCGGTGCCGGCAAAACAACAATCGTCAACCTGATAAGCCGTTTTTACAATGTGGATTCCGGTCAGGTGCTTATAGATAATGTGGATATATCCACTGTAACCATTCACTCCCTGAGAACCCAAATGGGTATAATGATGCAGGACAGCTTTATTTTCTCCGGAACAATAATGGATAACATCCGCTACGGAAATATGGATGCCTCTGATGACGATGTTATCCGCGCTGCAAAAACAGTGTGCGCACATGACTTCATTATGGAAATGGAAAACGGCTATGAGACGGAGGTCAATGAGCGGGGCAGCCGTCTTTCAGCAGGGCAGCGTCAGCTTATTTCCTTTGCCAGAGCCTTGCTTGCAGACCCGAAAATCCTCATTCTTGACGAGGCGACTTCAAGCATTGATACCGAAACGGAACGTGTGCTCCAAAAGGGACTTAATGAGCTTTTAAAAGGAAGAACTTCTTTTATCATAGCACACAGGCTTTCCACAATCAAAAATGCCGACTGCATTATGTATGTGGAAAACGGAGACATTGTAGAGCGCGGTTCCCATGAAGAACTGCTTGCCCAAAAGGGTGAATATTATAAGCTTTATATGTCACAGTTTGATTTTCTTAAATCGTGATTTAACTTTATTCTGTTCGTTCATAAATGCGTTTAAATACGCAAAAGCTCCCCTTTAAGCCTTTAATTTGTTCAAGGCATAAAGGGGAGTTCCTTATGTCAGTTAATCTCAATTAATATCCTCAACCATTTCACACAATTTTTCCGCCCGCTTTCTCCATGTATGGCAGCTGACTGCTTTATGATAGCCACGGCGGGCAACTCTCTGTCTGTATTTCTCATCTCCCAGCAGCCCCTCAATCTGTTTCGGAAGCTCCTCGAGATGTTTCAAGTCGAAAAGTGCGATTTCGTCATTGTCAAAATTTTCACAGAGATATCTTGTTTTATCAGAAAGACACACGGCGCCTGCCAGCATAATATCGGCAATTCTTTCTGTCATTCCGGCTTTATGCCATGTCATTACATTCAGCCCTATTTTGGCGGTGCCGTATACATCCATCATCTCCTGCACCGTAACCTGAGGATGTATTATCAGATTGTATCTGTATTTGGATTCAAAATCCTCCCACGAATCACCATATACATGGAGCTGGTATCCGGCGGCGATTATAGTTTCAACCACCTTATGCCTGTAATAATTGACAATATCTTTCCTGACATAAAGCAAAGTCGCCATAACCTGACAAAGCCGGTTTCCCTCTATTCCGTAAAGCTCTGATAAAGCCTGCTCTATGGTCAGGTCGGGATTGGCAGTCACATATTTATAAACGGTATTTTGAACCTCATCTTTGTAATCGGTATTCCGGGGCTTGCTGTATGTCCCTACAAATACTATATCAAAACTTCTGTTATCAAAATCCGGCATTCCCACATTATTGCCTGCCGGAGGAAACTGTATGGCATTTTTCACACCGTAATATTTTCTTACATAGTCCGCATAGTCCTCGTCCTGACATAAAATATAATCACCGTCCGAAAATCCCTGAAGCATATTATGAAAATATGCCGGATGATCAAACAGGAACAGCAGTCTTTTCCCCTTGAGCCCCGCCGCATCTTTTTTCATCAAGACCATTGCCTGAAACCCGATAATACCCTTAAATTTCATATTATGGATCCGGTTTAAAATATTATCATCACTGGTGAGAACTGCCTGCCCCATACTTACCAATGCGTCTGCCAGTCTTCCGGCAAAGTCTTTCAAAACTCCATAACAGGTTTCGTCTCCCATAATTACAAAAAACGGTTCCGTATCACGATTGATTTTTTCATACCGGTCCAAATCATTAAGAAATGTGTTGACGGCATTATTGAACTCCTCTGTCAGTCCCCGCTGTTGCATATAACCTGCAATCTTAATAAAAATTTTGTCAAGGCAGCCGCTTTGTTTCAGTTCCGTCATGTATTTTCTCAGCAGATATGCCAAAGCTTTAGCCTCATTACCGGATTTCACACTGCGGATGCCATCGGCGCTGCACACAATACAGCATATTGATGTCACTTCCGACAGTCTGCACAAAAAATCCAGATTGCAGCATCCTTCAAGCTGATTATTAAAGCAGCCGGTTTTCTTAAGCAGACTTCGTTCAAATACAATGCCGAATATTTCCATATCGCAGTTGTCCATTAACTCTGCCCGCGTCACATTATTACCACTGACAGCTCTGTCGGCAAAGACAACTGCCTGACAATCCGGGTTTTCAAACATATTATATTCTTTAAGAATTAAGACAGCTTCTTTCCCGTCAGTTGCAGTATCATTCACAAATCCAAGGTATTTTTCCTGTGAATCGGCGATATATTTATTTTTATCTGAAGCACTCTCAAATTTCTCAGGTGCCAGTTCTATTATTTTAGTGCCGCACATATTATTTTCCTCGTTCAACAGTATTATAATATATCAATTTAAGCATATCTTATATAAAAAGAATTGTCAAATTTTCCACAATGTTGTAAAATTATATTGTCCTTGGAGAGGGACATTAATCACTACTACTATAATGTATTAAGGGTGTTTGAGTTATGAGATTAATTACACGTTCTGATTTTGACGGACTGGCCTGCGGTGCTCTTTTAAAGGAAGCCGGAATAATTGATTGCTGGAAATTTGCTCATCCTAAGGATTTGCAGGATGGGCTTGTGGAGGTCAACAGTAATGACTGTCTTGCCAACGTTCCTTTTGTTGAAGGCTGCGGTCTGTGGTTTGACCATCATTCAAGTGAACATGAGCGCAATGAACTTAAAGGTAAATATAAAGGTGAAAGCCGTATAACCCCTTCCTGTGCGCGTATCATATATGAGTACTATGGCGGAAGAGAACGTTTTCCTCAATTTGATGATATGATGGAGGCAGTTGACAAGGTTGACTCCGGTAATCTTACAATAGATGAGGTTATGAATCCTAAGGGTTGGATTCTTATAGGGTTTCTTATGGACCCGCGTACAGGTCTTGGACGTTGGAGACAATTTACCATCTCCAACTATCAGTTAATGGAGAAATTAATCGATGCCTGCCGTACTATGACCACAGAGGAAATTCTGGCTCTGCCCGATATACAGGAGCGTATTGAGATTTACAATGAGCAGACCGAGAAATTCAAGGAAATGGTAAAGAAATATACGCGTGTTGAGGGCAATGTTATTATTTCTGATTTGCGTGGTGTTGACCCAATCTACACAGGCAACCGCTTTATGATATACAGTATGTATCCTGAGCAGAATATTTCCGCATGGATTGTAAGCGGACGCGGCGGTCTTGGCTGTTCGGCAGCGGTAGGATACAGCATACTTAACAGAACCTCCGACGTCAATGTGGGAAGCCTTATGCTTAAGTACAACGGCGGCGGCCATAAAGCTGTCGGCACCTGCCAGTTTTCAGATGAAAATATGGAGACAGAGCTGCCCAGGATGCTGGCAGAGTTATGTGAGCTTGCCAATAAATAATTTACGTGAAGCAAAACAGGCAAATGCCTGACAGTTTAACGCACAAAAACGCACAAAAAGAACGCAGTCAGCCTGCCCGGATGACTGCGTTCTTTTTATAAATTGATTAATTGTGTTTTGAAAGACTTAGTAAGTTATTATCCAAGCACAACCACAATATCAGTCTGCTCTGTCATTTTGCACTGGCATACGAAATTGCCTTCTACGGCTTTTCCGTTGACAGTTATGGACTTAACACCGCTCTGTACATGATCAGGGTTCTGAATGTCTATTGAGAGATGTTTTCCTCTGAAATTTTTCTCAATCTTAAATCCATCCCATGCAGCCGGAATCGCCGGATTGATTACAAGTCCATCCGCATTAGGTCTCATGCCGCAGATACCCTCGACACAGCCGACCATAACTGTTGCACCTGTTCCTGTAAGCCAGTGAACATGTGAACGGCCTGCGTACGGTGAACGTGTGGACTCTGTAAACTGTCCGTGAACATACGGCTCAAGAACTCTTATTTCAGCCTTGTCGTTCATATTGGCAGGTGATGACTCAAGGAAATACTCAAATGCCGTATCTCCCCTTCCCATAAGTGCCTCTGCAAGTATTGCCCAGCCCTGTGTCTGTGAAAAGATACCTCCGTTTTCCTTAGTGTCAGGATTGAAGATGTGCATAATGGCACCGTCAAAATAATTGTCGACATAAGGCGGTTCCATAAGCTTAACACCGTAAGGTGTATTAAGTATCTCATGAACTGAATTCATAGCAGTTTCAGCCTGCTCCTTAGAAGCAAAGCCTGAAATTACAGCCCATAACTGCGGATTAAGCCACATATTGGCCTCAGGGTCTTTCCTGGCACCTACAACAACGCCGTCCTCTCTGATACCCCGGATAAATCTGTCCTCATCCCAGCAATCGGAAAGGCTCCTGCCAAGCTCTGCCTGAGCTTTCTCTATATACTGCACATACTCTGTATCGTTCTTTTCCTGCGCATATCCCTTAATTACACTCATAGCATAGTAAAGCTGGAATGCAACGAATGTTGATTCACCTTTCTTGCCAAGTCTTAAGCAGTCATTCCAGTCAGCATGAAGTCCGGCAGGCATCTTATGAGCACCAAGTCTCTCCATTGAAAAACGGATTGCATTTTTAAGGTGCGCATACACTGTATCTTCTCCTCCATTAGCATATACGATAACTTCATCAAGGAATCCTTTGTTGCCGCTTTCACCTATATATTTAACGATTGTAGGGAAAAGCCAAAGCGCATCATCTGCACGGTAGGAAGGATGTCCTGTCTGTTTAGCGTAAAGTGAATTCTCATCATTTTCATCCGGACATGTCTCATGACCTGCATTATGGTCAAACTTAACAAGCGGAAGTCCGCCGCCATTGTCAACCTGTGCGGAAAGCATAAAGCGAATCTTGTCTGCCGCAAGCTCAGGATTAATATGGATAATACCCTGAATATCCTGTACGGTATCTCTGTATCCGTATCCGTTTCTAAGTCCGCAATAGATAAATGATGCAGCTCTTGACCATATAAATGTTATGAAGCACTGGTAAGCGTTCCATACATTAACCATATTGTTAAATTCTTCAGAAGGAGTCTCAACCTGAAAATTATTAAGCTGTCCATGCCAGTAATCTATAAGCTCTTTAAGCTCCTTGTCAACCTGTCCTGCCGCCTTATATGTGTCAAGTATCTCATCAGCTGCCTTAGGGTCCTTCTGTCCGAGAACATAAATCAGTTCTTTCGTCTCTCCCGGTGCCAGAGTGATGTCTGACTGAAGCGCACCACACGCATTAGAGTTATAGTTACACTGATTATCACACTTACCTGTCTCTACGGCAATAGGATTGCCATAATCCCTGTAAGGTCCGATAAAACTGTCAAGATTACCGTTATATGCCGACACCGGCTGTCCTACAAGTCCGAAAAATCTCTCTCTGTGATTGGAGCCTGTTGCATCCTTGCCGCTGTTCTCATTAATATGCTGAACAATTTTATTCCCTTCAAAGGAGGTTCTTGTAATGAAAAGCGTGTACTGAAGATTAACCTGATCCTGCTCATAGTTATTATCATTGGTAAACTCAATAAAGCCGTATACCGAAAGATTACGAGGCTTATCAGAATTGTTGGTAACCTTAGCGCGCCATACCTCATATGTTTTATTCAAAGGTACATAATAAGTAAGCTCTGAATGAATATCTGAGTAATCGGTCTTAACTGTGGTATACGCTGTTCCATGATGACACTCCGTTTTGTACAGGTCAAGCGGCTTGCCTACAGGCTGCCATGTAGCTGACCAGTAATCATTGGCTTCATTATCACGAAGATAAACATATCTTCCCGGAAGACCGATGTTGGAGTTAAAACGGTATCTTGCGATACGTCCGTTTGCGCCGCTTTTTACAAAGCTGTAACCGCCTCCGTTATTGGAAACAATTGCGCCATATTCAGGTGAGCCGAGATAATTCGCCCATGGTGCCGGTGTATCCGGTCTTGTGATTACATACTCTTTGTTTTTGAGATCAAAATGTCCATACTGCATTGATGAAAATTCTCCTTTAAAAATAAAAATGTATATCTATGCGCCTTCAGAAAGCACATTAAAACCCCGGTTAATAATTTTCAGCTTTAATCTGAAAATATGCCTTAGGATGATTACATACAGGGCATACATCCGGTGCCTGTTTACCTATTACGATATGTCCGCAGTTGGCACACTGCCAGATGCAATCGCCATCTCTTGAAAATACAAGTCCTCCCTCAACATTTTCAATAAGCTTGCGGTATCTCTCTTCGTGTTCTTTCTCAATCTTCCCTACACCCTCAAAAAGCTCGGCAATCTTATCAAAACCTTCCTCTCTGGCTTCCTTGGCGAAACGCTCATACATATCTGTCCACTCATAATTCTCACCGGCAGCAGCATCTTTAAGATTATCTATCGTTGAAGGAACTGCGCCGCCATGAAGGAGCTTAAACCAAATCTTAGCATGTTCTCTCTCATTAGCTGCCGTTTCTTCAAAAATGCCGGCAATCTGAACATACCCATCCTTCTTTGCCTTGGATGCATAATATGTATATTTGTTATTAGCCTCTGACTCTCCCGAAAAAGCCGTCATAAGATTTTTCTCTGTTTTAGAACCTTTTAATTCCATTGAACTACCTCCTTATATAAAAGCTTATGTTTGTATAATATAACATTAATCGCAACTTGGCAACCGCCAGTTTTAATTTTAATTTACTTCCAAAATTCAAAGAGTCTGCCGAAAGAAAGCAGTGACATTCTCCACTGATTAGACATATTCCCGTCAAGTATCCAGCTCACTGTCTGTGAAAAAGTAAGCACAAGACACACAAGACATGCCGCCGCCATAATCTTATTAAGGTGCTTCTTGGTATTTTCGCCCGCCCTGCACCATATTGAAAATGCTATGATAAGGGCTCCCATAAGCATCTGCCACGCAAAATCAACACAATATCTGGCGCCGTATCCGCTTTCCCATATGGAAAAAATAATTACAGCCGGAGCTAAAATACATGTCACCCCTATAATGACAGCATAAATTCTTTTGTTGGGATTACCTGTTCCTCTATATGCCTTCCGCCCATATCCATAAGCCAGCAACGGCAGTGCTTTCCACACAAGCCCCACTGCATTTGCCGTAGCCACAAAATAGTATCCGTTAGGATTAAATTTGTCCACTGATGACGGAATAAAAAACGGAAAGTTCTGGCTGAAGCTTGGAAATGCAAACAGATAATTCCAGAAGCCTATGCCTGCAAAGTGGGTATGATATTCCGACTGGGTAAAGTCATTAATGGTCAGCGAATACTGTATTCCAAAATCCATAAATGAACCGAATCTTGTGTAATTGTAAAGCATCTGCACACCGCCTATTACGACAAAGGGCACAAGGGCGCACAACCAATAAGACACATAATAGGGCTGTTTAAGATTATTCAGCGCATTTTCTTTGTAATATGCTCTCTGCTTCTTAAATCCCGCCCATATAAAGCCAAGGGCTGCTATACAGTATACCGCCAGCGTAGGACGGCTTAATACTCCCAGACTTAAAAATACCGAAGACCAGAAGAGCCTGCCCTTTTTGATACTGCCATCGCCTATTACGTTGGAGCTTACCAGCATATAAGCGCCGGCTGTCACACATGCAAAACCGCAGTTCTGGGCAATCTCATAAAAATTCCCTTTGTTAAAGGTAAACCATATCCCCGTTACAAGCTGCATCATAAACAACCCCATTACCACAAGCGATGAGCGTGTGTCTTTGAAAAATTTGTCCATAATGCAAAGATACAGCTTAGTCAAGAGTATGATTCCAATACATCCGAAAAGCCATATTGCCCATATGCTTGGAAAATAATACCCCGTAAGCAGATGATACGGTATAAAAAGCAGCAACGGCGCTATTCCATAGTAGGAATAGTATTTTCCTTCATAAAGCAGATGATCCCACAAATAATCGCCGGGATTTGCCCTTCTCTGACTCCAATCGTAAGGATTATCAAGCTCCAGAAGCTTTTCATCAACCTCTTCAAGAAGGGAGGTCTGCCCCGCCTCAAATGCATCCACAAGCTCCTTGGTAATCTGATTGCCGCCAATATAACTAAAATCGCTCCAAAAGTCATGGTCAGAATCGGCGTATCTGTAAGAATTGGTCATCCACAATGCCGCAAGTACAAAGAAAGCTGTCATAATATAAGCACAGCGCTTTACGGTGCGCTTATTTTCACCAAAGGCTTTTCCAAACACGCCTGACGCCGTCAGCATATAACAGCACATACTGATAAACCATATAATTCCCACCCGCACAAAGGAAAAATGAATCATTATGGGCTGATTGATTGTTATTTTTTTAACAATCAGGCTTTGCGGTTCGCTGACACTGAATGTAAAACGTAATTTATGAACGTTTCCGGAAAAATTACATGGAATGGTTGCGGTTCTGTCATGTCCTGTCAATATTGATGCACTTGCTATCCCGGAACGGTATTCTGCATTGGTATCGTCAGCCATATCTATCGACACATCCACCTGACCGCCATCCGCTGACACCACATCAAACGTGATTGTGCCTACCGGTTCGTTAATATCCGTAAATTCAAAAATAACATCTGACCGACCGGCATTGGCTCCGCTTTCATCATCAATACCGTTAATATACGCCTGTGAAAAATCAAGGTCATGCCGGGTATATCCGCCTTTTATAAGATGGGCTGAATTGAGATTAAAAACGAAAAGCTCCAGCATTGCGCACACCATGAATGCACGTACACCAAAACATACAGCTCCCGCCATCTCTTTATTCCTGATATGCCTTGCCAAAAACAAGATTACCGTTGATGCCAAAACTGCTGCAAGCACATATGCCGCCGCAAATCTTTCGCCGCCCTTTATCACATTGCAGAATCCAAGTATCGTAAACACCAGCATGGCAATTCCTGCCGCCGCCGCGGCAATCCGAAAAATTCTGCCCGTCCTGCGGCTGCCTGTACCGGAGCACCGGAATATAAGCACCGTAAACAAAACCATTGCCGCAAAGCTGATTATAAACACCGCAAATTCCATCAGATATATTCCTCATTATTAACCATATTTATTTGACATATATATTATGATTTTACCACAGAAGCCTCTTTTTCTCAATAGTTCAGGCAATCTGAATGCAAAAAAATTCCCACAGGACAGTCTGATATGTTCTGTGGAAATCTTTGATATTTATTTTATTATTCTTATGGTCAAATGTTTATCTCAGGCATAAGCTCCTCATTCATTACAACAAGAATTTTCTCCATAACAGCCAGTTCTTCCTTGGAAAACCTTTTTTTGATACGTTCCATAACAATCTCAAGATAGGTATGACTGATGTTATAGTAGTTGAGATATTTCTCGGTGACCTCAAGATGGTACTCCCGCTTATCTGACTGGGACTGTACCTTTCTGACGTAGCCCTTCTTTATAAGATTATTAACCTTATATGCCGCATTGGGAGACGAAATATTTGCCACCTTTGCAAATTCGTTTATTGTGGGTGTTCCCATGGAATATATTATTTCCATGCAGAAGGTTTCAACAGTGGTAAGAGTGGTTTCTCTTCCCTTCCATTTTTCAAAGGCCTTTTGGTAAAAATAAATTTTAAATTTTGCGTACACTTTTTCAAAAGCATCCTGTATCATAATCACACCTCCGACAGGCTTAATTCTGTTCAACCAAAACAGCTTAATTCTCTATCGCAAACGTTAATTCTGCTGTCACAGCCGTTTTGCCATTGACATATGCCGTGGCTTTTCCGATGCCTATAGGTCCCTTCCTCATAATTATCTCACAGTTCAGCTCCAGAGTATCTCCCGGAACAATCTGCTTCTTAAATCTTGCCGCCTTGATTCCTCCGAAAAAAACTATCTTTCCTTTATTTTCCTCTTCAGTCAAAAGCGCCACTGCCCCTGTCTGTGCAAGCGCTTCTATTACAAGCACTCCCGGCATAACATGTTTTCCCGGAAAATGCCCCATAAACTGCATCTCATTGGCAGACACGCACTTAATGCCTTTGGCTTTAATTCCCGGTTCACATTCAAGAATACGGTCAACAAGCAGGAACGGATATCTGTGGGGAAGTATTTGTTCTATTTCATTTGAATTTAATTCCATATTATTTACTCCTTACACTTTTTGAAAATAACTGTTGCATTGTGTCCGCCGAATCCGAAAGAGTTGGACATAGCAACATTAACGGTTGCATTTCTTCCCTGATTAGGTACAATATCCAAGTCACAATCCTCATCAGGAACCTTATAATTAATGGTGGCGGGAACATAGTCGTTAAGTACGCTTAAAGCAGTAATTATTCCTTCCACGGCACCGCTGGCTCCCAGAAGATGTCCTGTCATGGATTTGGTAGAGCTGATCATAAGCTGTCCGGCATAATCCCCGAATGCTTTTTTCACCGCTGCCGTTTCACCTTTGTCATTAAGTGAGGTTGAGGTTCCGTGAGCATTGATGTAATCTATCTGCTGCGGCGCTATGTTTCCATCAGCAAGGGCAGCTTTCATACATTCAGCAGCCATACTTCCATCCTCAAGAGGGGCTGTAATATGATGGGCGTCACAATTTGAACCGTAACCTGCAATCTCGCAATAGATTTTTGCGCCTCTTTTTACTGCATGTTCATATTCTTCAAGAACAAGGATTCCTGCACCCTCACCCATTACAAAGCCATGTCTTTCCTTGTCAAAGGGAATGGATGCCCTTGACGGGTCTGTTCCAAAGCACAGTGCCTTCATTGATGTGAAGCCTCCGATTCCCAAAGGAGTGATACTCGCCTCACTTCCTCCGCATATCATAACGTCATTGTAGCCGTCCCGTATGCGGTGGAATGCATCTCCTATGGCATTGGTTGCGCTGGCACATGCTGTAACAACACATGTACACATTCCATGAAAACCATATTCTATGGCAATTCTTCCTGCCGCTATATTTGTAATACACATAGGAATAAAGAACGGTGAAATCCTGTCATAACCTTTTTCGGCTCCCTTACAGTCTTCTGTCTGTATCGTTCCCAATCCTCCGATACCGCTTGATACGATAACTCCGCATCTTGATGGGTCTTCTTTATCCATATCAAGTCCGCAGTCTTCCATGGCTTCCTTGGCTGCTGCCATGGCAAACTGTGTAAATCTGTCCATTTTGCGGTATTCCCGCTTATCAAGAATTTCCTCAGGGCAGAAATTTTTAACTTCCGCCGCAAGAGTTACTTTCCTTCCTTCTGTGTCATATTCTGTTATAGGAGCTACTCCGCAGCGTCCTTCCTGAACTCCCTGCCACAGCTCTTCAACATTATTTCCTATTGGTGTAATGGCGCCAAGACCCGTCACCACAACTCTTCTCATACTGCCATACCTCCGTCAACACATATAACCTGTCCCGTTATATATCTGCTTTCATCTCCTGCAAGAAACGCAACGGCATTTGCAACATCCTCTGCCTTTCCCGCCTCTCCAAACGGAATTGTCTGTATCATTTTTTCCTTTACTGCGTCTCCCAATACATCTGTCATCTCAGTTTCAATCATACCGGGAGCTATGGCATTGACAGTAATTTTACGTGGAGCAAGCTCCTTGGCAAGAGATTTGGTCATACCGATAATTCCTGCTTTACTGGCTGCGTAGTTGACCTGTCCCGCATTACCTCTTACTCCCACAACGCTGCTTATATTAATAATTCTTCCTGAACGCTGCTTAAGCATAATTTTTGAAACATTTCTCATCATGGAAAAGCTGCCCTTTAAATTTACGGCAATAACATCATCAAAGGCTTCGTCCGTCATCTTCATAATAAGAGTATCTTTTGTGATACCTGCATTGTTTACAAGCACGTCAATAAAACCGTTTCCTGCTTTTTTGGCTTCCTCAACAAGCAGCATACATTCATCCGCTTTACTGATGTCCGCATGAACAGCTACGGCTTCAACTCCCTGAGCTTTGCAAAGCTCCACAGTTTCCTGTGCCGCCTCAGCTCCCGAATTATAATTAAATACTATATCCATTCCGCTTTGTGCAAGGCGTAAACATATTGCACGGCCTATTCCGCGGCTTCCGCCGGTAACTAATGCTAATTTTCGTCTTTCCATGGTTTCCTCCTGTTTCAATCTTAAAACCTGCTGCCTGAAAGCTTCTCATATCCGGCATATAAATCGGCAAAAATATCAGCTACCGGACGTATTTCTTTTAACTGTCCCGATACTTGTCCTGCCATAAGAGAGCCGGTTTTTACATCACCTTCAAAGACAGCCCTTCTGAGAGAACCAAGTGTAAACTGCTCCAGCTCCATTACATCGGCGCCCTCTCGCTCTTTCTTTACATATTCCCTTGTCATGGCATTTTTGATAACTCTGACAGGAGTTCCTGCTATTCTTCCCGTAACTACCGTTCCGTTATCTCTTGCCCTGATAACAGCATCCTTGTATGCAGGATGAATAGGACATTCCTCCGAAACCAAAAGACAGGTTCCCAGCTGCACACCGCATGCTCCCAAAATAAATGCTGCCGCAAGCTGCCTTCCATCGGCAATTCCTCCTGCTGCAACTACCGGTATTTTCACCGCATCCACTACCTGAGGCACCAAAGTCATTGTTGTCATTTCACCGACATGACCGCCGCTTTCCGTTCCTTCGGCGATAACGGCATCAGCGCCTTCCGATTCCATTTTTTTGGCCAGCGCAACTCCTGCTACCACAGGCATAACTATCATTCCGGCAGCTTTCCAGTCTTTCATATATTTTCCCGGATTTCCAGCCCCGGTTGTTACAACCTTAACATTCTCTTCAAGGATAATTTCAGCCATTTCGTCTGCCTGAGGATGCATAAGCATAAGATTTACGCCGAAAATATTGTCCGTCAGTTTTCTGCATTTTCTGATATTTTCCCGAAGCATATCAGGATTCATTCCGCCTGCTCCGATTAATCCCAAACCGCCTGCGTTTGAAACTGCCGCCGCAAATTCACCGGTAGCAATATTTGCCATTCCACCCTGTATAAACGGGTATTTTGTTCCAAGTAATTCATTAATTCTCATGTTCTGACCTGAACCTTTCAGATTTTACCGTTTGTTATATGGTAAGCAGTGCACTGCTCCATGTAAAGCCGGCTCCGAAGCCTACGCATACAATGGTCATTCCCGGCATAAGCTTTTTCTTTTCAAACATTTCATCAAGCGCAATGGCGATACTTGCCGCTGAGGTGTTTGCGTATTTCTGTATATTAACGTAATATTTTTCCTTAGGGACATCGTATTTTTTACGGACATTTCTTATAATGCGTGCGTTTGCCTGATGACACACAACATAATCCACATCAGAAATATCCATTCCGGCATCCTCAAGGACACTGTCTATACCCTGCTGCATTGCCTGAACCGCAAAGCGGAAAACTTTTTTCCCGTCCATAAGTACATGGGCTCCGTCATAGCCGACGCCCTTGCATGACAGAGCTTCCAGCTTATCATCTCCGTCAGACCATGCTTTGTGGATAAACAGATTGTCACTGATTTCCAGCACTGCTGCACCTGCTCCGTCGCCGAAAAGAATACAGCTTGACCTGTCTTCATAGTCGATTATTCTGGAGAGCTGTTCGCTTCCCACAAGAATAGCGTATTTGCCCGGATTACTCATAAGAATCCCCCGGCATACATTAAGTCCATACATGAATCCCGTACATGCCGCACTAAGGTCAAATGCCATTACTTCCGTAGGAAGTCCCAGAGCTTTCTGCACAAGACATGCAGTAGACGGAAACACCGTTTCCGGGGTGGTGGTTGCCACTATTACCGCACAGACTTTTTCTTTATCTATGCCGGATTTTTCCAGTGCCTTGGCTGCCGCATCTATAGCCAAGGTTGTACAGGTTTCATTTTCACATTTATATCTCTGTCTTATGCCTGTCCTTGTTTTTATCCATTCATCACTTGTTTCAACAGTCTGACTGAGTTCTTCATTTGTTACAACGTGTTCGGGAAGCGCCCTTCCTGTAGCTAAAATATGTATTCCCTGCATATTGTTTCCTTTCTCCACAAGTCACATAAGTAACAGCAATCCATTATTTTGTATTATTGTCAATATAGTCTACAACGTCTTTTACTGTAACAAATGCTGCAAGGTCCTCATCAGGAATTGAAATCCCAAATGCCTCTTCAAGCGCCATCCCCAACTCAACAGCATCAAGTGAATCAATGTCAAGGTCTTCACTTAAGCTTGCCTCTAAAGTTACTTCTTCCTCGCTGCAGTTAATTGTCTCCACAATAATGTCTCTTACTTTGTCTAAAGTCATTTTAAGTTTCCTCCCATAAAAAATTATTTAACCAAATTTAGTTAAATAATTTTAGTTAAATATTTTTAGTTAAATATTTCGGAATAATTATATATATTTTCCACTATGTTGTCAACACCAAAGTGATTGAATTTTCATTGATTTATCCGCAAAATTTTTCAGAATACGAAAATCCGGTATTCTGAAAAAAATTTTACCCTTTGGCTATTTTATCAATCCATTCAAACAACTCATCAGTATCATAATCTCCTGCATGGGCAATCCCCCATGGGAAAGCCAAATCGGAATCAATGCCTTCATTGAGCAGCTTTGTATGCAGAATAACCGGTATTGCCAGTGAAGTGTCCCTGTCAACGGAACCGTGGCGAATCCTGTTAAACTCTTGCTTCGCTCGCACTCGTTAAGTGTTCATATTATACCACAACATTTTGGGTCTGAAAAGCTGTCGGCAGCATTGATGAATCCTTTTCCGCTTCAATGCTGCCGTTATTGATATGGTTTTTTATTTTAGTGTTGTTAATGTTGTTCCTTTACATACCCGATAAATTTATTCTGATACAGAATCCGAAAAAATTTCACAAGACGTTCAAATATTGGTTCAGCTTCTTTTCCAAACCTGTCTTTCAGAATTTTTGATATGTCATAAATGCTTTTTTTCCCATCCATCTGCTGCCATACAAAGCTTCCGTATTTATCCAGCTTTATATGACTGTTCCTTGGCCTCCTGAACAATTTTTGTGCAAGCCGGTTATAAAATCCCTTATTTACCACATGAACCGTCACCATCCCGTTCTTATCAGCATCCCATGTATATATGGGATTGCACACGGGTATAAAGTCCATATAATTTTCCGCCTTCTTCATAAATATCTCCCCTTACGCTCTTTTACTGCCCCGGAAACAGAATTTCCATAACGTCCATGTAAGAACAGCAAATGCTGCTATTCCTATAACGTTTCCAACATTGGCATTATTTAAAACCGGAATCAGCCCCGGAAACAGACCGCCAATGCTATTTCCCAGATTATCTCCGTTCTTCATAGGAATGACCGCAAAAATTGCAAGCAGTATGCCAATCAGTCCTTCCCCTGCAATCAGTCCCGAACTGTAAAGGATACCGTTTTCAACAACCGATTCCTTGTTATTTAAAGTTTTTTTCTTATCAATCAGCCATCTTACGGCGCCGCCAATGACCATCGGAACGCTTAAATGTATCGGAAGATACAAGCCAATGGCAAACGGCAGCACAGGTACACCCAATATCTCAACTGTAATTGCCACAAATGCCCCTATTCCTACCAAAGTCCACGGCAGATTACCTCCCATAACGCCCTCCACAATCATCTTCATAAGTGTTGCCTGAGGTGCCGGAAGCTCATTGGAACCATAGCCCCATGCACTGTCAAGGAGATACAGCACCCCTCCGATTGCCAACGCTGATGCAAATACACCTATCAATTCTCCAATCTGCTGCTTTTTGGGTGTGGCTCCTAATATATAACCCGTTTTTAAATCCTGAGATGTATCTCCCGCTATGGCTGCTATGATACAGATTACACCTCCGATTGCTATGGCTGCCGTCATTCCCTGCTGACTGACCATTCCGGTAGCCTTCAAAGCCAGCGAAGCAACAAGCAAGGTTGCTATGGTCATACCCGACACCGGATTATTACTGCTTCCTACAAGCCCAACCATTCTTGATGAAACCGTTGCAAAAAAGAAACCGAACACAACAATAAGGAATGCGCCGAAAAGGTTAATCGGAATCACCGGTACAAGCCAGATTGCAAGTATCAATATAATAATCCCGCCGATAATAAATCGGATATCCAAATCCCTGTTTGTACGCAAGGTGGTCTTTTCACCTTTACCTAAACCTTTTAACGCATCCCGAAAGGTTCTTATAATAAGAGGAAACGATTTAATCAGACTCAATATTCCGCCGCAGGCAACAGCGCCCGCTCCGATATATTTTATATAATTTGACCATATCCCGAATGACCCTTGTTCAGCATATATCTGTGAAACACTGATATCCGCCGGGAACATTATAATATCGGAACCAAAAAGAACAAGCAATGGCATTAGGACAAACCATCCTAATATGCCTCCTGCCAACAGATATGATGAAATTCTCGGTCCGCAAATATAACCGACTCCAAGTAAGGCAGGTAAAATATCCGCTCCGAACCCTGCACCCTTATATGCCGGAATTTCATAATGCACCTCGCTGGGAAATACTTTTAAACCATCGGCAATAAATTTATACAAAGCGGCAATTCCAAGACCTGCAAAAACCGTAGACGCTTTTGCACCGCCTTCTTCTCCTGCCATCAACACCTCTGCACAGGCTTTTCCCTCCGGATAAGGAAGCGTACCATGCTCCTGCACAATCAATGCCCTTCTTAACGGAACCATAAATAAAATACCCAATGCACTGCCGATAAATGCAATAGCTGCGATTTCCAATAAGGATGGAGGATTTGTTCCCCACTCCTTTGCCCAAAGGAAAAGTGCAGGAAGCGTAAAAATTGCACCTGCGGCAACCGATTCACCTGCGGAACCGATAGTCTGTACAATGTTATTCTCCAGTATAGAATCTTTTCTCAAAACAACGCGGATAATTCCCATAGAAATAACGGCAGCCGGAATGGATGCCGACACCGTCATACCCACTCTGAGCCCCAGATACGCATTGGCTCCGCCAAATACAACCGCCAGCAATATTCCCAATATTATTGATGTTGCGGTAAATTCCGGCAGCGTTTTTTCCGCCGGCACAAACGGTTTGAAATCATCATTTGCACTCATAGCTTTGTCCCCTTTTTACTCTCTGAGAAATTTTTGCTTTTACTTTATTATGTACAAAAAATGATTTCTTTAAAACACCCAAATTAACCGATAGCATAATAACCAATGATGCCGTTATCATAACAGATATTGCAAATAATTTATTCTCACCAAGCGACTCCCACATGTTTCCTTTCCTCTGAAGAATCGCCACAACAAACCCGTGAAACAAATATATCTGTATGCTCCTTTTGCCAATTGCCGAAAAAAGAGTTTTCTCATTGGATGAAAGCTTTAATACCGCTGCGCAAAGTATTATCCCCATAACCATAAACAGCAGCCTTCGCACGATACTGCGCGGCTCAAATCTGGCAAATGCACCTGATATAAACACAAACATGGGCATATGAAAACTGTATATTTCTTCCGCTGAAAATACTCTGCCCGGATTACTCATAAGCAGCCGTAAAATCTTAAACTCTGTTGCCGTCAGGCTTTTTTCAACTCCATCCACAATTACCTGTTTGGAATCCAAATCCAATTCAAGACCGTCATTGACAATGCAGTTTTCATTTCTTTCAGTCCTGTCATTCCATGCACGGTATCTGCGCAAAAGCGCCTTAACCCTTGCACCCAGCTCCGCCGGATTATACGGCTTGCTGATATAATCGTCAGCTCCCACAGTAAGACCATATACCTTATCGCTGTCTTCTGTTTTGGCAGAAAGAATTATAATCGGAATATGACTTGTCTCACGAATCTTCATCAAAGCGGCAATCCCATCCATCTCCGGCATCATCACATCAAGTATTATCAAATCCGGCGACTCTTGCTGCAGCTGGTGAAGCGCCTCCAGTCCGTTGCCTGCCTTTATTGTCTCAAATCCCTCAAATTCCAGAAGCTTTGAAAGCGAAAAAAGTATTTCTTTATCATCATCCACCACCAGAATCTTCTGCTTTTCCATCCTGTTTCCTCGCATTTCTTTATGTTAGTATATTACTAATTATAACAGACATTTTCCCCGACTAAAATCTTAAAAATTTCTTACAATTACAATAACCGGAATTATAACTGTTTTCACCTTAAATTCCTGATTTATATTTTTAAAACGAAAGGAATGATTATTTCCAAAAAGGCTTTTAGCCTACATACAATATGTATACTAAAAGCCTCTGTTGCTTACTATTCCCTCTGCTATTTTTAATATTATTCACAATATCTGACTATTTTCTTTTCCTGTTACTCCTGCATTTTCAAGATATACTCTATAATATCCCTTACGGCTCCGTCTCCGCCGCATAGCGGTGATACATATCGGGCGGCGGCTTTTACACATTCCATGCCATTATGTACACTGCACCCAAAACCTACGCTTTGAACAGCCTCAAGGTCATTAATATCATCCCCTATATATGCCACTTCTGACAACCGGATTCCATATTCCCTGCATACATCCGTTATAACAGCCTTTTTATCCTTTACTCCCAGTTTTACAACATCCAATTGGAGTTTTCTTCCCCTTTGATTTACTGCTTCATTGCTTTCCCCGGTTATAATTCCCGTCTTAATTCCCTTTTGTCTCAGCAGTTGAAATCCCATACCATCCTTAGTGTTAAACTTTTTACTTTCAACTCCGTTGCCGCTGTAATACATACCGCCATCAGTCAGACACCCGTCGCAATCCGTAAGCACCATCCTGATTTTGACTGCGGCACTGCCATTCTGATTTTTACGTTTCATAAGATTTTCCGTAATAATCCAGTCGGACGGCTCATCAATCTCAAAGTAAGTTTCTTCCGGCATCTCCACAACACCAATTTTGCCTGACACCCTGTTTTTGCTGTGCAGCAGGTCATTTCGTGAACAGATATAAAATGCACCGTTCTCTACCAAGTATCCTTCAAATTCCTGCCTTCTCGGTCTGTTAAATACATCATAGTTTACAGGGGATGCCGTTTTGTCTTCATTTTCTTTCCATACAAACCGTTTCTGCCTTACCGCCGAAAGAACGCTGTCATATTGCGGCAATGCGAACATTTCCAGACCCTTTTGTAAATCCTCTGAGGTAAGAAGCGGTGATGTTGCCTGAATCAATATGATATTGTCAAATTCATATTGCTCTGCAAATTCCAGCATGGCTGACTCTGTGGAAGCTGTGTCTGTTGCCGTCTTTTTGCTTCTGCGTATCACGCTGACCTTGTCAAAACCAAACTGTTCAACCGTATCTTTAATGATTGGGCTATCCGTTGCCACAAATACCCTGTCGATTTCCCGACAGCCCACCGCCGCAAGAACCGTCCAATAAACCAAAGGTCTGCCGTTAATCAATTTTATATTTTTTAGAGGAATTGATTTACTGCCTCCCCGTACAGGAATAAATGCCATATTTTTCATAAGATCCTATCCTTCTGCTGATTTTTTATTTACAGGCTGTTCATATATAAAGTATGTACAGCCTGAAAAAAATAAAGGCGTGGCAGCCTGTCACAACAGACTGTCACACCTGTTTTTTTGCTTATTCTGTTAAATCTTTTTTCTGTCTGCGGCATGCCGCTGCAGTGACTGCCACGGACAGAAGCATCAGCGATGCGCAAAGCAGCAGTAACCGATAAGGATGGTCCTTGGTGGCAACATCCTCTGCTTCGGCAGTGCTTCCTCCATGGGTGTCTTCATTAAGAGAGTTCTCTCCAATGGAGCTGTCATCCGGGTCGGTTTCCGCCGGAGAGGGTTCTGCATTCGTGTCATCAACTGTGGACTCCTTTTCATCTACCATGACGATCGTATTATCTGTGGAAGGGGTAACGGTATAATTTCCCGATTCATCCTTCAAATAAACATTTCCTGCTGCGATCTTAAAATCTATGGCTGCTGCGAGAGTATAGCCATCCGGTGCAGTTAATTCTGTCATGGTATATTCTCCTTCAGGAAGCAATCCCAGTTTTGCCGGGGTATCCGTTGAAGTCCATGTGATTTTTGTACCATCATTATTGAAGTCTGTACCGCCGGAATTCTCCGACTGAGCCACTGCCGAAAAAGCAGTGTCGCCAGCAATGTCGTTCTCTGTAAGATTTGTACGCTCAATCTTAATAATGGCACCCGACAGCTCATTACCGGTGTCTGACGCTTCCTTTGAGAAGGTTACATCCGCCATTTTTGCTTTATCATTTTCATTCAGATATAAAATATTGACAGTGTACGGTTCCTCCGATGACAGGGTGAATTCATAAGTCATTGGTGCGGCATATGAATAACCATCCACAATACCATTCATCACCAACCTATAGTTTCCATAAGGCAGTCCCGACGCATATCCATTATAATCTGTACCGTCCAGGGTCAACCATGTTCCCTCTTCGGTTGTCGCGGTCGTCAAATCGGTCATCAGTGCCGATGTTCCAGATTCTCCCACCTTATACAGCTCAAACTGACCGCCGTTTACCACCTTGTCTTCGATATCTGCTCCATGAAGCAGAAGGAGCGCCGCGCCCGGCACTTTCAATGATGTATATCCGCCGCCAAAATTACCGTTTACATTATTTACTGAAATGTGGTTTTCGTCATTATCTTTATCCTTGGCAAAATAAGCTGAGTTGCCATAATTTCCTGAAACAAGCACTCTGGTATTGAACTTGATTCTGTAGGCTTTGGTAATACAATTTTTCATACTGCTTGAATCATCATTAAATGTGATCGTCAGCTTTCTTGTGACCTCATCGTAGGAAGCACTGTAAGCATTTGAAGCCAATTCCGTTTCAGTCCAAGTCGAATTCCAACCATCTGTATTAGTTCCGGCCAGCTTATAAACCTTTAGAGTGTCCTCAAGATACAACAATCCTGACTGCAGCTCATCACAGACTGCAACTTGTGCACCGTCACCGTCAATTATTGCATTTTTCTTATTCACATCAATAGTCCATGTTATCTCATGTGAACTAGTATCAATGTCGGATCCGGTTTTTGACAGCTGTCCGCCACTAATATTAAATTCTGCAGTGGCAGTCGGGGGATTGGTGTTATTAATCGGATCGCCGGTTAATGTTGCCGTATTTTTAACATTAATTGTATTATTGTCTGCCAGTTTCTTCAAAGAATCGGCATTGGTGATTGCTGTCTTATAGGTGATCTCGAACTTCGCATCGTCAGCTGCTACCGTAGGAAGATACACTGTCATTGTATCGGTATCCAGATAATAATATCCTCTTTCCAGATTACCCTTGCTACTTGCAGGTGACAATGTTGTGCTGCCTTGTTCTATAACGAGGCTGCCATCAACATATTGCCAGTCCAAACCATACTCATCTTGACCAATTGTGTTATTTATCACATCACTAACGGTAGGATTTGTAAGCGCCATATTGGCTTCATTGACTGTAACCTTCCATTCTGCCGTATGGGTATCATAATCATACGAAACAAAATTTTTACTTAATACAGGGGTATTCGCCCAAACGGTTCCTGTATTGCTAAGCGCCGGCATAACATCATCACTTATGGTGACCTTATTATTAACACTTATACCTTTATTGATCCATTCATCAATATAATCTTTACTCAGTTGTGTCTTGTAGGTAATTTTAACGGTTTTGATAAGGTTCAAATAATCATTAAAAATACTTTCTTCCTCAAATTTGATAGTAAAGCCGGTGGCGTCGGAATCAGGAGTAAGTGTAATGGTTCCGATTGCGCTTGAAGTTCCATTAACGTTTGAGTTCATTATATTCCAAACAATACTGCCTTCATTTACTTTAGATTCAGATATAGAATAAATGGTGTTCCCATTATCATCATAGAGTTCAATACCAAAGCTACCGTCAACTAAATTCTGTAGTTTTTTAATTTCATTATTCTGGTTTTCATCGCTGTTATATACGTCAGCTATTATTAGACTGTCCATATCAAGCCCATCATTCTTTATAGTTACTGTCCAATCTATAGTCTGGGTTGACGCAGTGTATTTACCATCTTTTTGAATATATACAGATCCCGGTGTAACAGACCCAGATGTAGCGGTATCATTCAGGATAATATCACTTGTTCCATCATTATAACCAAATACAACTTTATTAACCAATGTTACATCTATTTTTGTTGTACCTGCAGCATAGGTTGTATAGTATGTAATTGTCTGTTCTTCAGAACTACTGTTCAGGTTAATTCTTAATATTCTATTTGTTTCATCATATTTATAGGTGTCTTCACTATATGTGTCGCCAGTAGCTGAGCTGAGGGATTCTGTTGTTTCACCTGTCGTAATCGTAATAGGGTGGGTATCATCCACCTTCAATGTCAAACCTTCAGGAAGGGTATCTGACAAATACGGTTGTAATGCCCCTATTTTGTTGGCTGTGGTAATTGTCCACTTAATGGTTCCATCGTCTTGAATTTCACCGTTGTTTTTGCTAAGCTCCACGCCATTAAATGTACAACTTGCAGCAGTCTCGGCTGTCTTATTGCTGGTTGTCGAAGTTGCTTTGCCATTTTCGTCTGCTACATAATCCGGATATGTTATTTCTGCACTTGCCTTATTGTACCAAGATTGTGAACCGGCTGCAGAGTTAAGCTCAGATTCTGTCCATACCGTAACCTGCACTTCATTATTTGCATCAACTTCACTTAGAGCTATTTTATTATCTTCAGCATTCACTGTAAAATTAACTGCTGTAACATTACCATCATCATTACTATCATAACTGATATTGATGTTTGTGTTTGCCTGGTTTGCTTCTGTGGTTTTATCTTTATCGACTTTAAGCCCGTCTAGCAGTGTATCTGTAATCACAAATGAATCAAGATAGTTTTCATCTTCATTATAACCACTTAAACTTGTAGTCGCCGTGATCGTCCACGGAATATAGATTTTATTATTTTCAACTATAATTTTGTTTGTGTCTGCACTTTTTGACACGGACAGATTGGCCGTTACCGGTGTGACCTCAAAGCTTACGGGTATTGTATATGTCTCACTGCCTTCTATGGAAGGAGTGATTGTGATATCCTGTTTTCCTGTATTACCAATACTGTCGCCATTAAAATACGCGCTAAAATAGAAAAAGCCGCTGCTGCCATCTTTTAAATAATTTGATGCATCATCCGTAAAAGTAAGCGCTACCTTAATGCTGCCGTCATCCTGGCTTGTCGTTGTAAATTCGGCAATCGTCGTACCGTTGTCGATTATCTGATAATTACCACTATCCTTAAGAGTAATGGCCCTTCCTGTATCCAGCGTAAAGGAATATTCTTTATTCGTCTCAAGATTGTTGTCCTTATCTATATTATAGCTAAATCCAAGAGCAACTTCTCCGTTTTTATCTATTGTATTTGCATCATTCTCACCATACGCAACAAAATTATTACTATCACTTGTATCCAAATATCCTAATTGAATATTAGTGATGAAACCATTCGGAAGTGGATTCTCCCCTTCTGTATTCGCCTTTATGTTGGCAATACACAGTCCGTTCAGGTTCAGTCCTGTAAGAACCAGCATAAAGCACAAAATCATTGCAAAAATTTTTTTCTTTTTAAATCGCATAATATTTATCCTTTCCGAATCAAAACATTGATTCTAAATCCAGTCCGCAATTTGTTGTCAATCGCAGTATCTTTGCATATAGTAACATATACCCCCCTCCATTTACAAGCATTTTTTTGCATTTAACAGTTGAGGGGCAGGAACTATGTCATAAGTTTTGAAATGCAGTCAGCCTCCTGAATTTTGTCTACAAACTCATCAATAGCATATGTGGCAATATCCAAGTCTTCTTTAAACTTATACCACTCTGCCATTTGCTTTGTATCTTCATGTATTGCAGGGGCAATAAAAACAGAAAATGTCTTTTCATAGTTTTTCTTTTCCTCTAACAAATGTCTCCTTATCGGTACAATTTCATTATTTACCTGGTCCTGTCTTCCACACATCAACGTTACTTCAACCAGGCTTTGATACTCTTTATCAAAACATACAATATCAGCTTTTCCGCCTGATGCTGTATTGGTTGGCAAACCTTCGTCATCTATTGTGTAATTAGGTGTCACATCCAAATTTTCAAAATTCTGTACCATAGCAATACTTGTGAGAAACTCTAACCGCACCGGCCCGGGAAGCAGCTTTAACATATAATCTGTACTTGCAGTTTTTTTACATATTTTTTGTAATTCGGAATATATTGCTTCTTTCGAGTATTCTGCTGCAATTTTTTTCAGTGCATTTTTTCTCAAATCTGTTGTATCAGCCGGAACAGTGCTTTCCATACTTATTACAGCAGTGTCGACAGCTCCAATGTAATCAAAATATTCATCCTTTGATTCAAAAACCTTATACTCCGAATAATGCTGCAGTATATAATCAATCTTCTCAACTTCCCAAGCATTGTAATCTACAAACCGCCCATTGCCTCGTAATGATATAATTCCGGTAGTACGCATTTTACGAATATACTCATCTACTGCTTCACCACAAATTTGTGAAAGTTTGAATCTATTACGTTGCTCATTTGCTGCACCTAATAATTCCAAACAGGTTTCATACATATATTCATCACTATAGGAAAAACCGACTTCACTTCTAATCTGCTTTATTTTATTATACAGAGCTTTTGCATCATTATCCGACCAACATATAAATAGGCTTAATTCTTGGCGAAAAACTCCCGCTCCATTCTCCTGTGCATCTTCTTTCAACATCTTTAGCACCTGCAAAAGCAGAATTAACGGCACATTCGAATTTGCATTTTTTCTATAAGGATTATTGCTCTGGTACTTCATCATTGAATTAAGAAACACCATCTGAATTTTCTCTTCGTTAGGCTCTTTCTCATTCAATGCATCAATCAACATATGCCCGGTTGTTGATATTCTTATCGGTTCTCCCATCGCATACTTCACAAATCCAAATTCCATTGGCAGCTTGAATATTGTATCAAATCTTGAATCCCATCCATATTCAAATCCGGCTTCTTTATGCTTTTGAGGGCTCATCTCAATTATATATTCAATCTGTTTATCAGAGTATTTTTCATCTTCGCTCCTTAGAATATAAACTAGATCCGGAGTCCTATTTACTACAACCGGTGTATTCCACGGTGCGCCTCATCGATGATCACATAGAGATGGTCGCCCTTCTGCTCCGCAGTATTCTGTAAGGTCTGCCAGATCGTATAAGTACGGCTGTCGCCGCCGCTGACGAGACGACTGGACTTTCCGAGCTTCTGTGTGTTCAGAAAATAAATCATGCCGTCATCAAGCATTTCCTGGTCAAAGGAATTGTCCTCGATCGTGACACACTGATTCGGGCGTA
>CAYPWY010000010.1:0-66822 GCA_964414835.1 uncultured Butyrivibrio sp. | reverse complement strand
AGTACTTTTATCTTACATCAGTTTAGAGGTTTACACAAACTTTGGGATACTCCCGAGTTTTTACACTCGGCCGGCTTTATTTTGATATTGAATTACTAAATTATTGAATTACTAAATTATTGAATTACTAAATTATTGAATTACTAAATTACTAAATTACTGAATTAATTTGCGCTTTCTTTTCTTCTAATAGCACTTACGGCTATTAAACCGAATCCGGATACAATCATTAGAATAAACCACATCATTATATTGCTGCTATCGCCGGTTTTCGGGCTGTTTACAAGGGCTTCAATATTTATGGCTTCGTCAAGAAGTTCTTCATAGGATTTTCCTCCGTCAGCGAGGAGAACTCTGTTAATTGCATCCCTTTCGGACTGCGTGAGGCTGTTCCAGACATCCTCACCGGAAAGAATCTGCCTGTAATTTTCCTTGTCGGCACTCTTATAGATATTTTTCCTGTCATCGCTAACATACTTGTCGATAAAATCGTTGGCAGAAGAGTCCACAGCGTCTTCGGCTTCTTTGAGAAGTTCCTCATAAGGTTTGCTTCCGGCAGCAACAAGGGCTTCGTCAATCGCATCCTTTTCTGCCTGAGAAAGTTCATCCCAAGTCTCCTTGCCGGAAAACAGCTGCTCGTAATTATTTACAGTAGCTTCCTTGTAAATATTTCCCTGCTCATCAGAAACATATTGCTCAATAAAGGAAGTCTTGGAATCTTCAATCGCAGCGACAACAGCGTCCAAATAATCCTGATATGTCTGATACCTGACATCTGTTTTTTCTTCGTTAAGAGCCGCAATAGTCTGATTGACAATCTCCTTTTGCTTATCGGTAAGATCGTTCCAAGGCTCTTGCCCTGAAAGTATTCTGTCGATATTGGCGGAATTTACATCATCATAGACCGTGCCGTCTGCGTTATCGTTCAAATACGCATCGATAAAATCAGCCGATATAGCATTATCCATAACATCTTTCAGAGACTCACTGAGCGTCTCTAAAATACCGGCCAAATCATCAGCGCCGGCATTGGAAACAGCTGCATTTGCTGTATCCGCAGCGTCTTTGGCAGCTGCCTTTTGAACAGCCTTTTCCTCGCTGTTAAGATATTCAAGCGCATCAATAGCCGCTAAGGTTTCGGCAAGTTTGCGATTTATTTCATCAGTCGTTGTTGCTCTAACCTTATTAAGTTCCAGTACGGCAATTCCGTCATCTTTGGCACCATCAACAGCATTTGCTGAGGCCGCATCGTTAATTGCCGTTTTTGCTTTTGCAGCCGCAGTGTTTAAATCGGAAATCAACTCTTCTTTTTCAGAATCGGAAAGATTTTCAAGCCCGTTAACAGCGTCTGTTTCGTCCGCCAGTTTTTTATTTACGGCGTCAATTGCCTCTGCCTTGGCATTAAGCAAATCCATATTGGCAATGCCGGAAGTTTTGGCACCATCAACAGCATTTGCTGAGGCCGCATCGTTAATTGCCGTTTTTGCTTTTGCAGCCGCAGTGTTTAAATCGGAAATCAACTCTTCTTTTTCAGAATCGGAAAGATTTTCAAGCCCGTTAACAGCGTCTGTTTCGTCCGCCAGTTTTTTATTTACGGCGTCAATTGCCTCTGCCTTGGCATTAAGCAAATCCAAATCGTCAATGCCGGTAGATTGTGCAGTGCTGACAGCGTCCGTTGAGACCGCATCGTTAATTGCCGTTTTTGCTTTTGCAGCCGCAGTGTTTAAATCGGAAATCAACTCTTCTTTTTCAGAATCGGAAAGATTTTCAAGCCCGTTAACAGCGTCTGTTTCGTCCGCCAGTTTTTTATTTACGGCGTCAATTGCCTCTGCCTTGGCATTAAGCAAATCCAAATCGTCAATGCCGGTAGATTGTGCAGTGCTGACAGCGTCCGTTGAGGCCGCATCGTTAATTGCCGTTTTTGCTTTTGCAGCCGCGTTGTCAAGCTCATTCTTCAAAGCGGTCTTCTCATCGTTGCTCAAATTTTCAAGCGCATCGATAGTAGCTTTATTTGCAGTGACCGCTTTGTCAATGGCATCAGCGGCTTCATTTTTCGCATTCTGCAAGTCGGCTTTATCTGCAATTTGTTTTAACGCGTCAATGCCGGAAGTTTTGGCGTTTTCAATGCCAGCTGCACTTGAAGCGCTATTAATAGCTGATTTTGCAGAATTGTAAGCGGCTTCGGCTTCCGCTATTAAGGTGTTCTTTTCATCATCGGTACCAGTCATATTATTAATAGCAGTCTTTGTATCGGACAATGCCTGTTCGATTTCCGTAATGGCGCTGCTTTTTATATCCGATGTTTTTTTAACGGTATATGAACCATCGTTGTTTTCAACACACTCGTACCCCGAAGCTATGTATGAAACAGAGGGCTTCGGCTTAAAGGTGCCGCCTGTTATGCTGGCCGTGCCGTTAAGCGAAAGGGTGCCCTCAATGCGTCCACTGTCAATATTAACTTCGCTGCCGCTTGCACTGGTCACATTTCCGGTGATTTTTCCGGTTTGGGCAGTGCTGCTGTCAGTTATCGTCAGGTTTCCTGTGGAATTAACGGACAGATCACCGGTAACCGTATTACCGTTTAAATCTAAAGTAAACTCTTTATCTGCCGTCATATCTTGGCTTACATTATCCAGCAGAACGATTGTTCCGCCTTCACTGACCCAATAGCTTGCCACTTCAAGAGAGTTGAACGGACTGCTCTCAGAGCCGTTTCCGCTGGCGTCGCTTCCGGAGCTGCTGACATAAACTTTATCGATTGTTGCCGTTCTGGCGGAAGCATAAGCAAGTATGTTTCCGACGGCAGATGTATTGTTAGTAGTATCGTTAGGACCTGGACTTCCTGTCGGTGCAACCCCATGAAAGGCGACATATACTTCGTACACATCGCTGGGCACATTATACTCTGCATATATTTCAGACCAACTGTTGCCGGCGGTAATAATACCGTCTGAAACAGTGGCATCCCCGCTATGCACGGTTACATCAGTGAGCTTGTTGTTTTTAAAAATGTCTCGATTAAGATTTGTTTCTGTATAAACAGTTGTGGTTCCGTTAAAAGAAGACGCAGGAACTACAGAAAGCAACATCTGTTGTACTATATCGCTATTCGTTTCAACAGTTCTTTTCGCGTACTGATAAGAAATATAAACCTTACTACCCGGAATTACCCTTACTTTCTGATAAATGGTTTCAGGATAATATCCCGAATAACCGTTAAGCTCCAATACGTAGGCGCTTGATTCTTGATAATATCCAGGCTGTGTCGGTGCGGTGGTAACGTAATTGTTATAAGTTTGTACTTCAACATTAGTAATAGAATTATTTTCGTTGTCAATACCCTTCCAACTACCGGTGCTGCTGGTGCTGCTGCTGCCGATTTCGGAAAAAGTACCGTCTTTAAGCATTTCGTGATATTTGGCATTATCATTTATATCCGAAGGACGGTCTGCCGCAAATGCCGTCGTCCCCGTCACAAAGCTGAAGGGGGGGGGTGAGCAAGCATATCACTAACACCAACACTAACATAACAGATAAATGTCTGCATTCTGACTGCCTGACATTTTTAAAAACAGTTTTGAATTTCTGGTACATAAAAAAGTCTCCTCTCTTGTTCTATATATCTATACAAAATTATTGTAATAATATAACATATATCGACAAATTATACAATATTTTTTTGCATTTAACAGTTGATTTTACCGTCAAAAGAAAATACTATCAAAGAAGGAGGAATAATGATTCCAAGTCAACAGTCAGACGTGGTTTAAACGCTCCTGACTCGGCAGGGGAGATAACAAAGGTTCACGTAAGAATATTATTTTAGCTGAAAAATAACGAAAAGAGGGATATGCTATGATTTATACGGTCACATTTAATCCGGCTATCGATTATGCCATAGGAGTGGAAAATCTTCAGCCGGGAATGACTAACCGGGCAAGCTACGAGAGATTTCTGCCCGGAGGGAAAGGACTTAATGTTTCAACGATTCTCAGCAATTTGGGAATGGAAAATACAGCACTTGGCTTTATTGCAGGATTTACGGGTAGAGAAATTAAAAGGAGCTTTGAAGCTTTAGGCGGAAACAGTGATTTTATTGAACTTAAAGACGGACTTTCAAGAATAAATGTAAAAATAAAATCAGACACTGAAACGGAAATCAATGCTGTAGGACCTGTTATTGATAAAGAGGCAACAGCAGAGCTTTTAAAAAAGCTTAACACACTTAAAGACGGTGATACTCTTATTCTTGCAGGAAGTATTCCGGCTTCGCTGTCGGACACTCTTTACAGCGATATTATGAAAATGCTTTCCGGCAGAGATATTATGATTGCGGTTGATGCCACAAAGGATTTACTAATCAATGTACTTGAACATAAACCGTTTCTTGTTAAGCCTAACAATCACGAGTTGGGAGAAATATTCGGAGTAACGCTGAAAACACGGGAGGAAGTTGTTCCGTATGCTAAAGAGCTTCAGAAAAAAGGCGCAAGAAATGTCCTTATATCAATGGCAGGTGAAGGCGCAGTACTCATAACGGAAACGGGAGATGTGCTTATGAGCGAAGCCCCCAAGGGCGTTGTCAAAAACTCGGTTGGAGCCGGAGATTCTATGGTTGCCGGATTTATCGCCGGATGGTGTGAAAAACAGGATTATGCACATGCTTTCAAAATGGGGCTGTCTGCAGGCAGCGCAAGCGCATTTTCGGAAATGCTTGCGACAAAAGAAGAAATTAAACAAGTCTATAATTCATTTGAACTTTTATAAAAATCTTTAAGGAGTGCAGCTGGAACTTATGCACTCCTTTGGTTTCCACATTTTTACAATCGAAAAAGTTGGTATTATAAAATTTTTAAGTTTAAGCTTGCTGCAGGATGATTGCTGTTGCGTATTTATCCAGAAACAGTTTATTATCTATTTTATTTCCGGTCAAAATATCATGGCCGTTTACACCGTTGACAGTAATGGCTTTGTCTGAATTGTTCAGATAAAAATCATACTTTTTGCCATCATATTCCCTGCTGTGAAATTCAATGTGCTCAGGCAGATTTTTGACGGATATTCCACTGTAAGACAGAAGCCTTGAGAAAATGCCTCTCAGCGAGTCACCATCAATCCTTGCCCCAATATAGCAGGCATTGCCATCGCCGTGATTTTTTATGGTGACTGCGGGCATACCGGAATAATAGTCACTGTCAAAGGTGGCAAGTATTGTCAGTCCGGAATTGTCGGTCAGGTCGGTGCGCAGAACCTCTGCATAATCTCGAACAACAGCGTGAGAGCAGCCGTCATTGAATGTGAGGGAGTTTCTGTCATCGGGATAAAGTGTGTCGATTTCTTCACTTACAACTCCGAAAAGCTCTTTAAGACCGTCACCCGGAAAACCGCCAAGATAGCACAGGGTGTTGTGGTCAACGTATCCGGTCAGATATGTGGCAACAAGCTGACCGCCTTTTTTCACGAAATCGGTGAAAGATTTTCCTACGCCCGGCTGCATCATATACAGCATAGGTGCTGCTACCAATGAATAGCCTGACAAATCATCTGTTGAAGAAATTACATCTGTATCAATTCCCAGATGCAAAAGCTCCCTGTATGCTTCAACACAGGCATCCACATAATTTTTTGTTGATTGGGCAAGCCCCTTCATATCGTCTATCGCCCACCAGTTGTCCCAGTCAAAAATAACGGCGGCTTTGGAATTTACAACAGAACCCTGAAGCTGACCCAGCTTTGATAAAATATCGCCAAGCTCCGACACTTCCTTGAAAATTCTTGTGTCATCACGTCCTAAGTGGTCGAGCACAGCACCGTGGTACTGTTCGTATGAGCCGCGGCCCTTGCGCCACTGGAAATACTGGACTGTATCAGAACCGCAGGCGACTGCCTGCAGCGAAAAAAGCTTGTGTATTCCCGGACGTTTCAGCTTGTTAAAATCATGCCAGTTGACAAGACCGGGAGCGCTTTCCATAAGCATAAAAGGCTGATTTTTTTTCATGGAGCGAAGCAGGGCATTGTCAAAAGCTGTAAGCTCCATAGTATCGGCAAGTGACTCGTAATCATTGTGCAGTCTCGGATAGGAATCCCAACAGACAACATCAAGCTCTTTTGCCAGGACACGGTAATCCAGACCGTAGTACATCTGCATAAAATTGGTGGTGACAGGAAGCTTCGGCGTTGCTTTTTTTACAATGGAAATTTCATGCTTCATATAGTCGGTCATATTCCATGTTGTAAAACGTTTCCACTCAAGATTAAGTCCCATTATACTGTATTCGCCGTTGGAGTAAGGCGGCTCAATCTGGCTGAAATCATTGTAGTTGTGGCTCCAGAAGGTTGTCCACCATGCTTTGTTAAGTTTTTCTATGTCATTGTCAAACTTACCGGCAAGGTAATTCTGAAAGCGTTTCACGCAAAGGGGGCAGTAACATTCGCCGCCAAATTCGTTGGAGATATGCCACATGATAAGCCCCGGATGGTTTCCGACATTTTCAATAAGCCTGTTAATTATGTTTTCTACTTTGTGACGGTAAACCGGAGAACTCATGCAGTGATTGTGGCGTCCGCCATGATGTGCCCTGACGCCGTAAGAATCTACACGCATAGCTTCAGGATATTTTTCATCAAGCCATGCAGGACGTGCGCCTGAAGGTGTAGCCATAATGGTATAAATTCCATTGGCGTACAGCTCGTCCATAATTTTTACCAGCCAGTCGAAATGGTACTCGCCTTCTATCGGCTCGTAGGTTGACCAGGAAAAAACACCCAGTGTGGCAGAGTTCATTCCTGCTTTTTTCATAAGTCGTATATCCTCTCGGAGAATATCCGGACGGTCAAGCCACTGTTCAGGATTATAGTCTCCGCCATGCATTATGCCGTTAATCTGAGGAAAAAGAGTATTTCGTTCCATATTGAAAATCTCCTTGTTAAAATCTGCAATTTGCGCAAGCGTTTGCTCACATTCCAAGCGTACCACAATAAAAATATCATTGCAATAAGTTTTCCAAAAGACAGATGAAATATACAGCCGCATGTGGTATGATAAAAATATATACCAGACCCTTGGAGAGTGCGAAGCACGAACCTGGTAGTCGAGGTGTAATATGAACACTTAACGAGTGCGAGGGAAGCGAAGAAGGACAGATATTATGATACACAACATCATTCTTGATATGGGAAATGTCCTATTGGACTACAATCCCAATGTGATTCTTGATAAGGTTTTTGATAACGAAGAAGACAAGCAGATAATTTTAAAGGAGCTTTTCGGCGGACCGGAGTGGGTGCAGGGAGATTTGGGGATTATAACCAATGAACAGCGGTACGATGGCGTAAGCAAGCGTGTGCCGGACAGACTTCATGAAGGCCTGAAGATATGTGTTGAACAGTGGGATGTCTGTATGATACCGGTGGACGGAGCAGGGGAATTTTGTCGGTATGTCAGGGAAAAAGGTTACGGAATATATGTGCTTTCCAACGCCTGCTCTTTGTTTTATCAATATTTCCCTAAGTATTTTCCGCTTGAGGATTTTGACGGTATTGTGGTGTCCTCTGATGAGCACATTGTAAAGCCTGACAGACGAATATATGAGATACTTCTTGAACGCTACGGGCTTAAGGCAGAAGAATGTCTTTTTATTGATGACAGGAAGGACAATGTTGAGGGGGCGCTGAGCGTAGGAATTAACGGGCATATTTTTAAAAATGATTATGATGAAATTAAGAAAAAATGGGCTGTTTGCTAAATAATTTTGAGTTTCCCCATTTTTCTGTTAAAAATAACATTCCTTTTTTCTTTGTGCGGATAACAAAACTTTCATTGTGCTTTAGGAAATAGCGGTAATAATCATTGGCATCAAAGCCCCTGTCAAGAGTGCGGACACATTTATTGTTGAAATTTTTGGATAAGGATTCCAGGCAGCACAGGTTCTCATAGGTTTCACTTACAAAGCCGTGTTCTGCTGCCGAGAAAACTTTCTCATAGACTGGGAGAGGCAGTTTACCGGATTCAGACAGTACTGCCGCTTCAATAGTCAGATAGCCCTTTGTGATTTCTCCTGTGCTCCCGTCACATATTTCAGAGATAGCCTCCGGTTTCCTGCTTGCAGGCTTGGCAATATCTGAATTATCAATGACAATTACGGAATAATCGTCTTTTATGTGTTGTTTTACAAGGGTAAGATAATTCTGCATAAGGGACTGTTTTTTCTCAAAAGCGTTCAGGTTTCTGGACAGCCGCTCAATGGTCTTTTTGAGTGTAATGTTTTCTTTCAGAGAATGGTTAATCTCGCTTAGGTGAAGGTTGTTCCCTGCAAGAATACCATAGGTGCATAAATTCTGCTGTGGGCGTTTTAAACCCTTGGAAATTTTAATTGAAAAATTAGTTAAATCTCTTTTAATTGTTATAATTAATCATGCAAAAACACTCCTTTGTTTGGTTATTTTGTGGTGATTTAATTATAAAAAAGGTTCCGTGTTTTTGTATTTTTTTATTATTGAGAAGGAGAATTCAAATAAAATTTGTTTTGACATCAGGCGTAAAAGGCTATATAATAAAACCATAGATAATTGTTTTTGTCTTTTATGCAATTACAAATATGACTATATGGGGAACTGGATAATGTTTGATTGTATCATAAGACAGGGGAAAGCGTTGGGAGGCGAGTATTATGTTAAAAAGGGTGATTATAGGAGAAATTGTTTTGCTTTTGGTCAGCTGTCTTATAATGATGACCGGATGTACTAAAACCGGGGCTGCGTCAGGAACCAATAATGCAACGGAATCGGGAGAGCAGGATTCACTTAATTTGGTGTTGGGAGGTGAGAAGGATTCATATCTGCAGCTTAATGAGAAGGATATACAGGCGGCAGACATTGATTACAGTCGAATTATTCCGGTAGATAAAATTTTTAACAGAGATAATGGTTACAAGGATATTTATGATACTATGGTGTCTGATATATCCGATTTATGTAAGAATACTAAAGAGTTTTCCTTGTATGGGGAGTCAGGGTTTTATGTTTCGACGGTGCCGATACGTTATTTTGACGCATATGATATAAATATGCAGGAGAATATGATTTCAGAGCTCTGTATTTTTTCAAAAGACTTTAGTAAGGGAGCCATGTATACATTATTTTATGTGGATGGTGAGATTACTAATACGTGTAATTTTACACTTAATTCAAATGTGGAGTCAGTATTAAAAAATAAGCCTGATGAAGAATTTATTTTTCTCAGCAGCAATGGAGAAGAGGCTCTGATTATTGATTCGAATAATGAAATTATTGCCGGTGGAAATAATATGTATGAGATAACAGGGGATTATTATCATGCATTGGAATATGAATTATTGGCTGTTTCATATAATGAAATTACCGATGAAGAAAATCTTGTTTGGATAGATGTACAGTGAACAGAGGAGGATATATGAATAATATTGCATAATGAAATATATATTTTTAAACCGGAATGTTGTTTCCGGTTTTATTTTTGTGTATAATAAGTATAGTACTAAAATAAAAAATATTGTAAAGTAAAGATTTATATATTGCGCAAGCGCTTGCGCAGTGATATAATTTACACAGATAAAGGTATTAGTAAAATGTAAAAATATTTAAAAAGGAGAAAGGTAATGAAGGAAGAACTTATCATCAAATTCAAGGAAATATTCGGTGACGGCGGAGGCATCCGTACATATTTTGCACCGGGACGTGTGAATCTTATCGGCGAGCACACAGATTACAACGGAGGTCATGTGTTTCCATGTGCGCTGACCATAGGAACCTATTTCGTGGCAAGAAAAAGAGATGACAGGAAATTAAGATTTTACTCAACCAACTTTGAGAGTCTTGGGGTGCTTGAGGGCAGTCTTGACAACCTTGTTTGGAGCAAGGAGGCTGACTGGACCAACTATCCTATGGGAGTTATGTGGGCGTTTGGCGAAAAAGGATATGAGATTACCAACGGATTCGATATTCTTTTATTCGGAAACATTCCTAACGGTTCAGGACTTTCGTCATCAGCTTCGGTTGAGGTGGGAACAGGCGTACTGCTCCGTGATATGTATGGCTTTGATGTGAATATGATTGACATATCGCTTATCGGGCAGTATTCCGAAAATAATTTCAACAAAGTAAACTGCGGAATTATGGACCAGTTTGCAATCGCCATGGGCAAGAAGGACAATGCCATTTTTCTTGACACGGCAGACCTTTCATATGAGTACGCACCGATAGTTCTCAATGATGCCAAGATTGTAATTGCATGCAGCAATAAAAAGCGCGGTCTTGGCGACTCCAAATACAACGAAAGACGTGCAGAGTGTGAGGAAGCACTTGCGGAACTTCAGACGGTTATTGACATTAAGAGTCTGGGTGAGCTTACAGAGGAACAGTTTGAGGCAAACAAATCAGCCATCAAGTCAGAGGTAAGACAGAGACGTGCAAAACACGCAGTATATGAGAACCAGAGGACAATCAAAGCGGTTGCGGCTCTTAAAGCAGGCGATATTGATGAATTTGGCAAGCTTATGATTGCCTCCCATGATTCACTGAGAGATGATTACGAGGTTACAGGCAAGGAGCTTGATACTCTTGTGGCAGCAGCGCTTAAGCAGCAGGGTGTTATCGGTTCAAGAATGACTGGCGCAGGATTCGGCGGATGTACGGTCAGCATCGTGAAAAACGATAACATTGATGCATTTATTGAGAATGTAGGCAGAGAGTATAAAGATACAATCGGATATGCCGCAGATTTCTATGTAGTGGAAGTCGGCGAGGGTGCAGGAGTTATCTAGAAAATATATATGTGAAAGGAGAAGCAAAGCATTATGACAGTATTGGTTTTGGGAGGAGCCGGATACATCGGTTCACACACGGTTTACGCATTAATTGAAAAGGGCGAAGACGTAGTAATTATTGACAACCTTGAGACAGGACATATTGAGGCTGTTCACCCGAAGGCGCGTTTTTATCAGGGAGACATAAGAGACAGAGAGTTTGTTGACAGCGTCCTTGACAAAGAAAAAATTGATGCGGTTATACATTTTGCCGCCAATTCACTTGTAGGTGAAAGTATGACCAATCCTCTTAAGTATTATGACAACAATGTCAACGGAACCAAGGTTCTTTTGCAGTCCATGGTAGCTCACGGACTTGATAAAATAGTATTTTCATCGACGGCAGCCACATACGGAGAACCGGAAAAGGTACCTATTCTTGAGACAGACAAGACAGAGCCTACCAACGCTTACGGCGAAACTAAATTATCAATGGAGAAAATGTTCAAATGGACTGACAGAGCTCACGGACTCAAATATGTATCATTAAGATATTTTAATGCCTGCGGCGCACATGTAAGCGGTGAAATCGGAGAGGCGCATAAGCCTGAGACACATCTCATTCCGCTTATTCTTCAGGTTCCTTTGGGGCAGAGAGAGGCAATCAGTATTTACGGAGATGATTACCCGACCAAGGACGGAACATGTATCAGAGATTATATCCATGTAACAGACCTTGCGCAGGCTCATATTCTTGCGGTTGATTACCTTATGAAAGGCAATGAAAGCAATATTTTCAACCTTGGCAACGGTGTGGGATTTACTGTTAACGAGGTTATTGAAACAGCGAGAAAAGTAACGGGACATCCGATTCCTGCGGTTACAACTCCGAGACGTGCCGGCGACCCTGCACAGCTTATCGCTTCAAGTGAGAAGGCACAGACGGTTCTGGGCTGGAAGCCGGAACATGCGGACCTTGAGGAAATTATTTCCACAGCATGGAAATGGCACAGCACACATCCTAACGGATATGCCAAACAGGAGGAGCTATGATATATTCAGCAGTTAAGAAGCTTGTGGCATACGGACTTGAAACAGGACTTGTGCCGCAGGAGGAAAAAATATATACCACCAACCTTATTCTGGAATGCCTTAAGCTTGAGGACTATGAGGATGATGGGGTTGCTTATACGGACGTTAATTTAGAGGAAACTCTGAAAGAAATTCTTGACTATGCGGTGGAGCAGAATATTATTGAAGACAGCATTGTATACCGTGATTTGTTTGACGCAAAGGTTATGAACTGCCTTATGGCAAGACCTAAGACGGTTATTGATACATTTAACGGACTGTATGAGAAATCACCTAAAGAAGCTACGGACTATTTTTACAAGTTAAGTCAGGATTCCGATTATATCAGAAGGTACCGTGTCTGCAAGGATATGAAATGGGTTACACCTACCGAGTACGGCGATATAGACATTACAATCAACCTAAGTAAGCCGGAAAAAGACCCTAAGGCTATTGCGGCGGCTAAGCTTGCCAAGCAGAGCGGCTATCCTAAATGCCTTCTCTGTAAGGAGAACGAGGGATATGCAGGACGAACAAACCATCCGGCAAGGGAGAACCACAGAATTATTCCTATAACAATAAACGATTGCGACTGGGGATTCCAGTATTCTCCGTATGTATATTATAATGAGCATTGTATCGTATTTAACGGTGAGCATACTCCTATGAAAATAGAGCGAAACACATTTGTGAAGCTTTTTGATTTTGTAAAGCTGTTTCCGCATTATTTTCTTGGCTCCAATGCAGACCTTCCGATAGTGGGCGGTTCAATTCTCTCACATGACCATTTTCAGGGCGGAAATTATGATTTTGCAATGGCGAAAGCGCCTGTTGAGAAAAGTTTTACCATCAACGGCTATGAGGACGTTGAGGCAGGAATTGTAAAATGGCCGCTTTCGGTTATTCGTTTGAGAAGCACCGATACGGAAAGGATAGTTGACCTTGCCGACCGCATTCTTAAAACATGGCGGGGATATACTGATGAAGAGGCATTTGTTTTTGCCGAGACTGACGGCGAACCTCACAATACAATCACTCCTATTGCCCGTTTTAAAGACGGTAAGTACGAGCTTGATCTGGCACTCCGTAACAATATTACAACGGATGAATTCCCCCTTGGCGTATACCATCCTCATGAGGAGCTTCATCACATCAAGAAGGAAAATATCGGTCTTATCGAGGTAATGGGACTTGCTGTTCTGCCTTCAAGACTTAAAGAGGAAATTGAACTTCTTAAGGATTACATTGTCAATGGCAAGGACATCCGCTCCAATGAAAAAATTCAGAAGCATGCAGACTGGGTAGATGAGTTTAAGACACAGTACGATGTCATTAACGCAGATAATGTTGACGAAATCATCAAGAAAGAAATCGGTATTGTTTTTGCCAAGGTTCTTGAACATGCGGGAGTGTTCAAAAGAGATGAGGCAGGAAAAGCAGCATTTGACAAATTCATAAATACATTATAAAATAAAAGGTGCAAAAGTTTCATACTGTAACATTGAGAACAGTTATGAGACTGCTGCACTTTTTTAGTATATCGGAAATTCCCTGGGATTTCCCGATATAACAAAATACTCTCCACCAGGATGCGGTCGGATGCAGACTGCTTTCGGCAGCCTGTATCCGATTTGCAAAGCAGAACTTATCTGTCTTGCCATTTCGTATAAAATACTTATTAATAATTCTGTATTGTGAGGATGCAATGGACAGCTTGATTTTCAGCCTCAATTCTACAATTCCAATATTTATTGTTATAGTGCTGGGTTATGTGCTTATGCGTGTAGGCTTTTTTACTGAAGGATTTGTAAAAGTGGCTGACAAATACGTATTCAAGGTGGCATTGCCCGTTCTTTTATTTCAGCAGATAGCCACGGCGGATATTCACTCGGATTTTGATATACGTTTTGTGGTTTTTTGCATGGCATCGACCACCATTATGTTTGCCGGGGTATGGCTTGGAGCAAGAATATTTCTCAAGGATAAAAGCATGGTCGGGGCGTTTGCACAGGCTGCGGCAAGAGGAAGTGCGGCCATACTGGGCATTGCCTTTATAGAAAATATATACGGAAGTTCCGGCATGGGACCGCTTATGATAGTGTCGGCGGTTCCTCTTTATAATATATATTCAGTTATAATTCTTACATTTGGAGCAGCTGACCGTGAAAACGGCAAAGGCGCAGTGAAAAAGGCTTTGATCGGAATTGCCAAAAACCCAATTATAATAGGTATATTTTCAGGGCTGCCTTTTTCGATAATAGGTATACCAATACCGGCAATACCGCTTAAAGCAATAACAAGCATTGCACAGACAGCCACGCCGGTTGCGCTTCTGGTGGTTGGAGCAGGCTTTAAGGGCAGTCAGGCGATTGCCAAAATAGCCCCCACATGTGCGGCAGCATTTATTAAGCTTGTGGGACTGCCTCTTGTTTTTTTACCGGCGGCGTTGGCGTTGGGATTCCGCAATGAGGCGCTTGTGGCAATTATAGTCATGCTTGGTTCGCCTACAACCGTAACATGCTATATTATGGCAAAAAATATGAAAAATGACGAGGTTCTGAGCTCAAGCGTTGTTGTGCTTGCTACGCTTTTGTCAGCATTGACGCTGACCGGCTGGATATTCCTGATGCGCAGCTATAGCTGGATATAGAAATTAATTATTTATGCGGATATTGCAGAATATGTCTTCCGCTATGAAGGTATATGGAGTATAATATAAATGTAAATAATAGTTGCGGACTTAGTTTGGCACAGGACATATTTTTTACGGAGGTGTATATATGAGAAAGTTAGGCTTGGCTGTTGCAGCTGTTTTGGCAATTATGTTGTCTGGATGCGGAATTTTTTCATTTAATATCTCGTTGAAGGACGGAAATGAAACACAGGTTGATGAGAGTTCGGACAATAGCCGGCAGGATGAGGCTGTTAACTCAGTCAATATTCGTGAAAATGAAACAGAAACCATAGGCGAGGAAGCCGGTACACAAGGTTCCGATTCTACATCAGTCAAAACCCAGCAGGAATTTACTGATCTGGAAATAGAAATTTCGGAGGGCACTTTATACATCCGTTCAGGCGATAAATTTTCCCTGACGCGTCACGATGGGGATGAAGCAGATTATGAAATCAGCGGCGGCACCTTGTATTTCAGTAATAACCGTAATCAGGAGGCTGTTCTTGTTCTGCCTGAGGATGAAAGCTACGAAATGTTCAGCATTGTTGTTAAAAACGGTCATATTTATTCGGAAACCCTGCTGTCAGTTGACAGTCTTAATCTGGAATTAAACCATGGCGATGTAGACTTGGAAGAGGTTTATGTGTTGAATGACAGCAACATTTCCGTCAATGGAGGAAAGGTTTCTTTGTACGGTAATCCGGGTGCTTCAGTGACGGCAGATTGCCAGAAGGGAGACATTGGCATGGCTGTTACACTTGACCAGTCGGATTACAGTTACAGCATTAACGTTAATGGCGGGAATGTGTCTCTGGCAGGAAAAAACTATAACGGAAGATCTAATGTGTATACAATAGATAATGACGGAGAGCGTTTTATGGATTTGGATTGTACCCATGGCGATATTTCTATCGGGTTCAAGTGACAGGGATGAAGCTCAGCAAACATCACAATATTGGCAGTCGTTACAATCTATGATAATATCATAATAGGGTAGTTGATATTTAATACACTGGGTGTTGCTGTATAATGGAATAATGGATTTTTTATATTGGAGCACACAATACCTAACTTTAGATTGTGTGTTCTTTTTGTGTTGGCGGGAGGAAATATCATGAGAAAAATATTGGCAGTTTTATTAATATTACAGCTTGTAATTGTATTATCAGGTTGTGGCAGCACATCAGAGAATGCGAAGAATGGCACTATGGAAAATATCAGTGAATCCGGGAAAGAATCCGACAGTGAGCCGACGTCGGCAGAAGGAGATGATGTTGGTTCCATAGATGAGGATGTGGAAATTGTTACCGCATGGTCGGAATATGAATTAAACGGATTCGGAGAAATACTGTATCCCGGATTTACTCTTGACAACACAATTATCAATGGAAAGAGCTATAGGACATTGGTGTCCGGCGAAGGCATCCGCATTGTTGACAACGGAATTATGCCATTATCAAATGTAGATAATGATTTAAGCGGTGTGTACACATTTACTATAATATCCGGTGATTACATATCAACTAATACAGTCAAATCACCTATTGGGGGATATGCCGGAAGTCCGTATATGGCAATGACACCTAAAGTTATGGAAACAGATGTTACAGGGGACGGTATAGATGATATTATTATTCGTGATGAGGATTATGATAAAGACGATGGAAGAACATGGACCAGCTTGTATGTTTATGATGTGACTCAGCAGCCGATTCTGATATTACCATCGGATGACATATACCGTAAACTGCAGAACCAATTTACCGTAACCGCTATGATATTTGAAAATGGAATTGCATCCTGTACAATAAGCGATAACAATGGAAACACTGTTGAATTTTATGAGGAGCTATCCGACAGTGTGATTGCTGTATCCGACATAGATGTTGAATATTGCAGTAACTATGTTATGGTAGAAGACGGTGTTATTTATGCAGGAATATGGTTGTCAGCGCATTATGATTATGAGGATGGCTATATGCCCGTAACGGGAAACTACACAGCATATGCTGCGGCGCTGAGAATACCGCTTGTATTTGATGATGATGCTCACTCTTTTATATATAGCGATGACAGTAAGATAGAGCTTGTGGAAACAAATACATATAATTATGCTGAAACCATAGATAGTCAGGTATGGAATGAAGCGTGGAATAACGCTCAATAAAAACAGCAGGCATGTTTCTCCGGCATGAAAAAACCACAAAATCTAATGTGTATACAATAGATAATGACTGGGAGCATTTTATGGATTTGAATTGTACCCATGGCGATATTTCTATCGGTTTTAAGTGACAGGGAACAAAAAATTTATATACAGTGCGGCAGCAGACTTATTTGCGTTGTAATATAAGGTCTGTCTGCCGCATAATTATTTTGTTGCCTTTTCCTTTGTTTTGATGTAAAATTTTATTATATAATAGCCCTTATGGGCATCATATGAGGAATCATAGGAGGTATTTTTAATGAAATTCTTTATTGACACAGCAAAAGTCGAAGACATCAAGAAAGCTAATGATATGGGAGTTATCTGCGGAGTAACTACTAACCCGTCTCTTATAGCCAAGGAGGGAAGAGATTTTAAAGAGGTTATTGCAGAGATAGCATCAATAGTTGACGGACCTATAAGCGGTGAAGTTAAGGCTACAACACAGGATGCAGAAGGAATGATTAAAGAGGGACGTGAAATTGCGGCAATTCATCCTAATATGGTTGTTAAAATTCCGATGACTGTGGAGGGTCTTAAGGCAACCAAGGTGCTGTCATCAGAAGGAATCAAGGTTAATGTAACACTTATCTTCTCGGCAAATCAGGCACTTCTTGCAGCAAGAGCAGGTGCAGCATATGTATCACCTTTCCTGGGAAGACTTGATGACATATCCACACCGGGAATTGATTTGATTAGAACTATTTCTGATATTTTTGTGAATTATCCTGAGATTGATACAGAGATTATCGCAGCCAGCATTCGTAACCCGATTCATGTAACGGATTGTGCGCTTGCAGGTGCAGATATTGCAACAATTCCTTATGCGGTAATCGAGCAGATGACGAAGCATCCTCTTACAGACCAGGGAATTGAAAAATTTGTTGCTGATTATCAGAAGGTATTTGGCTAGAATATTTTTATATAGGAAAGGGACAACAATATGAGCACACAGATTGATAAGCTGTCAGTTAATGCAATCAGGATTCTTGCAGCCGATGCTGTACAGAAAGCTAACTCAGGGCATCCGGGACTTCCGCTGGGCTGTGCCGCAGTAGGTTATGAGCTTTGGGGCAAGCATATGAATCACAATCCTGCTAATCCAAAGTGGGCTAACAGGGACCGCTTCATACTTTCAGGAGGACATGGTTCAACACTTTTGTATTCACTGCTTCATCTTTTTGGATACGGACTTACCAAGGAAGATATGATGAATTTCAGACAGGACGGTTCACTTACGCCGGGACATCCTGAGTATGGTCATACAATCGGCGTTGAAGCAACAACAGGACCTCTTGGGGCAGGTATGGGTATGGCAGTCGGTATGGCGGCAGCAGAAGCCCATCTTGCAGCAGTTTTTAATAAAGAAGGATTCCCGGTGGTAGACCACTACACATATGTTCTTGGCGGTGATGGCTGTATGATGGAGGGTATTTCCTCAGAGGCTATGTCACTTGCAGGAACAATGGGACTTGGCAAGTTGATTGTAATATATGATTCAAATTCCATTTCTATTGAGGGAAGCACAGATATTGCATTTACAGAGAATGTGCAGAAACGATTCGAGTCTTTTGGCTTCCAGACAATTACAGTTGAGGACGGCAATGATACAGATGCCATCGGAAAGGCGATTGAAGAGGCAAAGGCTGATACAACAAGACCTTCACTTATCACAGTTAAAACACAGATTGGATTTGGATGCCCGGCAAAGCAGGGAAAAGCAAGCGCACATGGCGAGCCTCTTGGGGCAGAGAATATTGATGCGCTGAAGGACAACCTTGGTTGGGAATCTAAAGAGCCTTTCTATGTTCCTGATGAAGTTTATGACAATTATAAAGAACTGGCTCAAAAGGGTGCTGATAAAGAGGCTCAGTGGAATACACTTTTTGCGGAATATTGTGAAAAATATCCTGATATGAAAGCTCTCTGGGATGAGTACAATGATGAGGACAGGGCGGCTAAGGTTCTCGATACGGAAGAATTCTGGGCGCACGGAGATGCTGCCGAGGCTACAAGAAGCGTATCAGGTAAGGTTCTCAATAAGGCTAAGGCGCTTATGCCTAACCTTGTGGGAGGTGCGGCAGACCTTGCACCTTCAACCAAGACTTATATGAACGGTGCAGGAGATTTTTCCAAGGATGACTATGCAGGCTGTAACTTCCATTTTGGCGTAAGGGAGCTTGCAATGGCTGCCATAGGCAACGGACTTATGCTGCATGGCGGACTTAGGGCATTTGTATCCACGTTCTTTGTATTCAGTGATTATACCAAACCGATGGCAAGACTTTCGGCACTTATGAAGCTTCCGCTTACATTTGTGTTTACGCATGACAGCATCGGCGTAGGTGAGGATGGGCCGACACATGAGCCGATAGAGCAGCTTGCGATGTTTAGGGCAATGCCTAATTTTGCAGTATACCGCCCATGTGATGCAACGGAAACAGCAGCTGCATGGTATTATGCTCTTACAAACAAGGATACCCCTACGGCACTTGTGCTCTCAAGACAGAACCTCCCGCAGATGGCAGGTTCAAGCAGGGATGCGCTTAAAGGAGGATACATCATTGATGATTCTGCCAAGGCAGTTCCAGATGCCATACTTATGGCTTCCGGTTCAGAGGTATCTCTTGCAGTTGAAGCGAAAAAGGTTCTTGCGGAACAGGGAGTTGATGTTCGTGTTGTAAGTATGCCTTGTATGGATATTTTCGAGCGTCAAAGTGATGAATATAAAGAAGCTGTTCTTCCAAAAGCTTGCCGTAAAAGAGTGGTTGTTGAGGCACTTTCCGATTACGGATGGGGCAAGTATGTAGGACTTGATGGAGCTTATGTGACGATGCATGGTTTTGGCGCAAGCGCACCTGCCAATGTGCTTTTTGAAAAATTCGGATTTACTGTTGATAATGTTGTCAATGCAGTGAAAAATCTGTAGAAATTTATCCGGTTAAAACAGAAATAAAAATAAATCCCCCTTACTATTCGATGACGCCTGTCTTTGAAGCGTGAATTGAATGTGAGGGGGATTGTTTGATTTATGGCTTTTCTATTTGTTATTTATCTGTGAATCATCTAAAATTATCGTAAAAGGACCGTCGTTTACAAGTGATACTTCCATATCCGCACCGAACTGACCGTGTTCAACGGTTGGAATTTGAAGGCGGCACAATTCAATGAATTTTTCATACATTCTTTCAGCCTCAAGGGGAGCTTTTGCCCCGGTAAATCCAGGTCGGTTGCCGTGCCGGCAGTCGGCACAAAGGGTAAATTGGGATATAATCAGCAAAGCTCCGCCAACATCAGTAAGAGAACGGTTTGTTTTGCCGTTTTCATCTTCAAAAATGCGCAGCTTAATCATTTTGTCTGCGAATTTTGCAAGCATATCATCGGTATCTGCCTCTTCCACACCCAGAAACACCACAAAACCCCTGCCTATCCTGCCTATTATTTTATTATCTGCTTTTACTGAGCCTTCAGTAACACGTTGTATCACTAATTTCATATAATGATTTCCTTTCAAAATATAAGATAAAAATATTTTTCATAATGATAATATTATTAAAGCAATCCTTTTGTCAATGATGATTGGACAAATAATAGTGAATGGTTTATTGACTATTTGGGAAACGTGTGATATATTCAAATAGTTAAAGGCTCTTTAATATAATGAAAAGAGACAATTTAGGAGGATTGAGTTACATGGCTTTTTGTACAATTTGCGGTAAACAGTTAGCTGATGGGGAAGTGTGTACCTGCCAGCAGAACAATGCACAGTCAGTGCCACAGGGAAACATTCCACAGGGAAACATTCCGCAGGGAGTGCCACAGGGAAATATTCCACAGGGGATGCCTTATGCACAGCCAAATCAGGCGGCATCCGGAAAATCAGTAGATATGGGAGGAGCTTTTTCAAAGGCTATAGCGCATATCAAGAACACAATTAAGAAACCTCTCACAGCAGCAGAGGAATATTATGAGAACGGAACAATTCCTTCATCAGCAGTTCTTATCGGAATGATTACGGTTGCGTATGTAATTGCTACGGTTCTTAACCTTATATCTAATATTATTTATTCACTTTCAGCAGCTAAGAAATCCCTTAAGGGTATGTACAAAATTCTTGGTATGAGTTATGGTGAATACCTTGATTATGCAGGGGTAACAAGATGGGATATACTTAAGGCCGATGGAATTAATGTTGGAACTATTTTCCAGTCAATTTTCTTCCCTATTATTTTCGTTGTACTTATGGGAGCGGCAGTAGTGGGACTTGCGTACCTTATTGATGCAGTTGTTCTTAAGAGAAAGACAGATATTAATAAAGTATTTTCTCTTTGCGGAGCAGTTTCCGTTCCTCTTTTGGGAGCTACGGTTGTAAGAGTAATCAGCAACTTTATTCATGTAAGAGCGCTTAATGGCATGATATTCCCTATTTTCATTATCTGTATGTCAGTGCTTACAGCAATTCAGGGATTTATCATCTTAAGCAAAGAAATTAAGGATAGAAAACAGTTGGTTTTATCGCTTGCAATTATGGTTGCAGGACTTGTGATTGTTGATTTCCTTATCGGACTTTTCCTGTATAAGTGTACTGTATTTTTCGCACTTCCGGGAATTCCGTTTGTCTGATTACACCATAGATATTGAAATTAATTTAAACAGTAACGGGAAGCCGGCATTAAGCGGTTTCCCGTTTTTCTGACTTCCGGGCAAAATAAAAAACGGCTACTCTGGCAGTTCTACCTCAAGCCGGTCTATATAAAATTCCCTGCCTTCAACAATTTCCACCTTTTGACTGTTACAAGCCGGGCATATAAGTCTCATATGTTCCATGGGAAAGCGATTATTACATTCCCTGCATTTCAGAACGGCAGGAATATAATTAAAGGTAAGCTTTGCACCGTGAGCTATGGTGTCCTCGCTAAGCATATCGAAATATTCCTGAACACATTCAGGAACTACGCTGCTAAGCTGCCCCATGCCCAGAACAATGCCGGTGATTTTAGCCGCATTGCTGCGCCGGGCCTCGTTCAGGGCAGTATTTAATATTCCCTCGGTTATGGATAATTCGTGCATAATAAATCTCTATACTTTCTCTTATAATAGGCAAAATGCTTTTTCAGATATAATTAAATTTTACTATATTTTTTCACAAAAAAACAGAAGTATTTCACATAATTTGTTGTAAAAGTAACAGTGTTAGTGGTAAAATATAAATATCAGGGGCGACCCACAATGTAAAGGAGAAGTTATTATGGCAAACAGATTTATTTTGAACGAAACATCTTATCATGGAGCAGGTGCAATAGCATCTATTGCAGACGAGGCAATAGGAAGGGGACTTAAGAAAGCTTTTGTATGTTCTGACCCGGACCTCATCAAATTCGGAGTAACCAAGAAGGTTCTTGATGTTCTTGACGGAGCAGGACTTGCTTATGAGGTATATTCCAATATTAAAGCCAACCCTACAATTGAGAATGTACAGACAGGTGTAGAAGCGTTTAAGAAATCGGGAGCAGACTACATAATTGCAATCGGCGGCGGTTCATCAATGGATACAGCCAAGGGAATCGGTATTATTATCAATAACCCTGATTTTGCTGATGTTGTAAGCCTTGAGGGTGTTGCACCTACTAAGAATAAGGCAGTCACAACCTTTGCAGTTCCGACAACGGCAGGAACAGCTGCAGAAGTTACAATCAATTACGTTATTACAGATGATGAAAAGCATCGTAAGATGGTATGTGTTGACCCTAAGGATATTCCGGTTGTCGCATTTGTTGACCCTGAGATGATGTCAACTATGCCTAAGGGGCTTACAGCTGCCACAGGTATGGATGCCCTTACTCACGCAATTGAGGGATATATCACAGCGGGAGCATGGGAGCTTTCCGATATGTTCCATATTAAGGCAATAGAAATCATTGCAAAGAATCTGAGAGGTGCAGTTGAGAATACTCCGGAAGGAAGAGAGGGAATGGCACTTGGACAGTACGTTGCAGGTATGGGATTTTCTAATGTAGGACTTGGTATTGTTCATTCAATGGCACATCCTCTCGGAGCGCTTTACGATACCCCTCATGGAGTAGCCAACGCTATTATTCTTCCTACCGTTATGGAATACAATGCGCCTGCTACAGGTGAGAAGTACAGAGACATAGCAAGAGCAATGGGTGTTCAGGGCGTTGATGACATGACTCAGGAGGAATACAGAAAGGCTGCTGTTGATGCTGTAAGACAGCTTTCACAGGATGTAGGAATTCCGGCAGACCTTAAGGAAATTGTTAAGGAAGAGGACATTCCTTTCCTTGCACAGTCGGCATATGATGATGCGTGCAGACCGGGCAATCCTAGAGAGACAAGTGTTGAGGAGATTACAGCTCTTTATAAGAGTCTTATCTAGTACAAATTTTCACACAGGAGTGTAGCAGGTGGGCGATTTGAAAAAAGAACTGTTATATGATGAACTGACAGGAGTGCTCTTATTTAAGAGCTTCCTGTCAGAGACCAGAAGGATACTTGATGAAAATTCCGACTTAGAGTATATGCTTGTGGTCTGGGATATTGAGAGATTTAAGGTAGTCAATGATATTTTCGGCATGGATATGGGCGATAAAGTATTGCAGGAGCTTGTAAATACTTTCCGCAATGAGATATTCGGTTCAGGAATAATCGGCAGAGTGGGCGGAGATAAGTTTATCTGCCTATGTATTAAGAATGATACTACCTTTTCTCTTATCAGAGACAAAATGAAGTACACAATAGAGACGGATTCGGAGAAATACCGTCTTTTTGTGCAGGCCGGAGTATATTACATTGAGGACAGAAGTCTTCCTGTAATTAAGATGTGTGACAGGGCCATTATTGCACTTAACAGTATTAAGGGCATACATACCGATAAAGTCGAGGTTTATACGGAAACCAAGCGCGAAGAGCTTGTTACATGGCAGCACCTTGTATCGGATATGGAAAGAGGTATTGCCAACAGGGAATTTTTTGTGGTAATCCAGCCAATATACAATACAAGGAATGGCAGAGTGGCGGCAGGCGAGGTGCTTGTAAGGTGGCAGCATCCCAAATACGGTCTTCTCATGCCCGGCAGTTTTGTTCCTGTGTTTGAGAAAAATTTTATGATTAATAAGCTTGACCATTATGTATGGGAGGAGGCATGCCGCATTATCAGGGAGATGCTTGATGAGGGCGATAATGCAGTGCCTCTTTCCATAAATGTGTCAAGAGCCAATCTGTATCATGATGATTTAACGGATATTCTGGACAGACTGGTTCAAAAATACAATATACCGGAAGGCTATCTTCGCGTTGAGATAACGGAAACAGCCTATATGGATAATCCTGAACGGCTGATTGATACAGTCAATAAGCTTAAGACCAAAGGTTATATTGTACTTATGGATGATTTTGGGACAGGCTATTCATCACTGAATCTTTTAAAGGATTTGTGTTTTGATGTACTTAAAGTGGATAAGAAGCTTATAGATGAGATTGTTACTTCTTACAGAGCAGGCAATGTGGTAAGCAGTGTGGTGAAAATGGCGAAATGGCTTGGCATGTCTGTTGTTGCAGAGGGAGTTGAGTCAAGTAATCAGGCAGCATTTCTCAAAAGTATAGGCAGTGATTATATACAGGGGTATCTCTATTCCAAGCCTGTGTCAGAACAGGAGTTTGTGGAAAAGTGCCGACAAAATGCAGATAATTACTATCGTGAAGATTTTAACGATATAGATATTGACAATATACTTAATGTCAAGGACCCTCAGGTACGGCTTTTTCTGGATGAAATTATAGGGCCAATGGCATTATATGAATATGATGATGATGAATTGCGTATGATAAGCGTTAATTCCGAATATATAAGAATATATAAAACATCGCCTCAAGAACTTTACATTAATAATACACAGACCTTTTCACCTGAGGAAAATTACACCAAGAAAAGGGTTATAGAAGGCTGTCTTGCTGCAAGGCGGAAAAACAGGGCGGAGAACATTATCGTAAGCCGGAAAAACGAAAAAGGCAAATGGATGTGGATTAGTGTTGCAATACGTTACGTTGGCGACGTTGACGGTAAAGCCAGATTTTTGTTTTGTATAAGGGATGTAACCAAGGAGCAGAGCAGGCGTAATAAACAGCAGGCACTGGATTTTTATCCCCTTTTATGCCACATATATACTGAAATTATTGAGATGAATTACACTGACGGAACGATAACCACTTTGTATAAGGATGATGGCAGTGTTAAGCAGAGCAACAAAAAGGCGCCTATGCAGGAAATGATAGATGTGTTTGTACGCAATGTTCTTTCTGCTGACAGCCGAGGTGAATTTATACGCAGAACCTCCAAAGAATATATAGATGAATTTTTTAACAGTAATGAAAGGTTTTTTACATTTAATATGCAGGTCATTACAAGAAACGGAGAAAACCATAACTGTGAGATGACCGTCATAAAAAATAACGAAATTCCGGGACAGAAATCGGTTATCGCTTGTACCCGTGTGATTAGCTAGGATATAATATATGATACTTAATGCTGAAAACTTAAGTCACGACTTTTATATTATAGATGCCAAGGTTGAAGAGATTGCAAGGGCTTTCGGACTTAATGAGATAGGGCTTGACCGTGATGTTACGGAGCTTAGCGGAGGGCAGAGGACCAAGGTGCTGCTGGCGAAGCTGCTTTTGGAGAAGCCGGATATTCTTTTGCTGGACGAGCCTACCAACTATCTTGACGAGAATCATATTGAATGGCTTAGACGGTATTTGCAGGAATACGAAAATGCTTTTGTTCTCATATCACATGATATGGAATTTCTCAACAGCGTTGTGAACATAATATATCATATGGAAAATCAGGAGCTCAACAGGTATGTGGGAGATTATTATAAATTTAAAGAAGTCTATGAAGTAAAAAAATCCCAGCTTGAAGCAGCATACAGGCGGCAGCAGCAGGAGATAGATCAGCTCAAGGATTTTGTCGCACGCAACAAGGCGCGGGTTGCAACCCGCAATATGGCTATGTCACGCCAGAAGAAGCTGGACAAGATGGACGTCATAGAGCTTGCCAGAGAAAAAACGAAACCGGAGTTTAATTTTAAGGAAGCAAGAGCGGCAGGGAAGGTTATTTTTGAGACAAGCGTTTTGGGGCTTATCCGGCCCTTATCAGGCAAAGCGGAGCTTGGAGATTATCTATATAAAGGATACTTTGAGCAGGAGATTAAACCAAGCGAAAATACCTGCATTGAAGAGATATGGGAAGAATTTCCTTCAATGACACAGTATGAGGTGCGCTCGGCACTTGCCAAGTGCGGATTGACAACACAGCATATAGAGAGTAAGGTCCGCGTGTTAAGCGGCGGCGAGCAGGCAAAAGTACGTCTTTGCAAGCTGATTAATGTGGAGACTAATATACTGCTTCTTGATGAGCCCACCAATCACCTTGACGTGGATGCCAAGGAGGAACTGAAAAGGGCCTTGAAATCATATAAAGGAGCAATACTTTTGGTATGCCATGAGCCTGAATTTTACAATGATGTGGTTGATAAGGTGTGGAATCTGGAGGAATATTCGCTGCTGTCTGTATAGGGACGGTTACTTAATAAATATTTTCAATGACAGGAGCCGTATATGAACGAAAAAATATTAATGTTCGGGCTTGATGATAAACAGACCGGATTTGTAAAAAAAATATCATCCAATCTTAAGATTAAAGCAGTGGCTGTCAATAAGGATATGTATGGATGTACATTGGCGATGCTTGCAGAAGGAAAAGGCATTCCGGAGAATAATATCAGGGAGACATCATATGGACCATTGCTGGTATTTTGCCGGTTAAGTGACAAGCATATGGACAGAATTTTGGCGCAGCTCAAAAACGAAAACACCGGAATTGAATATAAGGCAGTTATGACACCTACCAACAGTAAGTGGAGTGTCAGAAAATTATATTTTGAGCTTGAGCGGGAGAGACGGACACTGGGATAAACCACATGCAGTTCAAGTAATAAAGCAGGTATAAAATCCCTTCGTTTACAGATACTAGACTTCAGACACAGTATTTTTAAATGGAGGAATTTCTATATGAAAGCAACCGGTATTGTTAGAAGGATTGACGATTTAGGCAGAGTTGTTGTGCCTAAGGAAATCCGAAGAACTTTAAGAATCAGGGAAGGTGACCCTCTTGAAATATTCACTGACAGAGAGGGAGAAATAATATTAAAAAAATATTCGCCTATAGGAGAGCTTGGTGATTTTGCAAGGCAGTATGCGGAAGCACTTGCACAGACCACCGGAAATGTAATCTGTATAACCGACAGAGACCAGATAATCGCAGTGTCAGGCGGCTCCAAAAAGGATATGCTTATGAAGCCTATAAGCCAGCAGCTTGAAAACCTTATTGATGAACGTGAAAATCTCATGGCTACCAGAGAAGAACGGCGTTTTGTGCCGATAACACAGGGCGAGGAGGAATTTCAGGCTCAGGCGATAAGTCCCATTATATGTGAGGGAGATGCAATAGGCTCAGTTATAATAACAACCAAGGAGCCGAAGACCAAATTCGGGGAAACAGAGCAGAAACTGACGTCCTCGGCAGCAGGATTTTTGGGAAAACAGATGGAAACTTAGTGTATTTGTGTATTTGAAAGGATTGGGCGAAGGCGCAATCCTTTTCTTTATTTGTTTGACTTGTGTAATATTTTAGCGTAATATAAAATAAACATCTATATTAGGAGGAAAGCTATGGCGCGTAAGTTTAATGTTTTTTCCGGATTGGACAAGCGTTTTAAAGATAATAAAAGTAAAGAGCCAAGGCATGAAACCGGTCATATAACATCTGATGAAATTAAAAATATAGTCAGCCGGGAGGTCAATGCGGCATCTACTAAGAATCAGATGATGAATTATTTTGACAGTATAGCGGCAAGCAGTGAGCGGACGGAAACCATGCTTGTTGAGCTGCGGGATGTGCTTGATGCAGGACTTGCCAGAATTGATGCGGCGGCAGACCGCAATGATAATGCCGGAAAGCTGGAGCAGATAGACGCCTCGGTAAAGCGTGTTTTGGAATTTAGCGAAAGCCTTGAAGATATAGACGCCTCGGTGAAGCGTGTGCTGGAGCTTAGTGAAAGCCTTGAAGATATAGATGCTTCAGTAAAGCGTGTGTCTGAAATGAGTGAAAACCTAAGTGATATAGATGCTTCTGTTAAAAAGGTGGCAAGTATAAGCGAAAGTCTGGAACAGGTGGACCAGTCGGTTAAACGATTTGAGATTATGCATGAAGGATTGGAAACATCATTACATAAGGACAATCTTATCAGCTATAAAAATCTTAAGGACGCAATAGATGCCATTGAGAACAATGCCGACAAACGCTACGGCAGGCTCAGAAACGGAATAATAGCAGCCATAGCCGTAAATGGGCTGACTTTAATATTGGTAATAATTATGTTTTTAATTAATTCGGGAATATTATAAAACTGATTAAAGAGGTAGACAATGGGTGAAGTTTATGTAGTTGGACATAGAAATCCCGACACTGATTCAATCTGTTCGGCGATTGCTTATGCCAATTTGAAAAATAAAATGACAAAAACCGAAGATTACAAGCCGTACAGAGCAGGGCAGCTTAATGAAGAAACCCAGTTTGTTCTGAGCAGCTGTGATGTACAGGCTCCGCCGTTTCTTCAGGATTTGAGAGCGCAGGTAAGCGATTTGCAGATTCGTAAGACAGAAAGCGTAAAATCCGCAATATCCATCAAAAAAGCGTGGAATATGATGAATGAAATCGGAGTGGTGACACTTCCGGTAGTTAAAAACAAAAAACTTGAAGGAATTATCACAATAACCGATATAGCCACATCATATATGGATGTGTATGATAACGATTTGCTGGAGCTTTCGGAAACCACATACAAACAGATTGCGGAAACTTTGGATGGAAGAATTGTCTGCGGCAGTGAGAAACGTCCTACCGTTACCGGTAAGGTGTGTACGGCAGTTGCCACGCCGGAGGTTATGGAGGAAAGCATCGAGCCGGGTGATATTGTTATTGTGGGCAACCGGTATGAGGCACAGCTCTGTGCTATTGAGATGGGCGCAGGATGCATAGTTGTGTGTGATAAAGCCCCTGTTTCAATTACAATATCAAAACTGGCACAGGATAACGGATGTACGATAATAAGCTCTCCCCATGATGCGTTTATAGTATCAAGACTGATTTTTCAGAGTATTCCGATAGGTCATATGATGAGAAAAGAGGGACTTATTTCTTTCAGAATTGACGATTATGTAGATGACATACGCAAGGTTATGACAGAGAAAAGGCATAGGGATTTCCCTGTGCTTGATAAGCATGGTCATTATGTGGGAATGATTTCCAGAAGAAGCCTTCTCGGAGCTCAGAAAAAGAAGGTCATAATGGTTGACCACAATGAGGCGAAACAGGCAGTGGCAGGCATTGATGCCGCTGAGATACTGGAAATAATTGACCACCACAGACTTGGCTCAATCGAGACCATGTCGCCGGTGTTCTTCAGAAACCAGCCGGTAGGATGTACATCTACGATTATTTACGGACTTTACAAGGCGGAGGGTATTGAGATAGAGCCTGTAATAGCCAAGCTTATGTGTTCGGCTATCATATCAGATACATTGCTTTTCCGCTCGCCTACCTGTACCAAAGAGGATAAAACAGCTGCAGAGGAATTGGCGAAGCTTGCAGATATTAATCTCAAGGAATATGCACATGAAATGTTTTTTGCAGGAAGCAATATCAGCGAAAAGTCAGCCAAAGAGCTTTTCACAAGCGACTACAAAAAATTTTCCATTGGAGAGGTTACATTCGGAATCGGTCAGGTGTCATGTATGGACAGTGATGAGCTGGCGCAGGTCAAGAAAAAGATTTTTGCGTATATGAAGGAACAATACAAGACACTGGGCGTGGATATGCTGTTTTTCATGCTTACGGATATGATGCTGCCGGGAACGGAGCTTCTGTATGTGGGAGACGGCGCAGGACAGCTTGCGGAGGATGCGCTTGGCGTTAAGGCGAAGGATGGCTCTGTGATGCTGCCGGGAGTTGTGTCCCGTAAAAAACAGATTGTTCCGCAGCTTATGATGGAGATTACCCAGTAAAATATAAATAAATTATCAATAAATAGTATAGTGCGGAATGTGCAGGAAAGTATCAGGCGCGCCGCGCGGAATGGAGAAATATGGCAAGACAGAATTGGAAACCTGGCAATATGCTTTATCCTGTACCGGCAGTTATGGTAAGCTGTCAGAGGAAGGGAGAACGCCCTAACATAATAACGGTTGCATGGGCAGGAACAATATGCTCCGACCCTGCAATGGTATCTATATCGGTCAGACCAGAGAGATACTCCCATAATATAATAGAAGAAACAGGCGAATTTGTAATAAATCTTGTGACAAAAGAGTTGGCATTTGCAACTGATTTTTGCGGAGTGCGTTCAGGCAGGGATGTGGACAAGTTTAAAGAGATGAAGCTTACAGAGCTTCCATCCCAGATTGTCAGCGCACCGGGAATTGAAGAAAGTCCGGTAAGCATTGAGTGTAAGGTCACTGAGATTAAGAGGCTTGGCAGCCATGATATGTTTATTGCAGAGGTGGTAAATGTTTCTGTTAATGACAAATATATGGATGAGAACGGAAAGTTTAATCTTAATGATGCAGATTTGGTGGCATATTCCCACGGAGAGTATTTTGAGCTGGGCAATAAAATAGGAAAATTCGGATATTCTGTACAGAAAAAAGGAAAGTGATTACACAGTGAAAGACAACATAGTTCTTATAGGAATGCCGGGAGTGGGGAAAAGCAGTATCGGAGTAGTGCTTGCTAAGGTACTGGGATATGAGTTTGTGGATTCCGATTTAGTAATCCAGAAAAAAGAAGGCAGGCTTTTAAAGGATATAATTTCCCAAGAGGGCAACGATGGATTTATTGCCATAGAAGACCGCATCAATGCAGAGCTTGATGCGGTTCATACTGTTATTGCTACCGGAGGAAGCGCAGTGTATGGAGTCAATGCAATGCGCCACCTGTCGGAAATCGGTACTGTGATTTATCTTCGGGCATCATACCAAACCATAGAATCCAGAATTACAAACATAGCCGGAAGAGGCGTTGCAATGAAAAAAGGACAAACATTACTTGACTTATATAATGAAAGAGTAGTATTATATGAAAGTTACAGTGACATTGCGATAGATGTTGACGGACTCTCTATTGAGGAAACCGTTGGCAGCATAATGTCGAAATTTTAGATAAAATGTAATATTTTTGTAAAATATTTTATAAAAGGGGTTTACAAATGTATGTCTATTTGCTACAATGCAATTGTTACGAAAATGTTACAAATGTTAACGAGAGTGTTAAGGAGTAAGTATGCATCTTATTGGAAGACATAGAAATAGATATTTTTCATATGCAAAGACAGCTATAATTGCTGCTATTTTTCTTGCAGTTGCCATACCTTTTACCAAAAAGCTGACCAACGGAGCTGTTACATATACTCCGGACAAGCGGTATATGGTAGTGCTTAACGGTGAGAAGCTTGGTTATGTAAGCGATGAGCTTACCGCTAATGCAGCTTTGCTTGATGCCAGAAATAAAATAAATTCAGAGAATGACGGTCTTGCGCTTGTAGAGGCTGATATTGAAGTATATTCAGAAGACACAGGAGGAGCGGTTTTAACACAGCAGGACCTTGCTGACAGCATTTATGCCAGTCTTTCGTCAAATGTGAAGAATACAGACACAAGTGTTATGGCATATACAGTGAGAATAGATGATTTTACGGTTACGCTTGCTTCCAAGGAAGATGTTGCAGAGCTTCTTGAGAAGGTTAAGGATAAATACAGCGATTCCAATGAATTTACTGTTGAGCTTGTTGAAGACAACAGCGGTTTGTATACGTCGCTTAAAACTAACTTCGTGTCAGCGGATGTTATGGTCAATGAAGCTGCCAAGGTTTTAGCTTCAGAGAACGGACAGGACGAGAGTCAGGATACTGCGGAAGACGAGGATGTTGTATACAAGGACGGAGTTCTTTCGGTTGATTTTGCGGAAAATATTGAAATAATACCTACTAAGGTAAGCGAAACCAATGTTGTGTCAATTGACGAGGCTTATGAGCTTATTACTAAAGAGCATGCTGAGAAAGGCACCTACACTGTAAAGGCAGGAGATTCTCTTTTCGGTATTGCTGACAGCCATGGTCTTACACTTGATGAATTATTTGCATTAAACTATGGAATTGATATAGATACAACTATCTATGAGGGAGATTTGATTACGGTAACTGTTCCTGCGTCAGAGATTTCGGTAGTGGTTGTAGAGGAATCGTCATATGATGAAGAATACTCGTCAGCAGTTGAGTATATTGACAACGATTCATTGTATATAGGAACCGAGAATGTAATCAGGGAAGGCTCAGCCGGTGAACGTTCAGTTGTTGCATTGGTGACATATGTTAACGGTGTTGAGTCAGAGCGTGAAATTATTAAAGAGACAATTACAAAGCAGGCGGTTGCAAAGCAGGTAGAGAGAGGAACTCTCACACCTCCGACATATATTAAGCCTGTCAACAGTACCAATATTACATCGCCATATGGTTACAGAGTTCATCCGGTTAACGGAACATACACACTTCATTCAGGTACTGACTGGTATGTGCCGACAGGTACTGCAGTAAAAGCATCGTCCTCAGGAGTTGTGGTTTCTGCAGGATGGAACGGAGCATACGGATATTGCGTTGACATACAGCATCCAAATGGCAGTATGACAAGATATGCGCATCTCAGTTCAATTCTGGTGTCATATGGACAAAGTGTAAATCAGGGGCAGGTAATTGCCTACTCAGGTGCGACAGGCGTTGTTACAGGACCGCATCTCCACTTTGAGTTGTATATTAACGGATGTACGGTTAATCCTGTTGATTATGTAGGCAACTAAAATTAAAAAAGATTATATACAGCCTGTTCCGGTATTTTTCGGAACAGGCTGTTTTATTTACGCAGGCGTCGGTTTGAACAGATAATCCCCAAGAGATTGTAGGCAGGGTGGCGGCACGACTGCACTGAGGTAAACGACTGATTTGAGAAGCATGTTCTGCCCGGTTTTCTGCCTGAAAACATAAGTTGGAAATATAATGAATTTATAAGGAAAAAATAATCAGTTTACAAAACTATATTTTGTGGTATAATATCCGAAAAGGGCAGAGCCAAGTAGATAGATAAGTATATGCCAAGCTTGTTTCAGCATATATTTATCTATCTATTTGGTGAGCAAAGTAACCGCGGAAAAAGTGGTTTTTACGGCTCAACCCTTTGCCAGTATTTTATTGAGGTACGAATATGGAACAGTACGTTATAAAAGGCGGAAACCGTTTGCACGGTGAAGTGGAAATAAGCGGAGCCAAAAACGCCGCTTTAGCAATTCTTGCCGCCGCTGTTATGTCGGATGAGACAGTTACAATAGAGAACATTCCGGATGTAAGGGACACCAGAGTTGTACTTGAAGCAATTAAGGATATTGGAGCGATTGTTGAAAAAGTCGATAAACACACATTTAAGATTAACGGAAGTACGATATTTTCTACAACAGTCAATTATGAATATATTAAGAAAATAAGGGCGTCATATTATCTGCTGGGAGCTTTACTTGGCAAAAAGGGCAACGCAAAGGTTGCGCTTCCGGGAGGATGCAATATCGGCAGCAGACCTATAGACCAGCATATGAAAGGTCTTAGGATTATGGGCGCTGCTGTTGATATTGAACACGGAATGATATGTGCAAAGGCAGAGAGACTGCTTGGCGGACATATATATATGGATGTGGTCACCGTAGGCGCAACCATTAATATTATGCTTGCTGCCTGCCTTGCAGAGGGCAGGACCACTATAGAGAATGCTGCCAAGGAACCACATGTAGTAGATGTAGCCAACCTTCTTAACTGTATGGGTGCTGATATTAAGGGTGCAGGCACTGATGTAATCAGAATCAAAGGAGTTGAGAAGCTTCACGGAACCACTTATTCCATAATTCCTGACCAGATTGAGGCAGGAACCTTTATGATAGCTGCGGCAGCAACCGGTGGAGATGTTTTGATTAAGAATGTAATACCTAAGCATCTTGAGGCAATTACGGCTAAGCTTGTGGAGATTGGATGCAAGGTAGAGGAATATGATGAGGCAGTCAGGGTTATAGGTAAGGATAATCTTATTCATACCAATATCAAGACACTTCCTTATCCCGGATTCCCTACGGATATGCAGCCGCAAGCGACAGTTCTTTTGGCAAAATGTGAAGGAACAAGTATTGTTACCGAGAGCATATGGGAAAACCGTTTCAAATATGTAGGCGAGCTTTCACGAATGGGCTGTGACATTACCGTAGAGGGCAACACTGCCATTATCACCGGGGTTGACAGATTTATGGGTACAGAGCTTGTGGCACCGGATTTAAGGGCAGGAGCGGCATTGGTTATTGCAGGGCTTGTGGCAGAAGGAACCACATATATTGATGACATAAAATATATCGAACGTGGATATGAGGACTTTGATTATAAAATGCGTAAGCTTGGAGCAGCCATGATTAAGGCAGAGTGTGAGAAAGATATCAAGCAATTTGAATTTCATGTTGTTAACGAGTAATTATGTGTTGAAATAAAACCCATAATAATATATTATTTTCTAAGCGATATAAGCACAGGAACGAAAGGCAGACAGGTCAGGAAACGAAAAGCATCTTGATCGGGTCTGCTTTATTATATGCGTAAATATCATAAATTATACATAAGAAAGGAGATGGGAGCCGTACAATGTCAGTTGTTGACATCAAGGCGGCGGGTGTTGCCATGGATAAGAATTTTTCAGAAAACATTATTGAACTCAAAGGAATCAAGAAGTGTTTTGAAGACGGCTTTACAGCAGTCGAAGATTTTAATCTTGCGGTTAAAAAGGGAGAGTTTGTAACATTTCTGGGACCGTCAGGGTGCGGAAAGACGACAACACTTCGTATGATTGCCGGATTTGACATTCCGACAGAAGGACAGATTTTATTAAACGGGGAGGATATCAGTAAACTGCCTCCCAACAAAAGACCAATTAATACAGTATTTCAAAGATATGCGTTGTTTCCGCATCTTAATATTTTTGATAATGTTGCTTTTGGTTTAAAGCTTAAAACCAAGGAGGTTACTTACCGGAATCAGTCGGGAGAAACTATTACCAGGCATGAGAAGCTTACCAAAAAAGAAATTAAAGAAAAAGTCAGGCATGCGCTTGAGGTGGTAGACCTTGAGGGATTTGAAAAAAGGAGCATATCCACCCTTTCCGGCGGTCAGCAGCAGAGAATAGCTATTGCCAGAGCAATTGTTAATGAGCCGGAGATATTATTGCTTGACGAGCCTCTTGGAGCATTGGATTTAAAGATGCGCAAGGAGATGCAGCTTGAGCTTAAAGCAATGCATCAGGAGCTGGGAATTACGTTTATATATGTAACCCATGACCAGGAGGAGGCACTTACAATGTCGGACAAGGTTGTTGTTATGTCCGATGGCATGATTCAGCAGATAGGAACGCCTGAAGAAATATATAATGAGCCGAATACTGTTTTTGTGGCGGATTTTATTGGCGACAGCAATATTTTTGACGGCAAGATGACGGGAAAGAAATGTGTCAATTTCTGCGGTGCCGATTTTGAGTGTCTTGACGATATGGCAGTGGGCGCCAAGGTTGATGTGGTAGTAAGACCTGAGGATATTATTATGACTACAGCCGAAGAAGGAACCATAACAGGAGTTGTGGTATCAGTTATTTTCAAGGGAATGAACTATGAGATAATAGTGGAATCGGGAGATAATGAAATCGTTATCCACAGTACAAGAAATGCACAGGTGGGAAGCACCATAGGTATGTGTCTTGAGCCTGACGGAATACACGTAATTCTTGCGGAGACGAACCGTAATATTTATGACGGTGAGCTTACCAAGAATTATACCGTACTTTTTGCGGATGGCGAGTTTGATTGTGATGTGACAAGGCTGTATCCGGGTTCAAGAATTGATGAGAACGGAACGCTTGTCAATGAACAGGGTGAAGAAATATATACAGCAGGTACAGCAGTTACTGTTGAAGTGCCTGTTGCATCTGTTACTATGAGTGACGATACGGAAGCCGGAGGAACCTGCGGACATATTATTTCGCTTATTTACAAGGGCGACCATTATCACTATATTGTCAGGACTGAAAGCGAGGAGGATATTCACCTTCATGATGAGTATCTTTGGAATGAAGAGGATTATGTCAGCATCATAATTCCGAAGGATAGTATAAAACTTTCTTTTAAAACAGAAGCTTGAAAGGAGTGGCGCAGATGAAATTTCGTTTTTCGCGGAAACAGCTTTGCATACCATATGCGGCATTTTTGATATGCTTTATCATAGCGCCGCTTCTTGTGGTACTTTACTATGCTCTTACCAACGGCGAGGGCAGGTTTACGCTTACTAACTTTGTTAATTTTTTCACAAGCCAGAATACAATCGGAACGCTATGTTACAGTGTTGCGGTGGCAATTGCTGTGACGCTTACCTGTCTTGTGATAGCATATCCGGTGGCATATATTCTGGCAAAAAGCCGTATGAAGAAAAAGACAATTCTTCTGGTTCTTTTTCTTGTGCCTATGTGGATTAATTTTACCCTTAGGATTGTTGCGCTTAAGGAAGTGCTGACAATGATTGAAGGCAACCTTGCATATCATCCGTTTATAAATACAATTATCGGTATGACCTACGATTTTCTTCCGTTTATGATATTGCCGCTGTATACCACCCTCAGCAAAATGGATAATTCGCTTATAGAAGCGGCGGCAGATTTGGGTGCAGACCGCGTAACAGCTTTTCTCAAGGTGACAGTTCCGCTTTCACTGCCGGGAATCATAAGCGGAGTGACCATGGTGTTTTTGCCGGCAATGACCAACTATGTAATCCTTGATATGCTTTATAACAGCACATACATTATGGGAAGTCTTATAGGAAGCTACTTCAATGCGTATGACTGGCATAGCGGTTCTATGATTTCCATAGTTCTTTTGCTGATTATATTTATAATCACTTTGGCGACCAATAGATTTAGTGAAGAAGAAACGGACAGGGGGGCTATATTATGATAAGAAAAATATTGCGCTCCGCATGGCTTGCCATAGTGCTTATATTTATGTATTTTCCTATATTGATTCTTATGGTGTACAGCTTTACGGATACGGCAACCATCGGAACCCATGGTAACTTTTCAATGCAGAATTATGTGACGCTGTTTACTACATCTGAGCTGCTCGGAATGATTGGCGGAACTTTTGCTTTGGCATTTGGCTCAGCGCTGATAGCAACATTTCTGGGAACAATCGGAGCAATCGGAGCATTTTACTCTAAAAAACTGCCTAAAAGGCTTGTGGGACTTGCCAATCAGATACCTGTGGTAAATGCAGAGGTGGTGACAGGATTTTCATTATGTGTCCTGCTTATCGTGGTGCTGGGAATTAATAAGGAGACTTTTGTACCGCTTGTAATCGGACATGTGGCCTTGGCATCTCCTTTCGTGTATCTGTCAGTTGTGCCAAAGCTGAAGCAGATGGATAACAGCATATATGAGGCGGCATTGGATTTGGGTGCCAATGCGAGACAGGCACTTTTTAAGGTGGTTATACCCCAGTTGATTCCGGGAATTGTATCGGGCTTTCTGTTGTCAGTGACATTGTCGCTGGATGATTATTTTATAACAACATATACAAAGCCTGCCACATTTGACACAATCAGTACTTATGTTGTGAACGCAACAAAGGGTGCACATACACAGATTAAAACAGCATTATGGGCTTTGTCCGCCGTTCTTTTTGTAGTGATACTGGCTGTTGTCATAGGAGGTAATGTAATATCAGGCAGAAAGGCAGGTGCAGACAATGAAAAAGCAAATGTTTAGATTTACTGCACTGGCCGGAATTTTGGTTATGATAATGTCATCTGCAGTAATGTATGTTAAGCCTGTTAATGGCGCCGAAAAAACGATTGTACTTAGGGTGTGCAGTTGGGAAGAATATATCGATGAAGGCGACTGGGATGAAGATGAGCTGATTGACCTTGACAGCGCAGATATATTCGGTGAAAATCATATGGTTGATGATTTTGAGGAATGGTATTACGAAACCTATGGTGTGCGTGTGAGTGTGGAATATTCCACATTCGGAACCAATGAGGAGTTGTATAGCCAGCTTACGCTGGGAGACAGATTTGATTTGGTCTGCCCTTCCGACTATATGATTATGAAGCTTATGAAGGAAGGCGAGCTTGAGCCCCTTTCAGATGGGTTTTTTGATGAAAATAATGAGCTTAATTATTACATCAACGGAGTATCGCCTTATATTGAAAAGATTTTTGATGAAAACCAGATAGATGGGGAAAGCTGGGCCCGTTATGCGGCAGGATATATGTGGGGCATTACGGGAATGGTGTACAATCCGGAATATGTTACAGAGGATGATGCGGCTACATGGTCAATCCTCACCAATGATAGCTATTTTCGCCAAGTCACGATTAAGGATAACGTCAGGGATGCATATTTTTCTACGGTAGCCATACTTAACAATGAGTTTCTGACAAGTGAGGAGTTCAGATGTTCAGAGGACTATAGTCAACAGCTTCAAAATATCATGAATGATAATGATGATGAAACTATAAAAGAAGCGGAGGAAGTGCTTAAGGAAATACGCGAGAATGTGTATTCTTTTGAGACCGACAGCGGTAAGGCGGATATGGTAAGCGGTAAGGTTGTAGCCAGTCTTCAGTGGTCAGGTGATGGGGTGTATGCCATTGCTCAGGCAGAGGAAGATGATTTATACCTTGAGTGGGCAGTCCCGGAGGAATGTACCAATCTGTGGTTTGACGGATGGGTAATGCTGAAAAAAGGAATAGATGGTGACGCCGATAAAAAGCAGGCGGCAGAGGCATTTATCAATTTTATTTCAAGACCGGATAACGCAGTCCGCAATATGTATTATATAGGCTATACTTCAGCCATTGCCGGAGGTAACAGTACAATTGTGTTTGAGTATGCGGACTGGTGCTATGGAGCTGATGAAGATGAAGAGGATGTAATTGACTATCCTGTCGGTTATTTTTTCTCAGGGAACAATGAAGATGAGAATTATATCATAACGGCTCCGGCAGAGCAGGCACACAGACAGCTTGCGGCGCAGTATCCTTCCGAAGAGGAGATAGCAAGAAGTGCGGTTATGGGGTATTTTGACAATGAGACTAACGAAAAAATAAATCAAATGTGGATTAATATAAGATGTTTCAACCTGAGCATGATTAGTTCTCGGAATTGGATTAAGGCAGGAATTGCAGCAGCAGGAATTGTGGTTTTGATTTTGTTAGTGATATTCAGGCATAGGATATTCAGACGTCCGGCACCAAAGGGATATAAGAGAGTAGAATAAAACATTAAAAAGCGGAGCATTTCATTCATTGAGATGCTCCGTTTTGGTTTTTGAAAAATGTTTTGGTCTTTTAAGCCACATAAAAATACATAAATATGAAATGACAGAAACTGCCTCCCATAACAAAAAGATGAAAAATCTCATGAAGTCCGAAAAATTTATGTCTGTCGTTAAAATATTTTGGTTTGATTGCATAAATTATACCGCCTATTGTATAGATTATACCGCCGGCAAGAAGCCATCCGAAAGCTCCATGAGGCAGGCTGCTCCAAAGTCTTCCGAATACTGCCACACATACCCAGCCCATAGCGATGTATATTATGGATGAGAACCATTTTGGGAAGGTTATCCAACAGGCTTTAAGAAGCATTCCCACAAATGCGATTCCCCATATAATAGCAAGCATTGTGTAGCCCAGTTTTCCGCCAAGTACGATGAGGCATACCGGTGTGTATGAACCTGCAATAAGTACAAATATCATCATGTGGTCAATTTTTTGGAAAATTTTTAATGCATTTCCGGTAAGACTTACCGAATGGTAAGTAGTGCTGGCGCCGTATAAAAGCACCATGCTCAGGCAGAAAATACTTAGAGCAAACAATGTATTCCCTCCTGAAAGAGCTGATTTTATTAAAAGCGGTGTTGTGGCAAGCGCGGCAAGAACCATGCCGATAAAATGTGTAATTGCGCTGCCGGGTTCACGAATAGTAATATGCATAACAAAACTCCTTTCATAAAAATAAAATTTACAATAATATTATATGCAAAACTTGTACAAATGATTCATCAAAACGTAACATATAGTTTTTAAAACTACATCAAACATATATAATAGACTACTACAAACGGAGCAGAGTGTCAAGCAGGATATTGGAATATCTTACAATTATTGGAAATTATTTAACGGATAAAAGGTTTATGTTGACAAACGTTTTGAATGGGAGATACTATAAACATAGCAAACTGGAAGGGCGAGCCAGTGTTGTATAAGGGGAATAATGAAAATAAGTGGATTTATCATTATGGTCTTATGCGCACAGAAACCTCTTGGAAGTTACTGTGCGTTTTGTTGATATAAATATTATTATACGGGAGAAAAAGGGATGAAAAGAAAATTAATTTTAGTAATTGGAATTATAAATAATGGGAGATTATATGAGATTTTATAAAAAAATAATTGCTACTGTTGCAGCAGACATAATAATATTCACGATGACTGCATGTGCTGCCAATACTGCAGTGACATCAACTGCAATGACAACTTATAATACTACGGAAGAAACGGAATCCCAATATCAGGAGGAGACTGAAACAGAAACTGAAGAAGCGCAGGATATGAGAGAGCTTTTAAATACATTAAAAGAAACGGATAATAATAACTTGGGAGTATGGAGCGAAAGAGAGCTTCATGGATATGGTAACTTGTTTTATCCCGGATTTGAAATGGCTGCTATGGAACATCAGGATAATAATTGGGCAACACAGATGTTAAGAGGCAAAGACATTAGTATTGTCAAGGCATCGGATTCATGCCTTATTATCACCAATGGAGTAGACATAACACAGTTAGATGCGCAGGTGTCGCTGTTTGATAATACTTTGTTTGGTGGCCAATATGCCGTAGATGCAGGTGAAAGAGTTTTTTTCTATGATTTGACCGGAGATGGCGTGGACGAATTGGTTATCAAGATGACATTTATGGATATGGGATATCGGTACAACTCGGTGTATGTTTATGATATTGATAATCTTGAACTGTTGGCAATGCCTAAAGCGGATGCTCTGCAGAAAATCCTGGATGAATTTTTGGGGCAGAATTTTCAGATTAGTAATGATACAGATTCTGTACAATACAGTATAACGGATGCCAATGGGAATATTATGTACGGTGAGTATTCACATAAAGGTGATGGTGTCAGATTGTCAGCCCGTATAGCTGACAGCTCATATATTTATGTCGATAACGGAAAGCTTTATTATAAAAATGAGGTACAGCTTGTTGATGCTAATAGTGAAACCGCAGTGCCTGCTTATCTGAAAAAGGTATGTGATATATTGGTTAGAATTGATTATAACGAAGATAAAAAAAGTTTTGAGGCAGTGCAGGAAAGTATCACTATATTGAAAAACGGCATATGGGATGCATCGGACTATATGCCAATCGATAGGGATGCAGCGGAAAAGGCAGTTGAAGAGTATGAAAAATTGATTTATTAAAGAAATAATGCTATTATTGAAAAAATAAATCAGAAAAGGGTCAGATGATAATCATGAAAGAAATGAGTGTTAACGGTAAAGAGTATAAAATATTAGAGCTGTTGGGAAAAGGAAAGGGCGGCTATTCATATCTGGCAGATGACGGAACGGGAAAATATGTACTAAAGCAGATTCACCATGAGCCTTGTGATTATTATGAATTTGGAAATAAAATAGAAGCAGAATTAAACGATTATAAACGTTTGAAAAAAATCGGGATAAATATTCCTTTAATGATAGATGTTGATATGGAAAATGAACGCATTTTAAAAGAATACATAGAGGGAAATACAATTTATGAGCTGATATTACAAGATAAAATGGAAGCGGATTACATACGGCAATTAAATGATATATGTGCGTTGCTGTATGCGGCTGATAAGAATATAGACTATTTCCCTACCAACTTTGTAGTTCAAAACGGAATTGTCTATTATATTGATTTTGAATGTAATGATTATATGGATAAATGGAATTTTGAAAATTGGGGTGTTAAATACTGGTTCAAAACTCCCGAATTTTTGCAGTATGTAAATGAACATTCGTGATATATACGGGGTGTGAGAATCAACAAAGCTGATAAGATTGAAAATTTTGCGCTGATTTTATCCATAAATTGGGGCAGTCATTAAAAATCTTATAAAACATATTGACTATTACGGAAAAAAGTAATAAAATCAATTTACAGATAAGTTAATATACAATTTTAATCCGGCTTATTCAGAGTGATGGAGATACATAGGATCTGTGAAGTCACGGCAACCCCCTGAGGAGGAAGGTGCCAGCCTGAGCGAAGCCGACACAACCTGAATTGTTGTGCGGTTTTGAGCAATAAGTGGATTTGATTATTGAGTTCTAATCGAGTCCATGACAGTGTGTGGACTCTTTTTTAATTTGAGAGATAAGGAGATGCAAGATGGAAAAATTTTTATTTACTTCAGAATCAGTGACAGAAGGTCATCCTGATAAGGTATGTGATCAGATTTCAGATGCAGTGCTTGATGCGCTTCTTGAGCAGGACCCAATGAGCCGTGTGGCATGTGAGACCTGCTGTAACACAGGATTTGTGGTTGTTATGGGAGAGGTTACCTCCAAGGCAAACATTGATATTCAGAAAATTGTCAGGGATACGATTAAGGAAATAGGTTACACAAGCTCAGAAATAGGATTTGACGGCAGTACATGTGCCGTAATGGTGGCACTTGACGGACAGTCGCCCGATATTGCAATGGGTGTTGACAAGGCGCTTGAGGCAAGGGAGGACAATATGAGCGATGATGATATTGAGGCAATAGGGGCAGGAGACCAGGGAATGATGTTCGGCTATGCTACCAACGAGACGCCTGAATATATGCCGTATCCGATTGCCATTGCCCATAGACTGACCAGACAGCTTACCAAGGTCAGAAAAGACGGTACATTGAAATATTTAAGACCGGATGGCAAATCACAGGTAACGGTGGAGTATGATGAAAATAATAAGCCTGTACGCATTGATGCAGTGGTTCTTTCAACACAGCATGACCCGGATGTTACCCAGGAACAGATACATAAAGACATACGCAAATATGTATTTAATCCTGTGCTTCCTGATGAGCTTATAGATGAAAATACCAGGTATTTCATAAATCCTACAGGACGTTTCGTAATTGGCGGACCTCAGGGCGACAGCGGACTTACAGGAAGGAAAATTATTGTTGATACATACGGCGGATATGCCAGACATGGCGGAGGCGCATTCTCAGGAAAGGACTGCACGAAGGTTGACCGTTCCGCTGCTTATGCCGCAAGATATGTTGCCAAAAATATTGTGGCAGCAGGAATAGCCGACAGATGTGAAATTCAGCTTTCATACGCAATCGGAGTTGCGCAGCCAATCTCTGTCAATGTACAGACATTCGGCACGGGCAGGATAGATAATGGCAGGCTTGTGGAAATTGTCAGAGAAAATTTTGATTTGAGACCGGCAGGAATAATAAAAATGCTTGATTTGAGAAGACCTATATACAAACAGACGGCAGCATACGGACATTTCGGACGTACAGATGTTGTTTTACCTTGGGAGAAAACAGACAGAGCAGAAGATTTAAGAAAATATTTATAAAGTTTAGAATACTTTAGTAGTATTTTGAAGGACGGCTGTGGTATAATATGAACACTTAATGAGAATATATACCCAGTCTCTTAGTGATTGGGAAACAAGAGCTTAGAGACTGGGGTAAAATAAGCTCGGATAGAAATATTCGGGCTTATTTTAACTTTACGGGAGATAATGATATATTATGAAGTTTTCCACTAAGTTAAAAATATCATTTGCGGTACTTATTCTTGTGCCTATATTGCTTTTTTCCATGGCGCTTGTACTTATAGCGTCCTTTAAACTACGGGAGATTAAGGACAGCTATGATGCCAGTGATACATCCTATGAGACTTTGGTTAATCCGGCAGCACTTGTGTCCGATATTTGCAGGAGCGAATATGATAAGCTGCTTGAGGCAGCAGAGAATGAGCCTTATCTTTTTAATGATTATGATTTTATGGATGATATTAACAGCGAACTTGCCAAGAGAAGCTCCTTTCTGATAGTAGTTAAGAACATGCAGTGCATATATTCCGGCAATGAAATGTCTCAGGAGATACTTGTTCAACTGGAAAATATAGACTACAACGGTAATACCAATGCAGGAATATATATCGGTGACGATTATCAGGTCATAGTCAATGTCATTAATTTCGGTACAACGGGAAACCGTGGCCAGGCATACATAGTAATGTGTCTTGATAAGCTTGTACCCCAGATGAAGGTGCTGATTTTTGACGGTATTGTCGGCATTATACTTATACTTATTTTTACCAGCGGATTGTTTACCACATGGATATATAAGGAAACGGTAAGCCCTATTAATAAGCTTAAGCTTGCCACCTACAACATCAAGAATGGAAATCTTGATTTTAAGATGGATGTTAAGGGAAAGGATGAGATTGCAGAGCTTTGCCGGGATTTTGACAGTATGCGCAGGCGGCTTCAGGAAAATGCAGAAGAGAAGGTAAGAATTGATGCCGAAAATAAAGAGCTGATAAGCAACATTTCCCACGATTTAAAGACACCGATAACTGCCATAAAGGGTTATGTTGAGGGGATAATGGACGGAGTTGTGGATTCCGAGGAAAAGATGGAGCGTTACATAAGAACAATCTATAATAAAGCCTGTGATATGGACAAGCTTATAGACGAGCTTACATTTTATTCCAAGATAGATGCCGATAAAATACCGTATAATTTTATCAAGCTTAATGTGACTGATTATTTCAGCGACTGTGTGGAGGAAATCTCAACAGAGCTTGATACGGAGGGGGTAAGGCTTTCCTATGATAACCAGATTAATCCATCAACGAGAATTGTGGCGGACCCGGAGCAGATTAAGCGTGTCATTAACAATATTGTCAGCAACTCGGTAAAATATATGGACAAGGAACAGGGCGCCATAGACATAAGAATAACTGAAAATAAGGACTATGTTTTTATAGATATTGAGGATAACGGCAAAGGAATAGACAGTCAGGACATACCCCATATTTTTGACAGGTTTTACAGAACGGATGCGTCCCGTAACTCTGCTAAAGGCGGCAGCGGAATAGGGCTGTCCATAGTGAAAAAAATAATCGAGGACCACGGAGGAAGCATCACCGCCGAGAGTACGCCGGGAATCGGAACTATAATGCACATATCAATGCTTAAGCATAAACAGTTACCGCCCAAACCGAAGCGCATAGGTGATTAGAGTATCGGTCATTGTATTGGATTACAGACTTCAAAACAGATGAATTGAGATAATATTATTGTGAAGGAGAGCGGAATATTATGAGCAGGATTTTGATTGTTGAGGATGAGCAAAGCATAGCAGAGCTTGAGAAAGATTATCTTGAGCTCAGCGGATTTGAGGTTGTTATAGCTAATGACGGAACTGACGGACTTGGGCGTGCATTAAGCGAAGAATTTGATTTGTATATTCTTGATGTTATGCTGCCGGGAATAGACGGCTTTGAAATATGCGAGCGAATCAGGGAAAAAAGCAATGCTCCAATACTTATGGTGTCTGCCAAAAAGGAGGATATCGACAAGATAAGGGGGCTGGGGTTAGGTGCTGACGACTATATAACAAAGCCTTTCAGTCCAAGTGAGCTGGTTGCACGTGTTAAGGCGCATATTGCAAGATACGACAGGCTTATAGGCTCTCTCACGCCCCGGAACGATGAGCTGGAAATACGTGGTATCAGGATTGATTTGACAGCCCGTCGTGTGTTTGTCAATGATGAGGAAAAAAATTTTACCACCAAAGAGTTTGACCTTCTTGTATTTTTGGCGCAGCATCCTAACCATGTATACACCAAGGAAGAGCTTTTCAAAGAAATATGGAATATGGAGTCCGTAGGCGACATTGCCACAGTTACAGTCCACATCAAGAAAATCAGGGAAAAAATAGAGTTTAATACTTCCAAACCGCAGTACATAGAAACCATCTGGGGCGTGGGGTATAGATTTAAAGTATAAATTATGATACAGCCAGACATAATATATGAGGACAACAACATAATAATATGCAGAAAACCGGCAGGAACAGCGTCACAGTCTGAGCGTTCCTTTGAGAACGACCTGCTCAGTATGGTTAAAACATACAGAGCATCAAAGGGAGACTGCAAGACGGATACACATATTATTAACCGCCTTGATAAACCGGTTGCGGGGCTGGTTCTTTTTGCATTGAATAAACAGACTGCGGCTAAGCTGTCTGCCATGTCGGGAGAACATTCCATAGATAAGAGATATTATGCCATAGTCAGCGGCAGACCTGCCCCAAAGGGCGAAATGACAGATTATCTTATCCGGGATGGACGTAATAATATTTCAAGGATTGCGGATGCAGATACAGCAGGAGCCAAAAAAGCACGCCTTGCCTATGAGACTTTAGAGACTATGGAACTGGATGGCGGGGTGTATTCCCTTGTGCGTATAAAGCTTTATACAGGCAGGCACCATCAAATCCGTGTACAGTTTGCTGCCAGAGGCCACGGATTGTATGGAGATACCAAATATAATCCTGATTTTGCGGGAGTAAGAGGTGTTATGCCGCAGCTTTTCGCATACAGGCTGTCATTTGCCAATCCTGCCGGAGCGGACAGAATTACTGTGGAGATTCAGCCTGGCGGAAAATATGAGGCATTTGAATATTTTAGGTAAAAATAGCTGATAATGGAAATAACTACTTGCTTTGGGGTGGAGTTATGAACACATCAGCCAAAAATAAAATTAAAATACTTGGAATCGTCATAGGAGTTACGACGGTGGTATGTCTTGTTATAAAATATCTTTTACCGCTGCTGACTCCTTTTATTATTGCGTTTATTATTGCCGTTATAATTGAGAAACCGGTTGCGCTTATGGCCAAAAAGGTGCATATAAGGAGGAGTATCAGCGCAGTAATTATGGTAGTAGTTGTTTTTGCGATACTGGGAACGCTGATTTACTGGGGAGGAAAAGTGATTGTAGGGCAGATTAACAGGCTTATGGCAAATTATGATGTGTACGTGGAAGAAATTGACTGCATGGTGTCCGATGGCTGCGGAAAAGTTGACCGGTATTTTGGTTTTGAAGATGGCGAAAGTTACTCGGCAATCAGTGAACAGATTGAAAAGGTGGAAGACGGACTGGGGGACACGGCTCTTCCCACTATAATGAACAGGTCGTGGAATATGATTACCGGATTTACCGTATTTTTTACGGCACTGGCATTTACGATTATGGCTGCCGTTTTTTTCAGCAAGGATATGGAGAAAATGAAGGTTGAGGCAGGCAATTCCGTATTTCATGAGGAAGTATACTTTGTCACTGACAGGTTGAAAAACATTTTGGGAACATATGTGAAAACACAGCTTATTATAATGACGCTGACCTGTATAATATGCACTGTGGGACTATACTGCATGGGAAATTCATATGCTCTTCTTTTGGGAGTGCTTATAGGAATAATAGATGCTTTTCCTGTGCTTGGCACAGGTACGGTATTCGTGCCATGGAGCATAATTCTTGTGATTATGGGCAGGTACAAAAGCGCTGTGGCTATTTTTGCAATTTATATAATCTGCTATTATACAAGAGAATTTCTGGAACCCAGACTGATGGGACACAGGTTGGGAATTTCGCCTGTAATTATGCTTATATCTTTGTATGTAGGGCTTTTGCTTTTCGGTATAATGGGTGTTATAACAGGTCCCATAGCTGCCATACTTATTAAGGAAATATCTTCACAGATGATAAAAAAACTTGTGGAAATCTGAATATGCATTTATAATAAATTAGTTAAGGACTTTTATGGGAGGAAAAAATGGTATTTAGTTCGGCAGTATTTTTGTTTATATTTTTACCGATAGTGCTGTTTGTTCATACGGTAGTCAGAAACACAACTGTCCGCAATGGTTTTCTAATTGCTGCCAGTCTGGTTTTCTACGCCTTCGGAGAGCCTGTATATGTATTGTTAATGCTTGCCTGTGTTGCGGTAAATTTTGTTTTTGGAAGAATACTTACTTTTCATAAGAAAAAATCCATACTTGCCGTAAATATAGTCCTGAATATAGGACTGCTTGTGGTGTATAAATATGCTGCATGGCTCATTGAGATGATTAATCTCATTCCTGCCGTTGAAATTCCTGTGCCCCGGATAACCATGCCCATAGGAATTTCATTCTTTACATTTCAGGCGATTTCCTATGTGATTGACAATTATCGTTCAGACAGCAGGGAAAAAACAGGCTTTTGGGACGTATTGTTATACATATCGCTGTTTCCTCAGCTCATAGCAGGACCTATAGTAAAGTATAATTCCATAAAGGAGCAGATAAAACACCGCACTGTTAATGCGGACAAGCTTGCTTCAGGAATAAGACTTTTTGTAATCGGTCTTTCCAAAAAAATGCTTATAGCTAATACGATGGGGGCTGCAGCCGATAAGATTTTTGCTATTGAGACAGGTTCAATAGATACACCGCTGGCATGGCTTGGAGCAGTGTGCTATACATTACAGATATATTTTGATTTTTCCGGTTACAGCAATATGGCAATGGGGCTTGGAAGAGCAATGGGCTTTGATTTCCCGGAGAATTTCAATTATCCATATGCGGCATGCGGAATACGTGATTTTTGGAGAAGATGGCATATGTCGTTGACCGGATGGTTCAGGGAGTATCTGTATATTCCTTTGGGCGGCAACCGCAGGGGCAAGGCACGTCAGCTTATCAATACCATGATTGTTTTTATGGCAACGGGAATATGGCATGGGGCTAATCTTACATTTATATTGTGGGGATTTATGCATGGAGTGCTTATGTCTGTGGAGACATTGTTTAAGAAGAAGGCAGACTCCCCAAAATTCGCTGCGGTTAAGTGGCTTTATACCATATTTTTTGTGATAATAGGATTTGTTATATTCAGGGCAGACAGTGTTGGATACGCATTTTCGTATATCGGAAAAATGTTTTCATTTGTGACAACAGATTATGCACAAACGGTTGCGCTATCTCTTTTGACGCCGGTGTTTATAGTGACATTTGCGGCGGCGCTTATTGCAATGTGTCCGGTTGTTCCATGGATTCGCAGTCGGATAGGGAATGTTAAGACTGCCGGAGCAGTCAGCGCCGGATGTTACGTTCTGATGTTTGGGCTTTATTTTCTCTGCGTGCTTACACTTGCGGCAGATTCATATAATCCGTTTATATATTTCAGATTTTAGGTTTTAGGTGGAGTGTTTATGAAGAAACAGATTTTCAAAATTGCATATGTTGTGTGCTTTCTGATGGCATTTGCGGTGTTTGGCGTGGTGACGCTGTTTCGGCACAATGATGATATAGGCAACGAGGAGAAGACAGAGCTGACGAAAAGCACTTACCTGACATTTGCAGGGAATTTTGATGATTATTTCGGCAAGGATTTCGGTTTCCGCAATGAGCTTGTGGATATAAATAACCGTATTAAATATGTTCTTTTCGGGCAGTCGGGGGAATCCTCCGTAATTGCAGGAAGTGACGGATGGCTGTTTTATGAAAGTGCCCTTCACGATTATGTGGGAGAGGATGTCATAAGTGAAAGTGAAGCAGCTAAAATTGCAGCAGTCATTGAGCAGATGTGTGAATATGCCCAAGCCTGCGGAACAAAGCTTGTGTTTGTGTCTGCACCTAATAAGATGGAGATATACGGTCAGTATATGCCGTATTACTATCTTGAAAATACGGATGATGGAAATTATGAGCTTATTATGAATGAGCTGGGTAAGAGTAATGCGTCATATGTTGATTTGAAAAAAATACTTAAAGCAGCGGCGCAGCAGTCTGACATTAACATATACCACAAGGAGGATTCACATTGGAATAATATGGGGGCATCCATAGCTTACAATGCCATTATGGATGAAGCCGGAATTGCCGCTCCCGATTACAGCAGTATGAATTACAGAATCGAGAATAATTTTTCCGGTGATTTATACGGGATGCTGTTTCCTTCGGGAGAGCATAAGGATGAACAGGTTGTTTTTGACATGGAAGAAAGCTTTTATTATGTGTCCAATTTCAGAAGTGTTGACGATATGATTATAAATACTGCCAATGACACGGCGGAAGGCAAAGTGCTTGTATTCAGGGATTCATTTGGCAATGCGATGTATCCTTTTTTTGCCAATGATTTCGGTGAATGTGAATTTTCCAGAGCCATACCGTATGATTTGACAGATATAAGCGGCAATGATTTGGTGGTTGTAGAGCTTGTGGAACGAAACCTTGCAAATCTTCTTACTATGCTTCCAGTAATGCCGGCAATGGAAACTGACTTGGATGCCGTCTGTGCAGCAGTGGAAAATGCAGAAATCAACATAACGGCTTCTGAAAACGGAGAGCTGCAGCTGGTAACATTTGACAGTGACGCTATTCCAGAGAACTGTATTGAGATGTATTTCAGGGTTGATAATATTACATATAAGGCATATCCTACCGCCGCAGACGGGTCGGGATGTCTTTATGTGGATGGAGCTATTGACATTGATTCCGCCGATTGCTCCGTAATATATGCAGATAACGGGGAGTATTATGAGCTTTATTGACACTGCAGCTTGAAATCTCTGTTTTTTTGTGTATAATCAAAGGGTAATGATTATTATAGGAGAAGCGTATAATTATGAAGAAAATATTTATGGCTTTGTGCTTATGCCTTGTATTCCTTGTGGGATGCGGTAAAAGTACACAAAGCAGTAATGATACTACTAAAGCGGAAGGCGGTAACGATGAAGCTGTTTTTGCTTTTTCCATTGACAGTGTAACCATTGCGCCGGGCGAAAACTTTGGCGAGGCATATGAGAAGCTTGGGGAGCCTGTTGATTACACTGAGGCGGCAAGCTGTTATTATGACGGCATGGACAAGGTATACACATATGACGGGTATGAGGTAAGAACATATCCAGATGGTGATAATGATATGGTTCAGGACATTTGCATTTCATCCGATAAATATTCTACAGACAAGGAAATCACCGTAGGCTCCACTCTTGAGGAAATCACCGCTGCCTATGGCGATGATTACAGTCTTAGCGGTAAGATGTACAAATATTATGTAGATGACACCAGATATATGTATTTCTTTATAATGGATGATGCCGTAAAATATTTTGGATATGCAATCGATGCTGCTAATTAACTTGCAAATATTTGTTACAGGAGATTAGAATGACTGGAAGAAAATTAGTAATTGCACTTTTAATGATACTTATTGCAATGAGTATCTGTGTGCCGGGATGCGGTAAAAAAACCACTGTAGAACCGGTAACAAAGAATGTGGGAACTGTTGCGGTCAATGAGACTGAATCCGGGGAACAAACTACCGAGACTCCCACAGAACCGGAAACGGAAACGGAAGAACCCACGGAGGAACCCACAGAACCGCCCACAGAGCCGCCTACGGAGGAACCGACGGAACCCTATGTGGGTGCGTGGACATTGCTTATAGAGGAACCTCTCAATCCTACACAGTCAGGTTACGAGGAGCTTGATACGCTTGTGAGCGAGCTTATAGCCTCAGTGACCACCGAGGATATGAATAATTATAATAAAGTATGGGCGTGCTATGAATACCTGATTGATAATATTACTTACAGCCGTGGAATGGAGGCACATACGGGAGAGTATTCTGCCTCAGACAAGTCGGTAACGCCTACAGAGGTATTGTGGGCAACGGATTTGCTCAATTCGGGACAGGGCTGCTGCTATAACTATTCGGCTGCTTTTATGTATATAATGAGAGCGCTTGGATATGATGCACATCTTGTATCGGGAAATGTGCCTAAATACGGCGGAGGTGTAACACCTCATTGCTGGCTGTATGTAAATCTCAGAGGGCAGCAGTATACATTTGACCCTGATTTGGATATGAATTTTTATACAAGAGACATAGGCAACGGTGTTGAAAATCCTGCCAAGGATAGATATTTCTGTGTGCCGATTGAGGATTTATCATATTTTTATGTAGCGGATACATACTATACTAATTAATGTTTAAGGAGATATATTATGGCAGATGATAAGAAACTGGTTGAGGCAATCACTCCTATGGAGGAGGATTTTGCCCAATGGTATACAGATGTAGTTAAAAAAGCGGAGCTTATGTCATATTCAAGCATCAAGGGATGTATGATTTTCAGACCTAATGGATACGGATTATGGGAAAGCATACAGAAGGAGCTTGACAGAAGATTTAAGGAGACAGGCGTTGAGAATGTATATATGCCTATGTTCATTCCTGAGAGCCTTCTTCAGAAGGAAAAAGACCATGTTGAAGGTTTTGCGCCTGAGGTTGCATGGGTTACACAGGGAGGACTTGAGCCGCTTCAGGAGAGAATGTGTGTAAGACCGACATCTGAGACCTTGTTCTGTGACTTTTATAAAGATATAGTGCAGTCATACAGGGACCTTCCTAAATGCTACAATCAGTGGTGTTCAGTTGTAAGATGGGAGAAAACAACACGTCCGTTCCTGCGTTCAATGGAGTTTTTGTGGCAGGAGGGACATACTGTTCATGCAACTGCGGAGGATGCAGAGGCGAGAACGGTTCAGATGCTTAATCTGTATGCTGATTTTTGCGAGAATGTACTTGCTATTCCTATGATTAAGGGACGCAAGACCGATAAAGAGAAATTTGCGGGAGCCGAGGCCACTTACACAATAGAAGCACTTATGCATGACGGTAAGGCATTACAGTCAGGAACAAGCCATAATTTCGGTGATGGTTTTGCCAAAGCGTTCGGAATTCAGTATACGGACAAGGATAATAAGCTGCAGCATGCACATCAGACCTCATGGGGAATGTCAACTCGTATTATAGGTGCTATTATAATGGTACATGGAGATAACAGCGGACTTGTGCTGCCTCCTAGAATTGCACCTACTCAGGTTATGATAGTTCCTATTGCACAGCATAAGGAAGGTGTTCTTGACAAGGTGAGAGAACTAAAGGAGACTCTTTTGGCAGCAGGTTTCAGGGTTAAACTGGATGATAGCGATAAAACACCGGGATGGAAATTTGCAGAACAGGAAATCAAAGGAATTTCTGTGCGAATCGAAATCGGACCTAAGGACATTGAAGCAGGACAGGCTGTTATCGTAAGGAGAGATACAAGGGAAAAGACTATCGTTAAGCTTGAAGAGATTTCCGTTAAGCTGGCGGAAATTCTTGATACAATGCAGTCGGATATGCTTGAGAGAGCAAGAGCGCACAGGGATGCCCATACATATGAGGCAAAGAATTATGATGAATTTAAGAATGTGGTAGCTGAGAAGCCGGGCTTTGTGAAGGCTATGTGGTGCGGAGAACTTGAGTGTGAGCTTAAAATTAAAGAAGATACAACCGCCACAAGCCGTTGTATGCCTTTTGAGCAGGAGCATATAAGTGATGTGTGCGTATGCTGCGGCAAACCTGCCAAAAAGCTGGTATACTGGGGTAAAGCATATTAGTCGGATTGACTGCATAAGAAATGGAAGTTCTATGAAAATAAATTTACCTGATGACGTTAAGTTTATCATTGACACATTAACTGAAAATGGGTATGAGGCATATGCTGTCGGCGGATGCGTCCGCGACAGCATTATTCATCGTGAGCCGGAGGACTGGGACATAACAACATCTGCCAAGCCTGCAGAGGTAAAAAAGCTTTTCCGCCGTACAATAGATACGGGGATACAGCATGGAACAGTCACAATAATGCTTAAGAAAAAAGGCTATGAGGTGACCACATATAGGCTGGATGGAGAATATGAGGACAGCCGTCACCCTAAAAGCGTGGAATTTACCGCATCCCTTGTTGAAGATTTAAAGCGCAGGGATTTTACCATTAACGCCATGGCTTACAATGACAATGATGGGCTGGTGGACGAATTTGGCGGAAGGGATGATTTAAAAAACGGAATAATCAGATGTGTGGGTAATCCTGAAGACAGATTCCGGGAGGACGCCCTCAGGATGCTGAGAGCAGTGCGCTTTTCAGCACAGCTGGGCTTTGATATTGACAGCAATACTGCAAATGCCATAAAGACCCTTGTATCTGCAATATCCAAAATAAGTAAGGAGCGTATACACACAGAGCTTGGAAAGCTTTTATTGTCCCCGCATCCCGAATATGTGGAAAAGGTATGTGAGCTTGGAATTGCATCGGTGGTGTTTAAACCATTTGACAGCGTGGAGGATAAGACCATACCATACAGCCTTATAAATTATGTGCCTGCCCGGCTGCCGTTCAGGTATGCGGCGCTTTTGTACAGCTGCGGAGACAGGGAAACCGGAAGAATTTTAAAAGAACTTAAGCTTGATAATAACACAATCAATAAAACGGTTTGTCTGGTAAAAAATCATGGACTTGTCATAACGGAGGATTGGTATCTAATAAGACTTAAAGCAAGTGAAATCGGTGCTGATGCCCTTGAGGAAGTGCTTGTTTTTGAGGAATGCTTTTACAGGGTGGCAGGACAGAGCCAAGCAGCGGCTGCCATTGCAAGGCAACGGGAAATATTAGATATAATAATTAAGCGCGGAGATTGTCTCAGCATAAATGACCTTGCGGTAAACGGTAAGGATCTTATGGAGCTTGGCGTTAAGCCCGGAAAGCAGATGGGACAGCTTCTTGAGGCGTGCTTGGATTTGGTTTTGAAAGAGCCCAAAAGGAATAACAGAGAAGAACTTATCGGGGAAGTTATAAGACAACAGTAAAATTTTCTGCAAACCTCATATTTGACCAATTTATTTCATAGAATTAGATAGTTTAGAATCTATGAGGATGGTTTTTATGGCAGATAAAGGTTTGGATGTATTAGATAAATATGATTTTGAGGTGAAGCAGACATCCCGTGGCAGAGGAGTTATAGTGGTAAGCACCGACAAGGGACCAAAGCTTCTTAAGGAATATACGGGAAGCGGAAAATATATCGAGTGGACAGCAGGACTTTTGGAAGCGGTAAACCATTCGGGGCTGATTGCGGTGGATGCTTATGTACGCAATAATGACGGAGAATACATATCCACAGCAGCCGACGGAAACCGTTATGTGGTCAAGAAATGGTATGAATGCCGTGACTGCGATGTGAAGATTTACGGAGATATAGTTCTGGCTGTGCGCGTGCTGGCTATTCTGCATAATGAACTGGAAAAATATGATACAGGTGAAATTAAATATAAAGGCAGACCGCTTAAAGAAGAAATGAGGCGCCATATAAGTGAAATTCTGCGGGTGAAAAAATATCTGACCAGACGCAATAACAGAAATGATTTTGAAATTCTTGCAGCAAGCTGGTGTGATACTTTTTATGAGGAAGGACAAAAGACACTGGAGGAGTTTGAAAGGCTTAAAATAGATGACAGTGCAGCCGGCGGAATCTGTCATGGCAATTATAATTACCACAACATATGCTTGGGGGCGCATACTCCTGTAATCATTAATTTTGAAAAAATGCATCATGATTATCTGATGTGTGATTTGTACAACATAATGAGAAAAATTATGGAAAAATATGACTGGGATGTAAAACTTGCATACAAATTTATGACGGAGTATGATAAAATAAGACCATTAAAGGAAAGCGATTTGAACTTGCTTGGCATAATGTTTTCGTTTCCGGAAAAATTCTGGAAGATAGTCAATGCGTACAATAATTCACGAAAGGCATGGATACCGGCAAAAAATCTGGAGAAGCTGCGCAAGGTAATTGCCCAGAATGACAAACGGCTGGAATTTATACGGACAATTCACTAGAGACTTATGGAGGCACTAATGAAAAACAGATATATTATTATGGCAGGAGTTATATTGATGGCAGGACTGATACTTACAGCCTGCGCATCAACGTCATCAACACGGCACCACATAAAAAACCAAGAGGAAACCAAGGCGGTCAAAAGCCCTGAGGATATGGGAGTTATAATCAATGTTGATTATGAAAATAATAACATTACACTTGGCGGCATTGAGGACGGGGAGAAAACAATATACTCATACAACTCGGGGACAACTGCTTACACTAAATCAGGCAGTGCAATGTCCATGGCACAGTTAAGCGCAGGAGATATTGTAGATATAACATATAATACTAACAGTTATGTACTCGAGAAAATACAGATTTCTAATGACAAAAATGTATGGGAAAATACCAAAGTGACTTCATTTTCAGTTGATGAGGCTGCCCGTTCAATGAAAATAGGACAGACACTTTATGCCTACACAGATAATACTCTTGTTTTTTCGCAGGGAGAAAAAATCGATATAAGTGAGCTTAACAAAGAAGACCAGCTTATAGTCCGCGGTTATGGAACAAAGGTGGTTTCAATAGTGGTGGATAAAGGGCATGGATACATTACATTGTCAGGAGAGCAGTTATTTATAGGCGGATATGTTGATGTGGGCGGCAGAGTAGTCAAGGTAATTGAGGATGATATGCTTATTATAGTTCAGGAGGGAAGCTATAAAGTTGAAGTACGCAATGGTGAATATATTGCGGACAAGCAGGTGGAGGTAACCAGAGATAATAATACGGTAGTGGATTTTTCGGACGTAGCGCCTAATGTTACAGCTACGGGTAATGTGAGATTTAATATTGATGTGGATAATGCTGTTTTATATGTGGATGGTGTTCAGATGAGTGCAACGGATGTGCTTACTCTCACTACCGGAAGTCATAAAATCAGCATTGTTGCAGACGGCTATGACGATTATAGTGATACTATTGAGGTTGGCACTAAATATCAGATAGTGGATATTAACCTTAAAAGCACATCTGAGACTGAGACGGAGACAGAAAGCGAAACCGAGACGGAATCCTCAACAGAGCCTGTTACCGACAGCGCAGGAGATGTGGTAAGTCAGATCAATGATGTCACAGTATCGGGACCGGTAGGAGGATATGTATATTTTGACGGCAAATATATGGGTGTAGCTCCGGTGACATTTGATATGGTAACCGGTTCCCATGTTATATCAATCCTTTATAACAGCGAGATAAAGAGCTATTCCGTAAATCTGGCTGAGGGCGGCGATGATGTAGTATATGATTTTACTGATAAGTAAGGAAAGTAATTTTTAAAAATAGTCTGCATATAATTAATTAAAAAAAGCAGGCGTTTTATGAAAAAAATTATATTTGCGGTGCTTATTGCAATATGCGCTGTTGTCACAGGCTGCGGCTCACAAAAAAGCTCCGTTGCCACAAAATCCCAAGTGGATTTTACGGTGGTAAGCAAAAATGATATACCTGAGGAACTGGCTCAGATAATTGACGGTCAGAAGAACTCTGAGTTTCAGATGTCAAGTGCGATAGATGGGTACACCTATATAATCGTAGGTTACGGAGAACAGCCCACAGGAGGTTACAGCATAAGAGTGGATGAGGTCAGTGAGACGGACACATATATTGATGTCAAGACTACGCTTATGGGACCGTCAGCAGGTGAAGCTGTAAATAAGCTGGCTACATATCCTTATATAGTTCTCAAAATAGAATATACGGACAAAAACATTGTGTTTGATTAGCATAATCCCCTGTTGCCCTTCATATCTTGTATTGAGTGGTTTGGCATATATGCCGAACATGCAGATATTGGAGGAACAGGGGATTTTGTATGGAAACTAATAAAAAAAGCATACATATGAACTATCGGAAGGGCAGTGCACAACAAATTATCACTATAGACGATGATTTCAATGTTTCGGATGCCAAGCCGGATATAGTTAAAAAGATTAAGGAAAAAGGTATGGCTGTCATAGAAAAAGTACGGCCCATGGAGGAACGCATAGCAATATCAGGACAGCTTAAATACAAGCTTTTGTATTCAACCGATAAAAGCTGCGCATGCATGGAAGGAAATGTGGATTTCGAGGAAAATGTGCCAATGGAAGGCGTTACTCCGCAGGATGTGATAAAATGCAGCTGTGTTCTTGAGGATGTCACCGTTACTGTTGTAAATTCACGTAAAATAAGTGTCAAGGCAGTAATAATTGTAAATCTTACGGCGGAGGCTGTTTTTGACAAGGAAACAGTATGCGGCATTGAGGTGGATAATCTCCAGTCCATTAACAAGAATATAAATGTAATGCAGCTTGCAGCTTCCAAAAAGGATATTTTCCGAATCAGGGAATCCATAAACATTCCGTCTGACAGACCTAATATAGGAGAAATCATATGGTATGAGCTTGAGCCGCAAAGTATGGACATAAGAGCCTGCGACGGAGAAATTGCAATCAGGGGAGAGTTGTATGTTTTCTGCCTTTATGCCGATGAGAACAATGAGGAGTCAATAAATTACTATGATGATGTTATAGCATTTTCGGGGAAAGCTGATTTATCCGGTTGTACTGAGGAAATGCTGACTGACATAACAGCGGTTGTATCAGACCAAAGCTTTATTGCCAGACCTGATGCCAACGGGGAGCTGCGTATTATGGATGCAGAGGTAATTATGGATTTGGACATAAAGGGGTATATAGAGGAAGAATGTCAGGTACTTTCGGATGCCTATTCCCCATCCTATGAGTTGGTTCTTAACAGAGAGGAAACGTCTTTTCAATCATTTCTGCTTAAAAACAGCGTGAAATGCCGTACCGAAGATAGGTTTAAGCTGCCGCAAGGCGGTATCCTGCAGATTATAAACAGCAGCGGAAGAACTAATATTGAGGAGATTACAATCACTGATGATGGGGTCTTAGCGGAAGGTGCAGTAACTGTGGATATAATATACATAAAGCCGGATGACAAGGATAAAATAGGCTATGTTCGATACGAACTTCCGTTCAGCGAGCAGTGTGATATTAAGGGAATTAATGAGAATTGCATATGTCAGGGAAAAACAGGACCATTACAGGTATCTACACTGCTTACCGGAGGCGGTGAGATTGACATAAAGTGCAGTGCCGTTATTGAACTGATGGTAATAGAGAAACATAGCGAAGGGCTTATAAAGGATATTGAGGTTAAGGAACCGGATTATGAGCGGATTAAAAGTCTGCCGGGTATAACAGGATATATAACTAAAGAAGGGGATTGTCTGTGGGATATTGCCAAAAAATATTCTACCACAATAAAGGATATAATGGAAACAAACAATCTGGCAAGCGAGCAGATAACTGCGGGAACTAAGCTTATTGTTATAAAAACCTGCTGAATATTAATCAGGCGAATTGCCGTTGCACAAGGTATAATTTCGACGCTAAAGTACACTAAGGCTGCGAAGCAATGAAAAAGGAGCTGACATTCAAGTCAGCTCCTTAAAATATTGTCAGTGTTATTGATTCGAGTTATGTTCATTAAACCAACTGTCAAATTTGTCCATAACAGCTGTATATGTGTTCTGACAAAGATCCGGGAGTGAAGCACCCCATGATTTGGTAGCCTGTGAAAAGCCTTTTTTAAATGCTTCAAGCATTTCCTGCATTTTCTCTTCATCGTCGCCGGCAAGTGCTGCTGCAAATGAGAGGATTCTGTCTGATGTCTGGTCAGCACCCCAATAGCCATCCTCAGCAACATCCTTCTTAGCCTGAGCGATTGTGTCGGCATCAAATGCGCCTGCCGCAATCATTGAACTCCAAGAAGCCTTCGAGGTCAGGCTTGTGTTAGCCTGCTTAGTTAACATTTTCTCTACTAATTGTCTTAACTGAGCTGTCTGTGAATCGGCATCTGATTTGAGCCTGGCAGCAATATTGGCGCGGTCTGTCGCTGACATAGAAGAAATACTCTTATAATTAGAAGATTTCTCATATACGACAGCATCCTCCGTATATGCTGTTGATGACTTATCAGTTGACTTTTCAGCGGTTTTAGCGGTTGTATCAGTTGCGTTGTAAGACTGGGCCGCCTGGTTTGAAGTAACTCCGTTTACCATTTTACATTCTCCTTCCTTGGAGGCTCCGAAAGCCAAAGATAACGCTGATATTGCGTTTCAATAATAATATCGGACGCTGGGCGAAATTAGTTAACTGTTTTTATAATTGTATTGATTTTAATACATTATGACATTATAATATAATTGATAATCAAAAAAGGAAGATTTGGTATGGATACAGTTAATCTTAAGGCATATGCCAAAATTAATCTTGGGCTTGATGTGGTGGGGAAATTGGATAACGGCTATCATCAGGTCAGGATGATTATGCAGAATATAGATTTGTATGACAAGGTGAATCTGTACAGAAATGATACCGGGATAATAAACATTAAGACGAATCTGTCTTTTCTGCCTACCGGGCAGGATAATCTTGTGTATAAGGCAGCCAGACTTATGATGGATGAATTTGGAATAAGTGACGGAATTGATGTTGACTTATATAAGTACATACCGGTTGCGGCAGGAATGGCAGGAGGAAGTACTGATGCGGCGGCAATGCTTGTCGGAATAAATGATATGTTTAAACTTGGGCTTTCCACTGAGGAGCTTATGGAGCGAGGTAAACATATAGGTGCTGATGTACCGTATTGCATAATGGGAGGAACCGCTCTGGCAGAAGGTATCGGAGAAAGGCTTACAAAACTTCCTGACTGCCCGGACTGCTATGTGCTTATAGGAAAACCGGGAATAAGCGTGTCAACCAAATATGTTTATGAGCATTTACAGCTTAATGAAAATACTGTGCATCCTGATATAGACGGAATGATAGAGGCAATCAAGGGCGGAAGCATACAGGGAGTAGCAGACCGTCTTGCAAATGTGCTTGAAAGCGTCACAGAGACTCAGTATCCTATTATATCCGAGATAAAGAAGATTATGCTTGACTGCGGCGCAATGGGTTCAATTATGAGCGGAAGCGGGCCTACGGTTTTCGGGCTTTTCGGACAGGAAGATAGAGCTAAGCAGTGTAATGATGTGCTGAGAGAGAAAAAGCTTACGCGTAATACATATGTTGTGAAAATGATTAACGGAGGAAGGAAATGATTTCGGGCATACAGTTTATTGATAAAGGTGACGGGATGTCGCTTAGAGATACTGTGTACAAAGAACTGAAGGAAGCGATTCTGAGAGGGGATATTGTTTCGGGAGAGAGACTTATGGAAATTCCTCTTGCAACCAGACTTGGTGTGAGCCGTACTCCGGTAAGGGAGGCTATCCGCAGGCTGGAAAAGGAGCAGCTTGTTGTAATAATTCCGGGAAAGGGAGCAAGGGTTGCAGGAATAAGCGACAAGGAGGCCATGGATGCGCTTGAGGTAAGGCTTATGATAGAGACTATGGCAGCGAAGCTTGCGGCGAAAAACATAACAAAAGAACAGATTGAACAGCTCAGGGACATTAACATTAAAATAAAAAACGCAGCAGACGGCGGAGATATAGCAGGAATATCAGAGCTTGATAATATTTTTCACAGAACAATAAGTGAAGCATCCGGCAACAGTATACTTTTTACGGTTGCAAGATTTCTTGAAGGACAGGTTCTTCGTTACAGGATAGAGTATATTAAGCGTATATCGGATTACAACAGCATGTTAAGCGAGCATGATGCTGTTATAGAGGCTATCCAATCGGGAGACGGCGACAGGGCAGCTGACATTATAGCAGTGCATATTCAAAAGCAGAAGGATGCCATGGGAGAAATAATTTCCAAAAGAAAAAATAATTCTGAATAGGAACAGGATATATGGTAATAATTTCCAATATAAAATCATTGGAGGTTAGTATCATGAAAAAAATAATTATACCGGTTTTGGTTATTGTTCTGGCAGGCGCATTAATATTAGGACTTACTACATACCAAAACAGTGATATATACAAGACGCAGAAAGAGATAGCCGATAACATTATAAGATTCCATGTGCGTGCCAATAGTGACAGTGATGAGGACCAGGAGCTGAAGCTCAAGGTAAAGGATGCGGTGGTTTCTTATCTGCAGGAGGAGCTTTCTTTGGCCGGCAGTCTTGACGAAGCCAGAAATATTTTATATTATGACAGTGCTGATATTAAAAATATAGCAGAAGAAGTAATTAAATCGGAAGGCATGGCATATGATGTACAAGTGTATTTTGAAACAGCGTATTTCCCTATGAAGACATATGGGGATATGACTTTTCCTCCGGGAGAGTATGAAGCCTTCAGAATTGATATAGGTGAGGCACAGGGACATAATTGGTGGTGCGTTCTTTTTCCGCCGCTTTGCCTTGTAAGCCAATCATATTCGGTGGTGCCGGACAGCTCAAAGGAACAGCTTAAAGACATTCTTTCCGATGAAGCTTATGATACGATTACTATGCAGGATTTGGATGAAAATAAATACGAAGTAAGATTTAAATATTTTACATTTCTAAACAAACTATTTGACTAGGAAAGGATAACCGCAGCAATGCGGAAGGATGTATTATGAATAAGACCAAGGTAGCGGTATTGTTTGGAGGGCAGTCGTCGGAACATGATGTTTCATGTGTGTCTGCAGTTACTGTCATTAACAGTATTGACAAGGATTATTATGATGTAATCCTGATTGGAATAACCAAGGACGGAAACTGGATTAAGACAGATAGTGTTGAGGATATAACCAGCGGAAGATGGCGTGACGGCAGGGTTAATATGATTCTGTCGCCTGACAGAGCCCATAAGGGCTTTGCGGTCATGGAAAACGGTGTGTGCCGTATAGAGCCGGTGGATGTTGTTTTTCCGGTACTGCATGGTCTGTACGGTGAGGATGGTACGGTTCAAGGGATACTTGAACTGGCAGGAATACCTTATGTGGGCTGCGGCGTCCTGGCATCAGCTGTGTCGATGGATAAGCTTTTTACAAAGGTTATAGTAGATTCAATAGGAAATATACGGCAGGCAAAATATGTAGCTTTGAGAAGGCGGGAGCTTGAGGATATGGATAAATGTGTCTCAAGGATTGAGGCAGTACATAAATATCCGGTGTTTATTAAACCCAGTAATGCAGGTTCATCAAAAGGCGTAAGCAAGGCAGATAGCCGTCAAGAGCTTCGGAAGGGACTTATTGAGGCGGCGCGTCATGATGAGAAAATTCTTATAGAAGAAACTATATCAGGCAGAGAGCTTGAATGCGCGGTGCTTGGCGGTGATGAACCGAAGGCATCCGGCGTGGGAGAGGTTTTGGCGGCTGAAAGTGCGGCGTTTTATGATTATGATGCAAAATACAATGATGCATCATCTAAAACAGACGTGCATCCTTCTTTCCCTGAGGGTAAGGAAGATGAAATAAGAAAGGCGGCAGTGGAAATTTTTAAAGCGGTGGATGGATTTGGTCTGGCAAGAGTTGACTTTTTCCTTGAAAACGGTACTGATGAGGTCGTATTCAATGAACTGAACACAATGCCCGGATTTACTGCAATAAGCATGTATCCGATGCTTTGGGAAAGTAAGGGATTGGACAAAAGAGCGTTGGTTGATAAGCTGATTCAAAGCGCATTTAACAGACATAAGTAAGGAAAAATACGATGAATAGAAAAGTTTGCGTTAAGATATGCGGATTACATAGTGTTGATGATTATAGTGAGGACGAAGATATTGAAGTGATTAATATAGGCTCCTATTATAAGCGCAACGGAAAGCATTACATAAAATATGAAGAGCCTACTGAAGGTTCAACGGTGGTTAACAGCAATCTTATTAAAATATCCCAGAAGGAAATTGAGGTAATTACCAAGGGGCAGACCGGAGCGCATATGATTTTTACAATCGGTCAGAAAAACACCACATACTATTCCACACCGTTCGGCGGAGTGAATATGAGTCTTGATACTTATGATTTGAATGTGACCGAAAGTGAAGATTTCATATCCGTGGACATAAGATATGGTCTGGAGGTTAATCTTGATTATGTGGCTGAGTGCAGTGTACACATTGAGATAGAGTCAGTGGAGGATTAGAATATGCTGAATGGAAAAACAGTTGTCTTGGGGGTTACGGGAAGTATAGCGGCGTACAAGATTGCCAATCTTGCCAGTATGCTTGTGAAGCTTCACGCAGATGTGCAGGTAATCATGACAAAGAATGCCGTCAATTTTATCAATCCCATAACTTTTGAGACGCTTACAGGGAATAAGTGTCTTGTTGATACATTTGACAGGAATTTTCAATACAATGTGGAGCATGTGGCGTTAGCTAAGAAAGCTGACGTTTTTATGGTTGCGCCGGCGTCTGCCGACGTGATAGGGAAAATAGCCTGCGGAATCGCTGACGATATGCTGACCACTACAATCATGGCCTGTAAATGTCATAAAATTATAGCGCCTGCAATGAACACCAATATGTACCAAAATCCTATTTTGCAGGACAATCTTAAAAAACTGGCTGATTATGGGATGGAGATTGCCGAACCGGGCTGCGGGCGCCTTGCCTGCGGAGATACAGGAGTCGGTAAGCTTGTGCCGGAGGAGCTTCTTTTGGAGTATATTATGAAAGCAATAGCCTGTCCTAAAGACCTTGTTGGTAAAACGGTTCTTGTGACGGCGGGACCAACCAGAGAAGCCATTGACCCTGTAAGATTTATAAGCAATCATTCCACAGGTAAAATGGGATATGCCGTTGCAAGGTACGCAGTGTACAGGGGAGCAAAGGTTATTCTGATAACCGGAAAAACAGAAATTGAACCGCCTGCGTTTGCAGATGTGATTAATGTGACAAGCGCATCGGATATGTATAATGCAGTTATGTCCAATTGCCACAAGGCTGATATTATAGTCAAAGCCGCTGCGGTTGCCGACTACACACCGGCTTCAGTCAGTGATAATAAGCTTAAGAAAAAGGATGGAGATATGTCCATAGAGCTTGTCAGAACTAAGGACATATTGAAGGAAATAGGCACATCCCGCAGAACCGGACAGTTTATATGCGGTTTTGCCATGGAAACGGAAAAGCTTCTGGAAAATGCCAAGCGTAAACTTGAAAGTAAGAATGTAGATATGATAGTTGCCAACAATCTTAAGGTTGATGGCGCAGGTTTTGGAACGGACACCAATGTTGTAACATTGATTACAAAGGATGAAGTCAGGGAACTGCCCATTATGGCAAAAGAACAGGTTGCGTCAGCCATACTTGATGCCGCAATCGGGAAAAAAGCATAAAAACAACCGAAGATACTGTGCCTGCACTGGAATGATTACACTGCGCAATCGGAAAGAAAGCATAAAAACAACCCCATATCATATATTATACAAAACTAAACTGTTTTGCATATATAAGTACGGGGTTCTTTTTATTTCTTTTTCTTGTTGTTTTTAACATTCTTGTCTGTGTTGGCGGCAGCCTGAGCCTCAGCCGCTTTGGCGGCTAATTTAGCCCTGAATCCCTTTTTCTTAGGCTGAACATCAACCTTACCGCGGGTACTGATAATTTCGGTAATATAAATACCGCTTACCTTAACCTTGGATTCCATTTTTACAGGAAGTGAATCAAAAACCTTCACATCAGCTATAAGGGTCATAACTTTGGGACCGACCTTTGCTTTCACAATAGGCATTTTGGCACCGCGCATATATTTAGGAAGCTGTTCCATAACAATCTTAGGGAGATTGGCATCTCTGACCTTCATTCGTTTCTTATCGATAATCAGCATGGACAAAATCTGTGAAGCAGCTTCTATATCAGCCTTAGACGCCTCCTGCTTTCTCTGCATTTTGCGGCCTACAATGATTAATACGATAAAAAGAACAACAACAACAGCCAGAACAATAAGTACTATTTTCAACGGTAATGGCATATTCGAGTCCTCCTTATATTTGGTATATCAAAAAATATCGTACCATAAACATTCAAGAAGTGCAAACACTAATTGAAAATATTGGAAAATCTGTTATACTAAAAATATATGCGCATACGCATTTGATGAAAATATGGAGAGATATTATGATTAGACTTATACTTGTAGCTTTGTTTCTATTTGTTTATTTTATAGTGAGTATACCGCTTTTCGCCATTGAGTGGATTATCGGTAAAATCAACAGGAGGGCAAGGGACATAAGCTCGCTGAGAATAGTTCAGTTTGGGTTTAAGGGAATACTGTTTTTGTCCGGCACAAAGACAACTGTCATCGGATTTGAAAATATACCTAAGGATGAACCTGTACTTTTTGTGGGCAACCACAAAAGCTATTTTGATGTGGTTATATCATATGCCAAAATGCCTAACCTGACGGGATTCGTTGCCAAGAAGCAGATTGAAAGGGTTCCTTTTATAAGGACATGGATGAAATATTTGTACTGTCTGTTTTTGGACAGGGATAATCTCAAGGAAGGGCTTAAAACTATTCTGCAGGGAATTGAGTATATCAAGCAGGGTGTGTCAATAGTCATTTTTCCTGAGGGAACGCGGAATACCTTTGAGGATGGTATGCTTCCGTTTAAGGAGGGAAGCCTGAAATTTGCGGAGAAGTCAGGCTGTAAGATAATTCCCATGGTTCAGAACAATACAGGTGAATGCCTTGAGAAGCATTTTCCGAAAATCAAAAAGGCGCATACCGTACTGGAATTTTGTGAGCCGATAGATATTAATGTACTCACCAGAGAAGAAAGAAAGTTTATTGGGGCGCATGTGCAGAAGATAATTGATGCAGTCTATCAGAAAAACAAGGTACTTGTGTGATTGCAGCTGACAGGGATATTTTGTGTTGATTCAGGGAGAAAACAATGAGCCAATGCGGCTTATAATATTGCACAAAGTTTTATTGTTAATGCAGTAGAGAATAAAATTGCAGAGAATTGGAATGTATCCCGAAAGAGACAAAACAAACGGAAAGCCAGTAAACATATGGCTTTCCGT
>CAYPWY010000009.1:21921-72299 GCA_964414835.1 uncultured Butyrivibrio sp. | reverse complement strand
TACGTGTATCTGCAACAGAACCCGGAATACAGAATGACTGAAGTCCCTCTCCGATAGCTGCCGCTGCGTCCGCTGCCTTTCTGCAGCCCTTCTTAATTGCTATTGCCGCACCGACTATGTAAGCCCAGCAGGCATTCTCAAAACAGATAGGCTGAATTTTCTTAATCTGATTATATACATCAAGTCCGGCATCTTTGGTAATCTTCTCTGCTTCTTCGATTGAAGATATACCATAGCTGTTCAATGCTGCATTAATTTGGTCAATTCTTCTTTCATATGATTCAAATAAAGCCATTATCGTTACCTCCTATTCTTCTCTTGGGTCAATAATCTTAACTGCGTCATCTACGCGGCCATACTGACCTTTTGCTTTTTCCCATGCTGTGTTAGGGTCATCACCCTTCTTAACGAAGTCAGTGAATTTTCCAAGTGATACGAACTGATATCCGATAATCTCATTATCGGCATCAAGAGCGATACCTGTTACATAACCCTCAGCCATCTCAAGGTAACGAGGTCCTTTTTCAAGTGTACCATACATAGTACCAACCTGTGAACGGAGTCCTTTTCCAAGGTCTTCAAGTCCTGCACCAACTGCAAGTCCGTCCTCTGAAAATGCGCTCTGTGTTCTTCCATAGATAATCTGAAGAGCCAACTCTCTCATAGCTGTATTAATAGCATCACATACAAGGTCAGTGTTCATAGCCTCAAGAACTGTAAGTCCCGGAAGAATCTCGGCTGCCATAGCTGCCGAATGAGTCATACCTGAGCATCCGATTGTCTCAACCAATGCCTCCTGAATAACTCCGTTCTTCACATTGAGTGAAAGCTTGCAGGCACCCTGCTGAGGTGCACACCAGCCAATACCATGTGTGAAGCCTGAAATGTCTTTAACTTCTTTGTACTGTACCCAGTTGCCTTCTGTCGGGCATGGAGCTGCGCCATGATGAACGCCCTGAGCTACCGGACACATGTTCTGAATTTCCTGTGTGTAAATCATTGTAGAACTCCTTTCAATTATATAAAATCACTTTTGCGGTGTGTGACATCACTCCGCAATTAAATTCATTTTCGCATATCTCGACAGAAAATTCAAGTGCTAATCTTAAATATGTTACAGTCCGTAGAAAGTAAAACCTACGCTCTGTTTCTCATTTCCCTTAACCGTAAATTCATCATGAACAGGAGCGCCCCAGCTGTCATCTCCTCCAACGCCGCGGCTGGCGCCAAGTATCTCCACATAAGTCAGACGCTGTTTCGGAAGATAATTTACCTTGTATGCCGATTGGATTTCCTGCCATCCAAAAGGAAGCACTTTCACATCAACAGCATCCTTTCCGCTTTCTATCATGATGCCATGCTTTGATTCATCCGCCACCTTAAGCCACCGCACATCATGTCTATTGCCGCACTCCTGAGGATTAAGATATGGTGTAAGATTGTCTTTTACATTCAGCTTATATATTCCCAGCTTTGCTCCCTTGCATCTGTCGCTGTAATTTTCCTCCGGTCCTCTGCCGTAAAATTCCATGCGGTCGTATTTTTTATCCAGTGTCATAAGTATACCAAACTGAGCCATATCAGGGATTCCCTTCGCACCTGAATACTCTGCGCATACGCTGATTTTTCCGTCAGGAGTTACTATATATTTTACGATACATTCAGTTTTGGGAACAGTACACAGCTTATGTGTGTATGTGAAAATAACCTTGGCAATCTGTCCGGCATATTCTTTGCTCTTAAGACCGGTACCGTACAGAGGGTCATCTTCAGAAACCACAAATTCATCGCAGCACACTGTGCCGTCAAGTATTGTTCCGTCCCGCAGCTCGTACTCGATTTTCCAGTCTGCACGCTTTGGATAACTGCTTATTGCTGCCCATATTCCGCTGTGTGAAGCAAATCCGTTTCCCTTATCATTGTCCGTAGGTGCTCTCCAAAAACTAAGCGAAGGAACATTTTCAATCAATTCCATTCCTTTGTACCTGTATGATATTATGCCTCCATCCCATCGTGAAAAAATAGCATGTACATCGGAGGTTTTTATTCCGATACACGAATTTCCCATAACTATATCTTTAAAAAATTCTTTTGGACGGGAGACTTCTGCGTCATCTATCACAATAGGCGTACTCTGTCCCCATGATACCACATGCCCCACATCCGCCCATTCACGATATGCCATAAGAATTGCTTTGGCTTCAATCACATACTCTCCTGCTTCCTTCATTTCGGGGTACTCAATGGGAACCAGCTCTTTTGTTCCCGGCATAACATCTCTTCCGAAGCTTACTGCCCATACCGTCTTTCCGTCTTTTAAAAGCTTTACCTCGAATATATATGGGGCAGTGCTCTCAAACAAATTCTCATTGTCTATCAGAATACCCTTCGGCGTAGGGTAAAGCTTAATATTCTGATAAAGGTATTTTACCTCCTGTGCCTTAGGCGATAGCTTTCTGTCGGCAAAAACTATACCGTTGCCGCAAAAGTAATTGTCATTGGGTCTGTCACCAAAATCTCCGCCCACCATAAATTCTCCGTCTTTTATTATGGACTGATCAATGAAATCCCATATAAAACCTCCCTGATACTGGGAATAAATATCTTCAAGCTCCGTGTATTTAAACATTCCGCCGCAGGAATTTCCCATAGCGTGAGTATATTCGCAGCTTATATACGGCTTATCAGGTTTTCCCTGAAGATATTCTTTTATTTCCGATACCTTGGCATACATCCTGCTTTCCATATCGCTTATATGGGAGTATTGACGGTTATGGAAACAACCCTCATAATGTACCAGCCTGCTTTTATCACGCTCATGAAAAAATCTGCTCATCTCAAGAATATCCTCATCGGCATGTGATTCATTGCCGCATGACCAGATAACAACACTGGGATGATTTTTATCACGCTCAAGCATGGACTTTGCTCTGTCAAGCACTGCACCCAGCCATTCTTTTTTATCACCGGGAACTCTGTATGGCGGCTCGCTTCCTGTATCTATATATACGCAGCCATGTGTCTCAAGATTAGTCTCGTCAATGAGATACACTCCATATCTGTCGCACAGGTAATACCAGTAGGAATTATTAGGATAATGACTTGTCCGCACCGCATTAATGTTAAGGGACTTGATAATCTTTATGTCACGCTCCATCTCTTCTTTGGTAACTGACCTTCCGCCTACAGGGGAAAATTCATGCCTGTTTACTCCTTTAAAAATAATCCTTTTACCATTAAGAAGCATAATGCCCTTTTCAAGTTCCATGGTTCTGAAGCCTATAGGCTGCGGAACATATTCCACCAGTCTGCTTTCATTGTCGTAGAGATAAATGTTAAGCATATACAAATCCGGACATTCGGCGCTCCATTTTTTCACATTGGGAATAATACCTTCCAATGTCATATCTGCCTGAAGGGGTATGTCCCTACCGCCTGCCACTGAATTTTTGTTAAAATCCACTATCTCATAATCCAGATGTCCTGCAATGTCACCGCCAAGCTGAAGCTTGGCGCCGAAAATCCCATCGCAATATTTATCGTCAAGCCCACCATGAACATATAAATCCTTTATGTGAGTCTTTGGTTCGGCATACAGATACACATCTCTGAAAATCCCGGAAAATCTCCAGAAATCCTGGTCTTCAAGCCAGCTTGCGCTGCTTCTTTTGTGAACCTCCACAGCAAGTTTGTTATTCTTTTCACAAAGATATTCCGTAATCTCAAATTCCGAAGGCGTAAAGCTGTCTTCGGCATATCCTGCAAAATGTCCGTTAACCCACAGATAAAAGGCGTTTTCCACCCCTTGAAAGGATATTGAAATCCTGTGTCCTGACAGCTGGGGTTTAACATCAAAATATAAAACATAGCTCCCGACAGGGGCATTTTCTTTGGGAATATGCGGAGGACGCAAGTCCTCATGGCCTTCCCAAGGATACATGGTGTTGATATACTGACACTTATCATAGCCTTGCAGTTCAATATGTCCCGGAACCTTAATGTCATCAAAGTTTTCACAATCATAATATGTTTTATAAAAATCTTCCGTATGTTCATTTTCATTGACGGCGTAGGCGAACTTCCACACTCCGTTAAGGCTTTGGCGCAAAGGCATCTCATCGCCGTAATCCGCGTCCTTTGTCTCATAATACATATGGTCGGAATGAGCCGGTATTCTGTTGATTGCAAAAATCTCCGGGTCCTCAAGCCACTTTTTATCCGGTTTGGTAATCTTGCCCATATATCTGTCCTCCGTTATAATTTTACAGGTATTTCCCTGGTAAGCCACATACTGTCCTCTTCAACATGACAAAGCATAGCCGTTATTCCAACTCCATTTTCAAATGCTTCACAAAGCGCTTCTCCGAATTTCCTGTCAGTGTCATAATTGGGCTGAAAATACCGTGCATTTTCCATTTGCACCACAAAAAGAATCCCTGTGTCATATTCATGGTTCTTTGCTGCTATAAGTTCGTGAATATGTTTTACTCCACGCTCCGTAGGCGCATCAGGAAATCTCACAATACCGTTTTCTTCCAATGTCACGCCTTTGACTTCAAGAAAATGTCTGCAAATACTGTCCTTTTCCTGTGTCTCATAGTATATGTCAAATCTGGATTTTCCGTATTTTACTTCCCTGCGTGGATTGATTACATTGGGAATTTTCCCTCCGAGTCCTGCGCACACCCATTCAAACGCCGCTGCATTAGGTGCCTGTGAGTCCATATTTATAAGCAGTCCGCCTTTATAAACCGCAATCAAATCGTAATCTGTGGCTCTTGTTGAATTATCTCTGCGGCAGTCTTCAAGAATCAATGTCGCTCCGGGTATAAGAAGCTCCCTGCACCTTCCGGTGTTTTTAACATGACACCGTATCACTTCCCCTGTATCAGCAAGCTTTACATATGCGATAAAGCGGTTTGGTCGTTCAATAAATGTGCCGCATACTGTCTTATTGTATTTCATAGTCGCTTTCGTCCTAATTAATTTCTTTCACTTTATATCCTTCCGCCTCGATAGTATCTTTTATTATATCATAATCAATGTTATCATTCAGTTGTATCTCTACTTTATCGGTCGTGCGATCTGCTCTTGCGCTGTCAATCTGCGGCAATGCTTCGAGAACCTTTTTTATCGTTGCTTCACAATGTCCACACATCATGCCTTTAACTATAATTGTTTTTGTCATGGTTTTTGTGTCGCTTACCGTATCATTCAAATCAATCTGACTGTTGATTTTTCTGTCACGTTTTGAATCATGTATTCTGACAAAATTAAGTCTCAAAGCATTAGTAACCACGCAAAAGCTGGAAAGACTCATTGCCGCTGCAGCAAACATAGGGTTAAGCTTCCAACCCCATACAGGATACATAACGCCTGCCGCAAGCGGTATTCCGATTATATTATATATAAATGCCCAGAAGAGATTTTCGTGGATATTTTTCAGTACCTTACGGCTCAATGCTATGGCAGCAGGCACATCACTAAGTCTGCTTTTCATAAGAACCACGTCCGCCGCATCTATGGCAACATCTGTTCCTGCACCGATTGCTATTCCCACATCGGCTCTGGTAAGTGCAACCGCATCGTTTATTCCGTCACCGACCATGGCGGTTTTTCCTTTTTCAAGATAATGTCTTACAACGGCCTCCTTACCATCCGGCCGCACACCGGAGATTACTTTATCCACTCCGGCTTCTTTACCTATGGCATTAGCGGTTTTTTCATTATCACCTGTAAGCATTATAACCTTAAGCCCCATTCCCTTAAGACGGGCTATTGCATCAGGACTTTCCTCCTTAAGAACATCCGCAACTGCTATTATACCATAAACCTTACCGTCAACGGCAAAATATAATGGAGTTTTACCTTTGGATGCCAATTCTCCGGCAGAATCCTTAAGACTGCTGTCTACAGGCGCACTTTTGCTGACATAATCATAATTGCCTGCATATGCCTGACCTCCTTTATAAAAGGCAGTTATTCCGCTTCCTGCTGCCGTCATGTAATCCTGCACTTCAACAGGTGATAGATTTCTGTTCTCTGCGTATTGAACGATTGCTCTTGCCAAAGGATGCTCGCTTTTAATCTCCAATGAGTATGCAAGCGCAGCCAGCTCCTCCTCTGCAATTCCATCGGCAGCAATTATGTCAGTGACAACAGGCTCCCCTTTGGTGATGGTACCTGTTTTATCAAGAAGCACGATTTCTGTTTTACCTGCTGCCTCAAGGGATGCCGCCGTCTTAAACAATATACCGTTTCTTGCGCCTGTTCCGTTTCCTACCATAATTGCCACAGGCGTAGCAATCCCAAGTGCACACGGGCAGCTTATTACAAGAACGGATATGCCTCTTGCAAGCGCATTGCCTACACCTCCTCCAATTATAAGCCATACGATGATGGTTATCAATGCAATTCCTATAACAACAGGCACAAAAAATCCGGAAACTCTGTCAGCAACTTTGGCAATAGGCGCTTTGGTAGCTGCCGCATCACTTACCATCTTTATTATCTGTGAAAGTGTTGTATCCTCTCCTACTCTTGTGGCTTTACACTTTAAATAACCGGAACTTAGTATTGTTGCCGCAGACACCTTGTTGCCTTCATTCTTATCAACAGGTATGCTTTCTCCCGTAAGCGCCGCCTCGTCCACTGCGCCCACACCTTCTATTATAATGCCGTCAACAGGTATGCTTTCTCCTGCCTTGACTATGAATATTTCTCCTACGCTTACATCCTCTATACTTACACGTATCTCTTCTCCGTCACGTACAACGGCCGCCATCTTAGGCGCCAAGTCCATAAGGCTTTTTAACGCATTGGTTGTCTTGCCCTTGGAATGCGCCTCCAAAGTTTTGCCGACGGTGATAAGAGCCAGTATCATAGCTGCTGACTCAAAATAGAACTCATGCATATACATATGCTCCATCATGTGCTCTCCCATATCTGCCGCATATGCCATGGCAAAAAGGGCATATGTGCTGTATATGAATGCCGCTCCTGAACCAAGAGCAACCAGAGTGTCCATATTAGGGCTTCTCCTTACAACTCCCGCAAAACCATTTACAAAGAACTTACTGTTTATAATCATTATTGCAATAGTGAAAAGAAGCTCTATAAGTCCTATAACCATATGGCTGTCGGCTATAAAATCCGGTAAATACCATCCCCACATGACGTGTCCCATAGACACATACATAAGGGGTATCAGAAGAACAACCGAACCTATAAGCCTTTTTATCAGTCCTGACGTCTCCTTATGGGTATCCGGGGCTGCTTTCTGCTCCTCTCCCTTAATAAACGCACCATATCCTGCTTTGACCACTGCATCAATGACTGCCTGGGTATCCGCGCTGCCTTCCACTGCCATGGAATTGGTCAACAAACTGACAGATACGCTTTCTACTCCTGTTACAGATGACACTGCTTTTTCCACATGGGCGCTGCATGCCGCACAGCTCATTCCGGTAACTACATATTGTTTCACACTATAATTCTCCTTATATCTATTTTATAAATTTGCACATTGTCTTCACTAACTCGTCAACAACTTCCCTGTTACCTGACTCAATCTCGTCAACCACGCAAGTCTTAATATGATTTTCCAAAAGCAGCTTGCTGAAGCTGTTAAGTGCTGCGTTAATTGCTGATACCTGTGTTAGTATATCCACACAATAGGCATTATTATCAACCATGCCTTTAATGCCACGAACCTGCCCTTCTATTTTATTAAGCCTGCTTATAAGCGCTTTATATTCTTTTTCGCTACGCAGCTTAGTCTTGGCGCAATTATTACAGTTTTCACAACTCATACATTAACCTCCTTTTGCCTATATAGTATACCCCTGTATGGTATATGTCAACAAAGAATTACGCCGGCGGATGCCTGCGTAAAAAAATTCCTGCGCCCGTTTTCATCAGGCGCAGGTGAACTATTATCTTATCTTTGCATCAAGCTCGTCCGTATCCAAAATAACCTTACGGACATTGACTCCGTATGTTTGGAACACTATGCCCTTACTGTCCTTAAGATATTCTATTGCTTCCGGTGTAATGGTGAACGTAAAAGCCATACAGTTGTACTCACTTCCCGAATTAATGCACTCATGATATGAAAAGGAAACAAAACCATCGCTTTGCATGCTTACATAATATTGTGGTATCTGCTTGTCATTATAAGCTTCTTCATAAGGAATAATTCCTGTGATATATGTGCGGTCCACTGCATACAGCTTGTTATCCATATTGGATGCATCGGCAATACCTAAAACATAATAATCGCTTTCCTCCAAGGTGAAATCCACCTCAATGGTAACTCCTGTATCTTTGTATTGTTCCAGTTCTGAATAAGGAATCCTGTCGCTTCCGTTATCAAATGTAACTGTCCGCCAGTCCCCTGCATATTTTCCGGCTGTTGCATACCCCTCCTTGGAATTGATATATACTTCTCCCTCTGTCTCCGTGGGCTTTTCCTGCACTACATTGCTTCCTGAATCCTTATTCTGACATGCACACATGACCCACGGCATAAACACAGCAAGCAAAACAGCAGTAAAAGTCCTAATCTCTGCTTTCTTCACAATCTTCCTCCATGTTATATACATTCCAACATAAATATTGTACATCAACTACCGTATATTGCCAAGCATTATTTGCTTTGGTATATCTATTTTGTATGTCGTTCAATGGCATATGCCTCTAATATCTTATATCCATATATTTACGGAATCTGATTGGCATATTCTGCTGCTGCAGTTCTCTGTTATATCTTGCTTCTATGGCAATACTTTTCTCAAACGTATTCCAAAGCTCCCTTATATCTTCCTCATCAGTGTCATAACGCAGCTCTCCCACAGCCTGAGTATCTATGTCTGTTATATAGTATCCGGTTTCAGGCTCATATACCGCTGCCTTTGCACGCAGCATATCCACAATGGCAAACCGTTCCTGCTTTAGTCTGTCGGCAAAAAACTGCACCAGCAATGTTATAATATCGTTCTTAGGCTCAAATTTAGCAAGCAGATAACCGCCTTGCTGTCTGAATCTCAAAAAACCTCTGTAATGTTCGTACTCTCTCTTACTGCTGCGCTGCAGTTCAAATACTCGCATAACATATTTGTCCTGCAAGTCCTCTGTTATCTGAGCACCGATGCGCATACCCTTGCGGATAAACTGCAGTATGGCGTCACCCCTGTCAGGGGCATCTGTTATAGCGGCAAGATACACCATCTCAAAAGCAGCTTCACCCATTTTTTTATTAACCGCTTTAACAACCCTCCCGGCTTTATCATAATCCACAGCAACATCTGTATAATCTGCAAACCATTCCATATTATTATTGCCCGGCACTTGAATCCTTGCAGTCCTGATGTCCACAGACCACGCTTCAAATACAGCCGTCAATATTCCATCCACGCTTCCGTCACAGCAGCATACAATCATATAAACCACCTTCCGTCTATAACTGACCGCTTATAACACCGTAGATATTATTGTCCGTCATGCCCTGAGGCATAATATCGGAATAGGTGTTATTATCAAAAAATGACATCTGTCTGTATGTTACACTTCCAAGCTCATTCTGTAATTTCCTGTCAACATCCACAAGGTTACGCACAATATAATCTTCATCAAGACGTGTGTTATACATCATCCTGCCGGAACAGGTTATAAAATACAATGCCCGTTTCAGCACAACTCCCATTTTCTTAATATCATTAAAGTCAAGTCTGGCACTTTTACGCGCCAGCAGTATCCTTTTGGCTGAATTGGTTCCTATTCCCGGAACTTTAAGCAATGTATAATATCCTGCGCTGTTAATCTCAACAGGAAACATATCAAGATGTCTCAATGCCCAGTCACACTTAGGGTCTATAAGCATATTAAAATTGGGCTTGTCCTCAGAAAGCAGGTCCGCCGCTTTAAATCCGTAAAATCTCAATAACCAGTCCGCCTGATACAGTCTGTGTTCCCTAAGTAACGGTGTCTCTCCGTTGACTGCCGGCAATGTACTGTCCTTATTTACATTGACAAATGCAGAGTAAAACACTCTCTTTAAGTCATAATTCTTATATAATGCCTCCGCCACTGTCACTATCTGATAATCACTTTCCGGTGTTGCCCCTATAATCATTTGTGTACTCTGCCCTGCTGGTACATATCTGTTTTGGGTGCCGATATATCTTGCAACTGAAGTGCTTTGCTTTGGTATCACCCTTAATCTGTGTTCCTCTCTGTTGCCCGGCGTCCCGCCTCTTCCATCACTTAACATTAATTTATTTCCGGCAATTCCCTTCTGTATCTGCCTCATTGGTGTCAATATATTATGTCTGGATTTATGAGGTGCCAATGATTTCAGCCCTTTAGTAGTGGGAAGCTCAAGATTCACACTCATTCTGTCAACATACCATCCAACCATCTCTATTATGGCAGGTTCTGCTCCCGGTATTCCTTTGACATGTATATAGCCTCCAAAATGATATTCCGTCCTCAGCTTTCTTACCGTTTCATATATAAGTCCCATAGTGTAGGTGGGATTCTTAATAATTCCCGAGCTCAAAAAAAGTCCTTCAATATAATTACGCCTGTAAAATTCCATGGTAAGAGTGCAGACCTCCTCCGGTGTAAACGAAGTTCTTACAACATCATTGGATGACCTGTTGATGCAATACTTGCAGTCAAATACACATTCATTGGTAAAAAGTATTTTCAGCAGTGATATGCACCTTCCGTCAGCGGCAAAGCTATGACATATACCGCCCTTTATTGTGCTGCCGATTCCGCTGCCGTTATTTCTGCGCTCAGAACCACTGGATGTACATGCCACATCATACTTGGCTGCATCTGTCAAAATAGCCAGTTTATCCATAATACTCAGATTGTCACAAATTCTCATACCTGCTTTTCCTCGAACATTTGTTTGTAATATCATTGTAGCACATTTGTTCGATTTGTCAATAACAAAAAAACAGCCTTTTGCATTTTCTGCAAAAGGCTGTCAAATACTATTCCAATACTGAACTTTTTGAGATTGATATAACCGGTCTTACACCTATGTCCGTTCCTATCACATAATATCCGTCGCATGCAAGCACACCGTTGGTATTTACGTACATTGCCGAATATGTGTCAACTCCACATGTCCTAAGCCACCATTTGCATATTCCGCTGCTGTCAGGATGAATCCCCCTTGCAATGCCGAAATCAGTTGTCGTGCATGTTCTGTCTGTCTCCTCTGCCTTCCTGTCTCCCTGGAATCCGTTAGCGCCTTCGCTGACCTCTTCCGCCGACAATATTGTCACATAATCCGTAACATTATTACCGGTGTATATACCATAATCAGGATTCATAGTTGATGTAACGTTAATCTCACGCAGAAATGAGGCCTGTCCTTCATTAAATGCAATTGAATAAAAATCCTCGTTAAGCCATTTTCTCAGAGAACAGTTATCCCAATCTATTGCCGTATACTCGTCATTATAAGGAACTGCATCTATTACATTATGTGCCAGAAGAAGATAGCTGTCTTCATCCTCGTTGATTACATCCCACAGAATATCATTCATAATATAGTATTTTATACCATTGGAAGTTTCATACTTATAATACTTTATGTCTTTTACCAAAGCCACTCCGTCATCATCATATTCCGCACCGGTTACATCCTCCGACAGTGCATTACCTGTAAGTTCCGAGCCTGGATATAAACCGAAAGCAATTGTATTATCTGATATTTTAACCGGAGCATCATTGTGCAGCTTAAATTGGGAATTGGAATAATCATCTAAAAGTCCCTCGATTATGTCAGAGCCTTCGGTCAAGAGTATTTCCGCTCTCATATTGTCCCCCTTTGAAACCAGCAAATCCGCATAGTAATAATACATATCCGCAGCATTATCGACAACTACGCCTTGGCTGTTATATGTATCGGTTATGACTTTAATGGCATCATTTATGGTTTCCTCAGCCTTGGTTTCATCTCCAAGGGATTCATATGCCTTTATTTTTCCCATATAAGCATCCAGATTGGTTTCCTCGGCTTCTATCGCTTTATCATATGCCGATATGGCTTTTCCATATTCCCCATCTGCCATAAACTGCTTTGCATTATCCATATGCTCAGCCGCCGTTACCTGATGGCTCTTGGACTTAACAATGAACATTGCTGTCAAAGCCGCAGCAGCCAATACCACAAGAGCAGCCATTACTATTATTATGGGTAGTTTTTTGCTGTTTTTATTTTCCTCCACAGTTCAATCCTCCATATAGATACTTACTTAATAATATGTTATTTTAGTCCAACCGTCAACGGGTGTTTTGACTTTTTGCAAAATATTCATTATACTGATATATATTATCAGAATAACCTGTTCAAAAAATATGTAAGGTGGAATCCATATGAAAACAGCACTTATCACCGGCACGTCCAAGGGAATAGGGCGTGCGGCTGCACTTGCACTTTTATCAGAGGGTTTTCGCGTTGTGGGCATTTCCAGAACAAGTGCAGATATTAATAACCGGTTTTACAGCGAAATCCTTATAGATTTGACTGACACCAAGTTACTATGTAATACTGTCTCTAAGCTGACATCTGAATACTGCTTTGATATACTAATCAATAATGCGGGGATAGGCTTCTACGGTCTTCACGAAACTCTGACTCCGGCTCAGATACACCAGCTTACCACAGTCAATCTTGAGGTTCCCATGCTTTTATGCTCTCTTCTTATGAAGCAGTTAAAAAAGACCGGCGGTGTAATTATAAATATTTCAAGCGTAACCGCCAAGAAAAGCAGCAATACCCACGGTGCCGCATACGGTGCCGTCAAATCAGGGCTTTCAAGCTTTTCTTCAAGCCTTTTTGACGAGGTTCGCAAACACGGTGTGCGCGTGGTTACAATCCATCCGGATATGACGGACACATCACTGTACCGCAATGCAGATTTTACGGCAGACACATCAAAGGGCTGCTCTCTCAGTTCCGATGTTATTGCAGATGCGGTGATTTATGCCATATCCCGTCCTGAGGGCGTCAATATAGGGGACATCACAATTACCCCTCAGTTTCACAGAATTATGCGCAAAAACAGAGGTTGCAGCGATGATTAAGCAGAATAAAGATTTTATTTTTTATGTGGTGGACCAGGATTCCGACACCATATATAACAAAATTTCCGATACAACTCAGTCCATAAGCCTGTACCCCGATATAGCCTTTACACATCCGTTTCAGGAAAAAGAACTGATAAACCATCAGGTTTACAATGATGCCCGTTCACTTTTGCGTCAGCATGGCAGTGCTCACTGTATTTTTCTTTCTGTCACCGATATTGGCGCGCTCGATGATTTTTCGGATGCCGTAATTTCATCCTGTCAGAACGTGTATGGTCATGCAGAGCCGGACGGCGGCATGATTGAATCAGTCCAAAAGCTGTGTGACCTGCTTTCCCTGTCCGCAACAATGCGAAATTCATTTATACAGCTGTTCACATATTACTCTACTATCGGAGATGTGTCAAAACTAATTGAGCATATATACAGCAGCTATACACTTCCGGTTTCCACTAAAAACGAGGGTAAAAAAATATATGACGACATTTACAGATATATCATCAGTTGATTATTTCTCACACATATATATAGAAAATGAGGCTTACGGCTATGCTGTAACCCGACAGCTTCTTGACAGGTTTCGCAAATCTGTCCGGATTAATATAAACCATTATAAGGATGTTTTTAACAGGGGGCATCAGGATTATTCCATCCAGAAAAATGCTCCTGCACTGATACTTGCCGTAAAACACGGCGAGCTTATATATCCCGGCGCAAGGGTTTGTCAAAGCTTTAACAATCATTATTTTTATTATACTTCCAATATAATGAACTGCATATACGACTGCGAATACTGCTATCTTCAGGGAATGTACCCTTCCGGCAACATAGTGGTCTTCGTAAATATTGAGGATATATTTGCAGAGGTTGAAGCGCTTCTCACAAGGCATCCGGTATATTTATGTATCTCATATGATACTGATATGCTTGCCATGGAAGGCATTACAGGATTTGTGAAACGCTGGTGCAGCTTTGCCGCAGCGCACAAGGAGCTTACCATAGAGATACGGACAAAATCAGCCTACACCGAGGGCTTCAGACATTTTTCCAAAGGTGAAAATATTATTTTTGCGTGGACATTATCACCTGATTATATCACAAACGCCTTTGAGCATCGTACTCCATCCCTTGATTTGCGCCTTAATGCATTGAAAAACGCCTGTGATGCCGGATACACAATAAGGCTGTGTTTTGACCCTATGATTTATGTCCCTGACTACAAGCAGATATACTCCGGACTTTACCGCAGGGTTTTTGACTGCATACCTGCCGAAGCAGTCCTTGATGTGAGTCTGGGACTTTTCAGGATATCCGCATCATATATAAAAGCCATGAGAAACAGACGCATCAATTCTGTGACGGCATACCCATATACCAATGTAAATGGCGTATGCACCTATAACGAAAAAAGCTCCCGCGAAATGCTTGATTTCGCAAGAGCCGGATTATCTCAATATATATCCTCAGATAAGATATTCTGTATATAGCATTTCTCACGTATGACTGTATTATCCGTTCCACTCGGCATACTCCATATCAACATTGATTACGCCGATACAGTTGCCCGGAAGTCTGCTGACTATGGTTTCCATAGCGGATTTGACCTCCTGGGAGGTTTTATCCGAACCTGACGGTATGACCGCATCAAAAATCACATTGGTATGTGTGTTGCCGTCAACAACCCGGAAATCGTGGATTGTGATTGTATCGTCATACTCCGATATCATATTCTCGACTGCATGTTTCATTGATATGACTCTTTCGTTGTTAATCGAAACCGGGTCCATGTGTATGACAGCCTCACATCCAAGGGTATCGTGCAGTTCTCTTTCGCATCTGTCTATGGCATCATGTAGATTTACAAGATTACCATCCTCCGATACTTCTCCGTGAAGAGAAATCATACATCTGCCCGGACCATAATCGTGAACCACCAAATCGTGAATACTTATTATCTCCTCATATGACATAACAATATCACGTATGCGATTGACAAACTCCGAATCCGGCTGCTTCCCCAAAAGCGGGTCCACGGTTTCTTTAATAGACTTAAATCCTGTAAAAAGAATAAAACATGAAACTGCCGCGCCTGCGTATCCATCTACATTAATCCCTGTATATCTGGTAATCAGTATACAGATAAGCACAACCCCGGTAGCTATGGAATCACTTATGGAATCGGCAGCTGTGGCTTTCATAGAGGCTGAATTAATTTTTTTACCGTATGCTCTGTTATATGAAAACATATACAGCTTAACCACTATGGCAGCTATAAGCACAATGATTGCCAAAACACTGTCGTCAACTTCCGAGGGTGATATTATCTTATGAATTGAACTCTTGGCAAGCTCAAATCCCATTATAATAATCAGGACTGATACAAAAAGTCCTGCTATATATTCCATCCTTCCATGACCAAAAGGATGAGCAGGGTCAGGCTTCTTATCTGCCATCTGAAATCCTGCCAGAGATATAACTGATGAACCTGCGTCAGACAGGTTATTAAATGCATCCACCGTGATTGATATTGCTCCGCTTAGTGTTCCTGCAATAAATTTGCCTGCAAAAAGCAGCACATTAAGTATTATTCCTACAATACCTGTAAGCGTGCCGTATTTTTTCCTGACCGTACTCTTATCATAGTTATATCTGTCTTTGATAAAAATGCCTGCTAAAAAAGATATCATATACCGCCCTCTCGCAGCGTGTATTACTGTGTAAGACTTGCGCCTTCTGATACTGTTCCGTCAGACGCTGTTGCAAATCTTGGATTAGGTATCTTGATAGGCGCACCCATCATTGCACTGAGCGTCCTTACCTTCTCATTGGCTGACATAATTATTACCGGAAGATATTTTCCCTTAATAAACTGGTCAAGATTATCTATAAATGTGCTGACTGTCACTCCTGTAATAGTCTCTATTTCCATCTGTATACATTTATCCGGGTCCTCAACCACAACCTTTACTATGACTATGGCAACCACAGGATTAGTCGGATTCAGTTTGATTGACGCCTCTGACTTAACTGAAAGAGAAATCTTCTCTCCAGGTTTTTTGGAAAATGCATTGGAATATTTAACACTTCTCACTTCTGTTGGATTAATCGTTACTTCTACATTCTTCACTCTGTTTTCCTCCCAAATGTTATACTATTATAATACAGCTTTTTGTTCTTTAAGTCCACAATTTTATGCCGTAATTTCTTCAAACTGAGAATTATACAGTCCGGCGTAAAATCCATTCCGTGCCATAAGCTCATTATGGGTTCCCTGTTCTATTATATCTCCATCCTTCATTACAAGAATAAGGTCTGCATTTTTAATTGTAGACAGTCTGTGTGCGATTACAAAGCTTGTTCTTCCCCTCATAAGGTTATCCATGGCCCTCTGTATTCTATGCTCCGTCCTTGTATCCACAGAGGAGGTTGCCTCATCAAGAATAAGAACCGGATTATCGGCAAGAATAGCCCTGGCTATAGTCAAAAGCTGTTTCTGTCCCTGTGAAACATTTGTAGCATCTTCATTAAGCTCCATATTATAACCGTCAGGAAGCGTCTCTATAAAATGATGGGCGTGAGCTGATTTTGCTGCCGCTATCACCTCCTCATCAGTGGCATCCAGTCTTCCATAGCGTATGTTTTCCATTATTGTTCCCTTAAAAAGCCATGTGTCCTGAAGCACCATTCCGAATGCTTCCCTCAAAGCACTTCTGTCGTAATCCTTAATATTGTGTCCGTCCAGTCTTATTTCCCCTGAATTGACATCATAGAACCTCATAAGAAGCTTAACCATTGTGGTCTTTCCTGCTCCTGTAGGACCTACTATTGCAATCTGCTGCCCCGGATTTACATCGGCGCTGAAATCATTGATGATTATCTTATCTTCTTTATAGCCAAACCGTACATGGTCAAATTCAACCTTGCCTTCTATGTGTTCAGGCTGTACAGGATTCTGTGCAAAACGGTCTTCTTCCTCCTCTTCAAGCAGCTCAAAAACACGTTCCGCAGCTGCTACCATGGACTGCATCATATTAGATACCTGTGCAATCTGCTGTATAGGCTGCGTAAAGTTCTTGACATACTGTATAAAAGCCTGAATATCACCAATCATAATAACGCCCTTACCGGCAAGAAATGCACCGGAAATCGCAACCGCCACATATCCCAGATTTCCTACAAACTGCATAATCGGCATCATCATTCCGGATATGAACTGTGACTTCCATGCGGATGCATAGAGGACCTCGTTGGTGTCATTAAAGGTCTTGAGCACATCATCCTCTTTGTTAAATGCTTTCACTACATTATGCCCCGAATAAACCTCCTCAACCTGTCCGTTGATATGTCCCACATATTCCTGCTGTGTGCGGAAAAATTTCTGTGATTTTCCCATAACAAGTCCAAGCAGCACCATGCTGACAGGTATGATAAGTACGGCAATTATGGTCATAACAGGGCTTATGGTCAGCATCATAACAAACACACCGATAATTGTTGTTATTGATGTAACAAGTGTTGTCAGCGACTGGTTAAGTCCGTTTCCGAGAGTATCTATATCATTAGTTATTCTTGAAAGCACTTCACCGTTAGTTCTGCTCTCAAAATATTTCATAGGCATACGGTTGATTTTCTCGGATATTTCCTTCCTCATTCTATAACAAAGCTTCTGGGTAATTCCCGTCATGATAAAGCCCTGCACAAGATTGAATATGGCCGAAACCGCATATATTGCCAGCACAAGCAGAAGAATGTGTCCGATTTTGTCAAAGTCAATCTGACCCGTTCCCGTAAGCTTTGCCACAAAACCGCTCTGCAATTCATTGGTTGCCTTGCCGAGAGTCTTAGGTGCCATAACATTGAACACCGTACTTCCTATTGCAAATACGGCAAATATAACTACTGCGTATTTGTAGCTGCCTATATATCTGAACAGCTTTCGGATTGTACCTTTAAAATTTTTGGCTTTCTCACCGGTTCCGCCAACGGGACCGCGTCCCATTGGTCCGCCCATTGGTTTTGATGTCTGGTCAGGTCTGTTTGTGTTATTTTCCATATTCTATTCCTCCTCCAGACTTTTTGATAATTCTTTTTCCGAAAGCTGTGAGGTAGCTATCTGCTTATATACGTCACAGCTCTTCATCAGTTCCTTATGAGTTCCTTTTCCGACCATCTTTCCATCATCAAGAACAATTATCTGCTCTGCATAAAGTATGGTGCTTATGCGCTGTGCCACAATAAACACAGTTTTGTCCTTGACCTTAGGCCCCAGCGCTTTACGAAGCGCCGCATCCGTCTTAAAATCCAATGCCGAAAAACTGTCATCAAAAATATAAATCATAGGATTTCTGGCTATTGCTCTGGCTATGGAAAGTCTTTGTTTCTGACCTCCCGATACATTGGTTCCGCCCTGTGATATAGGACTGTCATATCTGTCCGGCTTTGAATCTATAAATTCCACAGCCTGCGCTATCCGGGCAGCTTCAAACATTTCCTCGTCGGAATCCTTAAGCTGTCCATACTTTATATTATCAGCAATCGTGCCTGAAAAAAGTACTCCCTTCTGGGGAACATATCCTATATTATGACGGAGGCTTTCCAGTGATATATCCCTTACATCCTTTCCATCAACAGTCACACTTCCTTCAGTAACATCAAAGAAACGCGGTATAAGATTGATAAGAGTTGATTTTCCGCATCCGGTGCTTCCTATGATAGCTGTTGTGGTTCCCGGTCTTGCCTCAAAATCTATATTTTCAAGCACATTGCTTTCCGCATCCGGATAGCAAAAGCTTACATTGTTGAATTTTACTATGCCTTTGGTATTTTCAAGTGTAATGGCATCTTCCTTGTCATTGACTGAAACCTTCGTCCTAAGCACTTCGTCAATTCTGTCTGCCGCAACTCCGGCTCTCGGAAGCATAATTGATACCATGGTAAGCATCAGAAATGACATAACTATCATCATTGTATAAGTGATAAAAGCAGTCATTGTACCAACCTCCATGACACCCTGGTCTATCCTGTGGGATGCAGTCCACACAATAAGTACCGATATGGCATTCATAATTATCATAAGTATTGGCATCATAAAGGTCATTACCCTGTTAGTAAAAAGCATAACCCCTGTAAGCTCCTTATTGGCAGCATCAAAACGCTTCTCTTCATGTTTCTCACGGCTGAATGCCCTGATTACAGGTATTCCCGTAAGTATTTCTCTGGATACAAGGTTGACCTTGTCCACAAGCTTCTGCATCATCTTAAACTTAGGCATGGCTATTACAAGAAGGCATATCATAAGTACCGCAATGGCGGCAACCGCCATCACAATAATATATCCCATTCCCGCTCCGGTCCTTATAACCATTATTATTCCGCCTACTGCCATAACCGGCGCATACAACACCAGTCTCAGCAGTATAACTGTTACCATCTGAATCTGCTGAACATCATTGGTGGTTCTGGTAATCAATGATGCCGTAGAAAATTTATTAATCTCCCCATCCGAAAATCTTACAACCTTTTCAAATACTTTTTTGCGCAAATCACGCCCTACTCCTGCACCTACTTTTGATGCAAGGTATCCTACGGCAATGGCTATTACCATCATTCCCATGGCAAAAACCAGCATCATTCCTCCGGTCTTCCACAAATATTGCGACCTTAGTTTTACCAAATCCACTCCCAGTGTCTCATATTCATTCTTTGTAAAGAGAATTGCATAGCTTGTAAGCATGGAATCTCCAAGCTCCGACAGTTTATCCTGTATTGCCGTTCTCATTGTATGCATGTCAGACATGGCATCCTGAGTCTGTCCCGTCATTGCAGAGTCATTGACAGTTTCCTGTGCTGACATTTGGGATATGATACTATATACCGCCAACGGCTCCACAAATGTCTTATCCAATTCCTGTTTATCAGCTCCATCAACAAGACAGTACACGCCTTGGTCATCCGGCTGATAATATTCCTGCCAAAGCATAAGTTCATCTTCAGTCATAATTAGGGAAACGCCAATATAGGAAGCATAACTTACCTTGTCAGGTGTTGCATATTCAATTCCGTTATTGGTAATTCCTGTGTCTATAAGCTTTGATGTATAGTCAGGCAGTGAAAAATCACAGAATGCCTGAAGTACCAGCAAGACAAATATAATAAGCACTGACAGCCAGTACTTACGCATATTAATAAAAATATGTCTCATAAGCTTCCTCCCGTCTGCTTGCGGCATTTCTGCCTTATAATTTCTGCATTAATACGATACTACTCTCGCAACGTGCTAAAATCAATTAAAAAAATATAAATTTTTATAAAAATTTGATGTAATCTTTCAGATTAATAGCTTCTTAACTCAGCAGTTCCATCATCACCTGTGTTTTCTATTGACCTGATTTCCACATAGTAACCTGCATTTTCATTGACCTTAACATAAACTCTGTCCCCGGTCTTATGTCCCATAATTGCCTTTCCAATAGGTGATTCATTGCTTATATAGCCATCCAGCGAGCTGCCCCGCACTGTTGTCACCACCTTAAATTTCTCTGTCTCATCATCATCTTCAAAATACAACTCCACAGTGTTATTAAGTCCTACTTCATCATCTGCGGACTCATCACTGATGATGTCGGCTGTTTTAATCATTCGCTCAAGATACCGTATTCTGCTTTCGTTACGGTTCTTAGCCTTCTTTGCGGCATAATACTCAAAGTTTTCGCTTAAGTCCCCTTGAGCTCTGGCTTCTTTTACGTCTTCTATGAGTTCTTTTCTCAGCACAAGCTTTCTATGCTCAATCTCCTCCTCCATTTTCTCAATATCTTTTTTCGTAAGCTTATCGTACATATTATCCTCCTATAACTTATATTGCAAATAAAGGAACTGTCATCAGACAGTTCCTTTGCTTTTGGTATTTTAATTAACCGATTCCAAATTACTCAATTATAAATTCATTTAACTGTTCATCAATAACCTTTGAAATTTCTTTGAGCCTGATAGTATCGGCTGTAACCTTGTCCATAATAGTACATACTTCTGTGACGGAAGCCGAACATTCCTGTGAACTTGCCGCATTTTCCTGAGCAATTGCCGAAAGGTCCTGAACCGTATCTGTGACTGCGCCTCTGGCACTGTCAATCTTTAATGTGACTGCGCTGAGTTCCTCAATTCCACTCATGGATACCTTTATGTTATCCTTAACCCTGTCAAATGCTTTATTAGTATCTTTGACATTATTGCTCTGCTTATTCATGATTTCGCGTACATCCTGCATACCGTTAACTGCCTGCTGCGAATCCTCAATAAGCTTCTCTGTTATTCCCTCAATCTGCTGTGCAGACTCATTGGACTGCTCTGCAAGCTTCTGTATCTGTGACGCTACAACTGCAAAGCCACGTCCCTGCTCCCCTGCCCTTGCTGCCTCTATACTGGCATTAAGCGAAAGAAGGTTGGTTTCCTCTGCTATTGACGTAATAATTGTAATTGCTGACTTAATATCCTCAACGGACTTGTTAGTGGTATTGGTTCTGTCATAAATCATGTCAATTGACTGTACAGCCTTCTCATTAATAATAAGAAGTTCATTAAGTATATCCGTTGCTTCTTTAATAGCCTCACTGATTGCCTGTGAGCTTGCCTTGAGTCTATCAACCTCAACGTTGGAGTTTTCAATCATCTCACCCATAGAAAGCACATTACTTGTGGCATCCGCTGTTTCCTGAGCCTGACTGCTTGCACCCTCTGCCACCTCGCTTACGGCTATCTCAACCTGTCTTACGGAATTAACCGTATCTCCTGCATTGGATGCCAGCTGCTCGGATGTGCCGTAAAGAATATTACTCTGGTCTCTGATTTCAGTGATTATATTGCGCAGATTAGCGGCAAGTCCATCAACTGCCCTCGCCATATATCCGCTCTCATCCTTGCGCCTGCAAAGCTTTTTATTGTCATCATCAGTGCTCAGCTCAAGATTGGAGAGCCTGAATATTGAATTGGTAACCTTAATGATAGGATGAACAATCATCCGACCTATTACAACAGTAATAATAAGAGCACAAACCTCAATAATTGACGCCCACTTAACTACACTCTTTGTGATAGAATTGGTTTCTTCAAGCACATCCGACTCGTCAGCAGTTACTATAACAATGGCCGAACCACCGCCCACAACCGAATATGCCGCATATTTCTGTACCCCTTTATATTCATATGATACGAATTTATCCTCAACTGATGACGGGTCTGCCGCAAGGTCTTCAGCCACTTTCTTGATGACTTCATTCTCTACACTTGAGCCTATTTTCTCCGCAGTAGGGTGATATAACATCTCGCCTCCCGCCGCAACTACGTATGTATATGATGAGCTCAAATCCGCCACCTTAATATCTCCAAGTCTGTTACCGAGATATGATGCACTGAGCGCACTGTTAGTTCCCGTCTGCTGAATGGAATCATTAACTATCGTCTTTGCCATCTGGGCTTCCGTCACCATATAGTGTTCAACCAATTCAGAAACATGGCTCGATGTCAGTTTGGTAACGGAAATTATTATAAATCCCACAGTACATAAGATTATAACCAACACCAGCAGCATTATCTTGCCTGATATGGAATTTATGAAGCTTACCTTGACCTTTTCCCTGACCTTTGCCTTAACCTTTTCAGCCTTCTCGTGTATCTCCGCCACCTTATCGTGTACTTCTCCGTTCACACCCCCGCTCGTCTCTTCATTCACACTTTCGCTATGCATGTCCACATTATTCTCACTTATGTTTTGAATATTGTCCTCTAAATTAGCCATATGTATCCTCCGTACCGATTATTACAATTTCTATTTTACTATTATACTATATTTGTCCATTTATTTCCATAACTTTTTCAATTAAGTTTGCACAAATTCAAAATATTTGTTTGTATATGGAAAATATTCAGTCAAAAATCCATTTATGAGGCATTTTACCGCCATTTTTGCAGTGAATCACGGGAACATCAGTCCTCTGTCTTTAGGTATGCCGTCACAAAGCAGTCTTTACTGCCGCCGATACCGTCCGCCTTTACCATATTAGAGCCATTGCACACATACAGCTCATATATCCCGCCCTTGTCGGAGCTTACAATGTATTCCGTATCATACACAGGACATATATTTGTACAGTTATAATCCTCCGATGAAAATTTGAGGGTTGCAGCTTTTTGGCTTTTAGAACTATACTGGGATATTGTCTTATTGCCGTTCTTATCCTCACACATATACAGAGAATCACCTTTGAAAGCTATATATGAAATACGTTCTTTCTCTGCCTTTAGTATTTCCTGCTCATTACCGCCGGACAGATTTACGGACTTTGCAACACAATTGTCGTTTTTCATCTGTGTATAATATATTTTACTGCAATCATCATCTATGCATATGGTCAAAATTTCTTCATCCGCCGCAACAATACTGTTTCCTGAACTGTTTGCAATATCATATATATCAATAAAATATTCTTCGTTGAGAAAATACGCCGCTGCAGCATAATTACTTCGTGCGGTCATGCCTGCAAGCTCGGCCCCTGCAGGTATCCGGTAAAGCACTTCCGTATTCTTAGTGTCCGAATCATAAAAATATATGCTCCAGCTGCCGCTTTCATCAGTTCCCGCAAAAAGAATTTTATCTCCGGCAAAGCTGCCCCAGCATGCATTTTCTATATTTCCGCTTATAAGAATGTCAGTTCCGTCGTCAAAATCATATTGCCGTACCCCGATCCCGTCTTCCGTGTATAGAATTTTACCTGTCATATTACTGACAACATTTTTATTGACATTTCCAGACAATAAAAAAAGTATGATTATAACAATGGCAACCACTCCGCAGAGAATAAATGCCGGCTTAAGATGGTGTTTTTTGTTCATTATGTATTCCTCTTTATCGGTAATCTGCCAACTGCCGCCGCGTGCAGTTGGCATTTCCTATATTTTATAGCATAAATCCATTTTTAACAAGCGGTATATTAACTGAAATTCTCCTCTATTCTCAAAAGTTCATTGTATTTGGCAACACGCTCGCTTCTGCTTGGCGCTCCTGTTTTGATAAGTCCCGCATTGACGGAAACTGCCAGATGAGCTATGAACGTGTCCTCCGTCTCGCCTGAACGATGGGATACAATGACTTTGCAGCCGTTTTCCTGAGCCATTCTTATGGCAGCCAGCGTCTCGCTTACGGAGCCTATCTGGTTAAGCTTAATAAGAATGGCGTTAGCGCAGCCATTTTCTATGCCCTTTGCAAGTCTTTTTGTGTTAGTAACAAAAAAATCATCACCAACAAGCCATATTTTGTTTCCAAGCCTGTCAGTTATCTTTTTCCATCCATCCCAGTCCTCTTCATCAAGCGGGTCTTCAATGGAGCGTATCGGATATTTTGCAATTAAGTCCTCCCAATAGGCAATCATCTCGTCTGTTGTGTAATCCTTGCCGGATTTAGGCAGGTGATAATGACCTGTCCTGTCTGCTTTCCACTCGCTTGCTGCGGCATCCATGGCAATCATGAAATCCTTTCCGGCACTGTAACCGGCTTTTTCTATCGCCTCAACAATCACCTTTATGGCTTCCTCATCGCTTGACAGATTTGGCGCAAAACCTCCCTCATCTCCCACAGCCGTACTCAGTCCCCGTTTTTTCAAAATTCCGGCTAAGGTGTGAAACACCTCACAGCACCAACGCAGTCCTTCCTTAAAGCAGCATGCGCCCACAGGCATAATCATAAATTCCTGAATATCCACATTATTAGCTGCATGTGCTCCGCCGTTAAGAATATTCATCATAGGTACAGGAAGCTTTACCGCGCGTACTCCGCCGATAAACCTGTATCTTGGTATGTCAAGAGCTTTGGCAGCCGCATCCACACATGCCATTGATACTGCCAGAATTGCATTGGCACCCAGATTGCTTTTATCGTCAGTCCCATCCGCCTCCATCATAACCTTGTCCACCGCCTCAATGTCCATCACATTCATATTGGTTATTTTTTCCCTGATAACAGTATTTACATTATCAACTGCCTTGCACACGCCTCGTCCCAGATACCTTTTATCATCCATATCACGAAGTTCAAGCGCCTCGTATATTCCTGTGGAGGCTCCGCTTGGCACTGCCGCCCGTCCGATACTTCCATCACTTAAGTAAATTTCAGCCTCCACAGTTGGATTTCCTCTTGAATCAATGATTTCTCTTGCTAGTACACCGCTTATAAGTAATTTTCTCATAAAACCTCCTTGACCACAGTGCAGACACATAAACAGGGCAAAACCTGTATGAAAATTGTCAATCCTTTCCTGTCTGCCTGTCCGGCTCGTCGCCGCATAAAATAAAATTCCCCATTATTATTACCAATAATGGGAAATTTCATTCTATACTTTATGTACTTTACAAGATAATAAACTTACTTACAGGAATGTGAACAATGTCCACCACAGCTTGCACAATTTCCAGTACATCCTTTGCCGCTTTTCTTATCCTTAACCATGCGGTAGATAACAAATCCAACAATTGCTGCCAGTATCGCAGCTACTACTATAGTTCCTATGTAGTCATGCATAGCAGACCTCCTGATGAAGCTATTTCCTTACTATATTGGTTAGTATACGCTAATCAAGGTTAGTTGTCAATAACTTTTTATAAAAATTTTTTTATTTAAAACATTGGAGAAAATAATCTCAGTACAGGCATCAGTATCTTTCTCAAAACCGACTGTTTTTTCGCCATCTCGTAAGTTACTTCACGGCACTTTGAAAGCGTATCCATATAATCGGATTTTATGTGATTCAGAGCTTCCGTCTTATACATCCAGATTGCATTTTCAAAATGATGGGTAAGACTTCTGTAATCAAGATTTATGGTTCCCACAACAGCAGTTTCATCATCGGATAAAAATATTTTGGCATGGACGAACCCGGGTGTATACTCATATATGCGCACTCCTGCTTTTATGAGAATCTCATAATATGAACGTGTAAGCATATAAGCCATCTTTTTATCAGGTATTCCCGGCGTTATTATCCTTACGTCAATACCGCTTTTGGCAGCATATGCAAGAGCGGTTATCATAACATTATCAAGTATAAGATACGGTGTCATAATATATACATACCTGTTGGCGCGGGTAATCATATTAAAGTATACCGTTTTCCCCACGGATTCGTCGTCAAAAGGATAGTCCGTATACGGCGCAAAATATCCGTCATTGTAATTAAAACTTTTCGTAGGCATAAACAGTGAAAAATCATCTTTTTTCTTAAAAGAACCGTCCCAGAGAGTCAAAAACATAGTTGTCAGACTCCACACTGCCTCGCCCTTAATCATAATGGCCGTATCCTTCCAATGTCCGCAGATTATTTTTTTATTAATATACTCGTCAGCCAGATTCACTCCTCCCGTAAATCCTACATTGCCGTCAATAACGCATATTTTACGATGGTCCCTGTTATTGTAGCGTGAATCAAGTATGGTTCTGAAAATGTTAAACTCATAGCATTGGATACCCTTGCTGCGCATTTTTTTCACAAAGTCTCCCGGCGCTTTAAGTATGCTTCCGAAGCTGTCATACATAAAACGTACGTCAAGTCCTTCTGCCGCTTTCTGCTCCAGAATCTCCACTACTGCGTTGAGCATTTCTCCGCTCTGGATTATGAAGTACTCCATGAAAATAAATTTTTTGGCTTTCCTAAGCTCCTGAAGCATTACAGGAAACATATCATCTCCGAGAGGAAAAAAACGTGCCGTGGTATTTTTGTAGACAGGTGCGTCAACCTTATTGAGAAGATAGGCTGTCTGAACCGATATTGATGGATTTTCAGCCCGCAGTTCTTCATTGTCATACGGTCTTGAATTGATTGCACTGCAATAATCCACAGATGATTGTTTTAATTTTTCGGCTTCTTTTTTGCCGAAATGGTATCTGCCGTATATAAGATAAAGCACTCCGCCGAACGCAGGAAGAAGCAGTATAATAACTATCCACGGTATCTTATAAGATGGATTAATATCTGACCTTACAATGTACAATACAACCAAAAATGACAATACTTCAAATACCCAGTTAATATGCCTTATGTATTCATTAAAAAAGATATACGGCACCACTATAACAGCCACCTGTATGATAACTGCAAGTGCCAGTGATGCCACTTTAATCAGTTTGGGGGACAAGATTCTCTTCCTATGTATTTTTTCCCTGCTCATATTATACCTCACTGTTAACGCTAAATCTGCAAATCAAGTCTTTTACATATATTTTTAATGTACTCAAGTTCCGGCAATCTATTCTTCCGACCACACCCTTGCACATTTTACAGCCCGGCGCCAGCCTGACAAAAGCTCATCCCTTCTGTCGGCCTTCATCTTCGGCTCAAACACCTTTCCAATCTGCCAATTATTTTTTATTTCTTCCTTATCCCTCCAATATCCCGTTGCAAGCCCGGCAAGATATGCCGCACCAAGTGACGTAGTCTCTATCACCTTCGGTCTGTGAACAGGCGTGCCAAGCACATCCGCCTGAAATTCCATCAGGAAGTTATTGGCGCTGGCTCCGCCGTCAACCTTCAGGGCTTTCAAGTAAATTCCCGACTCCTTCTGCATGATGTCGAGCACGTCCACAACCTGATAATCTATGGACTCAAGCGTTGCACGGATAAAGTGTTCCTTAGTACACCCCCTTGTGATTCCCACCACGGTTCCCCTTGCATACTGGTCCCAGTACGGAGCTCCCAGCCCCGTAAAAGCCGGGACTATGTATACTCCGTTACTGTCTTTAACCGAAACGGCGTATTTCTCCGACTGGGCGGCGTCGCGTATGATTCTCATTCCGTCACGAAGCCACTGAACTGCTGCACCTGCAACAAAAACGCTTCCCTCAAGGGCATATTCAACCTTATCTTCACTGCTTGCGGCTATTGTAGTCAAAAGACCATTGTCAGACTTTATTGCATCAGTTCCCGTATTCATAAGAAGAAAACAGCCTGTTCCGTATGTATTTTTGGCCTCACCCGGCTCAAAACAGCACTGTCCGAACAATGCCGCCTGCTGGTCGCCTGCTGCTCCCGCAATTGGAATTTTCCCGCCGAATATGCTGCTGTCACTCATTCCGTAAACAAAGCTTGAAGGCTTCACCTGAGGAAGCATACTTCCGGGTATATGAAAATATTCCAGAAGCTCATCGCTCCAGCACAGATTATGAATGTCGTAAAGCATGGTTCTGGAAGCATTGGTATAATCGGTTACGTGAACCGCTCCCTTGGTCAGATTCCATATAAGCCATGTGTCCACCGTTCCGAAAAGAAGTTCTCCTGCCTCCGCCGCAGCTCTGGCTCCGGGAACATTGTCAAGAATCCATTCAATCTTGGAAGCGGAAAAATAGGCATCCGGAATAAGCCCTGTTATATCCTTAATCCTTTCACCCATTCCCTCTGATTTAAGCCTGTCAATTCTGCCGGATGTTCTGCGGCACTGCCATACTATGGCGTTATATACAGGTCTGCCTGTTTTCCTGTCCCATACGATTGTAGTTTCACGCTGATTGGTTATTCCTATTGCATGTATGTCCTCATATGTCAGACCTGCCATAACCATAGCTTCCATGGCGACGGCAAGCTGTGAAGACCATATCTCAACAGGATTGTGTTCAATCCATCCTGCCTGCGGATATATCTGCTCAAACTCTTTTTGTTCCATTGAACAAATTGCGCCAAAGTTATCGTATATTATACATCTAGAGCTTGTTGTCCCTTGGTCCAGCGCCATCACATATTTTTTACCCATTGACTATTCAACAACCTCCACCTTAAGCATATTGGTAGTTCCCGAAATTCCGATAGGAACGCCTGATGTGATTACGGTTATATCTCCGGCATCCACAAGTCCCTGCTCCTTAGACTTTTCGACAGCATGGTCAAAAAGCACAAACACATCATGCTTCTCTTTAAGCAGAACCGGCGTTATTCCCCATGCCATACTAAGCTGGCGGCACACCTTCTCTGTTGTTGCACATCCTATAATGTCACATGCAGGACGGTATCTTGAAATCATCCTTGCGGACCTTCCCGATTTTGTTACAACTATTATGGCACTGGCATTAAGGTCATATGCTGTTGTACAGGTGGCATGGCAGATGGCATCAGTCACATCCGGATTGGATTCTCTGTCCCTTGTAAAAAATTTTTTCTTATAATCTATATCCTGCTCCGTCCTCTCGGCTATTCTTACCATCATTTCCAATGATTCAACCGGATATTTTCCTGCCGCCGTCTCACCGGAAAGCATAATTGCGCTTGTGCCGTCATATATGGCATTGGCTACATCGGCTGTTTCCGCACGGGTCGGACGCGGATTTTTAATCATGGAATCAAGCATCTGTGTTGCTGTTATAACCTGCTTGCCTGCCTCGTATACCTTTTTGATTATTATTTTCTGGGCAATAGGCACCTCCTCATCAGGAAGCTCAACACCCATATCGCCTCTTGCCACCATAATTGCATCTGATACCTCAATAATCTCATCTATATTGTCAAGGCCTTCCTGGTTTTCAATCTTGGAAATAATCTTTATTAATTTACCGTCGTTCTCATCAAGCAGCTTTCTTATCTGTCTTACATCATCAGCGCATCTGACAAAAGATGCCGCAACAAAATCCACGTCATTTTCGATACCGAAAAGAATATCCGCTTTATCCACATCACTGAGAAATTTCATGTTTATGTGTGCTCCCGGAACATTGACGCCCTTATGGTTGGAAACATATCCTCCGTTAATAACCGTACACACTATATCCGTTCCGACAATTTCCTTAACCTGCATCTCTATGAGTCCGTCATCAATAAGTATTTTCGTTCCTATGTCAACATCCTTATATAATTTCCCGAATGTAATTGATGCCCTTGTGGCGTCTCCCAATATATCCTCACTTGTAAGTATGAAATCCTGTCCGTTTTCCAGTAACACTTTGCCGTTCTCAAAATCACGCACACGTATCTCCGGACCTTTTGTGTCCAGAAGTATTGCAACTGACTTCTGACATTCAGCTCTGGCAGCCTTAATAGCATCCATTCTTGCTTTCTGTTCCTCATGTGTTCCGTGTGAAAAATTCAGCCTTGCCACATTCATTCCTGCCATTATAAGTCTTTTTAAAACCTCCGAATCGTCTGTAGCCGGTCCCATTGTACATATGATTTTAGTTTTGCGCATAAGTCTTCTCCTTCCACTCATTAACATAATCTGTCATATCATCCATAATTATACATATAAAAATAAGCTCAAAATATAATTTATCACTTTTAATGTCAATTATCAAGCAGGATTGCCAAAACACAAGCAGGATTGTCAAAATAACCAAAACACTGTATAATCATATTTATCAATAAGGGAGGATATATGTATGGATTATATTTTAACCACTGACAACCTTACTAAACAGTATAAAAAAATCAAGGCTGTTGATTCTATCAATCTCCATGTGAAAAAGGGGGACATATACGGTTTTATAGGCCGTAACGGCGCCGGTAAGACGACCACTCTCAAAATTCTCAGTGGTCTTGCCCATGCCACAGGCGGAAATTTTAATATATTCGGTATGGAAAGCGATGAGCTCCGCCGTCGGAATATGTTTTCCAAAATAGGTATTCTGATTGAAGAACCGGGACTTTACGCCGATATGTCCGCCTACGACAATATCAAGCTGAAATGCCTTTGTGCAGGAATCAGTGACCCCCAATATATAAACAATCTTTTATACACAGTGGGACTTGGCAATGCAGGTAAAAAAAGTACCAAAACCTACTCCATGGGTATGAAGCAGCGTTTGGGAATAGCCTTGGCTCTGGTGGGAGACCCTGAAATACTTATTCTGGACGAGCCCATTAACGGTCTTGACCCTCAGGGTATTGCAGAAATCAGAAGTACAATATTAAGGCTTAATAAAGAGCAGGGAAAAACAATAATAATATCAAGCCATATACTTGAGGAATTATCCAAGATAGCCACACATTACGGAATCATCAACGGCGGAAAGCTTATTGCTGAGCTTACCCCTGAGGAATTATCTGAAAAATGCGAGTCCCGTATTGTAATTAAAGTATATGATGTCAATTCTGCTGCCAGCCTGCTTCACAGCATCAACATTCACAAATTCAACATTATTGACCAAAACACAATCCATATTTATGAACATCTTGATGACAGTTCACAGATTAATATGTCGCTCTGCAAAGCAGACATATTTGTAGCTTCAATATGGATTGAGCAGGCAGGACTTGAAGAGTTTTTCTTCAACATGACCGGAGGTGCCGACAATGCTTAGAACTCTTAAAATGGATTTTTACAAATTTATAAGGACAAAAAGCCTCTATATAATTCTCGGAGCAGTCATATTATCATGCTCATTTATAATCTGGAGTTTTTATATAACCTCCAGTACCGCGGCATCTGAAATGGGCGCCGCCCTTGGTGAAAATATTGAAGAGATGATGCCGAGTACCGTAGATGAATATTTTGATTCATTTTTCCAAGGCAATTTCCTTGTGCTTTTCACCGTTATTTTCACTGTGCTCTTCTGCAGCGCAGAATACAAACACGGCTATATCAAGAATACCGCTTCAATGATAGCCAGACGCTCAGGACTGGTATTTTCAAAGCTGGTATGTATTTTTACAGCTGTAATAATAATGCAGCTTTTCACAGTCCTGTGTGTAATTGTGGGATGCGTGGGTATTATCGGAGTCAATACGGTTGACAATATGCGGGGTATTATTCTTGAGGTTGTCTGGAGCATACTTCTGAATATGTCACTGGCATCGGTTATAATGATGCTTTTTATGACGACCCGTAAAGCAACAATGCCTATGATTGTGGGAATTATATATGTGCTTCTCGGCAGCACTCTTTTTTCCCTGATTGACTTAATCTTTGACAAACTGCTTGGTATATCGGATTTTGATGCGGCACAATACACAAATATCGGTAATCTGCTTTATTACATCAATTCATCCGCTTCCAAAGAGGTGCTTGTCCGTTCAGGAATTGTTGCGGCAGTGTTTTTCGTTCTGTCCTGTACCATATCCTGCGTACTTATTAACAAAAAGGATATACGCTGATTCACATATGTACCCACAGGCTTTAATGCAATGTTTCATATACAACAAAAGCTGCTCCCATGCTCTGCAGCAGGGAAGCAGCTTTTGCTTTTCCTGATTATTTTCTCTCAAAAACTATTTTCTCTTGAAAAGCCCCTTTTTCTCATAATCCTGTCTCTCAAAGGAAGTCATCTTGTATCCGGTTTCGGAGATGATTTTGCTGAGCGCATCTTCTGTAATATCCTCCTCTGTTACAATAACCGTCTCCTTCTTGGAATGTGAGGAGTTTACCTTTTTAACCTTGAAATTCTGTCTTACCGCATCGTTCATATGCGCCTCGCACATAGAACAAGCCATTCCTTCAATTCCTACAATATACTTATTCATTCATATGCTCCTTTTCTCTATTTATATTTCCTTATATCTGTCATGGAATTTGTCCGCACCGCAGCAGTGCTTATCACCGCTGGCTTCCTTTATCACATAGTCTCCTTCCCGTATAAAAACAATTCCCCGGCGGCTTGTTACAAACGGACACATAATAACATCATTTTCATCCTTAATCTTAATCAGTTTATCCGTTGACACAAATCCCTGTGTTACCACATCCGTCCAAGGTTTAAAACCGTCTTCGATACCCTTGCCAGCTTCATACTCCACAGCCTCCACTTCAAAGGGAACTCTCATATATTTTTTACTCATAACAAATCCTCCTCTTTATGTTAATAACATTTTAACCGATTATTCTACAAGCTGTTTATTGCAGTGCTAATCTTGTCACGCATATCATGTTCCCCTATTATATGGATAATAGTCCACAAATCAGGGGTGTTTGCCATTCCGGTAACTGCAATTCTTACCATCTCTGCCACATCCGATATGCTTCCCTTGTAATTCTCAGGATTTGCCTTATAAGCCTTCATATCCGAAGCAAAACCAAACTTATCGGCAATCACCTTAAGATTGTCAAACCATTGGGAATTATCGGCATCATGGTCATATGAGGCAAGATATTCAGCCAGCACAGCCTTGGTAATATCACTGTCCATTTTAAAGGTATCCTCTGCGGCAGCTTCACCTGTTCCGAAGAAATACCCGATCAACTCAAATATCTGCCTTGCATATACAAAATCTTTTCTTCTGCGCTTCATGCCGATTCCCATATAAAGCCTGAGAATAGAAAGCATTTTCTCCTTGTCTGCAAACCAGCTTCGTGCTTTGTCAGGCTCATTTTCCTCTGCCCAGTCATACAGAAAATCATACATCTCCTGCTCTGATAGCTTGGCAAGCTCATTTTTGCATATGTTATGAAGCTTATCCTTATCAAAAAGCGCACCGGACTGACTCATTTTCTCTATGGAGAATGGAAATTCATTGATATCCTTGTCAGGAAACTTCTCATACCACTCTTCAAAATTAGAGTTCAGCAATGTAAGAAGGTAAACCTTCATAGTCTTAGGATGATAGCCGTCTTTGCGGTAGTAATCAAGTGACAGCTCAGGGTCTTTTCTCTTGGAAAGCTTACGTTTACCGCCGGTTTCCTCGTCAAATTTCATGAGATGCGCCGTATGTCCGTATGCCGGCATCTTAAAACCAAGCACGTTAAAAAGCTCATAGTGTGTAGGCACCGAAGCCAGCCACTCGCCGCCGCGGATAACCGTAGTGGTTCTCATAAGGTGGTCGTCTATAGCATGTGCAAAATGGTATGTGGGAACACCGTCACGCTTCAGCAGCACAATATCATGGATATTTTCAGGAAGCCTGATTTCTCCCATAATGCTGTCAACAAATGTGATTTCCTTATCAGGACTTCCCTGGGAGCGAAGTCTTAAAACATAAGTCTCTCCTGAATCAAGCTTTGCCTTAATATCTTCATATGTCAGGTTTCTGCACTGGGCATACCTGCCATAATAGCCCGTAAGAACCTTGTCCGTCTCCTGTCTAAGTCTGACCTTCTCCAAATCCTCCTCAGTGCAAAAGCAAGGATAAGCCAATCCTCTCTCAACAAGGCTCTTGGCATATGCATGATAAATCTCCACACGCTGACGCTGGAAATACGGACCGTATGCATTCTGAGGCGCATCCTCAGGAAATCCCGCTCCCTCATCAAATTCTATGTCAAAATATCTTAAAACATTAATGATTGTCTCTACCGCTCCGTCAACCTTACGTTTCTCATCGGTATCTTCTATTCTTAAGTAGAAAACACCGCCATTCCTGTGGGCTATTCTTTCATCTGCAAGTGCGCTGTAAAGATTTCCGAGATGTATAAACCCTGTAGGGCTTGGCGCCATTCTGGTAACCTGCGCCTTGCTTGGCAGCTTTCTATATGGGAATTTTTCCTCGTAATACTCCGGTGAGCATGTCACATCAGGAAAAAGTAATTCAGCTAACTTTAAGTTGTCCATTTTTGCCTCCATTTATAGCTTCCGGCTGCAATATCCTGCACCGGAAATACATTTACTTTATTATATACTAAATTGTTACATTCTTGGCAAAGATTGTCAACACATTTTTCTCACAGTTTCTCAAGTCCTCTCAAAAGCTCTATTTCCGCCTTGTAGCCCGGCAGTTCGTTAGGTGTTTCAAGAAAGAATGGTATTCCTTTCAGTCGTTTGTTGTTGATTATTCTTTCAAAAGCTTCTATCCCTATATTGCCCTGTCCTATCTTTTCATGGCGGTCCTTATGGCTTCCCAACACATTCATGCTGTCATTGAGATGTATGGCTCTAAGCCTGCCAAGTCCGATTATTCTGTCAAAATCATTAAGTACACCCTCTAAGTCACCTGCAATGTCATAGCCGCCGTCCCATACATGGCATGTGTCAAAGCACACTCCGATTCTGTCCTTCTGCTCTACCCGGTCTATAATCATTGCCAGCTCTTCAAAATTTCTGCCGATTTCACTTCCTTTTCCTGCCATTGTCTCAAGAAGCACCACCGTATTACCTGTGTAGCTGTCAAAGGTTCTGTTAAGTAAATCGGATATATACATTATTCCTGTCTCCACGCCTTGCTTAACATGGCTTCCCGGATGAAAATTGTACATACAGCCATTCAAGCCTTCCGTTCGCCGTAAATCCTCCAGCATGGTGTCAGCCGCAAACTTTCTAAGTCCCTCATCTTTGGCACACGGGTTAAGAGTGTACGGTGCATGTGCCAGAATTGTATTTATGCCGTTTTCCTTGGCAAATTCCACAAATGCCTGTAAATCCTTGGCATCAATAGCCTTGGCATTCCCGCCCCTTGGGTTTCTTGAAAAAAACTGAAATGTGTTGGCTCCTATGGATACAGCTTCTTTTCCCATATGCAGGTATCCTTTTGATACCGACAAATGACATCCTATCGTCAGCATTATTTATCCTCCTTTACAGCTTCAAACAACTGGCCAATATAGCTTTTATCATTGCCGGACTGCGACATACGGTAATTCTCAATATGCCTGTGGCAGACATTACGTACCTCTTCCTGAAACTCTCTTGAAGATATAAGTCCGCAGCCCTCACCCCGTATTATTATCTGTTCAAGCCCATCCGACGTAACCACTGTTATATCATATCTGGCACTGTTGTCATGTGCAAACTCTTCTATATATCGGTCTGCGGTCTGTGCCTCCTTGGTATAAACTACATGTATATTGTTGATATCGAGAATTTCCGTCATATGTCCCTGTATGCGGTACGCATCAAAAACAACAATGAGCTCCACCTGTTTCGCCGCCTGATAGCTGCACATTATATCTATAAGCCTGCCTCTTGCACTGTCAATATTGTCCTTTGCAAGTTCATTCAGTTCACTCCATGCAAAAATAACATTATACCCGTCCACAAGCATATATCGTTCCTTTTGGGGCGCTGCATTATAATTTCTCAAAACGGGATATTCCGATTTACGGCGTTTGCCGTATAAGCCCTGATGCGCCGAAGATTTAGGCGCCTTATTGGCTCCTCCGCTTTTGGCTATGATTTCATCTATTTCCTCTGTTCCGATAGCCATATCAAGTTTTGATTTTACGTCTCTGCGGGCATTTTCCGCAATTAAAACAGCCTCCGCTGCCCGCTCACTGATTTTTCCGGTTGATTCCATACCTTCAAGGTGCATATATTGTTCCACCTGATACCATGGTACGGTAAATCCCGCACCATGTGCGCAGAATACCGAATCACCTGTATTTTCAATATCGCTCTCAGGCTCATAGGCGGCTGCCGCTATAACCTCTGCTTCATTGTGACAGTAATCATAGCCGTCAGGCACCATTGTTATTTTTCCCATTCCATGGGTATAAGACATAAGCTCCCTGCCATATGTCATCATCTCACTGACAGGTCCGTAACCGCAAATTACAGAAGTGTCGCCGTGGTTTTCAGGCTGACCGAAGCTTCCGTTCATCTGCCGCACATCATTCATGGCACGTCCCACACACTCAGCAGGCACCTCCATCCTGAAGCTGTACACAGGCTCAAGAAGCCTGCATTCCGCTTTCATAAGTCCCTGCCTTACAGCCCGGTACACAGCCTGACGGAAATCGCCGCCTTCCGTATGCTTTAAATGGGCTTTTCCGGCAATAAGTGTTATTTTCATATCCGTTATCGGTGATTTTGTAAGTACACCCATATGACGTCGTTCCTCAAGATGAGTCATTATAAGTCTCTGCCAGTTTTTCGCAAGCAAATCCTCACTGCATGTACTGTCAAACACCAGTCCCGTACCTCGTTCACCCGGCTCAAGCTTTAGATGCACCTCTGCATAATGCTTCAGCGGTTCAAAATGTCCCACACCTTCCACGACATTGTCTATGGTTTCCTTATATACTATACTTCCTGCGCCCAAGGCTATCTCAAATCCTGCCCGTTCACTGACAAGCCTTTTTAAAATCTCTGTCTGAACCTGACCCATGACCTTGACTGTTATTTCACCATTCTCTTTGTTCATGGAAATATCCAGCTCAGGAATTTCTTCACTTATTTTGCTTAGTGCCTCATAGCCTGATGATATATTGACGGACTCCGGCAGTATGATTCCATATGTTATCACAGGCTCAAGATATGGTTTAAAATTATTTTCCTCAGCGCCAAATACATCCCCGGCTTTGGTATCTCCAAGTCCTGTCACGGCACATACGGTTCCCGCCGATACTTCACTGACTGACCGGAATCTGCTTCCGGAATATATCCTTATGCCATTGACCTTGCCGCTCCACTCACTGCCGTTTTCATGGACACCATTGACAATATCTCTGGCTTTCAGCGTTCCGCCTGTCAGCTTCATAAACGTGAGCCTTTCACCTTTTTCATCCCGGCTTATTTTATATATTTTCCCGGAAATTATGTCATTATATATTCTCTGTTTTATAAGACCTGTTATCCCGGTTACAAACCTGTCAACACCTGTAAGTTTAAGTGCGGAACCGAAAAAGCATGGAAAAAGCTTTCTGTCCCACACAGCTTTTGCTATGCTTCCTTCCGTCAGACTGCCCGTACCGAGATATTCATCCAGCAAATCATCATCGCACAATGATATTTCCTCGTACGGCATTCCGTCCTGTGAAAAATCTGTTATTTTATCCGACAGCTCCTCCTGAAGCCGGGTCAGAAGCTTTTCCTTGTTGGTATCTGCTCTGTCCATTTTATTGACAAAAATAAACGCCGGAATATTGTATTTTTTCAGCAGGCTCCACAAGGTCAGGGTATGACCCTGTATTCCGTCCGCGCCGCTTATGACAAGTACGGCATAGTCAAGTATCATAAGGCTCCGTTCCATCTCTGCGCCAAAATCAACATGCCCCGGCGTATCAATAAGGGTTATGTGAAGTCCTTCAAAATCCATCTCCGCCTGCTTTGAAAAAACCGTTATTCCACGCTCTTTTTCAATGGCATAGGTATCCAGAAACGCATCTTTGTTATCCACGCGTCCAACCTTATCTATCATTCCGCTTTCATATAAAAGCGCTTCCGTTAATGTTGTTTTTCCGGCATCCACATGTGCCAGAATACCTATCACTGCTCTTTTCATAGTATAAACCTTTGCCGGATTGCATCTGCCTATGGCAGCGCTTCCACAGCTGCACGCTCAACGGGCATTGCCGACTTGTACTTTTCTATAAAGCTGTCAAAGCCTTTTACATCTGCTGCATCCGGCTCCATTGTAATTCCGCTTTTATCTGAGAAAACAACCCTCATCAGAAATTCCCCAAGCTTCTCGTCTGTTTTTCTGCTGACCATATATGAAGCCAGAAGTGCCATTCCCCATGCGCCGCCCTCGCCCGCCGTTTCCATAACCGTAACAGGCGTATTCATAGCTGCCGCCACAATGCGCTGTCCCACAACGGGAGTTTTGAACAGTCCTCCGTGTCCCGTAATCCTGTCCAATTTAACCTGTTCATCTTTAAAAAGAATATCAAGCCCCACCTTAAGTGCTCCGATAGACGTAAAAAGATGGGTTCGCATAAAATTGGCAAGATTAAAGCTGCTGTCCGGAGTTCTGACAAACAATGGCCTTCCCTGGTTAAATCCGGTAATATGCTCTCCCGAAAAATAATTGTATGCCATAAGCCCGCCGCAGTCAGCGTCTCCCTCAAGTGCCTTGTTATATAATATTTCAAAAAGCTTATCCGTATCAATTACGATACCTATGTTTTCGGCAAACTCACCGAAAAGCCCCACCCACGAATTAAGGTCTGAGGTACAGTTATTGCAGTGAACCATTGCCACTGCATTCCCGTCAGGCGTTGTCACAATGTCAAGCTCCTCATGTACTGCCTTTAATTCATTCTCCAGAACAACCATTGCAAACACCGAGGTTCCGGCGGAAACATTACCGGTACGCACGTCCACTGAGTTGGTGGCTGTCATTCCGGTACCTGCGTCACCCTCAGGAGGGCAAAGCGGTATTCCTGCCTGAAGCTTTCCTGATACGTCAAGCAAAGCTGCACCTGCCTCAGTAAGCGTTCCTGCTTCCTGTCCTGCCATAAGCACTTTAGGAAGAATGTCCTTAAGCTTCCAGCTGTAATTCCTGTCTGCAATCAATTCATCAAATCTGTCAAGCATTGAAGCATTATAATCTGTTTTGTCCGTATCTATGGGAAACATCCCCGATGCTTCTCCAACGCCCATTACCTTTTTTCCGGTGAGCCTGTAATGTATATATCCTGCCAATGTAGTAAGATAATTTATTTTGCCTACATGCTCCTCTTTGTTAAGTATAGCCTGATAAAGATGTGCAATACTCCATCTCTGGGGAATATGGAAATTGAAATACCCGGTCAGTTCACTTGATGCTTCACCTGTATTTGTGTTGCGCCATGTTCTGAAAGGCACTAAAAGCCTGTCCCTGTCGTCAAGTGCAATATATCCATGCATCATACCGCTGAAGCCCATTGCTGCAAGTCTTGTTATATCCGTATTATATTTATCCTTCACATCTGTAAGAAGGGATGCATAACAGCTTTGAAGCCCGGTTATTATATCTTCATGGCTGTAAGTCCATATGCCGTTTTCCAGTCTGTTTTCCCATTGGTGGCTGCCTTGGGCAATCACATTATTCCTGTCATCTATAAGTACCGCTTTGATTCTTGTGGAACCAAATTCCACTCCAAGTATTGCTTTTCCCGATTTGATTAACTCTGCTGTGTTCATACAGCCTCCTTATAATTAAACTGTTTCTCCGGCGCTTTACGGTCTGTCAAAAGACATCACTGCCTGTTTTACAGATAATATTTTACCTCATAACAATGAGTTCCGCAAGGGGAACTCTCCTACAGCTTCACTATTTCAAGGGCATAGCAAAAACTCTTCGTCACGCCGTTTTAAGATAGATTACTGAGTATTCTTCCCTGCTTTGCAGGCAGCTTTCCCGGTTCTATCAGTGTTGGCAGATATACTTAATATGTATACCGGCATGACAAAGAGTCCGCTAAGTGATTTTATATTTGGGCAATTAAAATGAAAACTAAATTAATGAAGCAAGCTTTGCTCCAAGGGCTTCACACTGTGCTGTGGCATCAGCATCAGGTGCTCCCAGGCATATTACGCCTTCGCCGTCAACTACTGTAGCTCCGGCTGATGTCAGCCTATCCGTCCAGTCACGCATCCACTGACCGTCTCCCCAGCCATATGAGCCGAAAAGACCTATTGTTTTTCCGGAAACAGAGCCCTCCAAATCGCTTACGAAAGGTTCCATCTCATTCTCTTCAAGTACCTCTGCACCCATAGCAGGGCATCCCAGAGCGAAGGCTTTTGCGCTCTTAAGCTCATCAATGGAGGCATCAGCTACAAACACAACCTCTGCTTCCTTACCGGCTTTAGTGATTCCATCTGCAACTGCATTAGCCATAGCTTCTGTATTGCCTGACTGGGACCAAAATACTACCTGAATTTTGCTCATAAAAATCCTCCTAAATTTGCTTGTTATGCAAAGCGCTATACAGCCGCCGCACAAATATCATTATTTGTACAGCCTTCCATAATATCCGCCATGCTCAATCCTTGCGACACCAGCATTATGAGGGATTCCTTGGCAATCTCATACATACGGAACAGCTTCAGCTTAGCAGGAAGGTTGGCATATACCTTCCAATATCCGGTATACAGGGAATTTGCACCGCAGTTATCAATAAACCCAATGACATCTTCCGCCGGATAGCCAAGAAACAATCCAAGTTCATGAGGAAAACCTTTATTCTCTGAAGCGTACTGTCTGTATCTTATTCTGAAGGAACGGAGAGTATCCATCAAATCAAAACAGCCATATCCCATTTTTTTCAGAAGTCTTTTTACACTGTCCTCCGACAGGTAATCCTTCAATCCCGTCTCATCATACAGCAGAAAAGTTGTCTTATCAGCTGTCCGCAACAGGATAAAATAGGACAGCTTTAATCTCTCCAATATCCTTACTGCATCATAAAACGTATCATTCTCAATTATAAAAAGATTGGATATCTTAATACCTGTAATGAGAGGTGCACATTGAAGTGCCATTTGGGTATTCACATCTTTCATATTCATACCGCAAACCGTCTTTAAGACTTCTCTGTTCATAATGCCTCCTGATTTAAGTTAGCTATCTCTAACTCAAGTTAAATATAACTAATTACAATCAAAATGTCAAGAGTATTTTTAATATTATTTTATCATTAAGCTGTTCTTCCATTTTATTTTCCCTGCCTCAATTATAATGTATATCCATATAAACAAAAAAGACAGGAGAACCTGTCTTTTTAATTTGTCCCGATATAAGGTTATTATTCCGTCATAAAATCCCGCACTATTTTACAAGGATGTCCTTCATACTATTCAGCCCTATGACAAGTGTGGAGGTGTTGTGCAGAAGCGCTGAGGTTGTCGGTGCTATAATTCCCAACACTCCAAGCAGTATAAGTCCTGAGTTAAATCCCACAATTGTTCTGTAATTGCGGTTGATACGTTTCATAAGACCTGTACTTAACTGTTTGAAAACCACGATTCCGCTTAAATTGTCTGAGCCGATTGTGACGTCTGCAATTTCCCTTGCTATCTGGGCTCCGTCATTAATTGCGATTCCTATATCAGCCGTTGACAGTGCCGGAGTGTCGTTAATGCCGTCGCCAATCATTACAACCTTGCGTCCAGCCGCCTTTTCTTTTTCGATAAAATGAGCCTTATCCTCAGGCAGCACCTCCGAGTAATACTCGTCAACTCCCACCTTTGCGGCAATAGCCCTGGCTGTGCGCTCACTGTCTCCTGTCATCATAACTATTTTATCTATGCCTGCCTCTTTAAGCTGCCTGACAACAAATGCCGCCTCATCCCGCATAGGGTCATCTATGCATATTACGGCAGCCAGTTTATTTTCTATGGCAAGATAGAGATGTGAACACTCCTCAGGCAGAGAATTAAACTTGTCCTCCATTCCGTCTGGTATGACACATTTCTCATCCTCAAAAACAAAATGATGGCTTCCGATAACCGCCTTTTTGCCGTCAATAGTTGTGGATATTCCATGTGCCACAATATATTCCACCTTGGAATGCATCTCATCATGCACAAGTCCTTTTGCTATGGCAGCATCCACAACCGCTTTTGCTATTGAATGAGGAAAATGTTCCTCCATACATGCCGCTATGCAAAGCAGCTCGTCGGAATCCCTTCCGTCAAAGGATACCACGTCGACAACCGTAGGCGCAGCTTTGGTCAGCGTTCCTGTCTTGTCAAAAACAATGGTGTCCGCTTCCGCCATGGCTTCAAGGAACTTTCCGCCTTTGACGGTCACATTATAACCGCTTGCCTCCCTTATGGCAGAAAGAACGGATACAGGCATTGAAAGCTTCAATGCACAGGAGAAATCAACCATCAGCACTGAAAGCGTTTTTGTTATATTTCTTGTGAAAAGATACACCAATGCCGTTCCGGCAAGGGTATACGGCACAAGCCTGTCTGCAAGATGCTCTGCTTTGCTTTCAAGGGCTGATTTCAGCTTTTCGGATTTCTCAATCATAGCCGTAATCTGCTGGTATTTGTTGTTGCCGTCAACAGATTTGGCACATACTATAAGCTGGCCTTCCTCCAGAACCGTACCGGCATATACATACCCGTCGACTGTTTTTCTGACCGGATTGGATTCGCCTGTAAGCGTTGCCTGATTGACCATTCCCTCGCCGTCGGTAACAACTCCGTCAAAAGGAATGACACTGCCCATATTTACCACAATGGAATCACCACAGCAAACCTTTGAGGCAGGTATCTGCACCTGAACTCCTTCCTTTATTACCCAGACCTTATCAATATTAAGCGACATACTGCGCGCCAAATCATCAACAGATTTCTTGTGGGTCCACTCCTCAAGAAGCTCTCCTATTCCAAGCAGGAACATAACAGAGCCTGCGGTGGTAAAATCTTTTCGGAAGACCGACACGCCTATTGCCGTGGCATCCAATACCGGCACCTCTATCCTGCCCTTGCTGAGGGTCTTGATTCCGCGCCATATGTATTTTACCGCTTTAACAGCCGTAATTACATTTCTTATTGATACAGGCAAAAAAAGCTTCGATGCCATCCGTCTGATAATCCGGCATATAAGCTGTTCCTGATAATATGCGTTAAGCTCCCTGCCGGAATTTTGAAGGTAATTTTCAGGTACATCAACTCTGCCATAGCTGAAGCTTTTAAGCGCTTTTATAATATCTGCTCTGTCAGTGCTGTAACAGATTACAGCATCAGCAGTGCGCTCATATACCTTGGCGCTTGTGACGCCCTTAATTCCCTCAAGGTAATATACAAGTGTATCTGCCTGCCGGTACGTCATGCTCTGCTGTACAAAATGCACCCTGAGTCTTCCTCTTATATCATGTCTGATAATAAATTTCATTGTCTGTTATGCCTCTGCCTGAGCTGTATCCGCGGTTTCCGTCTCATCATCTATGACATTATCTTCCGCTTCCAAGTCTTCATTAATCTGTTTTGCCTCCGCATAAATGTCCTCTGCGTTTTCTTTAATTGCAGTTGCAGTTTTCATAACTGATTTTTTGGCGCGGAGCGCTGCCGCAGTACAATGTGTGTACGCCTTTTTCGCCGTTTTCCCCGATAAAAGCTTGATTCCTGCCGTTCCGAAAAGCACGCCTCCTGCAAAGATTGCTATTTTTTTCATATCCAACTTAACCATAATAATACCTCCTTATGTAATGTAATTTATATTATAAAGCCTGTAAAAGTTTTCTGTGTACAACAAATGCGTTATTGAGAAATATTCTCAATAACGCATTGATTACCATCACGCTCAGCCCACCTTCTTGCTGATGTGCCATAATATTACTCCACGTTTTTAAGCGCCTGATCCATTGGTATTTTCTTGATTTTTATAAACTGCAGGGCTGCAACAACAATATAAATTCCAATAATCATAAGGAACATCTTCCAATACAGATTAGGGTCAATCCACAATATCATCCATCCGCTCATGGACTTCAGCATTTCAAAATACAGAAGTTTTATTACAAGAGTTGCCACCAACATACTTAACGCAGTTGCTATAATTACTACCCATGTTGTTGCTATCAGGTACAGTCTTGCAATTTCTCTGTTCTCGTATCCCAGAATCTTGACCATTGATATTGAATTGGCATTTTTTTCAAGAACCAGCTTGGTCAAAAGATATATCAGCAATGCTGCCATCAAAAGTGCAAACAGATATACCATATAAAACATTTTTCCCATGGATACGTCAAGCTGGCGGGAAACCTTAGTCAAATCTTCCTCAGTAACACAGGCAGCTATATAATTATCATCTATATCCGTAAGCTCTTCATCGGAAAAATAACCGGTAAAATATCCCTCATCCTTACCAAAAAGATTATTGAAGTTCTCATAATCCATAAACACAGCCATAGCCGCAGGATATGTCATTATTCCTCTTACCGTAAGCGTATACTCATCATCAGCGTATTCTTCCTTGATGGTTATCTCATCGCCCTGTTCCAGTCTGTATTTATCAGCCATACTATCAGATATGATAACCCCGTCTTCAGGTAATTCCTCTTTTACATATGCGCTGTCAGGTATGATTCCGTAAACCGTCACTTCTTCAGTCGCATATCTGTAAGAAGCTGCACTGTACTTTTCAGCACCTTGGCCGGAAGCCGCAACAGGAGCTTTCAAAACATACTGATACTGCGCTATCATGTTGCTGACTATACTATCCTGATGATGTTTTAAAAGCGGTGTCATCATCATTCCGAAAAGAAGAATTATTCCGGCAAAAATCATTCCTATAAACAAAACGGCGTAATTAGGTATGTTCTGCATAATTATTCTTATTCTGAACCTGCTGAAAAACTTGAATTTCGGAAGGCGGACCGCTTTACTGTTCTTATGCCTGCTTATATCACACCTTATGAACCTGAGCGGCGATAAGGCAAGCTTTTTCCTAAGGGAAATCACGTTAATGATAAGCATAATTATCATAGGAACCACAGTAGTCAGCAAAAACGCCTTGGCGTTCCATATAGTCACATATGTAGGAAGGCTGTAGCTTCCATAATACATACCTGCCGCCACCTCTTTGAATATTGTGTAACCCAAAACATTTCCTATAACCGCCGCCAGCAGTGTTACTATCATAGGCGCTGCCAGATAATGTTCCAGCATCTCACGCCTTGTGTATCCTGACGCCCTTAACGTTCCGATTACATTGGCTTCTTTATTAATTGTATGGTTAATGGACACAGAAAAAACGAATGCCATAATAACTATCAGCACATACAAAAGCACTATCATCAATGAGCTGTCACCGTCTATATCGTCTCCGGTAAAATTTATTGCCTGATTTTGATATCTGGGGATATAACTGCTCAAAGCAGCCTTCTGATCCAGTGATTTCATAAAATCATCCGACATCTCTTTTTCTTGTTTTTCTCCGTCAGGGGCATTGTCATATTTCCACGCATAACAATAATAAAGGTGGTTTTCGCCATATGCGTCAAATACATAATCATTTACAATCGCCACGCAGAACTTTACCGAATCAAACATCATATCGCTGTTATCGGAAAAAAGGGCACTGTAGTCAGATAGCGCCACAAATCCGCTGATTTTAAGCTCTATGCCGTTTACATTGATTATATCACCCACATCAAGATTATTATTTTCAGCGTACATTCTGTCAATGGCGATTTCACTGTTTTCCTGCGGCAGCTCACCTTCCATGACGCAGACCTTGTTAATCTCGGTTCTGTTTTTGAAGAGCCTTATTGTGCTGTCATTTTCGCCATCATTGTCCGCATCCGCAGGCTGTTCATTATAAAAAAGCTCATAAAGCTTCACATTATCTTTCTCAATCTCTTTTAAAAGCTCATCATCAGCTTTATCATTAAGAATAAAATGGCCGTCTTCTATATTATATTTCTCAAAGCTTTCATCATAGGCAGTTTTCATACTTGAACCGGCAACAAGAAAGCCTGAAATAAATCCGATTGTGAGTGTCATAAAGAGAAAAATAGCTATATACTTGGCAAACTCTCCAAATATTTCCCTTGGTATTCTTTTATTTAATGGACTTTTCATATCGCACCGCCTTTACCAGTCAAGCTCGCTTGCTGAAATTTTGGTTTCGTTGCGGTACTCTTTACGGATTGCCCCGTCCCTGAGCTTAATTACACGGTCAGCCATATTTTTGATGGCATCATTATGTGTTACCATTATAACAGTATTGCCGTATTTGTGGTTAACGTCCTCAATAAGCTTAAGAATCTCTTTGGATGTACTGTAATCAAGGGCACCTGTAGGTTCATCACAAAGCAGAATGTCAGGATTTTTTACAATGGCACGTCCGATTGAGGTTCTTTGCTGCTGCCCTCCGGAAAGCTGGTTAGGCAGCTTATGTCTGTGTTCATAAAGCCCAAGTGTGTTTAATAAATCGTCAATATTAAGCGGATTATCACTAAGATATGCTCCAACCTCAATATTTTCCTTTACGTTAAGGTTCGGAATCAGGTTATACATCTGGAATACATATCCAAGATGCTTTCTCCTGTATGCAGTCAATGTCTTTTCACTCATTCGGGCAGTTTTTTCACCGTCAATTGCCACATAACCTCCGTCTGCGCTGTCAATTCCACCGATAATATTGAGGAGCGTTGATTTTCCCGAACCGGACGGTCCAAGCAAAACACATATTTCTCCCTTTTCAACCTCCAGACTTATTCCTTTCAAAACGTCTATTTTATTGGATTCATTTCCATAACTTTTTTTTAAGTCTCTAATCTCTAAAAACATCTCTCATCCTCTTTATACTTTCTAATGCTGTTGCCCCTTCATTACAGGGAGTTTTTTTACTTTACGAAACTGCCACTTTATACATATTTTTCCTGCTTATTACGCCTATCTCCTCAAGGGTATTAATCATTCTATAAACAGTGGCTGTTCCTATCTTGCCATTCTGCTTAATAGCCTTATAATATATTTCCTTGCAGCAGGAAAAATCTCCTTCAAGAATTATATCCAATATAATCATTCTCTGCTTGGTAATTCTGCATCCATGGGCTTTAAGTTTTTTGATAATTATGTCTTTTTCCGACTGTTCCATATATTAGTCTCCTTTCCACTGTTTAATTATTGTGATTATAAAAATGTAAAAGGGGAACCTTTGCGGTTCCCCTTGGGCAATCTATTATGATGTTGCTTTCTTTGTCTTAACTTTTACCTTTAAGGTATTGCTTTCCTTATATGGTCTGAAAAGCATATAAAGTAAGAATAAAAGTACGATAACCGCTGCGATTGTTCCGATTACATTTCCGTTTCCTGTGAACAGGCTTCCGAACTGGAATACAATAAGTGCTATGGCATATGCAAACAGGCACTCATATCCGATTGCAAACCATGTCCATTTTGCACTGTTCATCTCTCTCTTGATAGCACCCATAGCGGCAAAGCAAGGTGCGCAGAGAAGGTTGAATATAAGGAATGAGTATGCAGCAAGCTTTGTCATGCTTACGAAATCAAGTACACCGAATACACCGACTACTTCTTCCTTGGCAACAAGACCCATTATAGTTGCAACTGTCGCTGTTGCGTCATCGAATCCTAAAGGTGCAAATATCCATTTGATTCCGTTTCCTATGTATCCGAGGACACTGTCTGCCAGCTCAATGTCAAGACTGAATCCGAAATGTCCGTCAACATTACCGAAGCATGAACCTGCCCAGATAACGATTGATGAAAGGAGTATGATTGTTCCGGCTTTCTTGATGAATGACCAGCCACGCTCCCACATTGAACGAAGCACATTGCCTACTGTCGGCAGGTGGTATGCAGGAAGCTCCATAACAAACGGTGCCGGGTCTCCTGCGAACATCTTTGTTTTCTTAAGCATAATACCTGAAATTACGATTGCTGCCACACCTATAAAGTAAGCACTTACGGCTACAAAACCATTGCCTCCGAAAAGGGATGTTGCAATGAGTGCTATAATAGGAAGCTTAGCTCCGCATGGTATAAATGTTGTTGTCATAATAGTCATTTTACGGTCACGGTCATTTTCAATTGTTCTTGATGCCATAATGCCCGGAACACCGCAGCCCGAACCTATAAGCATAGGAATGAATGATTTACCCGAAAGACCGAATTTACGGAAAATTCTATCCATAACGAATGCAACTCTCGCCATATATCCGCAGCTCTCAAGGAACGCAAGGAATATAAACAATACAATCATCTGAGGAACGAATCCCAAAACTGCTCCGACGCCGGCAACAATTCCGTCTAATATAAGACTGCTAAGCCACTCGGCACAATTTACTTTTTCAAGAAGATTTTCCACAAGTACAGGTATTCCCGGTACCCACACGCCATAATCTGCCGGGTCCGGTGCGTCTGCAAATTCGCCTTCTTTATCAAGCGGCAAAACTGCATCCAAATCAAACTCAGCCTCAGCAAATGCATCGGCATATGAACCATAAGCCTCTTCAAATGCTCCGAAGTCACCGTCTTCAATAGCCCCCTGCAAATCTTCGGCGCCGATAACCTCTGCCTTAACTGCTTCATCCACAACTGCTGCAAGCTCATCTGTGAACACATTGGCTTCAGCATACTCGTCTACAGCCTCTTCATACTTGGAGGTTCCGATACCGAAAAGGTGCCAGCCATCGCCAAATACTCCGTCGTTAGCCCAGTCTGTTGCAAATGTTCCTATAGTTGTTACAGATACATAATATACAATAAACATAATCACTGCGAAAATAGGAAGTGCAGCAATTCTGTTTGTTACTACTTTGTCAATCTTATCTGAAATTGTAAGTTTCTTTTCTTTGCTCTTTGTACTGCACTCTGCAATAATGGAAGATATGTAATTATATCTCTCATTGGTGATGATGCTTTCCGTATCATCATCAAATGCTTCTTCCAATGCTTTGATTTCAGCAGTTACATCAGGAACAACCTCAAGCTGCTCTGATATCTTATCATCCTTTTCAAGAAGCTTGACTGCGAAAAATCTTTTCTGCTCCTGTGGTACCTGTGAACCTAATTTTTCTTCAACAGCACCTATTACCGATTCGACGTTCTCTGCAAATTCATGAGCATATTTGCTGATTTCTTTTGCCTCTGCTGCCTTTACTGCTGCCTGTGCAGCTTCCTTAACGCCTGTTCCCTTAAGTGCCGATATAGATACAACAGGGCATCCCAGCTTTTCACTGAGTTTGTCAAGGTGAACCTTCTGTCCTGTTTTCTCCAAAATATCCTGCATATTTACCGCTACCACAACAGGGATTCCAAGCTCCATAATCTGTGTGGTGAGATAAAGATTTCTTTCAAGGTTGGTTCCGTCTACAATATTGAGTATGGCATCCGGTTTCTCGTTAATAAGGTAATTTCTTGCCACAACCTCCTCAAGTGTATAAGGAGAAAGTGAGTAAATACCCGGCAAGTCCATAATAGCAACATTCTTGTTTCCTTTAAGCTTACCTTCCTTTTTCTCTACAGTAACTCCAGGCCAGTTTCCCACAAACTGATTTGAACCCGTAAGCGCATTAAAAAGCGTTGTCTTACCGCAGTTTGGGTTACCTGCTAATGCAATCTTAATAGCCATTTTAATTTTCCTTTCTTATATCATTACTGCCCATCCGTCTGATTCATCACCATACGGAGTTCCTCATGCGGCAGTATTCATTCAGATTAACCATCCTGTGTTAGTCTAAACTAACTTATGTACAAAAATTATTCCACTTCAATCATCTCAGCGTCAGCTTTACGCAGAGAAAGCTCGTATCCTCTTACAGTTACTTCAATCGGGTCTCCCAAAGGTGCAACTTTTCTTACATAAATTTCCTCACCTTTTGTGATTCCCATGTCCATAATGCGTCTTTTGACAGGGCCTTCACCGGATAATTTTGTAACTTTGACAGTCTGACCGCAGGCTGTGTCTCTCAATGTTTTCATTCCTTACTCCTTCCTGTTATGTTACCATATGACTCAGGATTTTTCCCAAGTTTATTGACCTCAGGGCTCTTCCCAACTTCGTTGGGCCCCTCCTCAGGTCTTTCTTTGTGACCTCAGGACTCTTCCCAACTTCGTTGGGCCCCTCCTCAGGTCTTTTCTTGTGACCTCAGGACTCTTCCCAACTTCGTTGGGCCCCTCCTCAGGTCTTTCCTTGTGACCTCAGGGCTCTTCCCAACTTCGTTGGGCCCCTCCTCAGGTCTTTTCTTGTGACCTCAGGACT
>CAYPWY010000009.1:0-21821 GCA_964414835.1 uncultured Butyrivibrio sp. | reverse complement strand
CTTCCCAACTTCGTTGGGCCCCTCCTCAGGTCTTTCAAACCATAATTTTGTTTGCCATGTCGCGTCCTATTGCGATACGCGAGTCCTTCACATTGACAATAAGATTTCCTCCCATTTCCGATACCACAGTAACACTGCCGCCCGGAACAAAGCCCAGACTTTCAAGAAATCTTCTTGTATCTTCTTTGCCGCCAACCTTCAGGATAATATTTTCTTCTCCTGCTTTAGCCATTGATAAAGGCATCATCTCATCCTCCATGTAAAATAAATTCATAAATTATGGCTTTTACGTAAGTTAGTATATTCTAACTTGCATTAGTTGTCAATAACTTTTTTCATTTTTGACCTATTAAAAATTTGAAAAACCTCATATTATATGCTAAAATATAGTTACATTATACAAATATCCGAATATTAGAAGAAAGGCGTTATTATGGCACCGAATGAATCAACAGAAAATTACCTTGAGGCAATTCTTATGCTTAGCTCCAAGCTTCCGGTAGTCCGTTCAGTGGATGTTGCCAATGAACTGGGATTCAAAAAATCAAGTATAAGCATTGCCATGAAAAATCTTAAAGAAAAAAAATATATAACCATGACTGATGCCGGTTTTATATATCTTACCGACAGCGGACGCAATATTGCCGAAAGAACTCTTGAACGCCACGAGTTTTTTTCTTCATGGCTTGAAAGTCTTGGCGTTGACAGGGAAACTGCATGTGATGACGCCTGTAAGATTGAGCATGTGTTAAGTGCACAGAGCTTTAACGCTATCAAAGATTTCGTAAATAAAAGCAAATAATTCCCGTTCTTTTAATGAACGGGAATTTTATTGGTTTACATTGCCGTACCCAGTATTCTGTTGGCATTCTCAATGCGTTCTTTGCTTGGCGGTTCAACGCCTTCCAACGGATACGGGATTCCAAGCAGCTCCCATTTGTGAACACCGAACACATGATATGGGAGAACTTCGATTTTTTTAATATTGTGCAGTGTTTTAAGAAATTCAGCAAGCCTCTCAAGCTGTCCGTCATCATCGCTTGCCCCCTCTCCTCCGCTGACCAGCACATGCCTTATCCATACAGCTTTGCCTGTCTCGTCCAGATATTTGGCGCAGTCCAGAATATTTTCATTGGAGTGCCCTGTCAAAATACGATGTTTGTCATCATCAATGTTTTTGATGTCAAGCATTACAAGGTCGGTATACTGCATAAGCTCTTTAAATTTTGAGAAGAATGGTTCTTCTCTTCCAAATGGCTGACCGCTGGTATCAAGGCAGGTATTTATTCCATGCTCTTTTGCTTTCCTGAAAAGTTCAATAATAAAATCCATCTGCAAAAGAGGTTCTCCGCCGCTTACTGTTATTCCGCCTTCCTCACCCCAATAGGTTCTATATCTAAGCGCTTTTTTCAGAAGGTCATCCGCCGTATACTCCGTTCCCTTTGAAAGCTCCCATGTATCGGGATTGTGGCAGAACTGGCAGCGCATATTACAGCCCGTAAGAAAAGCCACAAATCTTATTCCCGGTCCGTCAACCGAGCCAAACGTTTCTATAGAATGTACATATCCTGTCATATTTCCGCCTCCTGCATATAAGTAGTTTTTACTTTTATCTAAGCCGGCTGCGCCTTTTGACACAATAGGCGTTTTATATAAAATATGCCGCCTCCGGCTCAACTCCGGCTTCTGCTGTTTTAACGCAGCGTTCGTTTTATATAAATATGCTGCCTCCGGCTCAACTCCGGCTTCTGCTGTTTTTAACACAGCGGTCGTTTTATGGGGTATACGGAATGAAAGCAATATGAAAGCAATAGGCGGATATGTTTCCACATCCGCCCATAACAACTTTCCGTTAATGTTTTATCTTAAAGTGCTCCATGGCAGGTTCTTGCGATAACATCCAACTGCTGCTCTCTTGTCAGGTCAATGAACTTAACCGCATATCCCGATACACGGATTGTAAAGTTAGCGTATTCCTCTTTCTCAGGATGCTCCATGGCATCGATAAGCTTGTCAGTTCCGAATACATTCACATTAAGGTGATGAGCGCCCTGCTCAAAATATCCGTCCATTACGCGGACAAGATTAGCAACTCTCTCGTCATCATCATGTCCAAGTGCATCCGGATGGATAGTCTGTGTATTTGAAATTCCGTCAAGGGCATACTCATACGGAAGCTTGGCAACTGAGTTAAGTGATGCCAGAAGTCCGTTCTGCTCGGCACCATAGCTTGGGTTTGCACCCGGCGCGAAAGGTTCTCCCGCTTTTCTTCCGTCAGGAAGTGCTCCCGTAGCCTTTCCGTAAACAACGTTGGAGGTTATTGTAAGGATTGATGTTGTAGGCTCTGAATCTCTGTATGTCTCAAACTTTTCAAGCTTTTTCATAAATGTCTTAAGAAGCCATACTGCAATCTCATCTGCTCTTTCATCATCATTACCGTACTTAGGGAAATCTCCCTCTACCTGATAGTCAACTACAAGTCCGTTTTCATTGCGGATTGTTTTAACCTTGGCATACTTGATAGCACTGAGTGAGTCTACTACATGTGAGAATCCTGCAATACCTGTTGCAAAAGTACGTCTTACATTGGTATCAATAAGCGCCATCTCTGCTGCCTCATAGTAATACTTGTCATGCATATAATGTATCAGGTTCAATGTATTTACATACAATCCGGCAAGCCAGTCCATCATCTTGTCATATTTTGCCATAACCTCGTCATAATCAAGATACTCTGATGTAATCGGCTGATAATTAGGGCCTACCTGATCCCCTGACTTCATATCAATACCGCCGTTGATTGCATAATTAAGACATTTTGCAAGGTTGGCTCTTGCTCCGAAGAACTGCATTTCCTTACCTGTCTGTGTTGCAGATACGCAGCAGCAGATTGAATAGTCGTCACCCCATACAGGTCTCATAACATCATCATTCTCATACTGGATTGAGCTTGTTGTGATTGAAATGTATGCGGCATATTTTCTAAAGTTATCAGGAAGCCTCTTTGAGTAAAGCACTGTCAGGTTCGGCTCCGGTGAAGGTCCCATATTCTCAAGTGTGTGAAGGAATCTGAAGTCCGTCTTGGTTACCATAGAACGTCCGTCCTGACCAAGTCCCGCAACCTCAAGAGTTGCCCATACCGGGTCGCCTGAAAACAACTCATTGTATGATTTAATTCTTGCGAATTTAACCATTCTGCATTTCATTGTAAGGTGGTCAATAAGCTCCTGTGCCTCTGCCTCTGTAAGAGTACCTGCATCCATATCTCTCTTGATATATATATCAAGGAAGGTAGATACACGGCCAACGCTCATAGCTGCACCGTTCTGTGTCTTAATTGCCGCAAGGTATCCGAAGTAAAGCCACTGTACCGCCTCTCTTGCATTGGATGCCGGAGCTGAAATATCATAGCCGTAAATCTTAGCCATCTCTTTCATTCCCTTGAGAGCCTTAATCTGCTCTGCAATCTCCTCCCTGAGACGGATAACCTTCTCTGTCATAGTTCCGTTGCCGCACTGGTCAAGGTCTTTCTGCTTCTGCTCAATAAGAAAATCAACACCGTAAAGCGCCACTCTTCTGTAGTCGCCTACGATTCTTCCTCTTCCGTATGTGTCAGGAAGACCTGTCATTATTTTATTTTTGCGAGCCTTACGCATCTCAGGTGTGTACGCATCAAAAACAGCCTGATTGTGAGTCTTGTGATATACGTTAAAAATTTTGTCAAGCTCTGCTGACGGTGTATATCCATACATCTCGCATGACTCCTTTGCCATCTTGATACCGCCGTATGGCATAAACGCCCTCTTTAAAGGCTTGTCAGTCTGAAGACCGACAACCTTCTCCAAATCTTTATATTCATCGCAGATATATCCCGCACCATGTGATGTAAGAGAAGATACTATATCCGTATCCATATCAAGCACGCCATTCTTAGCTCGCTCTTCTTTCTGAAGTTCCTGAAGCTTTCCCCAAAGCTTATCGGTAGCTTCCGTAGGTCCTGCAAGAAATGACTCATTACCATCATAAGGTGTATAGTTCTCCTGGATAAAATCGCGAGTATTAATTTCCTCTTTCCAGATTTTCCCACTAAATCCTTCCCATTCTTTTCTCTCAGGCATTATAAATGTCCTCCTAAAATAGTATATTATTGTCCTGTTGCTTTGATAGTATAACATCCAGATATAGTGTTGGCAAGAGTAAAATTACACTAAATATTGTAATTGTCAAAAAATTATCAATTATGGCGCATCTTTGAAGGTAATTTCAGCGCTTCCCATATCGCAGTCTGCCCGTATTATATTATGGGAATTTGTTTTTTCTCCTCCTGATTCATTAATATTATATTGGCCCATATCACAATCTATATACCAATCGTATAACGACGCATCATAATATGTTATAATATCAATATCTCCCATACCGCAGTCTATATCCATATCACAGTCAAAATATCCTGTAAGCTCAGCGCTTCCCATATCAAGGTCTGCTTCAATCATTCCGGTAACAGTTCCCGTAAGCTCAACGCTTCCCATATCGGCATCAAGCTCCACATCATTAGCTGTTATATTATTAAATGTCATTGAACCCATATTACATTCTGCCGAAAGATAATCACATACCACATCGCTGACTGTAACACTTCCCATGTCTGCAGACAGGGTTATTGACTGAAGCTCCTTCTCCGGTACATATATTTTAACATACGTATCCTGTTTAATGTTTCCGAAAAATCCAAAATCAAATCCAAATGTTCCTTTTTCCTTAAACACAAGTTTATTGCCTTTAAATTCACATTTTACATTGTTGGAATATACTTTGTACTCGATTCCGTATTTGTCATCACCGGATGCCGTAATTTCAACATTTGCAAGATTGACATCCACATCGATAGAATCAAATTCATCAAGTTCCTTATAATCCTGAACCACCAGCTGAGGCTCTCCAATGTTTATATCAATCTTTCCGAAAAGCTTGAATGCTTTGTCTGCTCCAGATGCAATGCCGATTCCCACAAGCGCACCGCCTGCTATAAGAAGGACGCCTGCTATAATTCCGACTATTATGTAAAATTTTTTCATAATTCCAACCTCCTTACGCTGCACTTCCGGTCGGTGTATAGCCGCCGTACTTTTTCTTCTTTTTCTTGGCTGCTGCGGACTTAAATATCTTAACTATCAGACTTATAATAAACACTGACAGCATCACAAGCAAAAGTCCCACGCCTGCGCACATGCAGCCTGCTCCCACAGCCATCACTCCGGTTGCACCGCTGGAAAATGCAGCTATAATTCCGCCCACAACAATCGTTACTCCTGCCAGTACAAATGCGGCTGCCGCTGCGACTACCGAAACTATTACAGCTATAATTGCCGCTGCGATTCCTATTGCTACACACAAAAGTCCAAACCAAATAGGAGAGCCAATTATTGCTATGAAAACAATCCATCCAACCGGAAGTCCCTTTTTCTTATTTTTATTCAAAAGGACATCCGAAGGCTGCTTGCCCCGGTATTCTGCAATAATCCGCCGCGCCAGTTCATCAGGTGCGCCAAGCTCTGCTATGACCTCCTGTTCTTTTTCAACACCTGCATCGGCAAAATATTCCGTATAATACTGCATAACATTGTTATACTCGTCTGCCGGCAGTTCATTTTGAATGCAGTTGCTTAACGCATTCAGGTAAGCATACTTGTTCATTGGTTTTTCCCTCCAAAAAGAATTCTATCAAGGCTGTTCTTGTACACATTCCATTCATTAAGATAATAATTGAGACGGTTTCTTCCTTCAGGTGTTATGGCATAATACCGTCTGTTACGCCCCTGATAAGCCATATCATAGGTAGAAAGGCAGTTATCCTTCTGCAGTCTTCTAAGCACCGGATAAAGAGTCGATTCCGAAATATCCACTATTTCTTTTACATTCTGTGTCAGCACATAACCATATGTATCACCGCGGCTCAGTACGGCAAGGACACATGCATCAAGAAGCGTGGAACCAAGCTGAAAAATCATATCCTCCTCCTTGTTTTATATAATATTATATGACATATAATATTATAGTTTTCATAGAATGTCAATAGTTTTTTCCGATAATAATTTTTTTAATTCTCCCGCTGCTGCGCTTATCCCCCTTTGTGTATCGTAAATAATTCCAATTGAGCGTTCCGGAATTGTTTCTTCTATTTTAATAGGAAATATTTTTCCATTTTTGATTGACGGTTCTGCTATTTTCTCAGGTATAAAACCTACTCCAAGATTATTTTCCAGCATGGGAAGTATCAAATCAGCTGTTGCCACCTCTATATCCGGTGTAAACTCCAGCCCATATTCCAGAAAAAGATGCCGGTATAACTCGTAGGTACTTGTGCTTTTTTCCATGGACACAAATGAACAGTCCGCAATTTCGGAAAGTCTGTGTGTTCCCTTTGCAAGCTCTTTATATCTGCTTCCTCCTGCCAAAATATCACGAAAGGTACAGATTTCTTTTGACTTAACGGGCTGTTCCGCTTTCACGGGTGTGGTAACTACCGCAAAATCTATGTGACCGTTTTTCAACGCTGTCAATGCCTGCGGTGTCGAATAATTATGGATTTTAACCCGCACATCCGGATACTTTTCATGATATTCATGAATTTTGTCAAATAAAAAAAGATGAAGAGCTGTCTCGCTTGCACCAAGAGTGACAGTCCCTCCGCCTACACCTGCCTTTCCTGTCAATTCCTCCTCCGCATTCTGTAAGCCTTCCACCGCAGCTTTCACATATCCGTAAAGCTTTTCCCCTTCCTCTGTCAGGACAACTCCCTTGTTGGAACGGAACATAAGCTGACATCCAAGCTCGTTTTCAAGAAGGTTGATTACTCTTGTAACGTTGGGCTGGTTATTATGAAGCGCTTTTGCTGCTTTGGTTATATTCTGGTACTTGGCAACATAATAAAAGATTTTGTAATATTCGTAATTTACTGACATATAGGCTCCTTGATACTATATATTTTTTATATGTTAAATATATTAATTATATATTTTTAATATTTTGCAAAATAAAGTATAATACATAAGGTCAGCAAGGTCAATCATAACAGCCGGCTTTGCTATACAATCTATTAAAAGGAAGTTTTATTATGAACAAAGATTTAACGGTTGGCGCGCCATCCAGAATCCTGTGGCGTTTCTGTCTTCCTCTGTTTGGAAGTATAATTTTCCAACAGCTTTATAATATTGCAGACAGTCTTGTTGCAGGCAAATTTATCAATGAAAACGCCCTCGCCGCAGTGGGCAACGGCTATGAGATAACATTAATCTTTATCGCTTTTGCATTTGGCTGCAATATAGGATGTTCAGTAGTGGTTTCCAACTATTTCGGAGCCCATAAATATGCCGATATGAAAACCGCCGTTCACACAACTCTCATTGCAAGCGGTGTTTTATGTGCCATTCTTATGATTGTGGGCTGGACACAGTGCAAGTCGCTGCTTCATCTTATCAATACCCCTGACGAGGTTATTGATGACTCTCTTTTATATCTCAATATATACATACTTGGACTGCCGTTTTTGTTCTTTTATAACGTGTCTACAGGGATTTTCTCTGCGCTGGGAGACTCCAAGACTCCGTTTATATTTCTGGCAATATCATCAACCAGCAATATCGCAATGGATATTCTTTTTGTAAAGGCATTTAATATGGGAGTTGCCGGAGTTGCATGGGCAACCTTCATATGTCAGAGCATAAGCTGTATCATTTCAATAATAATTGTTCTCCGAAGGGTTTCCAAGGTTCATTCCGATGAAGCTGACGGCATACCGAAGCTGTTTTCCTTTCCTATTCTGGGAAAAATAGCCGTAATTGCCATACCCAGTATTCTTCAGCAGAGCTTTATATCAGTAGGCAACATAGTAATACAAGGCGTTATCAACGGTTTCGGAACAAGCGTTATGGCAGGCTACTCTGCCGCCGTCAAGCTTAACAACCTTGTAATTACTTCCCTTACAACACTTGGAAACGGCGTTTCCAATTACACAGCCCAGAATCTTGGCGCAGGCAAGCCGGAGCGTATAAAACCGGGATTTTTTGCCAGCGCAAAGCTGGTATGGATAATCAGTGTACCTTTTATACTTTTATACTGTATTGCAGGCCGCTATCTTCTGTTATTATTTATGGAAGAAAGCTCTTCCGATGCCATTTCAACCGGAATGGAATTTTTAAGAATAATTTCACCGTTTTATCTTGTAGTCTCCATAAAGCTTATGGCTGACGGTATACTCAGAGGTTCCGAAAAAATGGTCAAATTTATGGTATCGACTTTTACTGATTTGATACTTCGTGTGTTCCTTGCAATAATCCTTTCAACGCAATTTGGAACAATCGGTATTTGGAGTGCATGGCCTATCGGATGGACTGTTGCAACGATTATATCTGTGGTGTTCTTTTTCACCGGAAAATGGAACAGAAATAATTGTATAGAACAATCCTAAGAATTTTCCATAAAAAAAGGCTGCCGCCTACGATTTTAGTCGTGGAAGCGGCAGCCTTTTTATGTTTAACTTATTTTGCTGTAATGTACTTCTGGGCAACCAAAAGCTCTGCGCTGAGTACAGCTCCGCCTGCCGCACCTCTGACAGTATTATGTGAAAGTCCTACAAATTTCCAATCGAAAACAGAATCCTCACGAAGTCGTCCGAATGATACACCAAATCCGTTCTCATAGTCAACATCAAGTGCTACCTGCGGTCTGTTGTCCTCCTGAAGATACTGGATAAACTGCTTTGGTGCGCTAGGAAGCTCAAGCTCCTGCGGAAGTCCCTTAAAGTTTGTCCATCTTTCGATAATCTGCTCTTTGGTAGGTTTATTTTTGAAATTGACAAACACTGCTGCCGTATGTCCGTTAAGTACAGGAACACGAATACACTGTGTTGTGATAACAGGAAGTGCTGCCTTCTCAATCTTACCGTCAACAAGAGTTCCCATAAGCCTCAATGGCTCCTGCTCACTTTTTTCCTCTTCTCCTGCTATGTAAGGAATTACATTGCCTTCCATCTCCGGCCAGTCCTTAAATGTCTTACCGGCACCTGATATAGCCTGATAAGTTGTGGCTACAACGAGGGTAGGTTCAAACTCCTTAAGAGCGAAAATAGCAGGCGTATAACTCTGAATTGAGCAGTTAGGCTTAACTGCAATAAATCCTCTTGTGGTTCCCAGTCTCTTTTTCTGATATTCAATAAGTCCGTAATGTTCAGGATTAATCTCAGGTACTACCATAGGTACATCCTCTGTCCAACGATGTGCACTGTTGTTAGATACTACCGGAGTTTCCGTCTTGGCGTAGTCCTCTTCTATTTTCTTAATCTCTTCCTTGGACATATCAACTGCGCTGAATACAAAGTCAACCTTGGATGCAACCTCTTCAACATCAAGAACATTGTATACCACCATATTCTTAACAGCCTCCGGCATCGGCGTGGTCATTTTCCATCTTCCGCCTACTGCCTCTTCATATGTCTTGCCTGCTGAACGTGGGCTGGCTGCTATTGCCACAACCTCAAACCAAGGATGATTCTCAAGCAATGCGATAAATCTCTGTCCTACCATGCCTGTTCCGCCGAGTATACCGACTTTCAATTTCTTTTCCATATTCTTCTGCTCCTCAAATATACTAATTTTTCTGATAGACTGCGAACTCATATCCCTTTTCCCTGATTCCGTCAATCAAATCTGAAAGCATCTTCTGATTAAGAGAAGATGACCCACTTAGCGAATATATAGCACCTCCATGAACCTTGGCAAGTGCATTATTGAGTGCCTGCTTTGTTGTCATCTGTGCATCCCAGTCGGCATATGCAAAGCTCCAGAATACAGTTCTGTATCCAAGGCTCTGCGCAGTTGCCAATGCCTGTTCATTAAAGTACCCTGATGGTGGTCTGAAAAGATACATCTCATATCCGTAAGTTTCGTAAACGTAATTGTACAACGTATTAAGCTCACTTGTCAATTGGTTTGGTGTTAAATCTCCAACATTTGCATAATTTGCCGTATAATTGCCGATAACATGTCCCTCGTCAATCATTCTTCTGACAAGCTCTTCGTTATCCTGAACATATGAAAGCGTCACGAAAAATACTGCCTTCACGCCCTTTTCTCTCAGAGTGTCAAGAATTTTAACAGTCTTGCCGTCATCGCTTATTTCGTTAAATGTCAGCCACACATAATTGCTTTGAGGCTGCATAAAATCCACCCTGTACATACCGTACAGATTGGTATAATATCCTATATCCGGTCTGTTGCTTTCCTCATCAACCACATCCGTAAGACCGAAATACAGTCCTTCACCGCTATAAGAGTCCAAATCCCCAAGCTCCACGCCCTGCTCCGTATTCATAAAAGCACTGTAATCCGATATTGTTACATACCCGCCGGGAGCTTGTCCCTGCTCTACAACGTGAACCCTGAAATCACTTACGGATATATTGCCATATTTATCTCTGGCTATAACTTCCGCATTATAGTCTCCAAAATCCGCAAAAAACAGGCTGTCCACATATGTTTTATCTTTATCTGCCGCAGTCATATCCTCAGAAAATCCATAGCTGAAGTCAGAATAATCCTTAACCGAGGCCACTATGTCTTCCAGATGAAGAGTTCCCTGAAGTTCAAAATATATTTCTTCACTTTTAAGTGATATTTTAGGCGCTTCAATATCGGCAACCTCTATGGTAAAGCTTCTGCTGTCCTCTCCGTGTGTCACAGTGGCAGTATATTTTCCCATGGTGTTTACATCCACCTCCGACACGTCAAGTGTCATCTCAGAAAGCATCGTCTGGGAAGCTCTTACATAATCGCCTATCTCTATGCTCAGTTCATCGCCTACGTTCACCACAAACTCGTCTTTAATAAGGTTGATAGTGTACTGACCGCATCCGCCAAGCATTATTGCTGCCAGAACTGTCAGAATCAGAACTGCAAATATCATCCCGACTCCGACATGTGTTGCATTTTTCTTAGGTATGTCAGTCATCATTGGTTCCCTCCTCCAGATTTGCCGGATATACATCCGTCACCTCATTGATTGCAATATACGCTTTCGGGTCTATACTGTGCACAATATTTTTCATTTTACGCACATAAAATCTGTTCACAACGAAATATATCATTGACTTTTGAGAACCCGAATAATATCCCTTGGCATCAAGCATAGTAATTCCGTTTTCAAAATTATCAGATAATGCCCTACATACCTCCTCAGAACGGGTGGTAATTATAAATGCTGCCTTGGAACGGTCAAAGCCCTCCGCAAAAAAGTCTACTGTCTTAAGCGCGGCAGCATATGTAACCATTGAGTACAGCGGCAGAATCCAGCTGCCGATTACAATGCCGCACACAATATACAATAACACATTATATATCATTACAAAAGTACCGAGACTTATTCCTATTTTCTTGGAAAACATCAATGCGATAATGTCTATCCCGTCAATGGCGCCTCCAAATCTGATTGCAAGACCGCTTCCGCAGCCTGATATAATTCCTCCAAACAGCGCACATAACAACAAATCGCTTCCCGCCAACGGCGAAACTATGCTTACATCAACAGGCAGTATATCAGTTATAAGCCATGCCGTCACTGAGTATATTATGACAGCGTATATTGAATATATTGTAAATTGAGGTCCCTCACGCTTAAGCCCCATTAAAAATATGGGAATATTAAGCAGCACAATCATAAACGAAAGGCTGCACCATGCCGGTGTGACCTGAGAAATCAGCATAGATGTTCCTGATATTCCACTGTCATACAGCTTAACAGGCGCAATGAAAATTATAACTCCGAAGGCATTCACTATTCCCGCCAATGTCAGCATAATGAAATTCTTTGCCTCAAGTCCCCTCAGCTGCGCCAGTAATTTTTTCATGCCAATCCTCCTATTCAAAATAATCCGCTGTATATCACTTATTATAAAAACACTACTCTAATGTATAATATAACATTTTGCGTACAATTTGTAAAGAAAATGGCATATAGTCTCCCGGATTTCCGCGGCTGTCAGCATACGGCTGCATTGATATTCATATTATCGGAAATAAGGGCTTTCCCACCGGTTTTCCGCTTTTTATTATTTTCAATATGTAAATATTTACACATAATGGTTTCCAATAATTCCATTTTGGGAAGTACAATATATTTATCCTTGGTTGAGCGGGTTTTTCCGGTATTCATATCCACACATAGTTCATCATATGTCACTCCGTTGACCGTCTCACTGTGCAATGACTGCGAAAATTCACTCATAAATTCTATAAATTCTCTGTCGTCCTTTCCGGTATTTATAAATCTTGAAAACAGACCAAACCATAAAAAGCTGTCTTTGGAGTCAAACATGTCCGCCACATCATCCGTCACGACTTTTTCAAGTCTTCCTACCATATCCTCAAAATTATCGAAATCGGTTATGGATGCGTTATCTTTAAGATATTTGCAAATATAATCCTGGTCTTTTTTCCAGTCTTCTATAAAATTGGCAGCCATGACAGATTCCACCACAACCCTGTTGATTGTTCCGTTTTTAAATTCCGATACTTTATATCCGCCAATATCTTTAAAAAACGGCATATTGGAAATTGACTTTACCATTTCGGCATATTCGGTTCCCAATTTTGTGATACCCTTCTGCGAGGCCGTCATAGGCTTTCCGTCATTGTATCTCTCAATATGATAGCCTATATCCTCTTCTGAGCAGTTTAAATACTGGTCATAATTAAAGCTGTAATCTAAAAATCTGTCTTGCAGCTCTTCCGGCAGCTCCGAGAATTTTTTACCTCTTATGTCAAATTCTTTATTTACAGCCATTGGAAAACCGTTTTCATCTAAAACATCATTGCCGTTTTTATCTTTCTCTATTGTCTGATACTTAATCAGCCAACGCCTGATATTTTTGGACACCTTATATCCGTTTTTTGAAAACGAGTAAGCGTTGGTACAACGCTGTTTGCCATCTAAATCCCATATAATAGGTACGCCATTAATAATCTGTTCCGCAAAAATCAAAGGATGCAGTTTATTTCCCTGTAAAATATCCGATACCAGATTGCCCTTCATGGACGGGTTCCACTGGTCGGACTCCCTCTGAAGTGGATGGTCGAATCTTATTGTATGCTTTTCTATCTTTTTAATAATTGAAGCAATACTGATTCTGTCTGTCTTGCAGTTCTCCATTGTCTGTGTTGTTGTTATCATCTCAAAATCCTCCTCTTTAGTTGTTTGATTGTCGTTGCTGAATAAAATGTTGACATTAGCAAATGACTTTAATTCTTCACAATGCCGGTTATAGAGTTTGTCGCTTAAACCTAATTTTTCTTTTATTGTACCAGCCGGAACATTTTCCATTTTCATTTCAACAATCTGTCTCTGAATTTTAGAAATACGGCTAAGATACTTTTCTACTTTTTCATCACAAAAAAACCCTTTATTATCCGACACCTCCGACTCAACATCAAAGGAAGAGCATAAAAAATCCCCAATAGTAGCTCCGTCATCGCCAACCGGGGTTTCAATAGATATTGAAGCTCTGTCAGCCTGACGTTTCAATCTGTTTCTTCTGGTAATTTCCGTTTTGATTTTATTTGACAAACATGAATACAGAAAGCTGTCAAATGGTTGCGTTTTGTTATATCTCTTCATTACATCTACAAATACCTCATTTGCCAACGAATAGAAGTCCTGATAATCTTTGTCAGCGATACCTCCGAATTTCGATAGTATACCGTCAACCATCCTTTGCAGCTTTCTTCCCCCATTTGCATAGTAGCTTTTCAGTATATGCTCCATTTCACAAACACATCCTTCCCTTTATCTTTTGAATAATCTTTACTCTGATACATACCCCCTTAATGTTTTTATTTATTTCTAAAAGATTTTTCTCTCAATTCCCCTTGGCAAAGATAAGTATAGAACATTTGTTCGATTATGTCAACGGCAAATTATCCGTAACCGCACATGAAAAAATCATTTGCCGCATTTTATTTTGAAAAAACGGTTTTACTTTTGTGATGAATGTAGAAATAACATCTGCAACCGTCTTTAACAACGGCGTAGCTTTCAAAAAGGCAGCGTCTTTTTTGAAGATTAATACCAAAACATTATTAATAATGAAAGGAGATAATCACAAAATGAATAACACATTTCACAAAACGCGGACAGCATGCATCGACACCTCTACTTTCGGAGGAATTGTATACAAGGGGGATTTTGATGAATATCATTCCATCAGCGATATGGCAGCACGGATTTTGTCAGATTGGAGGTTTGATAAACAGTGCCGTAACAATGCAGAAATCAGGGATAACAAGGAGCAATTATGAACATAACCGCAAGCATTGTCATAGCGGCTTTACGAAGAATAGTAACTATAACGGTAACATTTTAAATATGAATACATCAGAAATTTATGAAACGAGGGTGACGGACATAAGCGAATACGGCATTAAAATTAAAAATATTGAAGCAAGTACATTATTTGAATATAACAATGGAGTGCGTGACCATTATGAATACAAGGAAGCAATGTTCACAAACAGCCTTTTTTGCGATTATTTAAAAGAGCATGGGTTGAAAATATCAAAAGAAGAAGCAACAACAGACATCATCTGTCTGGAATTTAATTACGGCTCCCGCTCTTACGAAGAGGAAATTGCACATCTGGCTAAAATTGCCAAGGAAGCACGTCTTGAATATAAACTGGCAAAATCCTATGGTTATAAAACTCAGCTTGTGGCAAAACGCAATAAAAGGAAAAAAATTGCACGATTATTTCAGGCGGCTGAAAATAATAAGGATAAATATAAAAAATATAATATAGAAGAAATCCGCCGGATTTTTTATAACGATGGCGTAAACATCCAATATACCTTCCGTAAACGTAACGGTGAAATCACAAAACGTGAAACTATTCATTATAAAATGCTTTACAGGAGTACCGGAAAAGCCAAGAAGGGTTCTTGCATGTTTATATGCGACAGACTTTATAAGCGTGCCATTGATTTCTTATATATGGGAATAAAACTGCCGAAAAACAATGCTCCCCTTGTGGAAATCAGTGCATATGCACCTCTTGTTTCCAGTGCTATCATAGGCAAAATCAGGATAAACCCTGAAAATATCCTTATTTTAAAAGACATAGACAGGACTTTTAATACCAATATTGTCAGTGTGGAGACTGACGAAAACAAACATTGCGTTGCCAAATATATTGAGAATTATACTGTTAAAAACACCTTGTTTGACGGACAGGCGCTGATAGACAGCAGCATTTTCCCAGATTGGGGAAACGGCTTCATTCTTCTCAGACATCATTTTTGCAAGATGGCAGCATTCAGCACAAACATACAAATGTTTTTTAAGGATTATTTCGGAGACCGCTACTGCTCTGCCACTGTCAGGGATATGTTCGGCAACGAACATTTTGTAAAGGATATTGAACTTATAACTACTGACAATTCAATGAAATGGCTGAAATTTAATAAAACATATGACTATTGGTGCGAAAAGGTTTACGAAAACAACTGTATGTTCGGCATTGTCAAAACCGCACATGAAAGCAAGCTTGGCACTGTCCAGAAAATGAGCTACCAGATGGTCAATTCCCTTGATGAGTCAATTATGAAAAATGTTGTAAAAGAAAGCGTTGATTATGTTGACAGGCTCAAGCAGGACAATGACGAATTTCTGCGTTATCTGGATAAAAATAAGAATTTTTCCAATGATTACGAGGTTTTGATCGCATTGTGCAGACAGAATCCGGATTTTGCCAGAAGCTCTTATTTCAGAAAAAGAAAGGAATATGTTATTAAGTCCTATGTTCTGAATATGAAGACCGGAAAACTGTTGCAGGATGCAGAGAATCTTGTGATTGTCGGTTCTCCGTACGCAATGCTCTTATACTCTGCCACCGGAAATGAAGAAAGCGTTGACAATGATGATACATTTTATGCAGAGGAGGGAACCATCCAATGTTATACTGAACGATTTGACAGCGGAGAATACTTAGCTTTTTTCAGAAGCCCCTTCAACAGCAGAAACAACCTTACCTACCTTCACAATGTCCGTCATAAAAACCTTGAAAAGTATTTTAATTTGGGACAACAGATTATAGCAGTCAATATGATTGGCACTGATTTCCAGGACAGAAATAACGGAAGCGACCAGGATTCGGACAGCGGATATACAACAAACCAGCCCGATATAGTTAAACATGCGCAAAAATGCTATGGAAGCTATCCTACTATTGTCAACAATATCCCAAAGGACAAAAACATCTATAAAAAAACTATGGATGACTATTCAAGAATTGACAGCGGGCTTGCCAAATCCCAGATGGATATAGGGGAATCCAGTAATCTTGCACAGCTTGCACAGACCTATGCATGCAATTTTAAGGACAAGAAATATACCGATTATGTATGTATATTGTCCGTATTGGCTCAGGTAGCAATAGACAATGCCAAACGCTGCTTTGATATTGATTTAAGCGGTGAAATAAGACGCATAAAAAATGATATGGACATAAAAATACATAAATATCCATCATTCTGGACTATAATTAAACCCGGTTTTAATAAGGATAATATTAACAGCAGTTTAAAATGTCCCATGAACTATTTGTATGATTTGAATTTGTCAGAGTTCCACAATAAAGACTCCACGCTTCCAATGGGCCATTTCTTCATTAAATATGAAATGGAGAACAATATAAGGACATGCCGAAGGGTTGAGGACTTAATATCCAAATATTCAATACAGTTGTATAAATATAATACCGATTCTTCACAGGAGGATGACGATTACCTTCTTTTAAGAAAGGATTTTGATGATTTAATTAGAGATATACAGAAAATTAAAATATCCAAAAATTATCTTGGTTTATTTTCATGGATGATAGACAGATGCTTTAAAATTCTTCCGGGTTCCTTAAGGAACAAGAAAAGTATTTCTTCAACTGTAAATAAGAATAAGTCCGTACTATTGAAAGTATTATACAGGATAAATCCATCGAACCTACTTCAATGCTTTTCAAAAAACTGCTGAAATCCTATTTTTTGTGCAGACTTAAAAATGCATCAAGGCTCAAAATCCTTGATTTTGGCTGGTTTCCGGCATTTTGCCAATCCGACCTGATGATAAGAATTGTTCTCCTCTCCGCAAATGACGGTGTTACTGTTCTGGCAGCACTGTCATTTGTATCTTTTAATCATTATCTTTACAAAATCCATTATTTTTTACAGCGCAGGAGGTAGCTTATGGCAGCAAAATATTATGATACACTCTCTGATATGGGCAAGATAAAGGATAGTCTTATGTCTCTGTTTTATAACTCATACGATATCAAAAAACTTGTTATGCCCAAATTGGACAATGAAAACTTTACTGTAGAACAAAATTGGTACGGCGGTACTTTTGAAACAAACGTACAGGACGAACCTGAAACAACTACACTTATCGGACATTGTTTTGATACTCCATATGTGGAAGGAACGGTGTCAGACAACAGGTGTGCTGTTTTTATAGAAACATATTTAACAAAAATGGAAAATCAGCATATCAAAGAAGTCGGGGTTGATATTATGGTTATATGCCACAGGGATTCCGTCAGATTATCAGATGAAGATAAAGAATATTTTAACTCCATCGGTATATACGGAAACAGAGTTGACAGCACTATTCAGGTAATCAACTCATCCATCCTTAATCACAGCACAATGGATTATATCAAAAAGAACTATTCCATCGGTGATATGAATTTAGCGGAAGCAAAGCCGCTGCGATGCTATATGCCGGGCACGGAATTTTACGGAAAATATCTGTCCTACACCTATCAGTCATTTTACAAAAGAAAAGTAATGTAAGGCAGGTGTTATTTTGAAATTGGAATATTTTGATTTATTGTCTCCCGCCCCTGTGAATATACCAAAAGCGGGCGGAATTATTTCCCCTAAATTAAAGGATATAGCTTCCATCGGTATAAATACATATCAGTATTATTTATCGGTTTTGTTAATGGATTTAAAGACATATTTTACTATGATTGGTCAGAAAGAACAATTTGAATCCTTGCCGGATGAGGAAAAGGCTAAGATGAATATGTTTGACCTGCTTACCATAAACAGCGAGTCAATAAATCTGCTGCAGACTGTACTGAACTTTTTTATTAAGGAGGATGTTGTATACTCAATGGAATACAATGGTTTTCTTATTAAAAACAACACTCCCCCAGAAGAAACCGAGAAAAATACGGAAAAGTATGCAGCAACAGGAATCATTACAAGAGAAACTTATCCGCAGATTTGTGATTTGATATGCCAGCGCAACTGTATCAAATCAAAGAATGAAGAGGATTTATCCAAAATAAAAAGCAAAAAAGCGTTGGAGATAATGAAAAAGCTCCAAAGAGGACGAGCCGAAAAAGCAAAGCAAAATAAGTCAGATAAAAATATGGAGCTGGGGAATATTATCTCCGCCGTTGCCAATAAAAGTCAGTCCCTTAATATATTAAATATATGGGATTTGACCATATATCAGCTTTGGGACTGCTTTTCACGGCTTTCAAACAATAGTATATATGATATTCAGTCCATGAGCGTTGCCGCCTGGGGCAACAAAGATAATTACTTTGATGCATCCTCATGGTTCAAAAGAATAGACACAGGTAATTAAGACTCATATCCGAGTCTTTTTTATATTTACACAAAAAGAATGGAGGAAATTTATTATGCCAAACCCAAACATGACAAACCGCGAAGTATGCGACCTTATTTTTGTAGACTATGCTACAAAGAAACCATTTTTAAATCTTGACTTCGCCAACGTTTCTACAACTGAACTTACAGGTGAATCCGTATTTGCTTACGGCGGTAAGGGACACCCTAAACGTATTCAGTTTTCAGGAGAAAGAGCAGGTACTATTACCATCGAGACACAGATTCAGACTGTTAAATTGTGGCAGTTAATCACAGGCGGTGAAGTTAGTAAATCTGCTAAGTTCGTAACAAGAGTCGAGACTGTTGTAGATGAAGCAGGTACAGGTATTACACTTACAGATGCACCTGTCGCAGGTACAGTTGTTGTATATGCTGACGGTGACGACTGTGGTACTGAGTTGGAATGTACAGTTGCCGACACAGCCGTAACTCTTACTACTGCCCTTGCCGGTGGTTCTAAGGTGATTGTTTACTACATGAAGGAGGTAAGCTCAGGCGTTCAGAGAGTCAGCGTTAAATCTACAAGCTTCCCTAAGAACTTTATCGTTTACGGTGACACTGTTATGAAGACTGAGGATGATGAAGTCCTTCCTTATAAGCTGACAGCATACAAGGCCGCTCCGCAGTCTAACCTTTCACTGAGCTTCTCTAACTCAGGTGATCCGGGTTCTATTACCATCACATGTGACCTTATGGCAGACAATGATGATAATATGCTCGATTTAGTATTAATCGAGGAATAATAAAAACAGTATTGTAGAAACAGATAATAGTGAATTGTAATTTATGATACGGGATAGCAATTCGTTATTGAATTGCTATCCCATTTTTTTACACTGTTAATGCTTACGGAAAGGTGGAATCACTACTTTGCTAAAATGCAAAACGCTTGAAGATGTCAAGGAGGTTTACGGGGAAGAAAATCTGATTAAATTATGCAACATTAAACAGATTGTTCAGTATGCCGTTATGCAATGCCAGCCTGTATGGATTGACGAAGGCTATAACGGAAAGCTGATTGCTTACTACTACAAACCTGAAACCGAAAAGGCATGGAATTATTGGAAAAATAATAAATAATGAGGAATTACATATGAGCAAAATAAATTTAAAAGGAATTACATCCGAAACAACGGCAGGTATACTTATCCTGCTGCTTGCTTTGGTTAATGCCATTCTGCAGATATTCGGAATCAATATCATTCCCATTAAAGACGAAGACATAACCGCCATTGTATCTACCGTATTTCTTATTTTAACAACATTGTATAATACATGGAAAAACAGAAATATTACATCTGCTTCCCAGATTACGCAGAACATCACTGATGCCATAAAAAACGGCGTAATTCTTGAAGAAGATGTAAAAACACTGATAGATAAAATAAAGGAGTCAAAAACAGGTGACACAGAATGACTGACTTATTTAAAGAATATCTTAATACAATCAGTCCGGGTATAATAATCATCTCAATAACCGTTATTTGTTTAATATGCTGGTACATTTTAAAAAACCGCAAGGTAATCGTGAATTTTTTTGACGGTATATATAATAAGAAAAAAGATAAAGAAGAGCTTTTGAAGATTATTCACGAAAATCAGGCAGAGATAAAACAGATAATCGCCAACAGGCTGCATGACCGGGAACAATCCTTTGCCATCCAGAAAGAATTAACAGATGCACAAAAGGAATTATCGGAATCAATATCTGCTCTTTCCGAAAAAATAGATTACATGCAGCGGAATACTGATGAACGCTTTACAGAAAGCGAACGCAAAAATAACAAACGCATACGCGCCGAACTGAAAGACAAAATCAGCCAGTCATACAGATACTATCACTCTATCGGTAAAATTAACGATATGGAGTTAGAGGCGCTGGAGGACTTAATCGAAGAATATGAGGAAGCTGCCGGAAGCAACTCCTTTATTCACAGTATTGTTCAGAAAGAAATGTATACCTGGGAAAAGACAGAAAGAGTTTAGCTTTAAAGGAGAAAAGCCCCATGAAGATGAAATTAAATAATGTTTTAGTATTAAATGATGTACTTAAATCAATTATTGATACCGACAAGAATTTAAAAATTGATGCTTTATTCAAGTTCAGGCTGCTTGGAATTATGAAAAATCTTGAATCACATGTTGCCAATTTTGAAGTTATCAGAAACGAAAAAATTCGTAAATACGGCAAAGAAGATGAAAACGGCAATGTTTCTATTTCACAGAATGATGAGACAGCCGTAAAAAAATTCACTGACGATTTAAACAAGGTTCTCACTTCCCAAGTTGAAGTGAACATTGAAAAATTAAAAGTCAACGATATATTCGGTGCCGGTGTACCTGCTGAATATCTTGTAAGAATGTATGACATTGTGGAGGAATAAAAATATATGATTAAGAAAATTAAAGAATATTTGGAATACAGACGCAACCATAAAACCGCTAAGAGAGAACTGGCAAAAATAGCAGCCGCTGTGCTCCCTACCGCCAGAGAAGTATCAGAAAACATAACAAACATTGCAGGTTTTGTTATCAAACTTACAAATGAGACAAAGAATGCCGACGGTAAGGAGTTTATGGAGATGGTAATCGATAAAACCGCCGGACTGTTAAATATTGACAACAACCGCATTATTCAAATATTAACATACATGGCAAATTTAAGCCCCGAAGACATTCAAAAGATTGTTGTTCATTCCGTTGTGGAAACCATACCGGGCGCCGGGGCGGATAATGCGTAGGAACATCCTATTTCGGCCAAAGGAGGTATTACATACAAATGGCAAATACAACAGATAACTTTGCTTCACAGATAGAAAAAATATTAAAAAGTCAATGGACAAAAGCCGTTTCCAGCTTTTCATCGGTATTTTCCATGGGCTCCGCAGTCTCGGCAATTGCTTCAAAGACCAAAGAAGCAATTGCCCAATTAAAAGAAGTAAACACTTATCTCACCCAGTTAAGCAGCATAAATAATTCACTGTCCAAATCACAGCTGAAACAGATTGGCAGTGATGCCTTTGATATTGCCGGCAGATACGGTAAATCAGCAACGGATTATCTGGCAGCTCTTCAGGAAAT
>CAYPWY010000008.1:0-90091 GCA_964414835.1 uncultured Butyrivibrio sp. | reverse complement strand
AGTACTTTTATCTTACATCAGTTTAGAGGTTTACACAAACTTTGGGATACTCCCAAGCAATATCGCCTCTGTCATATTCATAATCCTTCAGTTTGATTTCGTGAAAGCCATATTTTTTATAAATATGAACTGCCGCGCTTAATTTGCTGTTTGATAAAATAAATAATCTCTTGGCACCGTGCATAATCGCCCAATTCATAGCTGCTTTAAAAACGGCGCCTCCGGCTCCATTATGGGGAAGGGTTTTATTGGAGCCTAGTTTACATAATTCCCATGTACCATCATCACCTGACGGCTTTGCCATACATGTTGCCAAAACATTTTCATTATCAATTGCAAAATAAATCATTGCTCCGTTTTTCAAACTTTCCTGGATATGATTGAAAGTATCTAAATCCCCCTCCTCCAAATATCCGAAAATATCTTTAATCCAGTCTGTGTTAAATTGTATAAAATATTTCTCGTATTTTTTCTCATATTCAACTACATTCATGTCGTAATAACCCTCCTTATGCGATTGGATAGTGTCAAACATTGATAGCGTCAAACATTTTTTGCAATGCAAATACACTGACAATCTATCAGCTTCCGGCGCCTTGAAAGTAAATGGTATATTTCAGGAAACTTCAAAAATCAACTTATTGAATTTGTCTTTACTTCAGTATATACTTTTATTTAAGATAAGTAAAACGAAGATATCTAATACTAATATAAGGAAATGTGAATTTATGAACAGATACCTTGCACTTCAAAAAATTATAGAGCTGGGAAGCTTTTCAAAAGCTGCCGAAGCTATGGGCTATTCCCAATCAGCCATAAGCCAAATGATATCATCTTTAGAGGAAGAAATGTCCTTAAAGCTTGTAAACCGTTTTAGAACAGGTGCAAGACTTACGCTTGAAGGAGAGGAGCTCTATCCTCATATAGAGAAAATGATTTATCAGTATTACTCTGTGCAGGAGAAGATAAATGAAATAAAAGGGTTAAAAACGGGAACTATACGCATGGGGACTCTTGCCAGTATTTCAGCACACTGGCTTCCCGGACTGCTGAAAGAATTTCAAGAACAGTATCCCGAAGTTGAGTTTGTGATTCATCAGGGAGATTATACCTCTATTTATGAATGGATAAAAACAGGTGCCATTGATTTTGGTTTTGTGAACCCTAAAGCAGTTACAGGTATTGAAACCATTGTATTAAAGGAGGGGGATATGTTGGCTGTTCTTCCTGAAAATCATCCCCTTGGAAAAAATGACGTAATTCCGCTTGAGCTGCTGGCAAAAGAACCCTTTATTCTTTTGGAAGAAGGACATTACTATGAGCCATTGGAGGCTTTTAAAGCTATTGGGGTAGCTCCTGACATCAGGTACACGATTCATGATGATTATGCTATTATGACTATGGTTGAAGCAGGACTTGGCGTAAGTATTCTGGCAGAATTGGTACTGCATAGAACTAACTACAAAATCAAGCTTTGTGCTACTGAACCAAGAATATCCAGAACAATAGCAATCGGATATAAAGACAAATCCGGTATGCCCATTGCGTGCAAAAGGTTTATTCAGCTATTGCAGTCTAACCTTAACAAACTTCCGTAATCCAACTTCCGTAATCCAATGGCAATTATGTATGGTCGTTTCGTGCATAAGGATAGTCATTTGGTGCATTATCATTTATCAAATTGAATTGAAAGGTCGATAATTATTATAGACAACAACTTTTGAAATGAGGAAAAAGCAGACAAATGGCGATACAGCAGAATGATTATATGGTGCAGTTTCATTTTGTAGAAGGAAATATATCGCTTCGGACAGATGAGATTATTTATATAGAAACAAACAGACATAAAAATCTGTTCTATACCCGGAAACAAATTTACAGCATCTACAAGAAGCTTGATGAGCTGGAAAATGACTTAAAAGATATGGAATTTGTGAGAATACATAAAAGCTTTCTTGTCAATATGTATTATGTAGAAAAAATCAGCAGCTACATCATGAAATTGTCCACAGGTAAAGAATTATCGGTTCCGAAGGCCCGGTATCAGCAGGTAAAGAGACAGTACGCACAGTATAAGGAGTCAGCCCTTGAAAAGCAGGAGGGAGAAATATGCAGGTAAACACAAATATAAAAAACATAGTTTATACATCGTTTAATAATAATCAGAATATGAAATATTGCGCGAAAGCAACAGATAATGTGCAGGCGCATCAATCCGGGAAAAATGATTATATGGAAATCCTGAGAGATAAGATAAAAGAAATGTCTGTTAAAATACAAAGTGGAAATACAGAACCGTCTTTCAGGATTGGAAGCCGGTATTTTACGTTGAAGGAGTGGGACGAATTTCTTCAGAAATTTGATTCTCTGGAAGAGGCGGTTCTTTCGGAAATAAAAGATGAAGCAAAGTGCGCCAAAGCTAAGGAGATTGAGCAGAGCAGTGCAGGCGAGGCTTGTGAAGAAAGCGTTGAAGATGACGTGATGAATCTTCTGGTATCGGATACTCTGATATGCAGATTTCCTGACGATAATTCACAGGAGGAAGAACCGCTGTATCTTATTGTTGTTGATGGAAACGGAATCCGCTGTATGAAAGCAAATTCCACAGAATATGAATGGGAAATTGTGTTTGACAATGAGGCAGAGTACAAAATGGCTGCGGCTTTTATAAACGGGCTTCCGGATTTAGATACATATTTATTTGCGTCCAACAAGTATTTCTGGCAGGAACTTCTGGCAGGCAAAATCCACATGGAGGATTTCTATAAATTTCTAAACAGTACCAACAACGGAATCCCTGATTATGCAATTTATGAAGGAGAATCCGTATATATTGACAAAGAGAAAATAAAATATGCACCATATATGAATCTTCTTAATAATAACAATGTGCTGTTAAATGACGAATTTATAAAGCAGCAGGAAACAATGAGAGTCAAAATATCTGAAAATATGTCAGGCGGGGAATATGAAAGAAAGGTGGAAAGGATATACACCGGAAACGGAGTAGGTGTATTGCGATAACCTTAAAACAGCCTATGGTCTCATGTATGTAATGCTGACCATAGGCTGTAAAATATTAGTTACTTGAAATTCCGCCATCAACAACAAGCGTTTCACCACTGATGAAGCCGGATTCGTCACTTGCCAGAAAAAGAACTGCTGACGCTATATCATTTGTCGTGCCGAAAGGGACAACAGGGTCCATTCCGCATTTTACACGTGCTTTTCCAAATACGCTGTCATTGTCATGTCTGTCAGACATATCGGTCTTAATTGCACCCGGACACACCACATTACAGCGGATTCCCTCATGCATATACATAAATGCCGTATGCTTACACAGAGCAACCAATCCATGCTTGGATACGGTATAAGCCACGCTTGCCCGGCAATATTCCAATCCGGCAACAGATGCTATGCTTACAATATTTCCGCCGCCTTCCTGTTGGCGCATTACCTGAACAGCCTTACGGATGGCATACATAGGACCGTCCAGATTGACTCTGAGAATTTTGTTCCACAACTCATTGGTTAATTCTCCCACAGGCTCGTAGGTTCCGCCTACTCCGGCATTGTTTACAAGAATATCGATTCTTCCGCATTCCTTCACTGCCAAATCAATCATTTTCTCATTTGTTTCCTGAAGGGAAATATCTCCTGCAAACGGTATTACTTTTCCCTCAGAACAGGAAACGTCCTTTACCAAAGTCTCCAATGCATCATTATTTATATCAACTGCAATTACAGTTGCTCCTTCTTCGACAAATCGGAGAGTGATTTGCCGCCCCATTCCTGCTGCTGCCCCTGTGACAACAACGCTTTTGTCCTTAAAACGCATAATATGTACCTCTGATTTAATATTTTATTTGTTTTATTAGACGTTACCATTTTAAAATGCAGATGTCAATTTGATTTTAACTATTACCGGCTATAAGAAATATCAATTTGACAATTCCTATCGAATTAATATACAATATCAATAAAAATTGCAGAAAGAAGGAATAAAATGTCAAATATTAAAAAATCAATTACGGAATTGGTCGGACATACACCTTTGGTAGAATTGTCTAATTATGAAAAAAAATACAATTTAAAGGCAGCATTAATTGGTAAGCTTGAATACCTGAATCCGACAGGAAGCGTTAAAGATAGAGCGGCCCTGTCAATGATTGAAAAAGCAGAGGCAGAGGGAAAATTAAAGCCGGGTGATACTATTGTTGACAGTACAAGCGGAAATACAGGAATTTCTCTTGTGGCTTTCGCGTCGGCAAAAGGATATAAGTGTCATATATTTATGGAACCGGGCTGTACACCTGAACGTGTACAGGTGTTGAAAGCATACGGTGCAACGGTGCAGTACTATGCGGACATTCCAGGTTTCATTGAAATGATGCAGACTATCGGATTTAATACTAAAGTAGCAGTTGAGTTGATTCAGAAATTTGCAGATGAAAAAGGATATTATTATACAAGCCAGCTTTACAATGAAGCTAATCCGGATGCCCATGTAAAAACCACCGGACCGGAAATCGTTGAAGATACTGACGGCAAAGTGGATTTTGCGGTTATGCTTGCGGGAACTGCCGGAACACTGACCGGCTTAGGCGGATACTTACAGAAGCATGTACCGGGAGTAAAAATAGTTGCCGTACAGCCTACCCTGGATTCACTTTATACACCGGAGGAGCCTGACAGAAGCACAATTGACGGAGTTGTCAATTTTGACGGTCCTGATAGAGGCAAACAGCCATTTTTTGAATCAAGGGGCTTTAATTATGATGAATGTATCAGCGTGCAGGGTGCTGATGCATACGAAACGGCACGTGAACTGGCAAGAACCGATGGAATTTTCCTGGGAGCATCTGCGGCGGCGGCTGTGTATGCGGCAAGACAGGTTGCTGAACGACCGGAAAATGAGGGCAAAAACATTGTCATTATATTACCGGATGACGGAATGAAATATCTTTCAACCAATATGTATAAATAGAGTGAGTATATGAGTGACACAGAAAAAATTGCTAAATTTCAAATCGGACGTGCATTTCTGACCAAGAGCCCGGAATCACCTGAAGAGTACCTTCAGGCAGCTCTTGAAGCTGAGCAGTACATAAAAACCTTTCAGCAGGAGGATGCAGACGGAATCAACTGGAACAAAATAGGCGGGACAGGATGCCTGACATTTTACAGAGGAGCCGCAGGTATATTGTATATGTATACCAAATTATACCAAACGGTAAAAAATGCAGAATACCTTGAAATTGCTAATAAAGCCGCAAAATATCTGAGTATACATTGGTATGATACTGTAAAAGCAGCAAAAGAACAGGGCGAAATTATTGACGGTGTATCAGAAGGCTTTTATATGGGTATCGGAGGAATCGGCATTGCTTTGGCAGAGGTATATCATCTCGACGGTGATGAGAACGCCTTGGCAGGAGTATCGGCTATTGCGGAATATTACTCAAAACATGCCAACAGGGCTTCAACAGGCGTATATTGGTCGGACAATTCCCCGGTTTATCTTGACAGCGGCGTTGTGTTATTTTTGATTAGCGCTTATGAAATACTCAATGACCGGCAAATACTTAATTTGATAGAGGCTGCGGCAGACTACATAATAAGCTGCGGGACAGTTCATGCTGATGGAGGATTGGAAATCAACCATATATTGTATGAACCTAAACTAGATGAGCCTAATTTTGAATTTGGTTCATCAGGAATAGGATATATGCTTGGAAAAGTGTATGAAGTCAGCCATGAAACCAGATTTCTCGATGCAGCAAAGGCAGTTGCAAAATATATTGTAAGTATTGCCGTAAAACAGGAGAAAGGATACCTGATTCCATACAAATTAACATCAGCAGAAAATCTGTTTTATCTGGGAGCATGTCATGGTCCTGCAGGAACATCCAAGTTATTTTACCAGCTATACAAAATAACAGATGATTCATACTATTATGAGCAGATAATAAATCTTGTTGACGGAATGGAAGCATTAGGTGCGCCGCTCAGACAGTCGGCCGGATATTGGAATACTTTGTGTGTGTGCTGCGGACCGGCAGGTCTGATTCCGCTGTACATAGGACTGTATCTTACGGACAAGGCGGACAGATGGAAGGATTTGGCAGCAAAAACCGCAAATATACTGTTGGGGCATAAAGTGCAGACAGGCAAAAAAGCGGCAAAATGGTACATTGCATTTAACCGTACGGAACCGGATGTTATTACTTCTCCGGCAGGATATTTAAATGGTGCGGCGGGGATAGCAGTTATGCTGCTTCAGGTATATCTTATGGAGAAAGGAAATTTCCAATGGAACCGTCTTATAGACGACCCGTTTCCGGAAGTATATAAGAAGCAGTCCGTATAAAACGGAGAAACAGCATTCATCAGACCGGAGCATTTCCGGTCTGACTTTAGTTTTATCTATGTCAAAAAAATAAGACTCCTAATAAACTCTGACAAGTATTCCATAGTTACCCTCCTGTTCTTAAGTTAAATTATTTTTTCATTAGCTTAATCTTGTTATCAAAACCCCGATATGAAAATTTTGCACCTTTTAGGAAGTTTGTGGTCTGTTTTTGTCGAAAAATGGCTGTTAAAATAAGTATATCAAATGAAACGTTTCAAAAGTATAAATTTATAAAAAACAGGAGGTATTCTTATGAAAACTAAAATCATATCTGTTATCTTAGCAGCAATAATGGTTATAGGCTCATTGACAGGATGCGGTAAGGGAACGAATGCTTCAGGTGACACAATCACAATAAAGCTTTTTTCAAACCTTCCGGACAGAAAGAACGGACAGGGACTCGTAGAACAGATGATTATAGACGAGTACATGAATGAAAATAAGAATGTTGTTATCGAGGTAGAAGCACTGGATGAGGAAGCCTATAAGACAAAATTCAAAGCATATTCCATGGAGGGAATTAATGACTGCGGACCATCTGCTTTCAAGACGAAAATTGAAAGTGAAATCCAAAGTGTATCAAACGGAAGCATAACCGTTGATGAGTTCCTTTCAAAACTTGGAGAATCATGTAAGTAATTTGAAGGTGATTTGGATGACCGTCGGAGTTATTATTCTGACGGTCATCTTAAAAATATGAAAGGAGCGGTCAGATGAGAAAACTATATAGTAATAAGCTTGTTATTTTTACTTTGGTATTACCGGGATTACTGTTATTTGCATTTGCAATTCTGGCGCCAATCTGCCTGAGCGTATATTATGGTTTTACCGATTATTCGGGTATGGGGTCATATAATTTTATCGGTATGCAGAATTATAAAAATCTGCTGACTGACAAAGTGTTTTGGCTGTCGCTTCGTAATTCATTGTTACTGGCAATCGGATTTATATGCATACAGCATCCGCTGGCGTTGATTACTGCGGCTGTGCTTGATAAGCTGGGTGGAAAAACAGAAGGATTTTTCCGCTGTGTATATTTTATTCCCAATGTAATATCCGTGGCAGTTATTGCATATCTGTGGAAGTTTATTTACAATCCTGATTTCGGATTGCTGAATAAGATTGTGGAGACATTTGGCGGCAAAGGCGGAATTAACTGGCTCAGCTATAAGACGGCAATATGGGCGGTACTTGTTGTATTAATCTGGCATGGCTTCGGATGGGGTATGTTGATTTATTACACAGGTATTAAAAATATTGACCCTACACTTTATGAGGCGGCTGCCATTGATGGAGCAAACCAGCGACAGACATTTTTGCGTATCACATTGCCGCTTATGAAACCGGTTATTCAGGTTAATGTCACAATGGCGGTTATCTCGGCATTGAAGCAGATGGAAACAATTTATCTTCTTACCAACGGCGGTCCGGGAAACAGCACTCAGTTTACGGCAAATTACCTGTATCAGCAGGCATTTAAGGCATATAAATACGGATATGGTAATGCAATAGGTGTAGTATTTATAATAATCTGTCTGGTTACGACGGTAGTATTGAATGTAGTTTTTAAAGAGCGAGACAAGAAGAAAGCGAAACGATGCGCTGTATGAGGGATATATCATAAAACTGTATGACGCTGACGGAAATTCCCTGTGGGATGCAGAAAATCATGACATGACCTTGTGCCATGATGTTATGAATTCAATATCTCTCAGGATGCAGGAAGAACGCCCGGATATAGATGGTGATTTTGTCAGCCACAGATTTGAAATGACATACGGCGGTAAAATTACGGGATATTTAGAAATAAGCTATTATAGTCCTTATTATCTGGATGATAATGAATTTAGGTTCATCACAGCTCTGAACCGGATTCTTATTGTTGTAGGTGTTGTATCCTTGCTGGGTGCAGCTCTGACCGGAGTATTTCTGGCAGGATATATTACAAAGCCGATTACGGAAACAGTGGAGCTTACAAAGCAGATTTCAGCAGGGGATTATTCTACCCGCTTTCAGACCGATATTCGCACAAAAGAACTGTATGAGCTGGCAAATTCCGTTAATCAGATGGCAGAAAACTTAGAGCAGCAGGAAAATCTCCGGAAACGCCTGACTTCGGATGTAGCACATGAGCTGCGCACACCTCTTGCCAATGTTTCATCATATTTGGAAATGATGAGCGAAGGGGTATGGGAGCCTACATCAGAACGGCTGCAAAACTGCTATGAGGAGCTTCAGAGATTATCGGGATTGGTGTCCGATTTGGAACGGCTCAGGCAGCTTGAAACTGAAAATCTGAAACTGGAAAAGACAAATATTGATATTTTGGAGCTTGCTCAGACGGTGGTAAAGCAATTTCACACAAAACTGTTGGAAAAACAACAGATTTGTACTGTGAAAGGGAAAAATGTAATTATATCCGCTGATAAAAAAAGAATACAACAGGTTATCACCAACCTTATATCAAATGCAGTTAAATATACCCCTGAAAAGGGAGTGATTGAAGTGGAAACAGAAAGCGACGGACATTATGGAATCCTCCGCGTAAGGGATAATGGCATTGGAATGTCACAGGCAGACTGCAGATTGATTTTTGAACGTTTTTATCGTGTGGATAAATCGAGAAACAGAAAAACCGGCGGGGCAGGAATAGGACTTACTATTGTCAAATCCATTGTCAGTGCACATGGGGGAAATGTATATGTTGACAGCCAACAGGGAAAAGGCAGTTGTTTTACCATAGAACTTCCTCAATGACAGGTGAAAACAAAAGCCTGTTCCGCCGATGGTTATGTTATTGATTGCCGCAGATTGCCTCAATTCTGGCAAGCTCATCTGAAGTGAAAGAGGTCTTCCCCACGATTGAGGAATTTTCTTTAATCTGGGAAGGGCGGGAAGCACCGATTAATGCACTGGTTACCTGCCCGTCACGCAGTATCCATGACAATGACATCTGTGCAAGGCTCTGTCCTCTTTGCGCTGCAAGCTCATTCAGCGCACGTATCTGTGACAGACGCTCCTGGGTAATATCACTTTCCTTTAAAAATCTGCCGTCAGTACGGATTCGGCTGTCATTTGGAATGTCATTGAGATACTTGTCTGTCAATAAGCCTTGGGCTAAAGGACAGAAAGCGATTATTCCGATGCCGTTTTCAGACGCGTATGATTTAAGCCCGTCAGTTTCAATATTTCGTTCAAACAACGAATAATTCCGCTGGTTGATAATAAATGGTGTTCTCAATTCACGCAGGATTTTCAATGCCGCCTCAGTCTGTTCCCTATTGTAGTTGGAAATACCCACATATAAAGCCTTGCCGCTTTTAACAATAGAATCCAAAGCCAGCATTGTCTCTTCCAAAGGTGTCTCAGGGTCAGGTCTGTGGTGGTAAAATATATCAACGTAATCCAAGCCCATGCGTTTTAAGCTTTGGTCTAAGCTGGCAGTAAGATATTTCTTAGAACCCCAGTTGCCGTAAGGTCCCTCCCACATATCGTAGCCTGCTTTGGTTGAAATCACAAGCTCATCCCTGTATGGCTTAAAATCATCTGCTAGGATTCTTCCGAAATTCTCCTCGGCGGCGCCGGGGATTGGTCCGTAATTATTTGCCAAATCAAAATGTGTGATACCGCAGTCAAATGCTGTCCTGCACATTGCTTTCATATTCTCAAAATTTCCGGTGCTGCCGAAATTATGCCAAAGCCCCAGCGATACTGCCGGAAGCTTCAGACCGCTTTTGCCGCAGCGGAAATATTCCATTTTCCCATATCTGTCTTTGTCTGCCTGATACATTGTATTATCTTCTCCTTTTGTCACCAAACTTAACTTTGCAGCCTTTAGTATATTATTCCCATATATGACATGGTTTTCACAAATATTATATTGCCTGCAAGCCGCAAGGCTTTTGAAAAATATAGTTTTACCTATGTATTTATTTTATCGTAATGATTAGGTAAAGTCAAACATTCCTGTACTGCGATGGCGTCATATGCATATATTTTTTGAAAACCTTATTGTAGTAGCTGATATTGTTAAAGCCTGTGGCTCCGGCAATTTCTCCGATATCCATGGTAGTCTCTTTAAGCAGCGAAGCACTGGTTCTTATGCGGTATCGGTTGATATATTCAACAATGGACATTTGGGTTACGGTTTTAAAAAAGCGGCACATATGTCCCTCACTGAGATTGAATTTATGTGAAAGTTCGGGAACGGAAATGTGGTTCATATAATTATCTTCAATATATTCAATTATGGATTTGGCTAATGTTATACGGTAATCCTCGTATTTTGGGGATGAAAGCTTATGCAAATCGGAATTTGTATATAAAAGATACCATATCTTATATAATTCCGCCTTTATCAGCAGTTGGAATGCAGATTGCTTTTTTTCAAATGCTTCCCGTATTCTTAAAAGCGAATCGTATACTTCTTTTTCCCATTCATGTGTGGGAGAGATAATCTCCGGGAAAAATGCTTCGCTGTGCTTTACACGGTCAATAAACTGCTGCTGAATCACGTCGTTGACAGAGCTGTTCAGGAAATTTTCATGAAATACAACAGCAAAAAAATTAAAAGGTACGCCCTCAAATCCGTTTATTGAATGAAGGTGGTTGGAAGCAATGAAGACAATGCTTCCCTTTTCAACATCATAGCTTCGGTCGTTGATATAGACCTGAGCCTTCCCTTCCGTTACTACAAGGATTTCAATTTCGTTATGCCAGTGGCAGCTTACACGCTCTCTAAAGCTGCAATCGGTTTCAAAGTTATGGACCATAAGAGGAAACATAACATCGCCATGAGGCAGCTGTTCACGAAGAAGATTGTATTGTTGGTACTGTTGATTAATCATTTCATTTTACCTCAAAAATCAATTATATGCATAATGTCATAATAGTGTTAATTTATATCAAATAAATTAAAGACTTTTCAGCGAATTATCATTATATTTTTATTATAAATAAACAGAGTGGAAAATTCAATCAGGTATTATATTATTAGGAGGAGACATTATGATTTTTTCAAATGTAAACAACACGTTGGTGGTCCGCCATCAGACTGAAATCATTTGTATTGAGCCTTGGGGAAAAGACTCTCTCAGGGTAAGAGCTACACAGTACAGGGATTTTACGGGACGTACATGGGCACTCAGCCAAGAGCTGACACAGGAGCAGAAGCGTGCGGAAATTACCATCGAGGGAAATGAAAAGGCTGCAATTACAAACGGACGTATCACAGCTACAGTAAATGTTGTGGGAATCATTTCATTTTTCAGGGACGGCAAGCTTTTTCTCCGCGAGTATTACAGAAGCTATTACGGAACCGAAAGCAAGGAAAGCAGATGCCTCAAGATTATAGCAAGAGATTATAAGCCTATTATCGGAGGCGATTATGAGCTTACTGTACGTTTTGAAAGCAATGACGGAGAAAAGCTTTTCGGTATGGGTCAGTATCAGCATCCATATCTTGATTTAAAGGGATGTGTACTGGAGCTTGCACAGAGAAATTCCCAGATAACAATTCCCTTTGCGGTGTCAAGTCTGGGATACGGATTCCTTTGGAACAATCCGGCAGTTGGAAGGGCTTCCTTTGGTAAAAATTATACTGAATGGACGGCGGAAGCAACAAAAGAGATGGATTACTGGATTACGGTAGGAGAAGGTCCTGCTCAGATTGTGGAAAATTATACTGAGGTAACAGGACGTGCACCGGTTATGCCAAGTGAGCTTTTAGGCTTGTGGCAGTGCAAGCTCCGTTACCGCACACAGGAAGAAGTGCTGGAGGTGGCGAGAAAATATAACAGCCTTGGTATTCCTCTTGATGTAATTGTAATTGACTTTTTCCATTGGACAAGACAGGGTGACTGGCAGTTTGATTCCGATTACTGGCCTGACCCGAAGGCTATGTGTGATGAGCTTCATTCCATGGGAATCAAGGTCGTTGTGTCGGTATGGCCTTCGGTAGACAGAAAAAGCATAAATTATCAGGAGATGTTCGAAAAGGGATACCTTATCCGCACTGAGAGGGGAAGTATACAGACATATGATTTTGAGGGCGACTGCCTTGAAATCGATGTAACCAACCCGGAGGCAAGGGAGTTTATCTGGGAGAAGTGCAAAAAGAATTATTATGATTATGGCATTGATATGTTCTGGCTGGACAACGCGGAGCCGGATTATGCCGTTTATGATTATGACAATTACCGATATGCTCTGGGCTGTGCCTTGGAAGTAGGTAATATATATCCTCAGTTGTATGCCAAGGCTTTTTGTGACGGAATTACGGCTTGCGGGCGTGAAAAGGAAATGGTTCACCTTGTCCGCAGCGCATGGGCAGGCAGTCAGAAATATTCCACACTTGTGTGGTCAGGAGATGTACCAAGTACATTTGAGGCTTTCAGGGACCAGTTAAGTGCCGGACTGAATATGGGACTTGCAGGTATTCCATGGTGGACAACGGATATAGGCGGATTTATGACTGATGATGTGAATGCTCCTGAGTTTAAGGAACTGCTTCTGCGCTGGTTTGAGTTTGCGGTATTTTGTCCTGTTCTCAGAATGCATGGAGACAGAGGTCCTCATGATATTCCGCCTCTTTCCGATAAGGAATACGGCGGAGGAAGTCTGTACACAGGTCATCCTAATGAGCTTTGGAGCTATGGTGAGGAAGCTTTTGACATTATGAAAAAACAGCTTGATATAAGATTGTCATTAAAGCCTTATATTGAGAAGCTGATGAAAGAAACAAGTGAAAACGGAGCGCCATTGATGCGTACAATGTTTTATGAGTTCCCTGACGACGGAAAATGCTGGGAGATTACGGACCAGTATATGTTTGGTTCAGACTATCTGGTTGCACCGATTCTTAATGCGGGACAATTTGAAAGGGAAGTTTACCTTCCGGCAGGCACATGGAAAAATCTTAATGACAACACTGAATACAGTGGAAATCAGACGGTTCTTTGCAAGGCGCCTATTGAGTCAATTCCTGTATTTGTCAGAATTTAAAAGTAAATATTGATGCTGTACCCCGCCATTCTGAATGAAAATTTCGGATGGCGGGGTTTTTAAATTTATGTTATGATATATTTGGGAAGTTTTCAGAGAGTATTATAATACACAAATATCAAATAAAATAGCAGAATTTGCTTAAAATACGGGAATTAGGAGAATACTTATGACAAGGAAACAATTAGCGCTTGATATAATAGACAGACTTAAAAAGGAATATCCCGATGCGGGCTGTACGCTTGATTATAACGAAGCATGGAAGCTTTTGGTCAGTGTAAGACTGGCTGCACAGTGTACCGATGCAAGAGTTAATGTGGTGGTACAGGGGCTTTTTGAAAAGTATCCTGATGTTGCGGCTCTTGCTGCGGCGGATGTTGAGGATATAGAGAGGATTGTCAGACCATGTGGACTTGGACACAGCAAGGCAAGGGATATAAGTGCCTGCATGAAGGTGCTGCGGGATGAATATGATTGCAAAGTGCCTGAGGACTTTAATGCACTTCTTAAGCTTCCGGGAGTGGGACGCAAAAGCGCCAATCTTATTATGGGGGATGTGTTCGGCAAACCTGCCATAGTTACGGATACACACTGTATACGGCTGGTCAACAGAATGGGACTTGTGGACGGCATTAAAGAGCCGAAAAAGGTTGAGATGGAGCTTTGGGAAATAATTCCGCCTGAAGAGGGCAGTGATTTCTGCCACAGGCTTGTGTATCATGGCAGAGAGGTGTGTACAGCGAGGACAAAACCATATTGCGACAGGTGTGTTCTGGCAGATATATGTGTCAGGAAAATTTAATTTTTGCTTACATTTTTGCTGAAAAATATGATAATATGTAATCGTAGAGGTTCTGTTTTGGAAAGGTGATGAAATGTTTAAAATTGGAGATTATGTAGTGTACGGCAATACGGGAGTGTGCCGGATTGAGGACATTACAGTGATGAATATGAGCGGAGCAGACAGAGAGTATTATGTTCTGGTGCCTGTATACAATAAGAACAGCAGGGCTTTTCTGCCGGTTGACAACACAAAGGTCATATTAAGACCGGTAATCACTAAGGAACAGGCTATCGAGCTTATTGACGACATCCCTAATATCGAAGAAATATGGATTGCCAATGATAAAGGACGGGAAGAGAAATACAAGGAGCTTGCAAAGCAGTGCAGTTGTAAGAGCTGGGTAGCTATTATCAAGACTATATATTTGAGAAAGCAGGAGAGAATAGCCCAGGGTAAGAAAGTTACTACTACGGATGAGAGGTATTTCAGACTTGCGGAGGACAGCCTGTACAGTGAGCTTGGGTTTGCTATGGATATGGATAAGAATGACCTTGAGAGCTTCATTAAAACACGGATTGAAAAATAATATGTCAGAGATATTTAAGACGCGGGATTTTACCCGCGCCTTTTTATGTATGGAAATTCATTGGGTTTAATCTGATCTGTTATGCTATGCATTTTTCTGCTGTCTGCTCTTTATGATAACAAGTGCTATTGACAGTATGGCAGCAGCAAACAGAAGCTGTATACCCATGGAGCGCCATGCCAGAGAGCTTATGGAGCCGCTGAAATTTTTCAGCTCCTCAGTTACATTGATATACCAGTAGGTAGGAAGACATTTTGAAAATGACACAACCTTGTCAGGAAGCAATTCCCTTGACACAAACACACCGCACAGAAATGAGGTAGACAAACCTATACCGTTGGACCATTTGGCCAGCGCGGAAACCCGTCTGCTTAACTGAGACACAAGAAAGGTTATTGCAAGGCACACCATAAGGTAACACAGTGAGTTAAGTATATAGTATATTGAACTTTGGGTGAAGAAATCGTTTCTGTATATTATAATATATACAAGTAAAAATATTCCCACAATAACCAGTGAATATATTGCCATTGCTGCCGTAAAACCCATGTTGCGTGACTTGAGGCTTGTGCTTGATACGGCAGTTCGCGATTTTATTTCAGGGCGGTTCCATATAATTAATGTAGTACCGAGACTGTTTATAAGCATGCATATCAATATATACGGCAAAAATGTAAAAAAGTAATGTGCAGGCTTTACAGTGTTGCCTGTTTCGGTGTTATCCGCATATTTTACATCTGCACTAAGCTGTGAAATCCGGGCGGCGTTGGAAGCAGCCTCATCAAAATCACAGCCTGCCGCAACATAATAGCTTATATTTTGCATATATGATTCAATCTGTGATTCAGCAATGTATGCAGTGTTTGAATCGGGCGCACTGTATGATGTAAGAAGATTTTGGCAGGTTCCATCGTTCACACGTGATTCAAAGCCGTTTTCTATTACAAGAATATAGTCTGTGGTTCTGTAAAAAAGCTCGTCTGCCCATTTGTCTTCATTTGCATCAATAGATACTATTTGCTGCTTCTCATCAAGGTAATCGTACAATGCTTTTGAAAGAGAAGAGTTATCCCTGTCAATCACGGCAATGTTTATTCTGGATGCTGAAAAAACATCATATTGGGAATTGGAGTGTACAACCGAAAATGTAATACCTATAAAAATTCCCAGATATAAAAGTCCTGCGGTAAGATTGCGCAGCAGCATCTTAAAAAATGTTTTATAAACTTGCATAGCTGTTCCTCCTTGTCATTAAGTAGGATAATATACACAATACGACTGAATATATCACAAGAGTAATTATATTAGTGAAAAATCTTTCGTGTGTGTTATAAATCACCAATGAATACAGAGCATCCTGTATAAGGGTTGCCGGATTGATTTTGTTGACAACAGGCGCATTTTTTTCAAGCCATATTTTAATGTAAGAAACCATAAGACCGGAAAGAAAAGATGAGCCAAGGGAAAATACAAGGAAAATTGCGATCTGAATCCCTTCCCTTATCTTTGGAAGCGAACCTGTAAATATTCCGCTTGCTATGCCCACAAGGGAACCGACAGCGCAGGTAAGTGCAATATAGCCTGTCTGGCTGCTCATATCTATTTTTAGTATACATAACATGTAGATTAAAAGTATTGCCATTGAAATAATCTGTATTGTATAGGCAGCCAGAAACTCAGCAAAAATAATTGTCTGTCGTCTGGCAGGCGTGATTGTTTTGCGAAGACCTTCGTTGGTTATGTTGGCTTTCATTTGTCTGGCGATAGTAAACCCGAAAAATCCTCCGAACAATGATGCCATACCGATAAGTGAAAAATAGTAAGATGACATTTCATCCATTGGGCTGTCAGTAAGGCTTTTGCTATTTATGTATGTCCTGCTTGAAAAAATGCTTTCCATCAAATCCATAAGCCTATCAGGGTTATCTTTTATTATATCTTCAATAACCGTTGATTTCTGGAGATACTGGTTCAGGAAACTTTGTACGGCAGTCTGGTTAAGTCCCGTCTCTGCAACGGTCATATGTACAGTATCATCCACGGTTATTATGGCAGTTACCTTGTCGTTTTCAAGAAGCTCAAGTGCGGTTTGACCGTCGGTCTCGGTAATGTTTAAAAATGCCTCACCGTATGAATCTATTTTGGAAACGGAATCTATTGCCATTTTAAAAGATTCGTTTTCCTGCTCATAGACCACAGCAACCGGAATGGAGTGGAATATATTGGTTTTGTCATTGATTTTAGAAAATGCCACAAAAAAGCATGTGCACAGCAGGATAGGAAAAAGTATACACCAAAAAACATCTTCCTTAGTGCGGAGAAGGGATTTTAATCTGTATTTATATAAATGCCCAAACATATCAACACCTCCTAATCTCTAAGTTCCTTGCCCGTAATCTCAAGGAACACGTCATTAAGTGTCGGAAGCTCCGAATATACCTGAGAAAAGCTGATGTCGTTATTTTTCAGGTAATCAAGTATATGTATGAGATTATGCTTTCCTTCATCGCAGGAGATTGAAAGTATACCGTCTTTATACAGGCATTGATATACGTGATTAAGCTGTTTTATGTCGTCAAGCTGCTTATCTGAAATCCGGGCCGTATGTATCCTTATGGTTTCGGCGTTTTTAATCATACTCTTAAGCTCATCAGTGGTTCCCAGAGCTATGTTTTTGCCTTTATCCATAATGGCTATTCTGGTGCAGATTTGCTCAACCTCTTCCATATAGTGGGAGGTATAAATAATGGTAGCACCTTTTTTATTAAGCTCAACGATTCCTTCAAGAATTTTGTTACGGCTTTGCGGGTCTACGGCAACCGTCGGTTCATCAAGAATAATCAGCTCCGGTTTGTGGGCTATACCGCAGGCGATGTTAAGCCTTCGCAAAAGACCGCCGGAAAGCTTTTTGGGGCGGAATTTGACATAGTCCTGCAGGTCTGTAAACCGGATTGCATCTTCCACATACTGCCTGCGCAGTTTCTTGTCGTTGACATACAGACCGCAGAAATAGTCTATATTTTCATAGACGTTCAATTCATCGAAAACGGCTACATTCTGCATAACCACGCCGATTTTGCGTTTGATATCGTAGCTTGTGGGACGCATTTGCTGGCCAAACACTTCAATATTGCCTTTGTCATATGTAAGAAGTGATAAAATACAGTTTATCGTAGTAGTTTTTCCGGAACCGTTAGGCCCCAAAAGACCGAATATTTCACCTTTATGTATTTCGAGATTGAAATGGTCAAGTGCAATAAGCTCTTTGTAACGCTTTACAAGATTTTCTATTTTTACAACAGTTTCACTCATATAAAACCCTCTTTCCTATGTTGTTATTTTATAAATAAGTATACATTAACCGGTTTAAAAGTAAAAGTGCAGGCAGTCATATTTTCAGATGACATTTGTCACATATATATGGTAAAATATATGTAAGCTATATTAAAATGAAAGGGATACGGCTATGAACAGAGTTTTTGACAGGGTGATAATTCTCGCTATGGCTGCGTTGTATATAACGTTGTCGGCACCTGAGGAAACCATATATGTGGTGCTTGTGGGAATAATAATGTCAGGACTTATGTTTTATTTTTATGGCAGTGTGATTCACGCAGGGTTATGCATTTTGGCGGCAATGCTGATTGCAATTAACGATACATATATAATTCTTTTTATTCCTTTAATATATGAAACAGTCTCGGATTATATGGATGGACGGCGCAAAATGATGATTGTACCGGCTGTTGTTTTGGCAGTATATGTTATAAAATACATTACAATGGACAGCGGCGGGGGCTTGAACGGAGTTTCGGATAATCCGGCACGAATTATAATTATTGCGACAGGAGTGGTGCTTTCTGTTTATCTGGCTTATTCCACATCAGGCATCGTTAGGCTTAAACATATCAATCTTCGTATGCGTGATGACAACGAGGAATTTCGTAAATATACTAATGAGAAAAACGAATTGCTGCGAACACAGCAGGATAACGAAATCGCTATGGCAACACTTAAGGAGCGCAACCGCATTGCCAGAGAGATTCATGATAACGTAGGTCATCTTTTAAGCAGAGCCATTGTGCAGATGGGGGCTCTTCAGGCTGTATATAGGGAGGCGCCCTTTTCGGATGCCATTAAGCAGGTCAGTGCAACGCTTGATGAGTCAATTAATAATATCAGAAGAAGTGTGCATGATTTACATAATGAATCATTTGATTTGAAAAGAGTACTTAGCGATATGGCGGAGAAAAGCACAGGATTCAGTGTCTGTCTGAACTATGATATGGGAGATGACGCACCTCTTCAGGTAAAATACTGTGCGGTGTCAATTGTGTCGGAAGCCCTTCATAATGTAGAAAAACACTCGGATGCCACAAGGGTTCAGGTGACAGTGGCAGAGCATCCGGCTTTTTATCAGCTGATAATTAATGACGATGGTCATCCCGGAACAATTAATGAAAGCGGAATCGGGCTTCACAATATGGAGTCCAGAATAAAAGAACTTGGCGGAAGCATATCATTCAGTACAGATAAAGGCTTTAGAATTTTCGGTATAATACCTAAGAATGTGAGGACGCGGGAATGAAGGTAGTAATAGTTGATGATGATGCAATAGTTGCAATGTCCATGAAGACTATATTGACAGCTGACGGAGAAGTGGAAGTCGTGGGGCTGGGATATGACGGGGACGATGCTGTAAGGCTTTATGAAGAACATAAGCCGGATGTGCTTCTCACTGATATACAGATGAAAAACATCAGCGGGCTGGAGGCTGCTGCCAGAATAATAAGCAAATATCCAGATGCCAAAATAATACTGCTTACAACATTCCTTGATGATGAATATGTTGAGGAAGCGTTGAAAACCGGAGCCAAAGGATATATTTTGAAACAGGATTTTGAGGGTGTACTGCCTGCCATACATGCCGTCTATTCGGGGCAGAGCGTTTTCGGCAATCAGATAATGAACAGAATCCCCGACATTATAAACAAAAAGGACGATTCTGTTTATAAAGAGCATGATATAACCCACAAGGAATATCAGATTATAGAGCTGGTGGCACAGGGCTTGTCCAATAAAGAAATCGCCGGGAAACTGTGTCTCGGCGAAGGAACTGTCCGTAATTATATAAGCACTGTCTTGGAAAAGCTTGACTTGAGAGACCGCACACAATTAGCGGTGTATTATTACAGGCATTAAATTTATGTATTCTGCCAGTTAAGAATGAGCTCAGGCTCTTCCATATGCCTGTTGATAGCCGGCTCCACAGCTTTAAAACCGCAGTGATTGTATATTTTGATAGATTCCCCGTCTTTAATGTATGCATGTAATGTAAGGTCGGAGGATAGCTGTTTGGCGTAAGTCAATAACTGTGTCACAATCCTGCGGAAATTTCTGCCGAATACCACATACAGACCGATGATGTCTGTACCGTCAATCAGCATAAAACCATTAATGGTCTGCCGGTCAACGGACACGTAAACATCACTGTGGTCAAGGGACTCCATAAGCACATTAGCTCCATTGCGCCACAACTCCGTAGAAATAAAACCATGTTCACGAATGTGGGAGTCCATCCATATTCTGGTAACCTGAGTAAGGTCATTTTTATCGTACGGTCTAATCATAATTACCATATCCCCATATGCTCATATATCTGCTACACATATAGTATAGAGTGAATGGCTTGGAATTAATATGGAAAAATTAGATAAAATTTGCTTTAAAAATTTAACGTTACAGAGCTTACGGCATCCTCATAATACTCATATGATGACACATCTCCGCATTTATATATATCAAAACCACTGCGGCTGATTTCCGTTATATTCTCAGCTGCTTTACCCATTATAAGTCCATGACCGTTTAGTACAAATATGACTACTTCATTTAATGCAATGTCTACATAGTGATGACCGGCGCTCATATGGATAACATCTTTGTCATCAAGGCCTCTCAGCCGCAGCATAAGCATATCTTCAGGAAGATATACATAGCGGCCGGCAGCATTTTGTTTATACACAGGGGCAATCATAATGCTCTCGCCAACTATAAGCTGGTCTTCCACACGGCGTGCTGTTTTGTCATGAGGGAAAGCCATTCCCAACGGTGTAAAAAGCAGGGTGCTGTTTTTGACTGCCTTGATATATTCGCTGTATATATAAGGTATAAGACCGTATCTTATGTTTAGAATATTACGGAAGCTGTCAATATCCTTGAAGCGGTAAACCTCCTGAAGCCTTGTTCCCAGAGCCGCATGGTTACGCATAAGAGGAGTAAACATTGACAACTCCATGAAACGCATAAGCAAATCCTCGGTTACATCGCTTCCGAATCCGCCTGTGTCGGCACCGCAGTATATAAATCCGCACATATTAAGAGAAGGAAGCTGGTGCAGCAAAAGCTCAATATGTGACCACCATGAGCAGTTGTCTCCGGTCCAGATTCCGCCGTAACGGTGCATTCCGATATAGGATGAACGTGAAAATAATAGTATATTTTCATCAGGAGCGATACGTTTAAATGCCTCAGAAGCAGAGCGGGTCATATTGTATCCATAGAGATTGTGTACTCTGTCATGGCGGATTTTCCGTCCGTCAACATTATGGTAAAAGCTTTGGTAGTCCTTAGGATTGTTGGCAAGACCGTTGACCAATCCCTGAAAAGCCCACAACTCCTGCAAATCAATATCCTTGCCGTCATACTCATGAAGCTTTTCAAAAACTTCTTTAAGGGACTTTTCGGTGTAGAACAGAGCCGGCTCGTTCATATCATTCCAAAAACCGTCGATTCCCTTATTAATGAGAAAAGCATATTTGTCACCGAACCATTTGCTTGCATCCTTATTGAGAAAGTCCGGCATATGAACCTTACCAGGCCATACGGCAGCCACAAAATCATTACCCTGTGCATCCTTGCAGAAATAATTATTTTCTACGCCTTCCTCATATACCTGATAGCCTTTCTCAATTTTGACTCCTGCGTCAATAATCGGTATGAGATGGATATTGTCGGATTTCATCGCTGCCACGAAGTCCGTAAAATCAGGAAATCGTTCTTCATTGACTGTAAAATCCTTGTAATCTGTCATATAGTCAATATCCATACATACACCGTCAAGAGGAAGCCTGTTATCCCTGTAACCTGCAACCACTTCACGTATGTCATTTTCATTGATATATCCCCATCTGGACTGTATAAACCCCAATGACCATTTTGGCGCAATGTAGCTTTCACCGATAATCTGACGAAATTCCCGTACTATATCAAGTGAGCTGCTGCCTTCAATAACGTATAAGTCATAATCGGCTGTCTCCACAGATATAAGCATTGTGTCTTTATCGGTAAATCCTATATCAAAGGTGACGACTGAGGGGTAATCTATAAAAATTCCGTAAGGATGCTGGCCGTCCACAACAATGAAATTATGTGCGGCATACAGAGAGGTTCTGTTTTCCGTATGGCTTGGGTCATCTGTGCAGTTACTGGTATATTTTCTGCCGCGTTTGTTGATGCCTCCCATATTTTCACCAAGTCCGTAGACAATATCATCAGCATCAAGTGCAGCAGTTATTGTAAGCCTGTCCTCCGACATATTGAGAAATGCCGGAATTGCCTGATTACATACAGGCTGGTCAACAACAACCGCTTCCGTATTAAATGGTGTGCCGAAAGTGTATTTAGCAATCATAATAACCTCCACAAAGTGAATTGCGGCAATATGCCGAAATGCCGTTTTTATTACAAGATTATACCCCGATTACATAGAAAAAGTAAATAATCCGGGATATTTTACTAATAAATTATTATAAATCATCAATCCTGTCTGCAAGAATACGCACAACAGATAAAAAACGTCTGGCCTTCTGACGATTGGCGTTGTTTACAGCTGACTGAACAGAGGGAATAATATTTATATCCGGGGGAAGTGAATCGAACATCAATGAATCAATACTGATATGAAGTGCCTGTGCAATACGAAATACTGTGTCTAGTGACGGGATTCTTGTACCTCGTTCAATATGCCCGATGTGTGCCGTTGAAAGCTCACAAAGCTCACCAAGCTTTTCCTGAGTGATATGCTGACGCTTGCGTTCTCTTCTGATTCTCATTCCAAGAGCGGTATAATCGATTTCTTTTTCCATATAGCACCTCGTTTCTTCCTAAATTATATGAGAGATTACATACGAACCAAATTGATTATAAGCATTAAAACTTGACTATAAGCATTATTAATGTTAATATAAAGCTAAAATGAAGAAAATATTCAAAGTGCAGAAGTATTTGGGGGATACGGATGTTATAACTGTTCAATCTCAAAATTTTCTTCCGCAAGCACCCACATACTGCGGAAAAGGTTCATTATTGTCCATACTCCGCCTCCCAACAGATTATATTCTTTTATCAGGTCATATTTTGCCTGCATACTGCGGACATCCTCAAACCATACCTGATGTGTCAGACCGTCTTTTTCGTAGATAAAATACGGAGACATAGCCACCGGGTCAAATTGAATTACTGCGTCATTATAGATTGCAAGCTGAACGGCTTCAACGCTGCCGATGGTGACAGCGGCGCTCTGCCCGCTTATATATGGAAGGGTCCAGTCATAGCCGTAGTTGGATATGCCTAAAAGTATCTTGCTCTCAGGAATTACAGAGACAGCATAATTGAGAACTTCACGAACTTTATTGATGGGGGCCACAGCCATAGGCGGACCGTATTTGTAACCCCATTCATAGGTCATGAGAAGAACATAGTCGGATACCGCTCCAAGAGCAGCGTAATCCTTGCCCTGATATAGAAGACCGGGCTGGTCAGCCGAGGTTTTGGGAGCCAGTGCGACCGACACAGGATAACCAAGTGCATTTACGGATTCCCGTATATATCGTACAAAATCCGTGAAAGCATCCCTGTCTTCAGCCAGAATATACTCAAAATCTATGTCAACACCCTGAAAACCACGTGTGAGAATAGTTTCAACCAAATTATTTTTCAGTGCAGTGCGTGCAGTAGGATTATTGACAACTGCGGAAATCAGGCGGTTGTTGAAATTGCCGTCAATGCCGAAAGGCGTAAGTGTTAGTATGGGAGAGACTCCTTGTTGTTCTGCGCTTAGAATCATCCACTCATCATCAAGCAGCGGAGGGACAAGCTCACCATCCGGTGTAAAACCATATGAAAAAATATTAAGACCGCTTAAGTATGATAAGGTTTCCGACAAAACATACCGGCTGATAAAAGGATAAGCATAGCCGTTGAAACGGGCAGGTCTTACAAAAGCTGCGGTATTGTCAGGAATGAGAAGGGCCTGCCCCACAGCCAGCATATATGGATTGGGAATCTGGTTAATGTAAGTTATCAGGTTAGGGGATACGGATAATTCTTCGGCAATACTGTCAACGGTATCACCGGGCCGGACAATATATATCATAAATTATATTCGCCTTGTGATGTGATAATGTAGTATATGCAGAAAATGGGAAAATGTTTAGGGTTACCAATGAATTTGGAGGCGGAACAGTAATGACGGATTTAATGTGTTCGGATATAATAACACGAGATGAGATTATGGAAATAATAGATACATATAATGTCAGCCAGAAATTTTTAAGCAAAATGCTTGGGTGGGGAGAAATAACGTTAAGCAGGTACGTTAATGGAGGAAGTACACCCAATAAAATAAACAGCGACAGACTTAAAACGTTGAGAAATCCGTATGTATACCTGAGTGAATTGGAAAATGCGGAGAAAAGGCAGGGCAAAAAACTGCAGAATGAAGTGTCTTACAGAAAATCTCAAAAAAGCATAAATGCCATTCTTGATAAGCTTGAGAGAGATAAGGGCAAAATATTCAGTGTTGCCAACTGGTTTATGTCACAATCGGCAGATGATAATCCCATAACACATTCGGCATTACAGAAACTTCTATATTTCACCCAAGGATGGAGTATAGTGATTTTGGGAAAATGGATTTTTCAGGATGAATGTCAGGTGAGGGCATATGGGGCAGTATATGATGCCGTCTATGATATGTTCGGGAATTTTGAAAATAATCCGCTGCCCGGAATTGACAAAACAATTAATCTGGATGATAGGGAAAAGGAGCTTGTTCAGTTTATAAAACGGTATTACGGAGACATATATACTGCCAAGACATTAGAGAAAATATGTTATTATGAGGAACCATACAGAATTGCAAGAAGCGTATGTAATGAGAATGATTTGTCGTTTAATGCCATACGAAAAGATGATATGAAAGCGTATTATTTTGACATATCTGACAGGTTTCATATATCATACAGCAGTATGAACGGAGTCAGAAATTACTTGTATTATCTTCTAAATTGAGTTATATAAGGCGCATATCCATTGTGTGACAGGGTAAAATACGCTGCGCACAACAGATATGCGCCGATTAATTAATGATGGAACAGTCTGATTCCGGTAAAGCACATTGCCATATTGTACTTGTTGCAGGTTTCAATTACATTGTCATCCCGCACTGAACCGCCCGGCTGAGCAATATATTTTACGCCGCTTTTGTGGGCACGCTCAATATTGTCGCCGAATGGGAAGAATGCATCCGAACCAAGGCACACATCCTGCATTTGGTCAAGCCATTCTCTTTTTTCCTGACCGGTAAATACATCAGGCTTCTCGGTAAAGAATTTCTCCCAAGTGCCGTCTGCCAGTACATCCATATATTCATCGCCTATATATACATCTATGGTGTTGTCACGGTCAGCTCTTCCGATGCCGTCTTTGAACGGAAGATTGAGAACCTTAGGACACTGGCGAAGGAACCAGTTGTCAGCCTTCTGGCCTGCAAGCCGTGTGCAGTGGATTCTTGACTGCTGTCCCGCTCCGATACCGACAGCCTGACCGCCCTTGGTGTAGCATACTGAATTGGACTGTGTGTATTTCAGTGTAATCATGGCGATTGCAAGGTCGATTTTGACCTGTTCTGGAATATTCTTGTTTTCAGTGACAACATTTGCGAAAAGTTCATCGTTGATAACAAGCTCATTGCGTCCCTGCTCAAAAGTAACGCCAAAAACATCCTTCTGCTCAATCGGCGCAGGAACATAATCCTCATCAATCTTAATCACGCAATAGCCGCCTTTTTTCTTTGCAGAAAGAATTTCCAATGCCTCCGGTTCGTAGCCCGGAGCAATAATTCCGTCAGATACCTCACGTTTGATAAGCTTTGCCGTGTCCACATCGCATACATCTGAAAGAGAGATGAAATCACCGAAGGAAGACATTCTGTCAGCACCTCTTGCTCTTGCATATGCGCTTGCCATAGGGCTAAGTGAGCCCATATCATCAACCCAGTAAATTTTCCGCTCTACATCCGTAAGAGGAAGACCTACGGCAGCCCCGGCAGGGGATACATGCTTAAAAGAAGCTGCAGCAGGAAGCCCTGTTGCCTTCTTAAGCTCTCTTACAAGCTGCCAGCCGTTAAAGGCATCGAGAAGGTTGATGTAGCCCGGTCTTCCGTTGAGGATTTCAATAGGAAGCTCACCATCCTTCATAAACACCCGTGAAGGCTTCTGGTTAGGGTTACAGCCGTATTTTAATTCAAATTCTTTCATTTGTAATACCTCGCTTATTTATTTTTATTAATTATTTTGGTTTGGTATGTGCCGTCAGCGATATCCACATATCTTACGAAAAGCGATACCTTATTCTCTTCGTTGAGGCTGTTCCATACAGTATCCGCAAATTCATCGATGTCGTCAGGAATGTCAATCAAAACAGGCTCGCCCTCAAAGCTTGGCAGCGGATTGCCGTCACCCATATATGTGTGTATGAAACGGCCTTCTCCTGCGGCAGGGTTAGAATATGCAAATGTGTATCTGTTGCATGAATCAGGGTCTCCGTTGTTGCTTTTCAAGATTGACATGGCATAATTGAAATCTCCGTCCTCAAAATGAAGAATACCTGAAATTCTTGGAGTATAATTTGGAGCATCAGGTTCAAATTCACGGTTTCTGAGAGACTGTTCAAAAGTATACTGCTTGTCCATAAGGTCGTAAATAGTATCAGTCTGGTCACCGTTGGTAACGATGGTCTTGTTGCCAAGAACACGTACAGGTGCGTAAATAATAAGGCTTGGGTCTTCAAGCTTGGAAGGGTCAAAGGCTTCTGTGCGGATACCTTTACCGTCCTCTACAAATATACGGTTACGGCTGTTTGAGCTTCTTCCCATAATGAAGTAAGCGATTGCCGCCTTTGCTCCGTCAGGAGTTCTGCCGATGATGATACCTCTTCCCGGATAAGATGTTGAGCTAAGCTCAGCTTGTAAAGATTTTTTGTCCATAATTACCTCCAATGATTAACTTGCCGCCGCAGGACAATGTCCGAGGGGACCTTACCTTAACTCGCCGCCGCAGGACGATGCTTTTTGTCTTTGCCATAAAAAAACCGCCAGACATCCCTAACGGCTGCCCAGACGGTCGGCATAAAATGCTGCGCTCCCCGTGGGTAATCCCACTTATCCGTCAGTTACGCAGCTTATACATATATTATTACAATAAAAAAATAAAAAATCAAGCCGTTTTTATAGAATTTTTCCAAATATATGATAAAATATTCGTAAGCGCTTAAAAAGAAGGAGCAGACCGGATGTACAAGAATTTTATTTTTGACTTATACGGAACCCTTATAGATATACGAACAGATGAGCAAAGTGAGGATGTGTGGAGAAAATATGCCCTGTGGCTTAAATCGGAGGGCATCAGGTATAGGTGGCAGAGACTTCGGAAATTATACCGGCATGGCTGTGACAAACAGCTTGAGCATATGAAGTCAGAAGGTCTATATGAATACCCGGAGCCTGATGTGCTGCCGGTATTTGCCCATATATGCCGCCGTAAGAAGCGCAAATATACGGATGAACAGGTATATGGGGCGGCAGAACAGTTCAGGATAATATCAACAAGCTTTATTGAGCTTTATCCCAACACAATAACCGTCCTTGAAGAGCTGAGAAAGGCAGGCAAAAAAATATTCCTTTTGTCTAATGCCCAAAGGGCTTTTACATGGCAGGAGCTTGTAAAAACCGGACTGATACATTATTTTGACGATATTTTTATATCCTCAGATAAAGGATGCAGGAAGCCTGACAGAGAATTTTTTAATTGGATAATTAATAAACAAAGGCTGAAGCCTGAGGAATGTGTTATGATAGGTAATGACAGCACTTCCGATATTGCCGGAGCTGCGGGGGTATCAATGGATGCAGTGTATATCCGAACATCCATATCTCCCAACAATGACCCTTCACCGGATTGCAAATATGTGTTTGAGGATGGAGACATACACCATGTGCTTGAGCTTTTGCCATGAGAAAAGAGGACTGATTGATATGTACGATACAATTATTTTTGACTTGGACGGAACATTACTTAATACTTTAGATGATTTGTGCGACAGCACCAATTATGCGCTTGCCATCCATGGGTTTCCCACACGCAGCATAGCGGAGGTGCGCCGTTTTGTTGGTAACGGAATAAGGAAGCTTATTGAGAGAGCTGTGCCGGAAAATGCTTCGCCGGAACAGATTGAAGCCGTTTTTGCCGATTTCAAGAAGCATTATGATATTCACTGCAACGATAAAACAGGGCCTTATGGGGGAGTAATAGAGCTTTTGCGTGAGCTGAAAGGACGTGGCTATAAGCTTGGGATTGCTTCCAATAAGGTGAAATCTGCAGTTGAAAAGCTTAAGGATATTTATTTTGAGGGACTTATAGATAGTGCGGCAGGGGTTGCGGATGGAAAACCAACAAAGCCCGACCCATATATGATAGAGGTTATGCTGGAGGAACTTGACAGTACTAAGGACAGTACGCTTTACGTGGGGGATTCCCAAGTGGATGTTCAGACCGCCGCAAATACGGGGCTTGACATGGTGACGGTTTTGTGGGGATTTAGGGACCGGGATGAGCTTGAAGCGGCAGGAGCAGTGAGATTCATAGACAAACCAATGGAATTACTTGGATATATTTAATCTTACATCTCACCCTAATCTGCTGAAAACATATGTCAGTTATCATAAAAAGGTTGAAAAAAGCAGTGATAAAGGCTACAATTAGTATCAAGAAAACTGCACGAAAGGAAATACATTATGTACAACGGAAATGAAAGAATTACAATTATGGAACACCCTTTGATTCAGCATAAAATTACAATGCTTCGTATGGAGTGTACGGGAACCAATGAATTTCGTAAGCTTATTGAGGAAATAGCGGTGCTTATGGGATATGAGGCATTAAGGAATCTTCCTTTGGAATATATCAATGTAAAGACGCCTATTCAGGAGACGCAGAGCCCTATTATAGCAGGTAAAAAGCCTGCCATAGTTCCTATTCTGAGAGCAGGACTGGGAATGGTAGGCGGACTTTTGACACTTATACCTGCCGCAAAGGTAGGACATATAGGACTGTACCGTGATGAGGAGACCCATGAACCACATGAATATTACTGTAAGCTTCCTAATCCTATAGACCAGCGTAAAATCATTGTGTGCGACCCCATGCTTGCAACAGGCGGTTCGGCAGTGGCAGCCATAGACTTTATAAAACAGAGGGGTGGCAAGGATATAACCTTTATGTGTATTATTGCTGCACCGGAAGGACTGAAACGTCTTACAGACGCCCATCCTGATATTGACATCTACTGCGGACATCTTGATGAATGTCTCAACGAAAATGCCTACATCTGCCCAGGTCTCGGAGATGCGGGAGACAGGATATTCGGCACGAAATAAAGAAGTGCAGATATTAAAGAAAAGAGCAGTGTGACTTGCCCGGCAGCTCTTTTTCTATTTATAGGGCGCACCGTCAAGTGGGTATTGACGGTCATTTCTGCCAATGAGCGCAGCATTGGGGAAAGATTCCCTGCCGTTGCCGCCGCTTAGTAAAGTGTCGGCAGGTTAAGCAATGAGCGGAATTGACCGCCATTGCGTCCGGAAACGATGCTGCAAGGGCAGGCATCAACATGAACAGGAGATATATATGCATAAACCAATAAGAGATGTCAGGAATCTGATAAGGTATTCCCCTGAATATAAGGTTGGACTTAGCAGTTCGCAAGTTCAGGAACACTGTGCCTGTGGATACACCAATGCGGCAGTGAAGCCTCCCATGAAGACCAATCTTGATATTGTAAGGGATAATGTTTTTACATATTTCAATATGATTTTTGTGATAATCGCTGTGCTTTTGTGTATTGTACAGTCTTATAAAAGTCTGACTTTTCTTCCGGTAATTATATGCAATACGATTGTGGGAATCGCTCAGGAAATACGCTCAAAGCGTGTACTTGATAAGATGAATATGCTCAATGCGCCCCACTCAATGGTAGTTCGGAACGGAAATGCGGTGAAGATTCCATCAGAAGAATTGGTGCTTGACGACATTGTTTTTTTAAAAGCCGGCAATCAGATATGTGCAGATGCAATAGTTGTCCATGGCGAGATTAAAGTCAACGAATCGCTGCTTACCGGAGAGGCTGATGAGATAGTGAAACGTTCCGGTGATAAACTGATGTCAGGCAGTATTGTAGTATCAGGCCGGTGCTATGCAAGGCTTGATGCTGTTGGTGAAGATTCATATATATCGGGACTGATAATGGAAGCCAAGTCCATGAGCAGCAAGGAACAGTCTGAGATGATACGTTCGCTGAACGCTTTGGTAAAGTGGGTGGGAATTATTATAATTCCTATCGGTATTATTTTATTTGTACAAAGCTATTGTTTTAACAGTCTCACATTCAGGGACAGTGTGGTGTCTATGGTTGCAGCCGTTATCGGTATGATACCGGAAGGTTTGTATCTGCTGGCAACGGTAGCGCTGGCGTTAAGCGCAATGAGACTGGCTCAGAATAAGGTTCTGCTTCACAATATGAAAAGTATTGAAACTCTTGCCAGAGTTAATGTACTTTGCGTGGATAAAACAGGAACGATTACTGACAATACAATGATTGTGCATAGTGTCATATCCACAGACGGCAATAGAAAAAGCGAAACCGAAAACTTACGGCTCCTTATGGGTGATTTTGCTGCAGCAATGTCCGAGGATAACATAACAATGACTGCCATAAAATCCTATTTTACTGAAAAAAAGGGGCGTATACCTGCCAAGGTGATTCCGTTCTCATCGGTATGTAAATACAGCGGCGTTATTTTTGACGAGGGTGCGTATGTGCTTGGGGCGCCTGAGTGTATTTTAAGGGAAAAATATCAGAGCCATGCCGGGGCTGTTGAAGAATTTGCGGGAAAAGGACTCCGCACGCTTGTGTTTGCAAAGTATAACGGTGAGCCTGACGGCAAAGCGCTTCAAGGAGAAACAGAACCGCTGGCATATATAAATCTTACCAATCCTATAAGGGCAAACGCAAGGGAAACCTTTGCATACTTTGAGGAACAGGGAGTGGCAATAAAGGTTATTTCCGGTGATAATCCTGTGACAGTATCAAGAGTTGCATCAGAGGCTGGAATTTACGGAGCCGATAATTACATAGATGCAGCAACGCTTACCCAAGAGGAAGATATGAAAACAGCGCTTGAACATTACACTGTTTTCGGCAGAGTTACGCCTGACCAGAAAAGAACGTTTGTCAGGCTCTTAAAGGAGCTTGGCAATACAGTGGCGATGACAGGTGACGGAGTTAATGATGTGCTTGCGCTTAAGGATGCTGACTGCAGTGTTGCCATGGCTTCCGGAAGCGAAGCGGCGGCACAGAGCGCACAGGTTGTATTGCTGGATTCGGACTTTTCAAGAATGCCTCAGGTGGTTCTGGAGGGGCGCAGGACAGTCAACAATATTGAACGCTCCGCAAGCCTTTTCCTTGTAAAAAACATTTTTTCTTTTTTGCTGGCGGTATTTTCGGTGGCATTTGCGGTAAAATATCCGTTGCAGCCTACGCAGGTGACGCTCATCGGAGCATTTACAATAGGAATACCGGGATTTCTGCTGGCATTGGAGCCGAATCACAATATTATTAAAGGAAAATTTATAAAGAATGTACTTATGCGAGCGCTTCCGGCGGGAATTACGGATATGCTGGCGGTATGGTCAGTGGTGTATCTTGGCGCAAGGCTTGATCTGCCCGCCGGCGAAACCGCTACTGTGGCGACCCTGATACTCGCAATCGTGGGACTGCTTGTGTTAGCCAGAATATCGATGCCTCTTAACAAATACAGAGTTGCAATACTGCTTGTGAATTTTGCGGGAATAGCTTTCTGCTGTGCTTTTTTAAGCGAATTGTTCATATTGGAAAAGCTGTCACGGACAGCTATGATACTTCTCCCTTGTGGTGCAGCGGCAGCTGGAGTATTATATATGATACTATATCTGGCTGTGGGGAAAATCCGGAAGATTAAATGATTGATACTGCTATGTATGTACCATTTGATAAAACATCAAAAATCATACAATTCCGGATGCAGCATCATAAATAAAATTAATATATAATAATTGGCATAAAAATGCATGGCTGTGGTATGGCAGTATGTTGATTTTAGCAAAATATGACGATATAATACATAATATATGGGTAGCCATTGAACTGCATGTGCATACAGATGAAAAATCCGATATTGCCGGGAAAATAACGTTTTTATATGGAGGAACAAATATGGTAAATGCTCTTATATTTGCAGGAGGAACAGGTCGGAGAATGAATACAAGGTCTAAGCCGAAACAATTTTTAGAGTTGCATGGCAAGCCTGTTATTATTTATACGATTGAACATTTTGAATATCATGAAAAGGTTGATAATATAGTTATAGTTTGTTTACAGGATTGGATTGATGAATTGAAGGGGCTTTTGAAACGTTATGGTATTTCTAAAGTTTCCAAAATTGTTCCGGGTGGAGAAACAGGTCATGATTCAATTTATAATGGATTGGCAGCAATGAAAGAGACATGCGGAGAAGATGATATTGTATTGATTCATGACGGGGTAAGGCCGCTGATAACGGAGGAGTTGATTACTCAAAACATTGAAGCCGTAGTCAGACACAGAAATGCCATTACTGTTGAACCGGCAAGAGAAAGTGTTCTGAAAAGTAAAGATGGTGTTAATGTTGATTCGGTTCCGGACAGGAACATGTTATATGTAGCAAAAGCACCGCAGTCATTTTATTATACAGATATACTGAATCTATATGAAACTGCAAGAAAGAATGGCCATCGTTCAATTGACTCTGCACATTTATTAAGCATGTATAATGTGCCTATGCATATTATACCAAGTGTAAAAAACAATATAAAAATTACAGATCCTGCGGATTTTTATATTTTCAGAGCCTTGTATGAGGCTACGGAAAATCAGCAGATTCTCGGAATATAAGGATGGGATATGAAAAAATATAAGAAGAAAGAGTTGTTGTCTGCAATAACCTTAATGGAAAAAGTAAATGAAGTTATTAATGGACAGGGAGAAATGCTTTCTTCTGCTATGGATTTGCTGTCTAAGTGCCAGGAATCAGCGATTCTTATGGGAAACTATTTGGAAACCTGCGGGACAAGCGGAATGGAAATTGTGGTTCTGCTGGAGGATTATTGTGAAAATTTATATCAGATGAGCATTGAACTTGGAAATGATGCGCAGCTCAGAAACAGAGCCGAAACGATAAAAGCTCAATTGGCAATGATTTCAGATAAAATCAGACGTACAATACCCGCTGATAAAAAGGAAATAGTGTTTTTCCCATATAAGGCATCAATGTGGGATTCAATGGAGAGCATATGGGATGAGGCTCAAAAAGATAAAAATTGCGAAACCTATGTGGTGCCTATTCCGTATTATGATAAAAATGCTGATGGAAATTTAGGAAATATTTATTATGAGGGGGATAAATTCCCCAAGTATGTAAAAACAGAAAACTGGAAAGTTTATAATCCTGAAGAAAGAAGACCTGATGTTGCGTATATACATAATCCTTATGATTCATGGAATAAAGTAACCTGTGTTCATCAGAATTTCCATACTAAGAATTTGAAAAAGTATGTTGATAAAGTAGTATATGTTCCATATTATATAACAATGAATCATGTGGAAAAACACTTTTGTGTTCTTCCGGGTGTTATATATTCAGATGCGGTAATAGTGCAGACTGAAAAAATAAAGCAGACATATCTTGATGAGCTTTCTGAATTTGAAAGAGAAAATGGTCTTAAAGGTGCTTTTACAAAAGATAAATTTTATGTATTTGGCAGCCCTAAGATTGATAAGATTATGAATATAGAGCAGCATAAGTTTGACGTGCCGGACTCATGGAAAAAGCTGATTTACAGGGATGACAATTCAAAAAAGAAAGTGATTTTGTTTAATACATCAGTGCAGGAACTCCTTATACACAAAGAAGGGCAGATTGAAAAAATAAGAAAGGTTATTGAATTGTTCAGTTTGAATAAAGATGTGGTACTTTTATGGAGACCACATCCATTGAGTGAAGGCACGGTAAAATCCATGCTGCCTGAGCTTTTACAGAAATACACTGAACTGGAAATTAATTTTCAAAAAGAAGGAAAAGGAATTTTTGATGATACGGCAGACTTGCATCGCGCAATTGCAATCAGCGATGCGTATTATGGAACCGGAGGCTCACTGATACCGTTGTATGGTCTGACCGGAAAGCCCATTATGCGTGAGAACACGCAGTTATTAAATATTGAAAGCAGCTTGAAGGATAGATATGTATCTTTTGAGGATGCATATGTTGATAAAAATGGAGACTTGTGGTTCTGTGCCATAGAGTTCAATAGTCTCTTTAAGTATGATATTAAACATAATGAATTGACGTGGAAAGGAAAATTTCCGAATGAAAAATCTGAAAAGAGGTATTGTTATAGCAGATGTATAGCCTATAAGGATAAATTATATTTTCCGCCATATGCAGCGGAAGAAATGGCTGTTTATGATATAAAGAATGAGAAGTTTCAAAAAATCCATGTTGAAACATACGGAATATTCGGTCAGAAATTTTATGCTATGGCTGAATACAATGGCAAAATGTTCTGTTTTGGAGCCCAAATACCTGCAATTATGTGCATGGATTTGGGAAATTATGAGATTACATATTACGATAATATTTACAAGGAATTAAGCAGTTTTTTTATTAATGAAGACGCCCCGATTCTGAACAGAGATATTATAGTGGACGATAATATATGTTTTCTTTCATGCGGCAGAGCAAATATATTGCTTGAATTTCATATGGATGATATGTCATATCAGATTCACAGAGTAGGGAAAGATGAAAATTGTTATATTTCAATGAAAAAATTCAGAAACAAGATTTATCTGGTTCCCAGAAACGATGAAAATGTTATCTGTTATGATTATCAAAAAGACACCGCACTTGAAATCGTCACACCGGGAAAACAATGTGAAAAAAATGCATATTTTAACACCTGTGAATATGATGATGAGCTATGGCTGTTTCCATTTAAAGGACAGCATATCGGCAGGATTGCAAAAGGAAAAGAAGAAATTGAGATAATTGAAAATATGAGTTCATATGAGAAAAATGGTGTTTTTTGTGAAAATTCTCAAGATTACAGTGAACAAAAAATTTCGTGGGCGCACAGTGACGGAAACAATATATATTATTTCTCGATGATGAACAAAACATTATACATAAGAAACGGACAAACAGGCGAAGTAAAAAAACAGCAGCTTTTAATGAAAAACGAGGATTTCCTTAAATCCCGTATTTGGGGTATGTTCAATGACAGGAAAACGAATGGGATGGCAATGCAGTGCGTCTATAATGAAAATAACGGAACCCGGTTGTCAAATTATATAGAGTGGGTTTCATCAAGTGATAATCTAAAGTCGGAAAAGCAGGTGGAACTGTTCCTTTCCGAAATTGCAGACGGACATGCGGATTGTGGCAGGCTTTGCCACAGACAATTTGATTTAGAAGGATAAAACAATGGATAAGAGAATAAATGTGACACGGTCATCAATGCCTTCAATGGAAGAGTATATAGAGGAAATATCAACATTATGGGAAAACAGATGGCTTACAAACATGGGCGAGAAGCATGAGGAGTTGACGAAAGAATTGGAGGAATATTTGGATGTGGAAAATATTTCTCTCATGTCCAATGGACATATGGCGCTGGAGATGGCGATTCAGGCGCTGGGGCTGACAGGCGAGGTAATAACAACACCATTTACATTTGTATCGACAACACATGCCATTACAAGGAACGGTCTGACACCTGTATTTTGCGATATAAACAAATATGACTATACGATTGATACGGAGAAAATGGAAAGTCTCATTACTCCGCGGACAACGGCTATTATTCCTGTACATGTGTACGGCAGCATCTGCAATGTGGATGAAATAGACAGGATTGCCAAAAAACACGGTCTGAAAGTGATTTATGATGCAGCCCATGCTTTTGGTGTTAAAAGGAATAATATAGGAATTGCAAATTATGGAGATGCATCTATTTTCAGTTTTCATGCCACAAAAGTTTTTCATACTATAGAAGGCGGGGCAGTTGCATATCATAATAAGGAAATAGGAGAACGGCTGTATAATTTGAAAAATTTCGGTATTCATGGTCCGGAAAGAGTAGATTCGATTGGTGCCAATGCAAAGATGAATGAATTTCAAGCTGCCATGGGAATATGCAATCTTCGGCATATAGATGATGAGATTAGCAAGAGAAAGAAAGTTACAGATTATTATATGGAGAGGCTTGAAGGAATAGATGGAATTACAATGCGTGTGAAACAGGAAAACACAGAATCAAACTATGCATACTTTCCTATATTCATTGATTGGAAAAAGTTCGGTAAGAGCAGGGATGAGGTTTATGAACTGCTGAAAAGGAATGATATAAATACAAGAAAATACTTCTATCCGTTGACAAGCGAGTTTGAATGTTATCGAGGAAGATTTGACACTATAAATACTCCGGTTGCGTTGGAAGCATCAAGAAAAGTTCTTGCCCTTCCTATTTATGCAGATTTGCAGCAAGAGACTATTGATGCTATTTGTGATATTATTTTATCTTGAGGACAGATTATGAGAGATATATCAAAAGAACAGGAAATTATTATTTTTGGTGTAGGGGATATAGGAACGGGATTATATGAACGATTGTCGGAATTTGAATATAATCCTGTCGTTTGTTTCTGTGATAATAATCCGGGTAAGCATGGGCAGATGTTGTATGATAAGGAAATTATTTCTCCGGCGGACGCCGTAGCCCAATATCCCTTGGGGACATTTGTCATTACAGTAATCAACCATGTAAATGCTGTCAGGGAACAGCTCATGGCTTTTGGTGTATCAGAAGAACAGATAGTTGTTTTTGGAATGCACGATTATATTAACGATGCAGATGAAAAAAGGCAGAAAAAGAAAACTGAAGAATATCACAAATGGTGTCTTATACATAACACTAAAATAAGAAAACTGAAGAATCAATACAGTGGTAAAAGATGCTTTATAATAGGAAATGGCGGAAGCCTCACTGTTGATGACTTGGAAATGCTTAAGGGTGAATATACATTCGGATGCAACAGGATTTATAAAATGTTTAACCGGCTTTTATGGCGGCCGACGTTTTATTGTTTTTATGATATTCAAAGAGTCAAAAAATTAAAGCAGGATTTGCCGTATATACTTGATAATTGTGATTATCTGTTCACATCATCCACTATAAAGGATGAATTGTGTGATGCTGTTATAAATAATGAAAAGACATATTTTGTACATGTGGAAAAAGAAAAATTCTATCCTAATCTGCCTAAGTTTTCTGAGTTTGCGGATGAAAGGGTATATGACGGACAGACCGTACTTTATATGGCAGCACAGATAGCGGTTTATCTGGGATTTAAGGATATATACTATTTGGGCGTGGATAATCATTACTCTGTGGAGCTGAATCTTGACGGTTCAATTAAGCGTGATGATGCTGTGAAGGATTATCCAAAGGAAATTGGAAAAATTGAGTTGGAATGCAATGTAATTCCTCAGATGGAGCTTACAACAATGTCTTTTGAGGCTGTTAAAAAATATGCATATACTCACGGAGTAAATGTTTTTAATGCAACACGGGGAGGCAGGCTGGATATTTTTGAAAGAGTAAATCTTGATTTATTATTTTAGAGGTGGTTTTGTGAAAATAGTTACAATTGTACCGGTTAAATTGAATAATGAGCGGCTTCCGGGCAAAAATACGAAGCTGTTAGGCGGAGTGCCGTTGATTCATTATATTTTGAATACACTGACTGCCGAAACTCGTATTGATGAAAATTATGTTTTCTGCAGTGATGAACGTATTAAGGAGTATCTGCCTGACAGGGTACGGTTATTAAAGAGAAATAAAGAATTAGATGAGCCGGTTTCAAATTTTACGCAGATATTTGATAGTTTTCGTGAGAAGGTAAATGCAGATATTTATGTATATGCACATGTTACTGCGCCGTTTATTACTCTGCAATCTTTGGAAATATGCATTGAAAAAGTAATGTCCGGAGAATATGATTCGGCATTTACGGCGACGAAGATACAGGATTTTCTGTGGAAGGACGGAAAACCGCTGAATTTTGATGCCGCAAACCTGCCTAGAAGTCAGGATTTAGAACCTATTTACAGGGAAAGCTCAGGAATATATGTATTTACCCCGGAAGTTTTTGAAAAGTATCATTCCAGAATTGGCAAAAAGCCATATATCAGAGAAATCGGATATAAAGAAGCTGTGGATATAAATGTGCCGGAAGATTTTTGCTTAGCGGAACAGTTGCTTTCAATGTAATATAAGAGGAGAAAAATATGGATAGATGCGGTATATTGGATTGCACATTGCGAGATGGCGGGTATATTACAAACTGGTATTTTGGGGAAAATGAAATTCGGAATATTATAGCGGGGCTTTCCGGCACAGGTATTGATTACATAGAATGCGGGTACATCAATCCTTCTGAAAAAGAAAGCGGAAAAGCTGTTTTCCCTGATATTGAGATGATAAAAAAATATTTGCCTGAACATAGGAACGGGAATTTTTATCTGGCAATGGCAGACTGCGCTCAGATTATGCCGGAGCAGATTACGCCATATACAGGCAGCTCAATTGAAGGAATCAGAGTTGTTTTTTATAAACACCAGATTGCAGAAGCTCTTGAATTATGTAAAAGCGTTAAGGAAAATGGATATAAGCTGTTTGTTCAGCCTATGGTAACCATCGATTATTCTTTTGATGAGTATGGGGAATTGGCAGAAAAAATCTGCGGGCTTAATCCTTATGCCGTATCAATCGTGGACAGTTTTGGATATATGAATAAGCAGGATTTTAGAGAATATTTTAAGCTGTTAGACATGAAACTGCAGGATGATGTAACAATCGGTTTTCATTCCCATAATAATATGCAGCTGGCGTTTATTACGGCTCAGGATGTGTTGGATTATAAAACAGAAAGAAAGATTATTTTGGATGCATCTTTATATGGAATGGGGCGTGGTGCAGGAAATTTGAACACAGAACTGATTGCAAATTATTACAACCGTTTGTTTGGATATAAGTATGATATGAAAAAAATCATGTCCCTTATCAGCAGTGAAATTATGCCCATAGCACGAACCCATACATGGGGATATTCTCCATATCTTTTTCTGACTGGGCTATACCATTGCCATCCTAATTTTGCCTGCTATTTATTGGAAAACCATGATGTGACAGTAGAAGAATTTGAAAAGTTCGTGCAATTTATTCCTAAGGAAATGCTTACAAAATGCAGAAGACCATATGTTGAGGAATTGTATCAGAAATTTATTAATATGCAAAAAGACATGACATCAATTATTGAAGAGGATTTAAAAAGGGAGATATATTAGAAGGTGAAAAAAGAAAATATTATGCTCTCAATAGGGATGCTGACTTACAATCACGAAAAATATGTCAGACAGGCGTTAGAAGGAATTGTTATGCAGAAGACAAATTTCCGGTTTGAAGTAATTGTAGGGGATGATTGTTCTACGGATGGAACACAGAAAATATTACAGGAGTATGCAAAAAAATACCCCGATATTTTCCGACTGGTTCTCCGAGAAAAAAATATAGGAGCAACTAAAAATAATTTTGATTTGAAACATAGGGCAAAAGGGAAATATTTTGCGTGTCTGGAAGGCGATGATTACTGGACAGATGAGAACAAATTGCAGATACAAGTGGATTTTCTTGAGAAGCATCCGGAATATATAGCCTGTGTACATAAATGTATTTTTGTAGATGAATGCAGTAAACCGATTAAGAAATATCCGGTTAATGGATATTATTGCAATAATGAAATTTTTACTTTAAAAGAATTTGAAAAGGGGTATCTTCCGGGTCAGACTGCAACTCTGATGTATAGAAATATTTTTTTGGATACGTCAAAGGATTATTCGATTATGTATAAAGCCAGTACCAGAATTGCGGATAAGACAGCTATTTTAATTCTTTTAAGCTACGGAAATATTTATAATATAGATAAAGTTATGAGCTGCTATCGGTATATTATAAGTGCTGACGGAACTAATGTTTCATCAAATTATATAGGCAAAAATAACAGGGATGAATTGATGGAATACCTTAATACCTTGGAAAAATATTCAAGAGATGAGCTTGGCATCCAGTTGAACATGGACTGCAAAAAACGTAATTATTTTGTGGCTGCGGTTACCGTATGGATGAAAGACCACACAGCTGAAAATGCAAAAGCAGTTAAAAGAATGATTGCTATCAGCGGGAAACCTATAAAATACACAATCCTAAAATACAGAGTTATTCTGATGAAAATGATCGGCTGGAAAATATTGAGGCGTGACATCAGGATAAAGATATAAACTGCAAGGAGAAAAGTAATGAAACCGGGAATTATGCAACCTTATTTTATTCCATATATTGGATATTGGCAATAGATGAATGCTGTTGACGAATACGTTATTCATGATGATGTAAACTATATTAATAGAGGATGATTTCAATATGAAAAAGTTAATGATTCTTGGTGGTTCCCGATACGCACTGCCAGTAATTGAAGCTGCAAAAAAACTAACTATCTACACAATAACAGCCGACTATCTGCCGGACAACATTGCCCACCGGTATTCCGATGAGTATGTTAATGTAAGTGTTATTGATAAGGAGGCAACATTGGAAGCTGCTAAGAGGCTGGAGATTGATGGTATAATATCTTTTGCCTGCGACCCCGGTGTTGTAACTGCTGCCTATGTCGCTGAAAAAATGGGTCTGCCTTTTCAATGCTCTTATGAATCAACGAGAATATTACAAGATAAAGGCTTGTTTAGAAAGTTTTTGAGTGATAATGGGTTTAACTGCCCATGCGCTAAGAGATATGAAGATATAAATGCGCCAATGCAAGATATAGATTATTTTAATTGGCCGGTAATTGTAAAACCGACAGATGCAGCCGGCAGCAAGGGAGTAACAAAAGTAGAGCGGCCGGATGATTTAAAAGAAGCAATCAAAGTTGCGTTAAATGGCGCTCATAACGGAGCTTTTATTATTGAAGATTTTCTTACATTTGAAGGACATCATTCCTCCGCCGATCCATTCACAGTAGATGGCGAAATAAAATTTATTACATATTCCGATCAGCTATTTGATTCTGAAGCTGATAACCAATACACACCAGCTTATATAATTTGGCCGGCATCCATGAAGCAGGAATATCAGGATATTCTTACAAGTGAAACGCAAAGACTACTCAAACTACTTGGCATGAAAACCGGTATCTACAATATTGAAACTTGCGTAGCAAATGGTGGAAAACCATATATTATGGAAGTATCCCCCAGAGGAGGCGGCTGTAAAATTGCCGAACTTCAGAGGTTAGCATTTGGTGTTGACCTTATTGAAAATGAGGTAAGAAAAGCTGTTGGTATGGAAACTGTTGGTGTAAAACAGACAGAATGTTATGGTTATTGGTGCGAAATGATTGTTCATGCCAGACATAAACAGAGTGGTATTCTAAAATCAGTATGGGTTGATAAAGATATTGAAGAAAAATTTCTAAAGATAGTAGATTTATCTGTAAAACCTGGCGATTACGTAAAACCTTTTACCGGTGCGAATATGGCGCTGGGAGATATGTTTTTCCGTTTCGACAGTCGTGCAGAATTAGATTGCGTTATGGCCAAGTCATCAGAATGGCTTCACATAGATTTGGAATGATGCTGCGGTTAAATCAGCTACAGACAAAGAAGCTGTGTTAAAAGCTGCACAGGACAAAAAATTGATGTAATCAATATGCCGGAAGAGTATACTCTTATATGATATAACACTTACTGATAATGTAATTAAAAATGTTCGGAGAGTCAGATTATGAGATTAAACGAAACGTTTATCTTTCCTTTTGAGAAGGTGAAAAATGGAGCAAGAATAATTATATATGGACTTGGCAGTGTAGGAAGGTGCTTTTATAATCAGGCTGTGGGGCTTAAATATTGCAATGTTTTAGCAGTTGCTGACCAATATGCGGATAAGTATGAAACAGTACGATATAATATAATACAACCACGACAGATTTGCGAATATGAATATGATTATATTGTGATTGCTGTTGCATCGGAAGCTGTGGCAAGGCAAATTAAGAGCCAATTGATTTCATCATATAGTATCGATGAAGAAAAGATAATATTTTCAGCGAACAGAAAGGTTCCGGTTCATCTTGCAGACACAGGATTGAAGGAAGTGCAAAAATCATATGATATTCTGCAGCGGGAGTTATATGCTTTCTCCGTTACAAAGGATGGAGACATCAACTATTTTTCAAACATTATAAATGAGATGTTCAGGGTTAAGGCAGAGGGCGACGTACAAAAAGAAAAGGAAATAAAGAATTATTTTACGAACTTTGTGAAAAATGAAAAATCGGTCAAAAATCAGATTGTTGTGCTGCGCATTTTATATGCGGCAGGATATTTTGATGGGGAATTGCTGGAAATTTATATTAATAATATTCACAAGATTAAAAATTTTGATGCCAGAGTGTGGCTTCTATATGACGTTTCGGTAATTGAAAGAAATGAACAAAGCCATAGATATAAAACCTTTTATTTAGACAAAAGAAAGATTATGGAAGAAAATGCTTTCCATTATTACAATCCGCTTACGGTTAAATCTAAAATAAAGAAAGAAAAAAGCAATCGGGTGGCCGTCATAACTTTTGGTCTGGGGGATGCTGCATCTTCACACAATGCTCTTATAATGCCGTATGCAAATGAAATGGCTAAACAGGGGAAAAAAGTTGTGGTTTTTCCTGTTGATTTGTTTAGATACAGGTATGGGGAATGTTTTTTGCAGCCGCTAGAGCCGGTTGAACAAAATTCTATAGAGTATTGTGACATACATAAGCAGTTATTTGATGCAGAGGTTCAAGTAGAATATAATGAAGGGGAAGAAATAGAAGACAGAGTATGTGATTTTATGCGGAAACTATGTAATTTTTCTCCTGATATAGTGTATGATTTTTGCGGAGAGTATTCTTATTTATCTCCTTTATATAATGCGCTTTTTCCTGTAATCGCAATTCCAATGAGAGGATATGCATCAAGTGCCTGTTTTGATATATATATGTGCAGAAGTAAAGAAATCTGTATGAAAGAGAATGAATATTACCAATCTGTTTTAGAAAACCAGATGGTAGAAAACCTTGTATGTTCATTACCACAAAAGGCAAGTAAAATTTATTTAAGAAAAAATTACGGGATTGGTGAAGATGAATTTGTAATTACAACGGTAGGAAATAGGCTTAAGACAGAGCTTACGCCGGATTTTGTTGATTGTGTATGTGATTTTATTAAAGAATATAAAAAAGTACGATGGATATTAGTCGGCGGAAAAATATGTGATTATATCCGTGAATGTTATTGGGAGCTTCTTTTGAATAGGAAGATTATTGAATGGGGATATGAAGATGACCTAATTGGATTTTATGCTATTTGTGATATTTATTGGAACCCCAATAGAATGGGAGCGGGTGGAAGTATAGGAAGCGCCATGAGATGCGGGCTTCCTATAGTGACAACGAATTTTCCATCTGATGTTCTGCCTCGATTGGGTAATGAGAATGCAATTGACGGGGATTATGAGGCTTGTAAAGAATATGTGAAAAACCTGTATAATGACCGTAAATTGTATCAGGAAAAAAGTGAGTTGATGAAAGCAAGAATGAAAATATCAGGAGTTCCGCAGTATGTTGCAAAACTGTTGGAGACCGGTGAAAAGTTATGCCTGGAAGGGGAAAAATGCAGTGAAAAATAAAATAATTGCTATAACCGGCGCAAACGGAGTGCTGGGGAAAGAACTGACCAAAATACTGAAACAAGATTCCTATGAAATATTAATGCTGCATCACGATATTGAACAAGTAAAGGAATGTTTAAAAGTGCATGATGTTTTTGCGTTGATTCATTGTGCCTTTGCAAGGAATGAAGAACCACAGCAGCTGTCATTAAGTCTTGCGTTTACAAAGGATGTAATGAGATTGGCAAACGAGCTGGGCATTTCGAGAATTATTAATATTTCTTCAAAGAGCGTATATGAAAACAACACACAACCGGAGTGGAATGAAAATACCGCTGTAAATCCTTCAGGAAACTATGCGTTGGCAAAATATGCATCAGAATTGATTTCCGATGCCTGTATTACGAACCCGGACTGCAAATTGTCACATATACGTCTTGCAAGTCTGATTGGACCGGGGATGGAGCAGCGTGTTGTTACAAAGCTCATTAGAAAAGTCATGAATGGGCAGAAACTCACGATAACTAACGGAACAAAATTATTTCAATATATGGATATAAGGGATGCGGCGGAAGCAATATTGGCTCTGCTGAATACTGATATAAAAAGCTGGAAAAAGATTTATTGTGTGGCGCCGGATATTCAGGTTTCTTTGCAGGAGATTGCGCAGATAGTTGTGGGAACCTGTGAAAAGCACGGATATATGCCTGTAGATATTGAAGTTACCGCTGCAGAAAACTGTTGCAACGGATATATGAATCCGAAACTTTTTGGCATCGATACAGGCTGGAGAGAAAAATACATATTACAAGACTGTGTGAGTAATATTATCGTACAAATATCTGATGAAAAACTATGAGAGGAATTGCATATGAATCATAACGGGAAAAAACTTTTATTATTGGGAGGAACCTCGCTTGCTGCTTCTGATATAGTTAATGTGGCCAAAAAACTCGGAACATACGTTATAGTGGCAGATAATGTTGGGACATCGCCAGCAAAACAAGCAGCAGACGAGGCATGGAATATCAGCACGGCGGATGTGGAAGGAATTGTGTCGCTCGCAGAGAAAAATCATGTAAATGGTGTGATTGCCGGAGTTAGTGAATTTAACACCTTGCGTCAAATGGAAATAGCAGGTAAATTGAAACTGCCATGTTATTTATCCGATAAGCTGTGGAACATGTGCATGAATAAAAAAATTTTTAAGAGTATTTGTGAGTCGTCAGGGGTACCGGTTGCCGCAGGCCTGAATAAGGAGCAGATTTTAGACGAAGGTTTTACCGGATTTCCTATAATAATTAAACCTGTTGATGGTTGTGCCGGAGAGGGCATCTCTATATGTAATAATATGGATGAAGCAATCAAGGGAATTGACAAAGCTGAAAAACTGTCGTCATCAGGACGGTGTGTAATTGAAAAGTATTACTATGGTGAAGAAGTTACCATGTTTTATGCTGCACAGGATGGAGAAATTTCCCTGATGGCAATGGGCGACCGCCATGTAAAACGTAACCAGCAAGGAGTAATTCCGCTTCCGGTTGGGTATACGTTTCCGTCAAAATATCAGGCAAAATATATAGAAGAGTTAGATGCTAAAGTAATAAACATGTTAAAAAAAATCGGCATGAAGGATGGAGTATTGTTTATTCAATCATTGGTGTGCGGCGGAGAGTTTGTTTTTTATGAAACCGGGTATCGCTTAAACGGATGTCAGGAATTTAGAATTATAAAAAGTGCGGAGAATATTGATATTTTAGAATTGCTGGTTAATTATGCATTGACAGGAAGGATGTCAGACCGGATATTAGCAGATATGGTTAATCCTAATTTTATCCGCCCGCACTTAAATATTACATTTTTGGTGAAACCGGGAAGAATCGGAGATATAAAAGGGCTTGAAGAGGTGAGAGGTATTCCGGGGGTAATAGCCGTACATCAGATGCTATACAATGGAGATATAGTTAAAGCGGAACATAAAGGAACATTGCATCAAGTAGCTGTGAGAGTTTTTGCGTATGCGGAAACAAAGCCTGATTTGAAAAGTTTGATATGTGAAATCACACAGAAGATAGTGATAATTGATGAAAAAGGAAGTAATATGCTGCTGGAAGGTTTTACCGAAGATATGTATTAGTTTTCAGCTGTTTATTCAGGGTAGGAAATGATGTTAAAATCGGATAAAAGTGAAATGATACTTGTAAATTCTTTGAGAAAGAAAATAAAAAATGACGGGAAACTTTGCTGCAAAGAAGTGGAGAAGAACAGCACATGGAAAAAGTTCAAATGTGCTTCTGCGGATAAAAAAATAATTTTGTATGGAACGGGAGAAATGTTTGAATATTTTTGCAAGACATACGCTCAGATTTTTGATGTGGCCTATGCGGTTGACAAAAATGTTCTTGTGCAAGGGGGAGTAAGCAGGGCCGGAGTAACAATTTTCCCTATAAAAAAATTAATTGATGAACAAAATCCATACATTGTTGTTCTTGTTACGCCAATCAACGGAATTGATGAGATTTTTTTCCAGATGAAAGAAATGGGAATAGTGCATGTATTTTCACTTCCCGTTATGGAATACCACCGTTTGTCTGTTAAAGCAAAGTTTTGGATTGCATCAATGAGGAAAACATATCAGCTTGAGTGGAAGGCGGACAGGCTGGAATACAGACTGCAGCAAAAAATTGACAATATGGAACAGAGGATTAAAGGTATTCAACAGCGGCAGACTGACAGATACTTATATTTGATGCATACCAATCGTGTTGTAAATGCACTGATAGATAAATCGGATGATGATGAACTGAAAAAAGAACAGATGAGGTATCTGTTTACAGAGATACATAATAATCAGTATGTTCCTGATTTTGATGAACCTAAAACATTCAATGAAAAGATTTTAAATATGACGCTATATAATCATAATCCGGTTTATACGGAAGTGTCGGACAAATATTTGTTTAAAAAATATGTTTCCGAAAAGGTGGGAGATGAATATATAGTTCCATTATTAGGAGTATGGGATAATCCTGAAGATATAGATTTTTCAGCATTGCCTAATCAGTTTGTTCTGAAAGCTACGAGGGGAGGGGATAGTCAAAAGGTTATTATTGTAAAAGATAAGGCGAGTATGGATTATAATGAAATCGTTGAAAAAATGAGGACGTGGAAAGCTAAATATGATAATGAGTATTATTATAATTTTAACTGGCCGTTTAAAAATATCAGGCAGCGTATTATTGCTGAAGAATTGTTGGATATAGAGGGTCTTCAGTATTATGATTTTAAAGTCCATTGTTTTCATGGGGAGCCTAAATACATTCATGTTGTAAGTCAGAATCCGCATGAAGTAACTCATTTTGATGTAAACTGGATTCCGCAGAAATTCCGGCATGGGTATCCGCTTATTCATTATGATGTTCCCAGACCGGAATGTTTGGAAAAGATGTTGGATTTAAGCCGTAAGTTGTCCCAACCGTTTGATTATATAAGAGTGGACTTCTATGTGATGAAGGATAAATTGTATTTGGGAGAACTGACGTTGACAACTCTGGGCGGACTTGCTCCGTTTGAACCGACGGAAATTGATTATGAATGGGGCAGACTAATATAGTGAGGTAAAATTATGGCGGGTACAGATGAAAAACTAAAAAAGGCGCTGTCTCCAATACATGTATGGGCATTGGCATTTGGCTGTATTATCGGCTGGGGCGCTTTTGTAATGCCGGGAAATACATTTCTTGTAAAGGCAGGCCCTTTGGGAACGGTAATTGCTATTAGTATAGCTGCATTTCTTATGATAATTATTGCATTTAATTATCATTTTATGGTCAATAAATATCCGGTTGCCGGCGGTGAATTTACATATGCGACAAAGGCATTTGGAAAGATAAACGGCTTTGTGTGCGCATGGTTTTTGGGATTGTCATATTTGGCGATAGTTCCTCTCAATGCAACGGCACTTGCGCTGATTGGAAGAAATCTGTTAAATAATATTTTTCAGACGGGATTTCATTATACGGTTGCAGGATATGATATTTATATGGGAGAAATATTGCTTGCTGTTGTGGCATTGATAGCATTGGCTGTGTTAAGTATTCATGGCGCCAAAATAACCGGGGTATTTCAACTTGTATTGATAGCAGCCCTTGTAGGAGGAGTTTGTGTTGTATCAGTTGCGGCATTGATTAGCAATAAAATTTCTTTTGATAATTTGTCACCGGCGTTTTATCCGTCTAATTCTAAAATTTCCGGAGTTTTGGCAGTTGTTGCAGTTGCGCCGTGGGCATTTGTGGGGTTTGATACAATTCCGCAGGCGGCGGAAGAATTTCATTTTTCACCTAAAAAATCAAAAGGCATTATGATACTGTCAATTTTGTTCGGCGGACTGGTTTATATCATACTGAATACGGTAACGGCTGCAGTTATACCGGACAGGTATGAAAATTGGGCAGGCTATATAAGTAATTTGGATAACTTAGATGGTCTTATTTCGCTGCCGACATTTTATGCCTCAAAGGAATTGTTGGGAAATGCGGGTCTGATATTTATAGGTATGGCTGTATTGGCGGCAATTTTATCAGGAATAATGGGATTTTATATGGCTGCAAGCAGATTGTTGTATTCAATGTCAAAAGAGAAATATCTGCCGAAATGGTTTGGCAAAATCCACGTAAAATATAAAACTCCGGTAAATGCCATTATATTTGTTCTTGTGATTTCAATTATTGCTCCGTTTTTCGGAAGGACGGCGCTTGGATGGATTGTAGATATGTCATCAGTAGGTGCGGCGATAGGATATGGCTATACTTCAGCAGCCGCATTCAAATTTGCAGGAAAGATAAAAAATAAAGGCATAATGGCAACGGGCATGATTGGTATAGTTATTTCGAGTATATTTATTCTGCTGTTAATTGTACCGATAAAAGCATTTAACTGTTCTTTGAGCAAAGAATCATATATTTGCTTGGGAATTTGGCTTATTATAGGCATTGTTTTTTATGTAAGAATGAGAAATAAAAAAGATAAATCGGATGTAAAGGGGAACTGAATTAATGAACCATCTAAATAAGACGGCAGGTGTAATGATAACAGGGGCGACAGGATACATAGGGAGTATGTTGGTAAAAAAAATAACCGAAACCCCGGAGGTTATCCGACGCATATCTGAAGAGGGCGGGATTCCTTTGCTGCGGTTGATTTTGCCAGTAAGAAATCTGGAAAAGGCTAAACAGCAGCTTGTATGCTGTATGGACAAGCATGATGTGGAAATTGTTTTTATAGAAACATCGTTGGAGAATCTGAAAAATGATAATATTACTAAAAAGGTAGATTATATAATACATTGTGCAGCACCGACAAAATCTGGCTATATGATTTCTAACCCGGTGGAAACAATAGACAGTATTGTAACAGGAACAAAAAATGTTCTGGAAATAGCCAAGGCTCAAGAAATAAACAGTATGGTCTATTTATCTTCAATGGAAGTGTATGGCAGCATTGAATGTAAAGATAATAAAAGGGTTTCAGAGGATGAATGCGGATATATTGATGCCTGCAATGAGCGCAGCAGTTATCCATTGGGGAAGCGCATGGCAGAAAATCTTTGTTATTCGTATTATAAGGAATATGGTGTTCCTGTTAAGATAGCCAGATTATCACAGACATTTGGAAGTGGTATTCACAGTGATGAAACAAGGGTGTTTGCTCAGTTTGCCAATGCAGTCTGTGATGGTAAGGACATTGTGCTGCATACATCAGGAAATTCAGTTGGAAATTATTGTGATATAGAAGATACGATAGAAGCATTAATTGCAATTCTTCAAGATGGAAAAAACGGAGAGGCATATAATGTTGTAAATGAGAAAAACACAATGACTATTGCGCAGATGGCGGAATTGGTTGCGAAGAAAGTTGCAAAAGGGAAAATAAATGTAGTATACGATATTCCAGAAGGAAATCCCTACGGATATGCAATGTCCACAGGATTACGACTGTCATCAGGGAAAATTGAAAAACTGGGATGGAAACCGAAAACGGATATGGAAACTATGTATCGTAGGTTAATTGACGATTTGCTGAGTAACCGCCAGTGAGCATTAACCTGACGCAAGAAGGCTGTGAAGCAGTTCCATATCCTTCTTGGATATTTTATTTATAATATATTTATTGGTATAAATATCACCGCTGATTTTATTTTTCATAATGTCCCTCAAAGGCATCAGATTTTCACTGCGCCCGGAGACAAGGATGGATTGAATACAAAGTATGCAGATGTTAATCATAGCATATTCTGCAGCGGTTTTAATTCCATCATAGTTAGGAAGACATGAGAGAGTGTCATATATAGCATTAATAGCTTCGGTGGTGTATGTATAATATTTGTCCGGATTTACACATTTGGAGGCGGAATTGTCAGTGCACTTGTAAAAATAAAGAATTTCCTTTACATTTCCTATACTTCCGGCTTTTGCAAAGGCAAGCATTAAAAATTCACAATCTTCCAATATGACATTTTCGCGGAAAGAAATATTCAAATCAGACAGGAATGTCCGTTTAAAAAGCTTTGACCATATATATCCGCCGCTGGCAATAAGTTCACTGCGTTTGGAATCGTTCAATTCGCCGGACAATTCATCAGATGTGTAAATGACAGCAGTATCGGTCTTTTCATTGTAAAAACCGCAGTCTACAATATCATAGTTGCCATTCACCGCAGCAGTATACAGCTTTTCAAACATTTGAACATCAGGTATATCATCGCTGTCCACAAATCCTACATAATCGCCGGAAGCATAAAGGAGTCCAAGATTTCTGGCACCACCGGCGCCGCGGTTTTGGTCTGAATTTATAATCATCACCTTATCGCTGAATTGTCTTTCGCAATCCGTCATTATCTTCCATGTGTTATCAGTAGAGCAATCATTGACAATAATAATTTCAATATCCTTAAGCGTCTGGTTCACCAGATTGCCAAGAGCGGAAGATAATGTTTTTTCACAGTTATAAGCAGGAATAATTACAGAAACCTTCGGCATTTGCTTCTCCTTTGAAATGTAAATGTTTATCAGGCTGACATCACCTTTCTTTATTATATAATATTTCTTACATAATGCTTTTGGCAAGCACTTTTTGTTAAAATGTCATATGACGATTGGTCCATTGATATGAAAAAAACATTGAGGATAAATACTAAATGTGATATAGTATGAAAATAAGTAGTTAATTATCGGTTATGAATTGACGGGGTGAACAGGAGGGACAATACGAATGAGTAAGAATACTTTGCCTCGTGGTAAAGCAGGGATGATTCTGATTCTATTGGCAGTGTTCCTGTTTTTTGTAGGAAAATGCAGAGTTTCGGCGGCAGCAGGAGAATCGGATGAGGAAGAGACTACAGGAAGAGTGCTTTTTATAAGTTCCTATTCCTATGCATGGGAAACTGTACCGCAGCAGATGGAAGGGATAAATGAAGCTCTTGGAAGCAATGTTGTACTTGACTACAAATTCATGGATACGAAGAATCTGGATTCTGATGAGAGTACACGGCTTTTTTACGAAAGTATAAAATATTATCTGCAGAATGTTCCGGCATATGATGTGGTAATTGTAGGTGATGATGCAGCGTTTAGTTTTGCGCTGGAGTACAGGAGTGAACTGTTTGCGGATATCCCGATTATTTTTGAAGGAGTTAATAATGTGGGGCAGGCTGCGGAAGCCAGCAAGGACGCCAATATAACAGGAGTAGTTGAGAGTCTTTCATATGATAATACCATAGCTCTTGCCAGCAGTATGTATCCTGATGCCACGCAGATAGTAGCCATTCTGGACGACACCATAACCGGAGAGGGTGAAAGGATAGAATTTTTTAAATATGATGATAAATTTCCGGAATTGGAATTTAAAGAGATTGATGCATCGGTATTATCTCAGGAGGAGTTGAAAAGGCAGGTTGCGGAACTGGGAGATGAAAGCATCCTTATATACATAATGTGCAGCGAAGACGGAGACGGCAATGTTTATGCTTCCGAGGAAGCTGTGGAGATGTTGTGTACAAGTGCCAAGATACCTGTATTTTCCATTGTGTCCATTGGAATGGGGAAAGGTTTTCTGGGAGGGGAAATTATCTCCCAGAAGCAGATGGGATATATTGCCGGGGATATGGTAATGCAGATTCTGAATGGAAATGACTGTGCAGATATAGATGTGATAGACAATTCTCCCAAGACATACTGTTTTGACGAGAATGTTATGAACCGTTTTGGGATAGATAACTCGGCACTTCCCGATAATGTGGAGATTATTAACCACAAGGAAACCTTTATTGAGCTGAATCGTAATGTCATATGGATTGGGTTTGGAGTAGTTATAATCCTCTCCCTGCTGATAGGGCTTTTGACAGTAGATAATTTGCGAAGAAAAAAAATGAATGAGGCTGTACATAAAGCCAATGAAAGGCTGGCACAAATAGCCCGCCATGACGCATTGACGCACCTGCTTAACCGCCAGACTTTTATGGGAGATTTGCAGCAGAAGATTTATGACAAGGATCCTTTTGGCCTTATAATGTATGATTTAGATAATTTTAAGCGGATTAATGATGTGTACGGACATAATGCAGGGGATGCAGTGCTTAAGGAACTGGCTGCCCGCTCGGCAAAACTTTCCGACAAGAAATTTACGGCATACAGACTGGCTGGAGACGAGTTTACAGCTATAGTGTCAAGCGGAGCGCGCAATGTGGTGGATGATTATGCAAAGAGGCTTCAGAGAATCCTCAGGCAGCCATATCATTTGGAGTCAGGAGAGGAACACATGCATTCCAGCATTGGTATTGCAATGTGGCCCGGTGACGGTAAAGATGAAACGGAGCTGGTTGCCGCAGCGGACAAGGCAATGTATTATATTAAAAAAGCCGGAAAAGACGGAATTGCCTTTTACAGGGATGGTATGTGAGAAAATGGCATATGTTCATCCGGTATTATAAAATAGCATGAAAATAACAATAATTATCAGTAACCATAAAATGCGGAGAACTGAGAATATGAAAGATTGGAATGTTGGTGTTGATGGAATTAAATGCAGAATTGCAGCGGCATCCTCTGATGGTATAGTAGTAAACAGCCATTTCGGCAGGGCTGAGCGTTTCTATATCGTGGATATAGAGGAAAACGGTCAGGCAAAGGTTGTTGAAGAGAGAACTTTTGCACCGGTATGTGAAGCAGGCAGCCATGATGATGCCAGAATGGCGGAAACGGTTGACCGGTTGGCAGATTGTGATTATGTACTGGTAAGTAAAATCGGGCCGGGGGCAGTGGGAGCGCTTGAAAGGCGTGGGATAGGAGCCTATGAGCTTCCGGGAATGATTGACGAGTCGGTTAATAAGATGGCTGCTTATGCAGCAGTGCAGAATTTATTTTAAAAGCTGCTTTTATTGTATAAGCATTTGGCGAAATAAAGAGTAAGGATTTGCAAACAGCACTTTGGTATAGTTTTAAACTATATCAAAACGCTGTTTTTTTGTATTTTTCAAATAAAAATTATGACTATATACTAATAATCATATAAAACACGAAAAAAATATGGAGGTATATTATGTACAGCGCAGTAGTTGGGTTCCCAAGAGTGGGAAAGCTCAGAGAGTTGAAATTTGCATCTGAGAAGTATTTTCGCGGAGCTATTGACAATAATGAATTATCTGAAACGGCAAAGGCATTAAGACAAGAGCATTGGCAGTGGCAGAAAAAATCCGGAGTAAAGTATATTTCATCAAATGATTTTTCTTTCTATGACGGTATGCTTGATACGGCAGTTTTGTTGAATGTAGTACCAAAGTGCTATAAAAATCTTAAATTAAATGAAATAGATACGTATTTTGCAATGGCAAGAGGTTATCAGGGTGAAGCGGGGGATGTACCTGCTCTTGCAATGAAAAAATGGTTTAACACAAATTATCATTATATCGTACCGGAAATCGAAGCTGATACCAAGATTGAGCTTACAGGAAATAAGCCTTTTGATGAGTACCTTGAGGCAAAAAATACAGGAATACAGACGAAACCGGTTATAATCGGAGCATTTACATTTTTAAAGCTTGCAAAATATCAGAATGACAAGACTGCGTATGATTATTCAGCTGCCGCTGCTGCCGCATACAAAGAAATCCTGAAAAAATTCAGTGATTTAGGTGCTGAATGGATTCAGTTTGATGAACCTGCGCTTGTAACTGATTTGACCAAGGAGGACATAAGCCTGTTTGAAAGCTTATATAAGCAGATTCTGACAGCTAAGGGCAAGGTGAAAGTATTGCTGCAGACCTACTTTGGTGATATCAGAGACTGCTATGAAAATGCTGCGGCGTTGGATTTTGACGGAATCGGGCTGGATTTTCTGGAGGGAAAGAAAACGGCAGAGTTAGTGGAAAGATATGGGTTTCCAAAAGAAAAGATTCTTTTTGCAGGTCTGGTAAACGGAAAGAATATCTGGAAATGCAATTATGAAAAGGTTCTTGCAACGCTTAAAGAATTAAAGAAATATGCGGAGCGGATGGTACTGTCCACATCCTGTTCGTTATTGCATGTTCCGTACACTCTTGAAAACGAAACCGGTTTGAAGGATGAAGTAAAGCAGTATTTTTCTTTTGCCTTGGAAAAACTCAATGAATTGCAGGAGCTTAGTATATTAGCTGAATGTGATGATTATCAGTCCCGGAAGGAATTCGAGGACAATAAAAGGATATTTGAACAGGAAAGGCTTTTTAGCAATGAGGAGGTAAAAAAGCAGGCGGCAGCTTTATCAGAGAAAGATTTTGTAAGAACGCCTGTACGTGCAGAAAGACAAAAGCTGCAGAAAACAGTTTTCGGACTTCCGCTGCTTCCAACTACCACCATCGGTTCATTTCCTCAGACTCAGGAGGTAAAGAAGAACCGCAGCAGTTACAGAAAAGGTGAAATTGATAAGGCGGCATATGATAAACAGGTATATGCTTTCATCAAAGACTGTATTGAAAAGCAGGAAGAAATAGGAATTGACGTTCTTGTGCATGGTGAGTACGAAAGAAATGATATGGTTGAGTTTTTCGGAGAAAATCTGGCAGGATATATTTTTACGGAAAAAGCATGGGTACAGTCCTATGGAACAAGATGTGTTAAACCTCCGATTATATTTGGCGATGTAAAAAGAACCGCTCCGATTACGGTGGAGTATTCTGCCTACGCACAAAGTCTTACGGACAAGCCTGTGAAAGGAATGCTGACCGGTCCTGTTACAATTCTCAACTGGTCATTCCCAAGAGAGGACATAAGTCTGAAGGAAATGGCATATCAGATTGGAATTGCAATCAGGGAAGAGGTTCTTGACTTGGAAAAAGCGGGAATACGTATTATACAGATTGATGAAGCAGCTCTCAAAGAAAAACTGCCAATCAGAAAAAGTGACTGGTACAGCCAGTATCTTGACTGGGCAATTCCGGCATTCCGTCTGTGCCACAGCGGTGTAAAAGCAGAGACGCAGATTCATACACATATGTGTTACAGCGAATTTAATGACATCATAAAAGATATTGACAATATGGATGCAGATGTAATTTCATTTGAGGCATCACGTTCAAAGCTGACCATACTTGATGCAATCAAGCAAAGCAATTTTGAGACAGAAGTGGGACCGGGAGTATATGACATTCATTCCCCAAGAGTTCCTTCTGTGGAAGAAATTGTAAAGGCATTGAATACAATGCTTACTAAAATAGATAAGGACAAGCTTTGGGTGAACCCGGATTGCGGACTGAAAACACGAGGAATACCTGAAACAGACGCCAGCCTCAGGAATCTTGTACAGGCAGCAAAGCTTGTAAGAAATCAATTAACATAAACAACAGTAAAGTATTAATATAAATTAAGTCTATTGACAAGCAGCGTTTCATATGATAATATAACGATGTTATATAACAGTGTTACAAGGAGGCGCGACAGATGAGTGATGCTAAACAGACAACATTGGATATGATTCACGCTGCTGCCAAAACTGAATTTCTCGAAAAAGGTTTTAAATCGGCTTCCTTGCGGAATATCGTAAAAACGGCGGGCGTAACTACCGGTGCTTTTTACGGCTACTATGACAGCAAGGAAGCTCTTTTTGATGCACTTGTGAAAGAACAGTATGAAACACTCATGAGTACATACCGTGAAGCTCAGGAAAGCTTTGCCAAGCTGCCGCCGCAGGAACAGCCTGATAATATGAGCAGTATCAGCGGACAGTGTATGCACGATATGCTGCTTTATGCCTATGAGAATTTAGATTCATTTAAGCTGTTGCTTTGCTGCTCTGAAGGAACACGGTATGCAGGCATGATTGATGAAATGGTGGAAGTGGAAATTAAGGGAACGCATGATTATCAGGCAGTGCTGGAAAGTCTTGGACACCCGTCGCCGCCTATTGATTCAAGGCTTGAGCATATTCTGATTACGGGAATGTTCAATGCCTATTTTGAACTGATTATTCATGAAATGCCGCTTGAGCAGGCGGAAATATATCTTGACGAACTCAGGGAATTTTATACCGCAGGCTGGATGAAAATTATGGGGCAGTAATGCCTTGTAATTCATAATAATAGAAAGTCATCAGAATGTACTTTCTATTATATTTTTAATGACAGGTTAGTTACAACTAACCAAAGTAAGGGTATCAGAAGCCGACTGCAGCGGCTTCAATATCATACAGATTGATTGTAAGGAGGTTTATTACTTTGAAAAAACAATCTAATTTATCAAGGCTGATGGGATATGCCGGGAATCATAGGTTTTTAACATATGCATCATGGGCTCTGTCAGCATTAAGCGCATTGGCTGCGCTTGTTCCGTTCTGGTACATCTGGCGTATTCTCAAGGATGTCATTGAGGCGGCGCCGGACTTTGCCAATGCTGAAAAGCTTCCACATTATGGATGGATGGCAGTGCTGTTTGGTCTGCTTGCCATATTTATTTATGTTGCTGCTTTGATGTGCTCCCATGTTGCCGCTTTTCGTGTTGCGGCCAATCTGCGCAGCATTACCATGCATCATATTGCCAAAATGCCTCTGGGCTTTGTTGAAGGCTTCGGCAGCGGCAAATTAAGAAAAATCGTCAATGAGTCAAGCGCCGCTACGGAGACATATCTGGCGCACCAGCTTCCTGATAAAGCCGGTGCTGTTGCAACACCTATAGGGCTGCTTGTTTTATTGTTTGTCTTCGACTGGCGTCTGGGCTTGCTGAGCCTTGTTCCCGTAGTTTTAGGTTTTCTCATTATGATGAGTATGACCGGTAAAAGGATGGCACAGAAGATGAAGGAATATCAGGATTCATTGGCGGATATGTCAAATGAAGCTGTTGAGTATGTGCGCGGAGTCCCTGTGGTTAAAACCTTTGGGCAGACCGTATTTTCATTTAAGAAGTTCAAGGCCGCTATAGACAACTACGGAAAATGGGTTATTGAATATACCAAAGAGCTGCGTATGCCGATGATGTTTTGTACAATGGCAATCAACAGTGTTTTTGCATTTCTGATAGCAGGAGCGCTGATTTTTACCAGAAATGGTATTACAAATGAGTTTTTACTGAATTTGCTGTTCTATATTATTATCACACCCGTTATTTCTCTTACGCTGACTAAGATAATGTTTATGAGTGAGAATGAGATGATTGTTGCCGATGCGTTGAAAAGGATTGACAGCGTGCTGACATCAAATCCTCTTTCTGAAAGCAGCAATCCGCAGGAACCGGAGGATTCTTCAGTAGAGCTTTCCAATGTATGGTTCAGCTATGACGGTGAAAATGATGTACTGAAGGATGTTTCGCTGCGTGTGGAGGCAGGGCAGACAATAGCCTTAGTGGGGCCTTCAGGAGGAGGAAAATCCACATTGGCTAATATAATACCACGATTCTTTGACCCGCAGAGAGGCAGCGTAAAAATAGGCGGCGTGGATGTAAAAGACATCCATAAGGCAGAGTTGATGAACAAAGTCTCGTTTGTGTTCCAGAACAGCCGGCTGATTAAAGCCTCTATTTTTGACAATGTGCGTATGGGAAAGCCCGATGCCACAAGAGAACAGGTCATAGAAGCATTAAAGTCAGCACAATGTATGGATATTATTGAAAAATTTCCGAAAGGTGTGGATACCGTAATCGGCGGAGACGGAGTTTTCCTGTCAGGAGGCGAGCAGCAGCGAATTGCCATTGCCAGAGCAATGCTGAAGAACACGCCAATCATTATTTTGGACGAAGCAACCGCTTTTGCCGACCCTGATAATGAAGCCAGAGTACAGGCAGCTTTTGATGAGCTTGCAAAAGGAAAAACGGTTATTATGATTGCACACAGGCTTTCCACGGTGGCAAACGCCGACTGCATATATGTTCTGGATAACGGGAAAATTGTGGAGTCCGGCAAAAGGAATGAGCTTTGCGAAAAAGACGGATTGTTTGCAAAGATGTGGAAAGATTATCAGACTTCCGTTCAGTGGAAGGTTGTAAAGGAGGGCTGAAAAAATGATTGAAAAAATCCAAAGAAGATTTGCCCTGTCAAGGCAGGGTGCAAAAGACCTGATTAAAGGTTGTATTGCATGTGCACTGCAGAATATAGCGTTCATATTTCCCGTAAGTCTTTTATATATTCTTGTAAAAGATATGATAAACGGCGGAGTTCATAGTGATAAAATCATATTTTATATTGCCGGCTGTGTGATTGCGCTGGGGCTTGTGTTGCTGACAACATGGTTCCAGTATAATTCCACGTATCTGGCTACTTATGTTGAAAGCGGGGTGCGCCGGATTACCCTTGCCGAGAAATTGAGAAAGCTGCCGTTGTCTTTCTTTGGCAAAAAGGACTTGGCTGATTTGACAAGTACAATTATGGCGGATTGTGCGTTTTTGGAAACGGCATTTTCCCATTTTGTCCCGGAGCTGGCAGGCTCCATTATATCCACGGTGCTGATTGCCATAGTCTTGTTTTTCTATGACTGGAGACTGGCGTTGGCGTCATTGTGGGTAATGCCTATTGCTTTTGCCATTGTGGGATTCTCAGCAAAGGTTCAGGAAAAACTCAACAGAAGACAGATGGAAGCAAAAATGGAATGTGCCGACGGTATTCAGGAATGCATAGAGACAATGAGGGATTTGAAGGCGAATAACGCCGAGCCGGCTTATCTTGAAGGACTGGATAAAAAAATTAAGAAGGTTGAAAAGCGTGCATTTATATCTGAAATCGGAACGGCTGTGTTTGTGGTATCAGCCCAGATGATTTTAAAGCTTGGAATTGCCACGGTTGCACTTGTTGGTTCCATACTGTTAATAAAAGGAAGCCTTGATGTACTTACTTTTTTCATATTCCTGCTGGTTGTTTCCCGTTTTTATGACCCGCTGCAGTCAGCCTTGCAAAATCTGGCAGCGATTATCTCAAGCCGCACCAATATAGCCAGAATGAATGAAATTCTGGACCATCCTGTTCAAACAGGAGTCAGCGGACTTTCCAATGACGGCTGCGACATTGAGTTTGAACATGTGGGATTTTCCTATAACGATGGTGAAACAGTATTGAAGGATGTTTCATTTACTGCCAAACAGGGAGAGGTTACTGCATTGGTAGGCCCTTCCGGCGGAGGAAAAACGACTGTGTCACGTCTTGCTGCAAGGTTCTGGGATATTGACAAAGGCAAAATCACAGTAGGCGGTATGGATGTGTCAGCTGTTGAGCCTGAAACGCTGATGTCTCTTTACTCTATTGTATTTCAGGATGTTACGCTTTTTGATAATACTATTATGGAAAATATCCGTATCGGTAAAAAAGACGCTACGAATCAGGAGGTTTTGGCGGCTGCAAGACTTGCCAATGTAGATGAATTTGCAGAAAAGCTTCCTGACAAATGGAACAGTATGATAGGTGAGAACGGCTGCGAATTGTCAGGAGGTGAGCGGCAGAGAATATCCATAGCCAGAGCTTTCCTGAAAGACGCACCGGTTATTCTGCTTGATGAAGCTACGGCTTCATTGGACGTGGAGAATGAGACTCTTATACAGTCAGCATTGTCAAGACTTATTCAAAATAAGACGGTTTTGATTATTGCCCACAGAATGCGTACGGTGGCAGGTGCGGATAAGATAGTTGTACTTGCCGACGGAACGGTAGCAGAGCAGGGAACACCGGAAGAGCTGTATAAAAAAGACGGAATCTATACACATATGGTCAAGCTCCAGACGGAAAGCAGTAATTGGGCATTGGAGTCTGTGCAGTAGTTCTTAATGAGAATTATTATTACTTATGTTTGTTGACTGTGCAAATAGCGCCATGCTATACTTTCTTCGGTTAGCTTTAACTAACCATGTGTAAATCATGTGGGCTCCTTTGCATATATTATAGCTGCTGAATATAATATTTGCATAACCGGAAGGCGGTTTTCCTTCCGGTAAGGAGAACCATTAAAAGAATGGAGGTTCAACAACAATGAATTATTTACAGATTGAAAAAGTGTATGGAAGAGAAATTCTCGACTCCAGAGGCAATCCTACCGTAGAGGCGGAAGTAATACTTGCCGATGGAAGTGTGGGAAGAGGAACTGCTCCAAGCGGTGCATCCACCGGTGAATTTGAAGCATTGGAGCTTAGAGATGGTGATAAAAGCAGGTACTTGGGAAAAGGTGTTACCAAGGCAGTTGAAAATATAAACACAATTATCAATGATGCTGTACATGGACTTGACGCATCGGATATATATGCGGTAGACAGAGCCATGATTCAGGCGGACGGCACAAAGGACAAATCAAAGCTTGGCGCCAATGCAATACTTGCAGTATCTATTGCAGCAGCAAGAGCCGCTTCCATAGCATTGGATATTCCGCTGTACAGATTCTTAGGAGGAATTTCAGGAAACAGACTTCCTGTTCCGATGATGAATATTTTAAATGGCGGTGCCCATGCAGCCAATACGGTTGATGTACAGGAGTTTATGATTATGCCGGTGGGAGCACCGAGCTTTAAAGAGGCGCTTCGCTGGTGTGCAGAAGTATTCCACTCACTGGCTGCCTTGTTAAAATCTAAAGGACTTGCAACCTCAGTAGGCGATGAGGGCGGATTTGCTCCTGACCTTGCCAGCGACGAGGAAGCCATTCAATACATATTGGAGGCCGTAAAGAATGCCGGATATGAACCGGGCAGAGATTTCATGATTGCCATGGATGCTGCTTCCAGCGAATGGAAGGGAGAGAAGAAAGGCGAGTACGTTCTTCCGAAGGCAAAAATAAAATTCACATCAGATGAATTGATTGCACATTGGAAGGGATTGGTAGAAAAATATCCGATTATTTCCATTGAGGATGCATTGGATGAAGAGGACTGGGAAGGCTGGCAGAGACTTACTAAAGAGCTTGGTGATAAGGTCCAGCTTGTAGGTGATGATTTATTTGTTACAAATACAGAAAGATTAAAGAAGGGAATCGAGCTTGGATGCGGAAATTCCATATTGATTAAATTGAACCAGATTGGCTCTGTTTCCGAAACTCTTGAAGCCATCAAAATGGCTCATAATGCCGGATATACGGCAATCTCTTCACATCGTTCAGGAGAAACGGCTGACACGACTATTGCGGACCTTGCAGTTGCGCTCAACACATGTCAGATTAAGACCGGAGCGCCGAGCCGTTCAGAGCGTGTTGCTAAATACAACCAGCTGTTGAGAATTGAGGAAGAGCTTGGCGAAAACAGTGTATATCCTGGAATCGGAGCATTTCATGTAAAGCGTTCTTAATGATTAGATTCGCTAAAATATAATTAAGATTTAACAAAGCCTGGGGCAGTCTTACGGAGTGCCGCAGGCTTTTCGGTTATGTAAAAAATTCCACCTGCTGGGCAAATAGCATACTGCCGTTACTGCTGAGCCAAAAACTGCTGCGGACAATCTTGTATCAAATGATATTTTCTGATAATTCTAATTACACACTTATGAAAATTCATTTTTTTTCCGAAATATATTATATAACCAAAGGCGCGCACATAAGGAGGTGCGTTATGAAGAAAGAAAAAAGATTAAAAAACTTATACATCAGAATTCATAAAAGGTATTCTCTCACGTTAAATGACCTTTTGTTTTTGGCGGACTATGATATGGAATGTTTTGTCAAAACATACAGGAACCTTATACTGGACGCTCCGGTACGCCGGATTTTTCATAAAAATATTGAAATTACCCAGGCGCCGATTACGGTTGATGAAGATTACAGAAAGCGTATTGCTTCGTTAATATCGGAAATGCATTCCAACAAGGTGAACAGTGATGTTGTGGTGGGGATTAAACCGGAAGCTGTTATGGCGCTGATAGAGGAATATGCAGAGGCTGCGTCACCGCAGAGCAGAAAGTATCAGTATTATAGTCTGGTTGAGCCGGCCAGCCTGTTGAATATACAGGCGTAATCGGAATGAATTATTGTATGCACAGGATGTTTTATATTTTATTGTGCTTAAAACAGAAAAGGGAGATTTGGACATATGGATTCCATCTTGATTAAAGATACCACGAAAGAACAACGGATGCAGATTGTACAGCAGGGTCTTACGCAGTGCGGAGGAGCCTGTGATTTCTGTAACGGATGTGACAATCTGGGCGGAGGCTCAGTGGATGCTTTTTATGAACCTTATATAAATGGAGAAAAGGAACTGCGGGAACTGAATGAGCAGTATCGCGCCAATACAGGAAAGGTACGTTAGCAGCAATATGAGACCTCCCGAAATAGAAAATTCTACAAGAGAAGAAAGAGAAATATTTATAAGACAAATATTCCAATGTAAAGGCGATTGTGAAGTCTGCGGTCTGTGCCGGGTATATCATGGCAGGGAGCCCGAAATTGTATATGCGGATTATATTGAAGGTAAACGAGATTTTCTGGATATTTCTATGGAATACAGATAAGGTCTGCCAGAGCATTTTGTGCACTGAACAACATTATCATTGTAACAGAAAAGACATCAGCCAAAAAGCGGCGGTTATCAATCAAATACCTGAGTTTGTCGCAAAATAAAAAGCTAACCAAACATACGCTTGATTAGCTTTTTTAGTACCTTAAATTTTGGAACCACGAAAAAACCTTAATTTACATGGCTTCTAAAAGCAGATAACGGGAATCGAACCCGCCTTTCCGGCTTGGGAAGCCGGCGTTCTACCGATGAACCATATCTGCGTAAAAGTGTTGGCTTATAATGCCCGCTTGCGCTCATTATATTACAAGCACAGCTTGTAATCAACATTCGCCGCTGGCGATGAATAGGCTGCCGCCTGCTCCCGCCCGCTTGCGCTCATTATATCACATATTGTCATTTTTGTAAAATAATTATATACGGCATTTGCAGGCGGCAGAATATGCCGCCGTTTATATATCCTGATTACTGAAACGGTCAAGCCGGAGCCTGTGCTTTTTGGGAGTGTGCATACAAATCCGAAACATATCAGAAAATTCATTAAAAATACCATAAAATTTATATTTGAGTGGACTTTTTTGTGCAATAGTGCTATACTCAAAAAAGAATATCATCCGATTGACTAATAAAGACGGTACGGAGGTTTAGTATGTATTTAAAAGATTTTATGGATATGGATAAGCTCCAGCAGATACAGGATATGTTTTCTGATGCTACAGGGCTTGCTGCAATAGCAGTGGATCAAGATGGTAATTATATCACAGAAGGAAGTAATTTTACGGATTTCTGTATGAAATATACACGTAATTCCCCGGAGGGAAACCGGCGTTGTATTAAGTGTGATAACGAATGTAAGGGTGTATATTATTGCCATGCAGGGTTAATGGATTTTGCATCGGATATTATAGTAGACGGCGAGAATGTTGGTTCAATAATAGGCGGACAGGTTTTGCCTGTGGAGCCGGATACAGCCAAGTTTGAACAGATAGCCAGAGAGTTGGGAATTGAACCGGCACAGTACATAGACGCACTTAATAAAGTGCCTATCAGAAATGAAAGCTCAATAAGGGCGGCTGCACAGCTTCTCAGTGATACGGTTAATGAGATGGCTAATCTGGCATATGTTGAATGGAAAAATGCAAGAGAGCTTAAGGTAATTAATGATGAGATGGCTAATCTTACCAACAGTGTCAAAGCAATTTCCGATAAGACCAAGGAACTTGAGACAATTGCCTCAAGGCAGAATATACTTACTCTTAATGCTTCAATTGAGGCTGCAAGAGCAGGTGAGGTCGGTGTAGGTTTTGCAGTTGTGGCAAAGCAGATGGGAGATTTGTCAAGACATTCATCAGATATATATAAGAGTATCAAGGATGTGTCGGTAAGCATATCGTCTTCCATTGGCAGAATCAATGAGACTCTTTAACAGATGTTTAATTTTGTACCGTCAGCTTCACAAGCACATATAAGTATGTAGCGGTATATAATATGGGGGACACCCTAATTTTGGGAAACGGATTATGTATTTAAGGGTGGCGAAAAGTATGGAAATGAACAACGGTAATATAGATTTAGAACAATTTAAGGGCATTATTGATGCGCTGAGTCCATGTATGGATGATTATCTGTATATCTATGATTTGGTCAATGACCTGTATTGCATATCTCCTTTAGCGGTGGAGCGTTTTCTTTTGCCTTCCAGCACATTTAATGATGTAAATGCTCGGCTTCAGGAATTGGTACATCCTGATGATTGGGATATGCTTTCAAAGGATATAGCAAAGATATATAACGATGAGAATTTTACATTTCATAACCTGCAGTACCGGTGGCAGGACCGTCAGGGTAAGGCTATATGGATTAACTGCCGGGGTCGGGTTATTCGTGATATGAACAATTCTCCGATATATTTAGTCGGATGCATCAATGAAATCGGTGTTAAACAGCGTGCAGACAATGTCAGCGGACTTCAGGGAGATGTTATTTTCAAGGAGGATATTAAAACGCTTGTTGACGCAGATTGCGGCGGATTTTTGTTAAGACTGGGAATTGACAATTTCAAGGAAATTAACGAGAACCGGGGACTTGATTACGGAGATATGATTCTGCGCAAGACGGCAGAGTGCATAGACGAATGTGTTAAAAACGGTCAGAAGCTGTATAAGCTTGCAGCAGATGAGTTTATGATACTTGATTATTCCGGACATGGAGTATTTGATGCCCAGACGATGTATAATAAGGTTGTGGACAGGATTAATAAATTTATCGCCAGTAACCATTATGAAGTGTTCTTTACGGTGTCGGCAGGCATATTTGATTTGAACCAGTCCGAAAACTACGATTATTATGAGTTTATGAAGCTTTCTGAGTTTGCTTTAAATAAGGCAAAGGATAACGGCAAAAACCGTTATTATGTATATAATGAAAGTGACTATAATGCATTCAGGCGCAAGAGAAAGCTTATAAATATTATGAGACAGAGTGTCAATCAGGCATTTGAGGGTTTCAATACGTATTTTCAGCCTATAGTGGATATAAAAAGCGGTAAGCTGTCCCATGCGGAGGCGCTTTTGAGATTTGCCGGTGAAGAAATAGGACAGGTATCTCCTGCGGAGTTTATACCTTTGTTGGAGGAAAGCGGTCTTATTATTCCTGTGGGAAGATGGGTTGCCTCGCAGGCGATATATGCATGCAAATATATGCAGAGATATATCCCGGATTTTCATGTGTCTTTTAACCTGTCATATATTCAGGTGCTCAAGAGCAATGTTTTGTCAGATATTCTTAAGCTTTTACAGGAATCGGGTCTTAAGCCGGGAAGTCTTGTGGTAGAACTTACGGAAAGCGGATTTGTGGAATCTGATGAGAGCTTTATCAGCTTCTGTGAAGGACTTAAGATGCATGGAATACCTATAGCATTGGATGACTTCGGAACAGGCTATTCCAATTTCCATTATCTGTATAATCTTACACCTAATATAATTAAAATAGACCGTTCGTTTACATTGAAGGCATTGAAAAATGATTATGAATATAATCTGCTGCAGCATATGTCGGATATGACTCACAGCATTGATTCCAAATTCTGTATTGAGGGTATTGAGACGTCGGAGGAATTAGAGAGAATATGCCATATAAAACCGGATTACATTCAGGGTTATTATTTCGGCAAACCGATGCCTCTTGAACAGTTTGAGCGTAAGTTTGTCAAGGACGGCAAAGGGTGTGTGGAAGTCAGAAAATGATGTATGTGTCATTGACCTGCAGCGGTCATTCAACCGTACAAGGCGGTACTTCCGAATATCGGCTCATTACGGATTTAAAGCAGTATAAAAATCCCTGTGGATTATTATTCCACAGGGATTTTTATATGGTGGTATATACTTATCGGTTTAGTTCTTTTTCTTTTTGGAAGCGTTAGCTGCCACTACGATGATGATTATGATGACTACCACAACGCCTGCAACAATGCCGATGATTGCGCCTGTTGAAAGTGAACTGCTTGAGCTTTCGCTTGAAGAAGAACTGCTGTCAGAAGCAGGAGCATCTGTTGCAGCTTCTGTTGGCGCTTCTGTAGGAGCGTCATTGGCAAATCCGCTTACGGTAAATGTAAGTTTGATTTCAATGTCGCCGTCAGTAGGAATTGCATCATCCGCAGCCATACAGTCTGACTGTGCTAAAAGGTCGCTTCTCCAATCATTGTATGCCACAAGACACATATACGGACCGGCAACAGCGTCGTTGTCAACGTACACATCGGAATATTTTGCTGCTGTAAGACCATTAATTTCAACCTTCAGGTCTGTGAATTTGACAGTATCATTCATAGGAATGTCGGTTGATACCTGAAGCTGGGTGAATGTTGCAGCCTGACCAAGGTCAGTACTGTTAAGGATTACGCTGTATGTACCGTTTCCTTCAATTACAGCGTCTGTAAATGTACTGTCATAAGCCACATATCCATCCTCACCTTCGGTTCCTGTACAGACAACATCTCCGTCGTCATCATGATAATAGCCTAATCTCTGCATCCATGTGACTCCGTCAGAGGTTTTTGCCTGAATACCAAGTCTTGCGTGGTACACTCCGTTAGGGTCAAATTCAGCAACCTCCTCATCGTCAGCAAACGCCATTACAGGGAAAGCTATAAGCATAATCGCCGCAAGGAGAAATGCCATGAGTTTTTTGAGATTTCTTTTCATTAGAAATACCTCCTCTTTATATTTTGCGTATATAATTATAACTGTAAAATAATATATTGGCAATAGCAGGATTAGAGTTGGATAGGCATAAAAATTAGATATAACCGGGTCAAAGCAAAAATTCAATAATTTTTCCATTAAAAATGTAAAATTATTATGGTATTATATCATTGAACTTCTCATTATTTTATAATATCATAAAAGTGATATAGTGTGCTCGAATGGGCAAAGGAGGAATGAGATGTTTTATATAGGTGTTGATTTGGGTACATCGGCAGTCAAGCTGCTTTTGATGGATTCAGAAGGCACAATTGTCAATATTGTGTCAAGGGAATACCCGCTGTATTTCCCGCATCCGGGTTGGTCAGAGCAGAAACCTGAGGATTGGTTTTCCAACACAATGGAGGGAATTAAGGAGCTTATTTCAGATGCGGATAAGAGTCAGGTTGCGGGCATAAGCTTTGGCGGACAGATGCACGGGCTTGTAATTCTTGATGAAAATGATGAGGTTATCAGACCGGCAATTCTTTGGAATGACGGAAGAACTGTTGAGGAGTGTGATTATCTTAACAATGTTATCGGCAAGGACAGGCTTTCACAGTATACGGCCAATATTTCATTTACGGGATTTACCGCACCTAAAATCCTCTGGGTTAAGAATAAGGAGCCTGAGAATTTTGCCAGAATAAGGAAGATAATGCTTCCTAAGGATTACATAGCATATAAACTCAGCGGAGTTTTCTGCACTGATGTTTCGGATGCCTCCGGAATGTTGATTTTTGACGTTAAGAACAGATGCTGGTCCAAAGAAATGTGTGAGATATGCGGTGTTAAGGAGGAACAGCTTGCCACAGTGTATGAAAGCTACGACAAAGTCGGAACGCTTCTTCCTGAGATAGCGGCAGAGCTTGGAGTGCCTGAGACCTGTATAGTGGCAGCAGGCGCAGGTGACAATGCTGCGGCGGCAGTCGGAACAGGAACAGTGGGAGATGGCAAGTGCAATATATCACTTGGAACCAGCGGTACTATTTTCATCTCATCAGATAAGTTTGGAGTTGATAAAAACAATGCGCTTCATTCTTTCGACCATGCAGACGGACACTATCATCTTATGGGATGTATGCTTTCCGCAGCTTCCTGCAACAAGTGGTGGATGGATGAGATTGTGGGAACAACGGATTATCAGGCAGAACAGAAAGCAATAGATAAGCTTGGAGAGAACCACGTATACTTTTTACCTTATTTGATGGGTGAGCGTTCACCTCACAATAATCCTAATGCCAGAGGAACATTTATCGGTATGACAATGGATACAACAAGGGCTGATATGACACAGGCAGTCCTTGAGGGAGTTGCGTTTGCGCTCAGGGATTCATTTGAGGTTGCCAAGTCTCTCGGCATTAAGATTGAAAGAACCAAGATTTGCGGAGGCGGTGCCAAAAGCCCTCTCTGGAAAAAGATTATTGCCAACGTTCTCGGCATCAAAGTAGATGTCATCGAAAGTGAGCAGGGACCTTCAATGGGCGGCGCTATGTTGGCTGCGGTGGCTAACGGCGAGTACGCAAGCGTTGAAGAAATAGCCGACAAGTTCATAAAGGTTGTGGATACTGTTGAGCCTGAGCCTGAGCTTGTGGCAAAATACGACGCAAGATATAATCAGTTTAAGAAGATTTATCCTGCATGCAAGCAGTTATTTGATGAAATTCAGTAATTTTATGGAAAGGGATATCAGATATGAAGATTTTACAGGTAACAGACCCTGCATTTAAAAAATACGGCAGAATAGTCGAAGGTATTGATTTTACCGGACTGGTGGAAAAAATGCAGGAGATGCCACTTCCTGACGGCGTTGCGTATGAACCGTCAGTGGAGGCGCTGGAGACACTTCCTGTTATGGAAGAACTTTCACGCATCGCTTATGGAGAAATGCCGATACAGATAGGATACTGTGACGGTCACAATGAACTTTTGAATGCGGTTGAGTATCATAGGGACAGCGAGATTAACGTTGCGGCAACAGATGCAATCCTGATTCTCGGAAAACAGCAGGATATAACCGCAGATTACACATATGATACTTCTCTTATGGAAGCGTTTCTTATTCCAAAGGGGACGGCAGTTGAGGTTTATGCTACAACGCTTCATTATGCACCCTGCGGAGTCGGCGGCAGCGGCTTCAGAGTGGCGGTTGTACTTCCGAGGGGAACTAACTTCCCTCTTAAGAAAGAACACAGCAACGGTGAGGACAGGCTCATTACGGCAGTGAACAAATGGCTTATAGGACATGCGGAGGGCGGATTTACAGGCTCCGAGCATATAGGCTTGGCAGGTAAAAATCTTAATATTAATGAATAAAATGATTTTCAGGTATAAGTGAGCCTGAAAGAATGGAGGAAATTAAAATGACAAATATGCCAAAGGAAAAAATCGGCATCGTGGCAGTCAGCAGAGACTGCTTCCCTGAAACATTATCTGTTAACAGAAGAAAGGCACTTGTTGAGGCTTACACGAAGAAGTACGGCAGCGATAATATTTATGAATGTCCGATATGTATCGTAGAGAGTGAAATTCATATGGTACAGGCATTGGAAGACATCAAGAAAGCAGGCTGCAACGCTCTTGTTGTATATCTTGGCAATTTCGGTCCGGAAATCGCAGAGACACTTCTTGCAAAACATTTTGACGGACCTGCCATGTTTATTGCGGCAGCAGAGGAAACCTCCGCTAACGGCGGACTTATTCAGGGACGTGGAGATGCTTACTGCGGTATGCTCAATGCAAGCTACAATCTTAAGCTTCGTAACGTAAGGGCATATATTCCTGAGTATCCTGTGGGAACGGCAGAGGAATGTGCTGATATGATTAACGAGTTTGCTCCTATTGCAAGAGCTATCATTGCAATAAGAGACCTTAAAATTATTTCATTTGGTCCAAGACCACAGAATTTCCTTGCATGTAATGCACCAATCAAGCAGCTTTACAATATTGATGTTGAAATTGAAGAGAATTCAGAGCTTGACCTTTTTGAAGCATTCAATAAACATGAGGGCGATGCAAGAATCCCTGATGTGGCAAAAGATATGGCTGAGGAACTCGGTGCAGGTAATAAGAAACCGGAGGTACTTGAGAAGCTTGCTCAGTATGAGCTTACACTTCTTGACTGGATTGAAACTCACAAGGGTTACAAGAAATATGTTGCAATCGCCGGCAAATGCTGGCCTGCATTCCAGACACAGTTTGGTTTTGTTCCTTGCTATGTCAACAGCCGTCTTACTAAGATGGGTATTCCTGTATCATGCGAGGTTGATATTTACGGAGCACTCAGTGAGTTTATAGGTACAGTTGTAAGTAATGATACAGTAACGCTTCTTGACATTAACAACACCGTACCTTCCGATATTTATTGTGAGGATATCAAGGATAAGCACAGCTACACAGGCAACGAAGTATTTATGGGCTTCCATTGCGGAAATACGGCATCAACAAAGCTTTCATTCTGCGAGATGCGTAACCAGATGATTATGGCAAGAGCTCTTCCGGAGGAGGTTACTAACGGAACTCTTGAGGGCGATATTATTCCGGGAGATATTACATTCTTCCGTCTTCAGAGCACATCTGACGCAAAGATAAGAGCTTACATTGCACAGGGTGAGGTGCTTCCTGTTGCAACACGTTCATTCGGTGCAATCGGAATTTTTGCTATTCCTGAGATGGACAGATTCTACCGTCACGTGCTTATTGAGAAGAACTATCCGCATCATGGAGCTGTTGCATTCGGACACTTCGGCAAGGAGCTTTACGAAGTATTTAAGTATCTTGGCGTGCCTGCTGATGAGATTAACTTCAACCAGCCAAAGGGAATGATGTATAAAACAGAGAATCCTTTTAAGTAGGATATAAGGCACTGTGCCGGAGCCGATGCTCCGGCAGGTGCCGTGTTAATATATCGGTATGAGGGGCAGCAAGCCTGTAAATATAACCATGGAAGGTATGGCATATTATGAGAAGCGCAAGACTATTTAATGATAATTGGCAGTTTATTAAAGTAAAACCGGATACACCGGAGAAAGATGTTTTTAATTCTGACGGCTGGACAGATGTAGATATTCCACATGACTGGCTTATTTATGATACCGGCAATCTTTACGAGGACAGTGAGGGATGGTATCGTAAATCATTTGATTTTAATCCGGAGAAAGATGCGCATTATGCCATTCGTTTTGAAGGTGCTTATATGGAGCCTGTCGTATATGTCAACGGCATTAAGGCAGGAGAATGGAAATACGGTTATAATACTTTTGAACTTGAAATCACTAATCTGCTTAAAAACGGTACCAATGAGATTAAGGTAAAAGTCTCACACAGATTTCCTAATTCCAGATGGTATTCGGGAGCAGGTATTTATCGGAATATATGGTTTAAAACAATGCCTGACACACATATAGTGTCTGACGGCATATATATAAGAACAGAGCGTACATCGACCGGATATAATATAAAAGTTTCCGCTGAGGTGAACAGTGATGATAAAGATTTAAGCGTGGTATATTATGTTCTGGACAATCAGGGAAATAAAGTGGCATCCGAAGAGTTTGCACCTAATGAGACAGAAATAATTGCTGTGGGTGCGCCTTTAGAGTGGAGTATTAAGAGTCCTAATCTGTATGTTTTGAGGACAGAGCTTAGAAAACATGGTGTTACCATTGACAGCGTTGATACAAGATTTGGTTTCAGAACAATAAGATATGATAAGAATGAAGGATTTTTCCTCAACGAAAAACATGTTAAGATTAATGGCGTTTGTATGCACCACGACCTTGGGGCGCTTGGAGCAGCAGTTAATAAGGCGGCTATCAGAAGACAGCTGCAGATGATGAAGGATATGGGAGCCAATGCCATAAGGACATCCCATAATATGCCGGCAGTTGAGCTGCTTGACTTGGCAGACGAGATGGGAATCCTTATTGATGATGAAGCTTTTGATATGTGGCACATGGCAAAGAATAAATATGATTATGCAAGATTCTTTGATGAATGGGCTGTTAAGGATATACGGAATTTTGTAAGGCGTGACAGAAATCATCCAAGCGTTATTATGTGGAGTATCGGTAATGAAATTTTCGATACACATGCTGACAGAGAGGGAGGACTTGCAAGCACTAAGCTTTTGCTTAAAGCAGTTCTTGAAAATGACCCTGACCACAACGCATATGCTACATTTGGCTCCAATTTCTTAGAAGGGGAGCCTACACAGAGATGTGCCGATGAGCTTCTTTTGGTGGGGTATAACTATGCGGAAAGATTATATGACGCACACCATAAAGCACATCCGGACTGGGTTATTTATGGAAGTGAAACAGGCTCCACGCTTCAAAGCCGCAGCGTGTATCATTTCCCGTACAGTGAAGCTATACTTACGGATGTCGATGAACAGTGTTCCGCACTTGGCAACAGTACATGCAGCTGGGGTGCCAGAAACAGTGAATTTTGTATAACTACGGAGCGTGACAATAAATATTCTGCCGGACAGTTTTTGTGGACAGGATTTGATTATATCGGAGAGCCGACACCTTACCAGACCAAAAATTCATACTTTGGTCAGGTGGATACTGCCGGATTTCCGAAGGACACATACTATATATATCAGGCAGAGTGGACTGATTATAAGACGAATCCCATGGTACATCTTTTTCCGTATTGGGATTTCAACCACGGACAGCTTATTGATGTAAGGGTAACATCCAATGCGCCGGTTGTGGAATTGTTTTTTAACGGACATTCACAGGGGCGGTTTGAGATAGACCACCAAAACGGAACAGAGCTTGTGGGGCACTGGGTTATTCCATATACTTCAGGCAGACTTGAGGCTGTGGCATATGATGAAAACGGTAATGAGATTGCCCGTGATGTGCAGCAGTCATTTAAAGATGCCGCGGATATTGTTCTTAAAGCAGATAAAACTACTATGCTTGCCGATGGCGAGGATATGGTATTTGTAGAAATAAATATGTATGACAGTGATGGCAATGAAGTTAAAAATGCCAACAACCGCGTACAGGTGGAGGTAATCGGAGCCGGCAGGCTGGCAGGTCTTGATAACGGTGACAGTACCGATTATGACCAATACAAGGGAAATTCCCGTAAGCTTTTTATGGGAAAGCTTCTTGCAATGATTGCGGCAGGAACAGAACCCGGTGAAATACGTGTTCGGGTTACATCGCCGTCTCTTAAACCGGCGGAACTGGTAATCGAGAGCACAGCTTCGGATGTTCGGCAGGGAATAAGTGCAAAGACGGCTAATTATAAGTCTGAAATTAACGAAGAAATTCCTATCCGTAAGATAGATATACAGAGCTTAAACGGGACAAAGCTTACCAAGGAACAGCCCCAGACGGAACTGAAGACCGTGATATATCCTGCGGACAGCACATACAAAGATTTGGAGTGGTGTGTACTTAACGATGCGGGAGTGGTCAGCAATCTTGCTGAGATTGTATATGAAAATGACAAAATAATGCTTTATGCCAAGGGCGACGGAAAATTTAATGTGAAATGCTATTCAAGAAACGGAGGCGGGAAGGTCAATGTGATTTCCATGCTGGGATTTGAGGTGGATGGCATTGGCAGCGCTTTTATCAATCCTTATGAGCCTATTGCAGCGGCATTGTATACAATCAGCAGCGCTGAGATGGGCAATGCAAGCGAGCATGGTGTTGCAACACCTAAACACAAAGAAGCATATATCGGATTTGCCAATGTTGATTTCGGAAGCTTTGGAACAGATGAAGTGGAGCTTAATATTTTTACCCATGACCAGGCGGATTTTGTGGTTCAGCTGTGGTCAGGTATACCTAATGAGGCAGGCAGTGAGCTTATTTTGGACGGAATATATAATAAGCCTGTTATCTGGGATGTATACCAAGGGGAAAAATTCAAATTAAACAAACGCATAAAGGGAATCCGTACTATATGTCTTTTGACAAAAGAATTTATAAATATAAGGGACTTTATATTTACCAAGCCTGACAAGGGGCTTGCGCAGATTAATGCGGCGGATAATGACAAGATATATGGAGATGACTTTGTTGTATGCGGTACATCTGTCAATGGAATAGGAAATAATGTTTCAATTGATTTTGACGATATGGATTTTGGAGACGGAGTAAGAAGCATTATTGTAAAAGGTACGTCATATACTGAGGTTAATACAATTAATATTATTTTTACGGACGAGAGCGGTGTACAGACAAGGCAGATGCTGGAATTTTTACATACCGATTCTGCAGAAGAAAAAACCTTTGAAATAAAAGAAATAAAAGGTCTCAATAAAGTTACGTTTGTATTTCTGCCGGGAAGTCATTTTGATTTTGACTGGTTTAGATTTCGGTAAAAACATTTCAAGTGAAGAAGAGGAGGGCGGAATTGATGGCAGAAAGATTTTCTAAAGGAAAGCCTTATAAAGTAATAGCATTATGTATGACGAGATTTAAGGCATATGACCAGGTGAAAATAATTAAACAGCTTTGCGGAAACTGTGATAAATCCGGAATTAAAGTCATAATTTTTTCATCGGTAACGGACTTATATAACGGAAGCATAAATGACATTGGCGAGGCGCAGATTTTTTCGGCATTTGAGCCGGGAAGATTTGATGCGGTTGTTATTATGTCTGAAAGCTTTAAGAATCAGGAAGTCATCAATAAACTTGTGTCAAGGTCACTGCATGCGGATGTTCCGGTAATTTCCATAGATAAGGTTATGGAAGGCTGCATTAATATTACATTTGATTACAGTAATTCCTTTGAACAGCTAGTCAGACATATAGTTGAATTTCATAAGGTCAAAAAAGTCAATATGATTGCAGGTTACAGAGACAATCCTTTTTCGGAAGAACGCATCGGCTGTTTTAAGAGAGTTCTTAAGGAAAACAACATTGAGATTGATGACAGAAGAATTTTGTACGGAGATTTCTGGTCCTATCCTACCAAGGTGGCTGTTGAGGAGTTTATAGCATCAGGGCTTGAGATGCCGGAGGCGTTTGTGTGTGCCAATGATATAATGGCATTGGAGTGTATGCGGACGCTTAAGAGACATGGTTACAAGATTCCTGATGACATACTTGTTACAGGTTTTGATGGAATTGATTTAGAACAGTATTATTCTCCGAGACTTACCACGGCGGAATACAGAATTGAGGATTTGGCTGACAGCATAATTGATGCCGTGCTCAACAATGTTGACGGCAAAAAGGATATGGAGCCAAAGGTTGTTAAGTATATAAACAGAATAGGCGGTTCATGCGGGTGTGTAGCTGTTGGCGCCGAAAATGTTGAAGAACGTCTGTATGAGGAGAAATTTATAACAGACAGCAGGGAAGAATTTATACAGTTTATGTATAATATGATTGCACAGCTAAGCAATTATCCGGATTTGCATTACATTTTCAGAATGATACCGGAGCATATTGGAAAGATAGAGTGTAAAGAGCTTTGGATGAGCTTTAACAGTGATTTTCTTGACGAAGATATGAATGTGAGCTTTGATTTTGACAGAAATGCACAAAACTGTTCCAAATATACTGAGACAATGAGACTTCCTCTGCATATAATAGGTGATGAGATAAATCAGGAACAGGAATATCTTCAGTCGGATTTGCTGCCTGACATGGAGAAGGTGTTGGAAAGCAATAATTACATTATGTTTGTTCCGATACACCTGCAGGGTGTGACAGTAGGATATATGGCTAACGCCTTTGATGCAGAGAACTTTTATTTTTCATATTATCAGACGTTTTTGCTGGATTTCCGGCATATACTTGAAGTATATGTAAACCGCTCGGCGGTTGAACGCCTTTATGTCAGTGATGTACTGACACAGATATATAACAGACATGGATTTTACCGGAATATTGGTGAGATAATGGGGCACAGCCGGAAAACAGGAGAGCCGTTTACAATCATATCCCTTGATATGGATGGACTTAAGACAATCAACGATACCTTCGGACATGCAGAAGGAGATTTTGCCTTGAGAAAAATAGGCGAATGTATGCGGAATGCAACTATTAAGGGCGAAGTATGTGCAAGATTCGGCGGCGATGAATTTATTATTGCATTCAGTGCGGCGGATGGTGAGGCACGTGCCAAAGAAATCATAAATACCATAAGAGCGGAGCTGGAGCGGTTTAATTCCTTTGGTACAAAGCCATACTATGTAAATGTCAGCGTTGGAGTATTTTCCAAGATTTCCGAAAAAACGGATACCTTAGATGAATTTATCAAATATGCCGACGCTGCTATGTATGAAAACAAAAAAGAAAACAAGAGGAAAGAGGCTGAGCTTCGTCAGCGGGTATAGACAAAATGGAAAAAATAGCAAGCTTTACAGTTAATCATATCGATTTATTGGCAGGAATATATGTGTCGCGTAAGGATTATATAGGACAGATTACGCTGACCACCTTTGATTTGAGATTTACGATGCCTAACCGTGAGCCGGTTATGGACACCGCAGGAGTGCATACCATAGAACATCTGGGCGCTACCTTCCTTAGAAATGACAGGACATGGAAGGACAGGGTAATCTATTTCGGACCTATGGGATGCAGAACAGGATTTTATCTTATTCTGGCAGGGGATTTGGAATCATCAGATATAGTATCGCTTATTGGAGAGATGATAGATTTTATCATAGGCTTTGAGGGCGATATTCCTGGTGCGGCACCAAGAGACTGCGGAAACTATCTGGATAATAATCTTGAGCTTGCCAAATTTTACGCAAGAAAATATAAGTCAGAGGTACTTGACAATATGGGACCGGACCGGCTTAATTATCCGCAATAATACAATACACAACTATGATATACTGCCGTAATTGCAGCCTTCATTTTTGGATGCTGTGATTACGGCTTTTTAATGTTATGGAAAAATCCTAAGGAATTTTATATAAAATAAAAGTGCAGGCCTGCACGAAATCCGCACAAGCCCGCTATTTAGGATAAATATGAGGAAGCGTATTAAGCCTCGAAAAGTAAATCGCCGTATGTAGGGATTGGCCAGTACTCGGCGTCTACCAAGGTTTCAAGTGTATCAACCGGAGCTCTGAGGGCTTCCATATCAGCCTTGATTACATCTCTGTAATATTCAGCAGTAGCCTTAGCGCTGTCCTTTTCGGCAACAGACTGGTCTGCTTTAAGCTTTTTGAGAGCCTCGTTAGCCTCTTTGAGATACCTGCTGATTTCATCAAGCATTTCTTTCTGAACTCCGGCGTCTGCACCGGCAGCAGTTACCTCATTGATTGAAGCGGCAAGCTCCGTTGTATATTTGACTACGGCAGGAAGAATATCCTTGGATGCCATGTCAATCATTGTAAGAGCTTCTATATTAATTACAAGACCATATGTTTCATAGAGAATTTCTGCTCTAAGCTCAAGCTCAGCCTTAGTCATAATGTTAAAATCACCAAAGAGCTTAACCGCCTTTTCGGTGGTGAGAGCTTCAGTTGCGGCAACCATTGATTTCAAGTTAGGAAGACCACGTCTTGCAGCTTCCTCAACCCATTCTTCTGAATATCCGTTGCCGTTAAATACTATTCTCTGATGTTCTCTCATGGTCTTAGCGATAAATTCGTCACAAGCCTTTTCAAAATCATCAGAACCTTCAAGTTCATCGGCAGCTTCCTTAAAAGCTTCGGCTACGATTGCATTGAGTGTTGTGTTAGGCATAGCTATTGAATCATTTGAACCGACCATACGGAACTCAAATTTGTTACCGGTAAAAGCGAATGGTGATGTTCTGTTACGGTCAGTTGCATCTTTAGTTACAACAGGAACGGAGCTGATACCAAGGTCAAGCACCTGACCTTCGATACATTTTGCGGCAGAACCGTTTTCAACAATCTGCTTAACAATATCCTCAAGCTGGTCGCCAAGGTACATTGAAATGATTGCAGGAGGAGCCTCGTTAGCGCCAAGCCTGTGGTCATTACCAACGTCGGAAGCTGATTGACGAAGCAAATCCGCATGTCTGTCAACAGCCTTCATAATACATGAGAGTACAAGCAGGAACTGTCTGTTCTCATTAGGTTTTTTGCCGGGGTCAAGGAGATTTACTCCGGTATTGGTGCCTATTGACCAGTTATTATGTTTACCTGAACCGTTTACTCCTGCAAATGGCTTTTCGTGGAGAAGACATTCAAGGTTATGACGCTCAGCAACTTTTTTCATAGTTTCCATGGCAATAAGGTTATTGTCGATTGCCGTGTCGGCATCCATATAGATAGGAGCCATCTCATGCTGACCGGGAGCAACCTCATTGTGCTGTGTTGTGGCTGTGATACCAAGCTTCCATAATTCCCTGTTCAAATCCTTCATATAAGCGCCTACATTTTCAGGGATTCTTCCGAAATACTGGTCTTCCAATTCCTGACCCTTCGGGGCAGGTGCTCCAAAAAGTGTTCTTCCTGTATATTTAAGGTCTTTTCTGGCGGCAAAGCTTTCTTTGCTTATAAGGAAGTATTCCTGCTCAGGTCCAACAGAAGCGGCAACTCTTGTTGCCTTTGTGTCAGGGTCAAAGAGCTTTACGATTCTCAGCGCCTGGTCACTGAGGGCATCCATAGAACGAAGGAGAGGAGTCTTTTTGTCAAGGGACTCTCCGTTATATGAGCAGAACACCGTAGGAACACAGAGAACTGCACCTAATGCACCTTCCTTAATAAATACAGGAGATGCAACATCCCATATTGTATATCCTCTGGCAGAGCATGTTGCTCTCAGTCCGCCTGATGGGAAAGAAGAAGCGTCCGGCTCACCCATAATAAGCTGTTTTCCGGTGAAAGAGGAAATCACGTTGCCGTCCTCATCTGGATGTGTTACGAAAGAATCGTGCTTTTCAGCCGTAAGGCTGACAATAAGAGGCTGGAACCAGTGGGTGAAATGTGTTGCGCCCTTTTCCTGCGCCCAGTCCTTCATAGCTTTTGCTACAACATCCGCATCTGATACGGAAAGAGTACCGCCGTTATCCATAATTGACTTAAGATTTTTAAACACCTGTTTCGGGAGGCACTCCTTCATTTTACCTACTGTAAATACGTTGTCTGCAAAAACTTCCTCGATTTTAAATGCTTCACTCATATTTAATCTTCCTTTCAGTTAAAAAATTTGGCGAATTTTCTTTACAACGAAAAAAAGACGTCCCTTAATAAAATAAGGAACGTCTTTGTTCACCTTGTAAATAAAATACTATAACCCATACAAAAAATCAAGTCTTTTTTAAAAAAAATTAAAAGATTGTTTATTTGTCGATTGTGGCAATCAATTTGCCATGAACCATATGCCTTTCAGGATTGGAAGAACCATTCTGACAGGTATAAAGCGTGGTTATAATATCATCCGCATCAGCAGTAATTCCTGTATCATACAGCTTGACATCATCGATGGCAACCAGATAATCCTGTAATGTAAAAGCCGTATCGGTAGCCCGAACTACTCTGAACGTGTCTACGTTGTCATCAAATGTAACGTCACACACGCTGAATATCTGGTAAACCATAATCTTGTCCTCAAGATAAATGTAAAAATAATTGTTATTATTTTCCGCCTGCTGCTTGTAAAAGTCTTCGCTGTCATATTCCAGAAGTGAAGCGAACATTGAACCGTCATTCATATGATGTCCGTAAATAAAATTATGAGGGTCATCAATGGTAGCGGAGTTTTTCCAGTCAAGGAAAATTGCACCGGACCAACTGAATTCATCGTTAAAAGCATGGTCAAGATAATACTCGTTGTCAGTGCTTTGAACGATAGGATAGCTTATGCCCACCGACGGAACATCAATCCATCCTCGTACGTCATCATTGATTTCCTTTAATACATCAAAGTTAATCTGTGCAGAAGCATTGATTCCCGGATATTCTTCGCTGACAGATGGGTCAATTGCAGGGGATGTACTGTCAGAACCGGTTTCCGTACTATATGCCTGCTTATTGATGTCGTCATATATATCCTGAGCCCGCTTGTAGTTTCGTATAATACGCACAATCTGGACAGCGGCAAAAATAAATACGCAAATGGCAACGCCCATTATAATATAACGGATAATGTCGCCCTTAGACCTTTTGCTGTTATTACTGCCGGAACCGTCAGCAGAAGAGTCGCCGGAATCACCGCCGGAATTTTCGGCAGGCTCAGCTGCGATTTTTTCATCAATGCTGCCTGCGGTTTCTTCATCAGAGTCTTCAACAAGTCCGGCAGCAGCCTCTTCATCCGAATCCTTAACGGAGCCGTCAGAAATTGCTTCCCCGGAATCTTCGGCAGCCGCAGCTTCAGATGCAGACGCCTTATCAGAGTCCTCAATAAATTCAATTACAATTCCGTCATCATCGGGTGTCTGCTCTAATTCTTTATTAGAATCATTCATATGTTATCTCCCAGATTCAGGCTTTGCCTACTGAACCGAACAATTCCATTTTCTCTTTAACAGTTGCCTTGATTGCATCAAAACCAGGAGCAAGAAGCTTACGTGGGTCAAATCCCTTGCCTTCAAGGTCTTTGCCTGCTTCAATATATTTACGTGTAGCATCAGCAAAAGCAAGCTGACATTCTGTGTTAACATTAATCTTACCAACACCAAGAGAGATGGCCTTCTTAATCATATCCTCAGGGATTCCTGTACCGCCGTGAAGTACAAGAGGCATATCACCTGTAAGCTCTTTAACTGCTGCAAGTGTTTCAAAGCTGAGACCCTTCCAGTTAGCAGGGTATTTACCATGGATATTACCGATACCTGCAGCTAACATTGTTACGCCAAGGTCTGCAATCTGCTTACACTCATTAGGGTCAGCACATTCGCCCATACCGACAACGCCGTCTTCTTCGCCGCCGATTGAACCGACTTCAGCCTCAAGAGACATATTGTTCTTCTTACAAATCTCAATAAGCTCTTTAGTCTTGGCAATGTTCTCCTCGATTGGATAGTGAGAACCGTCAAACATAATTGATGAGAAGCCTGCTTCAACGCATTTAAGACATCCTTCGTAAGTTCCATGGTCAAGATGAAGTGCAACAGGAACGGTAATTCCTAATTCATCAATCATGCCATTGACCATGCCTATAACTGTCTTATAACCTGTCATATATTTACCGGCACCCTCTGAAACACCCAGGATTACAGGGGAATTGCATTCCTGTGCAGTGAGAAGGATAGCCTTGGTCCACTCAAGGTTGTTGATATTGAACTGTCCGACAGCATATTTGCCGGCTACAGCTTTTTTGAGCATTTCTTCTGCTGTTACTAACATAAAATTTACCTCCAAAAAATTCTTATATTGGACATTATAACACATAAAGAAACAATTAACAAATATTTTATCATATGTTATTATAATAATTAACGTACTGTTCAGACCGTTTCAGGTTCGGGATAATCCACACCGAAGGTATCAACAGTAACCTTCAAAAGCTTCTGCTCCTCCATTGGGCGGTCATTCCAATCAGTGCGTACCTTGGCAATACGATTGATTACATCCATGCCTTCCGTAACCTGACCGAAAGCGGCGTATGAGCCGTCAAGGTGAGGAGAAGTCTCATGCATAATAAAAAACTGGGAACCTGCCGAATCCGGGTCCATAGAACGTGCCATAGATAAAACTCCGGGAGTATGTTTAAGGTTATTGGTAAAACCGTTAAGGTTAAACTCGCCCTTGATGGAGTAGTCCGGACCGCCCATGCCTGTGCCTTGAGGGTCGCCTCCCTGTATCATAAAGCCCTCAATAACTCTGTGGAAAATAAGGCCATCGTAAAACCCCTTTTTGATAAGGCTGATAAAATTGTTAACTGTGTTAGGTGCAATATCAGGATAGAGTTCCGCCTGAAATACGCTGCCATCTGTCATCTCAAATGTAACAATTGGATTCTGTGCCATAATCGTGCTTCCTTTCTATATTATATAGGATTATTTTTATACATTTTATCACAAACAGAGGTCAAGTCAATGTTAAAAAACATAATAATATCAATTAAAAACAATAAAAGTCATGTGAATCCCCCTGATTTGTCTCCTGCCGCAGTCAGTTATGACTTTTACGGAAAAAGCCCTTCGGACAGTATGGTTATCACAAATAATACCGATATTCTGAAAAAAGTCAGAGAGCTTGGATATGCCGTACTTTTTTTGTCTGCAGATGAAAGCTTTGCAGAAGGTGCCCAATATGTGGCGGAAAATCTTGAGGACTGTGATTATGAGTACTGCAATACAGTTTTCAGCAGGCATAAGGGGATTGCCTTGACGATTCTGGAAACGGAGCGCACTGTTGTCAGGGAAATGTCAGTTGAAGATTTGCCTGAATTGTATGAGCTTTATGATGACGACGACATAAGAGAGTATCTGGAACCTCTTTACGAATATAATAAGGAAAAAGAATTTACCGAGAATTACATTAAGAATATGTATGGGTTTTACGGTTTCGGGCTGTGGATAGTCAGAGATAAAAGTAATGGCAGACTTATAGGAAGGGCGGGACTGAGTATACGGGAAATTGACGGTAAAGACTGCATTGAATTGGGATATGTTATTGCCGGAGACTGCAGGAGAAAAGGATATGCTTATGAGGTATGCACGGCTATCAAAAAATATGCCTTTACGCATATCAAGACGGAAGAAATCTTTATAGTTACCGAAAAAAGAAATCTTCCGTCCTGTAAGCTTGCGGAGAAGCTTGGGGCTAAATGTATAAGCGTCTCCGACTTAAAAAATTGTGAATATATGATATTTCAATGTAAAGAGTGATTATTTCTTTACGATGAAATCAGCGTAAGCGTTCTCAAGTCCATGCTCTGTGGAATCGAGACCTTCAATTTCTTCTGCCGGAGTGACTCTCAGACCGACAGTCTTCTTTATAATAAAGAATGTAATGGTTATTGTAACGGCAACCCATGCAACGATAGAGACAATACCGATAGCCTGTGTTCCCAGCAGCTTCCAGCCGCCGCCATAGAAAAGCCCTTTCTGACCGGCATATTCCCCGCCGCCTGTTGCGAAAAGTCCCACGCAGAGAGTTCCCAGAATACCGCAGCCGCCGTGAACAGCTACGGCTCCCACAGGGTCGTCTATATGTGTTACATTATCGTTTAACCATACTACAAATACAACAACAATGCCGGACAAAATACCGATAATTGCCGAACCAAGAGCGTCTACGCAGGCACATCCGGCTGTAATTGCAACAAGACCTGCAAGCGAGCCGTTCAAACTCATTGACACATCAGGCTTGCCGCTTTTAATCCATGTGATAATCATGACGGTTATTGTGGCAACAGCAGGAGCTATTGTTGTTGTTGCAAATATTGATGCAAGATTGGCGCCTGATGTAGCGGCGGCACCGTTAAATCCGTACCATCCGAACCACAGGATAAAACATCCCAAAGCGCCGATTGTTATGTTGTGACCGAGAATAGGTCTTGGCTTACCGTTCTCATCAAACTTGCCTATTCTTGGACCAAGCATTTTGGCACCGATAAGAGCGGCAACACCGCCTACGGTATGTATACATGCGGAGCCTGCGAAATCAATAAAACCTAATTCCGATAACCATCCGCCTCCCCATACCCAGTGAGCTTCAATTGGATATATAACCAAGCTTATAATAAAACTGTAGATACAATAAGAGATAAATTTTGTTCTCTCTGCCATGGCTCCCGAAACGATTGTAGCTGCTGTGGCACAGAATACAAGGTTGAATACGAAACTGCCCCAATCAATTGAAGAGGTTGCCCAATTTGCGGGAGCGAGAGGGAATTTACTCCAACCGATGAAGCCGTTGCCTTCACCGCACAGGAATGAATAACCTACCAAAAGAAATGCCACCGTACCGAGACAAAAGTCCAAAAGATTTTTCATAATAATGTTGCCGGTATTCTTTGCTCTTGTGAAGCCTGCCTCCACCATTGCGAAGCCTGCCTGCATGAAAAATACCAAGGCGGCGCCAATCAGGTACCATATGCCGCTGGTTCCGAAAAAATTTCCATCCATATCTTTTTCCTCCTTTAGCCCTTACGCTATAACGCAAAAAAGTGCTCTACCCGCAAGGGTGAGCACATCTTCGTGTCAAATAGATTTGTAATTCTTTCCAGTAATTTAGCACAGATGTATTGCTAAATATTGAAAAAATCGGAAATGAGTTGTTGACACTTTATATCAACAGTAATATTCTATATGCAGAAGGGCGGTAAAATAATTATGAAGAACATAATGTTTCAGCCGTATGTTGAATACGGTCAGAAAAACTATATTGAAGAAATTGAAGAAAAATATATTAAATATCAGGTTCAATGTGATTCAACATTGAAATTTGTTCCTGACGGAATGGAGGAGGTTGTGTGGCTGTGCGCTGACGGCAAAATAACTGTCATACGCCCTGACAAAATTTATGGTGAGGAAATTGAAACGAAGGGAGCCACCGCATATGGAATAAGGGCGGATTACGGATGCAGTATTGAAGCGGATGCGTCAAAGGTTCACAGTTATACGGTTTGTGACAGGTATATGCATCCGCGTGCCCATGAAATTATTGACACAATAATCAAAACAAAAGGAAAAGTATCGGTTGCTGAGCTGGCTGCACAGTACAATTATACTGTAAGGCATATTGGCAATATAGTTCAGAGTGCATTATCATGCAGCCCCAAATATTTTGCCAAAATAGTCAGATTCCAAAATGTATTGGGAGAGATAATTGCCAATCCGTACAGAAACAACTCGGAATTTATAGAAAGATTAAGCTATGCCGACCAGGCGCATTTTCAAAGGGAATTTAAGGCTGTTACAGGTGAGACGCCAAAACAGTTTATTAACAGTATAATCGGTTTTATGGCAAAGGAAACCCCGAAGACCTGAGCAGGACTTCGGGGTTTGATTAGTTAATGTGATTAAAGAGCTTCGCTTCCGCGTTCTCCTGTACGGACTCTTACAGCGTCCTCTACATTATATACGAAAATCTTGCCGTCACCGATATTGCCCGTTGCGATTTCACTGGTAACTTTTTCGATAATACTCTCTGCAACGTCATCATTGACAACAGTTTCAACCTTGACTTTAGGAAGAAGATTTACAAAGTATTCGTTACCTCTGTAAATTCTCTTGAATCCCTTCTGGGCACCATAACCCATAATGTTGGTAATCATAATACCGTTAGCCTGACATCCGTCAAGAATAGCCTTAAGGTCATCCAGCTTCTCAGGCTTGATAATCATTTCCAATTTCTTCATAATAACTGCCTCCGTTTCTGCTCCCCGATGTACAGTAAGGAGCTGACTTTTTTATTAGCCGCGATCATATATTCAACACATATTTTATCATAAGCTTTTTAGTAAATAAATAGCTTTGTGAGAATTTTATGATAATTAGCTTTACTTAAGTTAAAAGCTTAACCATGCCTCATAAAAAAATGAAACCGCTTTATTTTATTAAGAGAAGAGCGTGAATATATAGGGCGTTGTTACAAGGGTTTTTCATTGATTAAATATCCGGTAAAAATTTTTAAAAAAGTGCTTGACTTTTATAAAGGGGTTATATATAATTGTTTTTGTTCGTAAGAACATTAAGAACGTGATTAATGGGCTATCGCCAAATGGTAAGGCACTGGACTCTGACTCCAGCATTTACAGGTTCGAGTCCTGTTAGCCCAGCTCGCACCACTTAAGTGGTGCGTTTTTTACTTCATTTAGGAAATATCCTATTCTTTTATACGGAGTGTTATCGAAGTGGTCATAACGAGCCGCACTCGAAATGCGGTTGTCCGATTTAGGGCACGTGGGTTCGAATCCCACACACTCCGCTTTTTGTATTTTCAATTTCTTGCCCCTTTTGTAAATAAGTGATATACTGTTTAGAGGCAGCTGCATCGGCGCAGAAAGGATGGTATGTATTATGTACACAATGAAAAGTTATGTCAGATATAGCGAAGCTGATAGTGATGGGCTTATTACCCCGGATTCCTTAGTCAATTATCTGCAGGACTGTACAATGCTTCATTCCGAATCGGTGGGCAGAGGAGTTACCAATCTGCGGAATGCACAGGGCTTTTGGCTCTTGGCAGCGTGGCAGATTCAGATAGTCAGGACACCTAAAGTCTTTGAAAAAATTACAGTCACCACCAATCCCTATAAATTCAAAGGATTTTTCGGAAGCCGTAATTTTGAGATACTCAATGATGAAGGCGAACAGCTGGTGAGAGCGGATTCTACATGGGTGTACCTTGACGCAAAGACACACACGCCTGCAAGAGTTCCCAAGGAAGAAGGGGATGCATACGGGGCAGCGGAACCGAGACTTGAGATGGAATATGCTCCGCGTAAAATAAAGCTTCCCGACAATCTTTGCGAATATCCGTGTGTTCCAGTACGGCCCCATCAGATTGACACCAATCAGCATGTGAATAATTGTGAGTATATCAGAACCTTTATGGAGGTTACGGATACCAACAGGATGCCTTATCAGATACGGGCAGAATACAAGCAGTCAGCAGTGCTTGGCGACACGTTTCATCCTTTTGTGTATAAGGATGATAAAATATGTGTGGCAGATTTGCGGGGTGACGACGGAACCCCTTATGCGGCAGTAGAATTTATATTTTAATAAGGTAATAATTATGATAGAATTAGGTAAAAAACAGACATTAATGGTAGTGAAAAAAACAGACTTCGGGGTATATCTCGGAACGGAGGAAGACAAGGTACTTTTGCCATTAAAGTATGTTGATGATGATATAGAAGCAGGGGACTCGTTAACGGTATTTGTTTATCGTGATTCCAAGGACAGAATGATAGCTACAACCAAGGAACCGTTTATAACTTTGGGAGAAGTACGGGTTCTCAAGGTAAAGCAGGTGACCAGAATAGGCGCATTTCTTGACTGGGGACTGGAGAAGGATTTGCTTCTGCCGTTTAAGGAACAGACAAGCCCTGTCGCAGAGGGACAAAGTTATCCTGTGGCACTTTACATAGACAAAAGCAACAGACTTTGTGCCACAACGAAAATATATCCTTATCTTAAGACAACCGATATATATAAGCCCGGAGATACAGTGAAAGGAACAGCGTATGAGCTGATTGATAAATTCGGAATGTTTGTGGCAGTGGATAATATGTACCAGGGACTTATTCCAAAGAAAGCCCTTTATGGCAAAATTGCCGTCGGGGATCAGGTTGCTGCAACGGTATCACGAGTACAGGCAGATGGTAAAATTGAATTGGCATTGCGGGGACCTGCATATATGCAGATTGATGATGACGCCGATAAGATAATGGCTGCGCTTAACGATAATGATGGACAGCTTCCGTTCAATGACAAAAGCGACCCGCAGATAATTAAGGATGAATTCGAGATGAGCAAGGCTGCGTTTAAACGGGCCTGCGGACATCTTTTAAAAGAAAAATTAATAAAAATCACGGATTCAGGCATAGAAACATTGGAAAGGAGACAGTAGTATGTCAAAAGTAATCAGCACAGATAAGGCTCCGGCAGCAATCGGACCTTACTCACAGGCAATTGAGGTTAACGGAATGGTTTTCACATCAGGCGTTATTCCGGTTAATCCGCAGACGGGAGTTATTCCTGCAACAATCCAGGAGCAGGCTAATCAGGCTTTTTCCAATCTCAGAAATCTTATAGAAGCGTCTGGGGCGACCATTGACAAGGTGATTAAAACAACAGTATTTATTAAGGAAATGGATGATTTCGGCAAGATTAATGAAATATATGCACAATATTTTAAAGAGCCGTTCCCTGCACGCTCATGTGTGGAGGTGGCAAGGCTTCCTAAGGATGTAATGCTTGAAGTGGAAGCTATTGTGGCAAAATAAACAGGAAATTATGCACTTATTTTAAAGGCGATTGTTGATTTTTTGACAATCGCCTTTTGTGTAATAATATTTACTGATAGTCAAAAATGGGGTATAATATAAAAAGATACAGGGGAGGAGTGATATATGTTGTATGCAACAATAACAGCACGCAATAATGTAAAGGTGAAATCAGGCGACAGATTGAGAGTGGTTCAGGGGGACGGCAGCAAATTAAGCGGAGATATTATGATTATGGGACCGGGAGGCTTTCTGGCATATCCGGATGCAGAGTTATACATTGAATTTGCGGAATTTTTTGAAAACAAAGCTGCCTATAATGATTATGAAATGTATGTGGAAGAAATAAAAGGGGAGAACACATACAGTGTCCTCCTCCTTAAAGAACGCAGTCAGTATTAGATGGAGATGTCGATATTAGCTCCGATATTAGGGTTTACAGACATCTCCATCATCTTCCGCATTCCGTCTCCGGCGGTTTCCAGATTGTCAAGACTCATTGACAGAACCTTCAATGAAGCCTGACTTGCAATATCCGTCAAAGACATGGATGTAGATAATGCTGGTATATCCATAGACAACTCTCCTTTCATAATAACCGATATGCGTTAACATGAATTCAATTATATTATAACCTATATATGGCAAATTCTCAATAATTAAATAATATTCCGGTAAAAAATGGACATACTCTGACAAAATGGATTTGGAGGTGTCTATGAAAAAATATTTTCGCTATCCCTTGATAATACTGGGAGCGGCTATAATGGGATTTGCGGTAAAATGTATATACAATCCGGCGGGCCTTGTGGCAGGAGGCTTTGCGGGGCTTGCGATTATTGTGGGGAAAATGTGGAATGTGCCTTTGTGGCTTACGAATGCCGCCCTTAACATACCTCTTTTTCTGGTCAGCTGGTTGGTTATGGGGCGTAAAGTTATAATGCGTTCGTTGCTGGCGACAGTGGTATATTCCGTGTCAATGGGTATTTTGCCGGAAACTGCAATATTTGCAGAAGACCTTTTCCTATCGGCGGCCACAGGAGGACTAATTATGGGGCTTGGCATAGGATTGGTGCTTGCGGCAGATGCAACATCGGGTGGTGTGGACATGCTGGCGCTTCTGATACACTTTTTAATAAAGAAACTGAAGATACAGTGGATTATGTTTGTGATTGATGCGGCAGTTATACTGGCAGGAGCGGCTCTTTTCGGCCCTGTAAGTGCTGTCTATGCAATAATGTCGGTATTTTTAGTCAGCTTTGTGTCGGGAAAAATAATTGACGGACCGTACTTCTCCAGAGCAGCAATAATTATCAGCGGACAAAAAGACCTGATTGCCGACAAAATAATTAATGAAATAGGCCGCGGAGTCACAGGTATTCAAAGCAGGGGTATGTATACGGGAAGATGGGGACTTATGCTGTTTTGCATAGCCTCACGGAACGAAATGACCAAAATACGCGAAATAGTCTATGATATAGACAAAAATGCTTTTATGACGGTATGCAATGTTTCCGAAGTTTTTGGAGAAGGCTTTGTGAGAAAATAAATCATTTGTGAAAATTGTCCACAAAAGACTTGTTTTTTTGTGAAATGTGTTGGTAAATATAAAAAAAACATAAAGAAATAATGAAATTGCACAATTAAAAACTTTTTTTTTGGTAATTTGCAATATGGTATTAATCTGATTGAAAGTGTATCATATTAGAGTAAGCAAGTGAGTAATACACTTAATATATTATTAGGAGGAAAGTATGGCAAGTTTATCACTTAAAAATATTTGCAAGGTATATCCTAACGGATTTGTAGCAGTTAAGGATTTCAACCTTGAAGTAGCGGACAAGGAATTTATAATCTTTGTAGGTCCTTCAGGATGCGGAAAGTCAACAACACTTCGTATGATTGCCGGTCTTGAAGAAATTTCATCAGGAGAGCTTTGGATTGGCGATAAAATGGTTAATGATGTAGAGCCTAAGGACAGAGATATCGCAATGGTATTCCAGAACTATGCTCTTTATCCGCATATGA
>CAYPWY010000007.1:0-91519 GCA_964414835.1 uncultured Butyrivibrio sp. | reverse complement strand
ACAGAAAGTCATATTCAGAAGGACTTCGTGCAAAAGTTAACTGCTATGGCGCCAACTCAGTACCTGAGGGTGTAGCAATTATGTGGGCAGAGAATGTTGACGTATCTATCACAGGTAACTCAACTAACCCTACAAGATTCCAGCATCCGGTTGCAGGTACATATAAGAAGGAAAGAATCGAAGCCGGCAAGAAGTATTTCTCAGTAGCTTCAGGCGGCGGTACAGGCAGAACACTTCATCCTGATAATATGGCAGCAGGCCCTGCTTCATACGGTATGACGGATACTTTGGGACGTATGCATTCTGATGCACAGTTTGCAGGTTCTTCATCAGTTCCTGCCCATGTTGAAATGATGGGCCTTATCGGTGCAGGTAACAACCCAATGGTCGGCATGACAGTTGCAGTTGCCGTTTCGATTGAGGAAGCGGCGCAGGCTGGCAAATTCTGATATTGAGTATTTAATAAAAAAACCAACATGGCAAATGTTTAACTTATTATCCAAGGTGTCTTTTGTGTAAATATAAATACGCATAGAAGATGCTTTGGATAATTGTATATTATATTAGAATCACTTTTATAAGAATTATTAATGGAAGCATACATACATGAAGAACACGAAGATAAAAAGTTCAATTTTATTAATTATAACGTCACTTGTATGGGGAATTGCGTTTGTTGCTCAAAGTGAAGGCGGCAATGCGGTAGGACCGTTTTCTTTTAATTGTATAAGGTCAATTATCGGAAGCATCGTGCTGCTTCCCGTAATATTTATTCTTGATAAGTTGAAAATAACAACTAAAAAAGCTTCCGCAAAGGAAGAAAGGAAAAAGCTTATATTGGGCGGAATTTTATGCGGCATTGCTCTTTTTCTGGCAAGTTCCATGCAGCAGTTGGGTATGTATATGGGAACCCCGGCAGGGAAAGCAGGCTTTCTCACTGCATGTTACATACTTCTGGTTCCTATTCTTGGACTTTTTTTCGGAAAGAAGTGCGGTTGGAACATCTGGCTTGGAGTGGGAATGACACTTATAGGCTTGTACCTGCTGTGTATGTCGGATTCTTTGGGCTTTCGGGCAGGGGATATTATGGTACTGATGTGTGCGTTTCTGTTTTCGGCGCATATATTGATAATTGATTATTTTTCGCCTCTTGTGGATGGCGTAAGAATGTCCTGCATCCAGTTTCTTGTATGCGGAATACTAAGCATGTTTCCGATGTTTTTTATAGATATGAAACATTCGTCAGCAGGCATAAGTGAATGGCTTCCAAAGCTTGCAGGAATGGATGCATGGCTTCCGATTCTATATGCCGGAATTATGTCCTGCGGTGTGGCATATACATTTCAGATAGTGGGGCAGAAAGGATTGAATCCTACGATCGCTTCTCTTTTAATGAGCCTTGAGTCAGTGTTTTCGGTTATTGCGGGATGGTTTCTTCTGGGACAAAGGCTTGGAGTCGGGGAGCTTGTGGGTTGTGCAATTATGTTCATTGCCATTATATTTGCCCAGCTGCCTATTGGGCACAGGGAAAACATGTACGAAAATTACGGCAAAAAGTCGTAATATGTCGCTTGCACATATATTATGTCGTAAATTATATCAAAAATATGTTGAAGACAATACTAAAAAAATTGTATAATGTTACATATATTCTGAGAAATTATAACAAATATAATACAATTATGTTGAAAGCGATTAGGGGAAATGCGACTTTCGGCAGAATGTAATCAGTGTTATTTTATGGGAGGATTTTTTATCCTGATAATGTCGTCAGGATAAGTAGTGTAAGAGGGAAATGTATAAGCGGCAAATAAGGGAAGGTCGACGGAAAAATGCTGATATTGCTCATATATATCAAAAGACCATGGAAAATGTAGTTATGGCGTATCGGGCAATATATTTTATTAATCTTGATGAAAATGAATACTTTGTTATTTATCCGGATTCGGACATTGCGGATAAACATTACGATTATGCCGGAGAGGTGGGAGCGTGTATAACAAATGGCAAAATACATCCACATTGCTGCCGGCAGGTCGGTGATTTTCTTGAAATATCCAATATTAAGAGAGAATTACGCAATAAGGAATATATAGAGTGCAGTTATCTCAGAAAGCTTTCGGAAGACCGGTATGAATGGTGTGCTGCCAGAATAACGGCTGCAGACCGTGAAGGTGATAATGTAACTGCTGTCACAATGGCTGTGAGAAGTATAGATTCTATGGTAAAACAGGATGAAGCCCGGAAACAACAGCAGATAAAGACAGCAGAGCGTGCGGATTCTGCCAACAGCGCGAAAAATGAATTTGTATCATATATGTCACATGATATAAGAACGCCGGTGAATGCTATACTGGGAATGACCACAGTGGCTGCAATACATATAGATGATAAAGAAAGGGTAATGGATTCTCTCAATAAAATAGTTTTATCAGGGAAATATCTTTTAGGAGTTATTAACGAAATCCTTGATATGTCTAAGCTTGAGAGCGGAAAGATAGGCCTTGTGGAGACAGATTTCAATTTGTCGGACACGATTAAAATTCTTTTGGCAGTATTTTCCTCGCAGATAAAGGCAAAGAGACTCAATTTCAAAGTCAATATCGAAAATGTGGAGCATGAGGACGTCATAGGAGATGAACAGAAGCTACAGCAGATATTTGTTAATATACTTGGCAATGCGGTTAAATACACTCCTGAGGAAGGGGCAATAACCTTAAGCATAAAAGAGAAACCTTCTGATATAGATGGAAGCGGCTGCTATGAATTTGTGTTTGAAGATACCGGAATCGGCATGGACAAGGCGTTTTTAGAAAAGATTTTTGAACCCTTTACCCGTGCGAATGATTCAAGAACGTGTTCTGTTGAGGGGACAGGACTGGGAATGACAATAGCCGTAAATATTGCCAGAATGATGAAGGGTGACATCCGGGTTGAAAGCAATCTGCACAAAGGCTCCAAATTCACAGTTACAGTGTATATGAAAATCAACAACATTGCCGAAAAAGCTCCGGAGAAATTTGCAGGGCTGTCGGTTCTTGTTGTAAGTAATGAGAAAGCGGATTGCGAAAGAGTATGCGCAATGCTTAACACCCTGTATGTGAAAGCGGAATGTGTTACAGATGGAGATATTGCAGTTCAGCGGATTGTTGAAGCCGGAAAACATAATAAGTCTTTTTCGATTGTCATTCTGGATGGGGAAATCGATGATAAAGGCGGACTTGAGACTGCCCGCAAAATCAGAAATACATTGAACGGCAGCATACCTGTAATTATGCTGTCTGCATATAACTGTATGCCGATGTCCCATGATGCACAGCTCGCAGGAGTCGATGCTTTTATAGAAAAGCCGTTGTTTAAGTCCAGACTTATATGGGCGCTGAATGATGCTTTTGGCTTGGATAAAAAAGCAAGGACAAGTGTGTTTGATTCATTTAAGAACCATAATTTTGCAGGCAAAAAAGTCCTTTTGGTTGATGATAACGAGCTTAATAGTGAAATTTCAGGAGAATTGCTTGCAATAGTTGGAATAGAAGCTGATAAGGTATATGATGGGAAAAAGGCAGTGGATAAACTGAGAGAAATGCCGCCGGATTCATATGACTTGATTTTTATGGATATACGGATGCCCGGGTTGAACGGATATGAGGCTGCTAAATCCATAAGAGCTGTCGGCAGAGAAGACCTGAAATCAATACCTATTATAGCAATGACAGCCAATGCATTTACGGATGATGTGAAAAAAGCAAAGGATGCAGGAATGGACGGATATATATCCAAACCCATAGAGCTTACCAGGCTTGAAGAAATACTTGATGCATGGATGTGAAAATACCCCTGCACAGTATGGGGCAGGGGCAGAGCTTTGTGTGCCTGTATTATCTATACCGGATGTCAGGACAGAAATAAGTCTATAACTTCCTGAACTGCATCATTACAGATGCCGCATATGGTTCCGGCACTGGTTGCCTCCTGAACCTCCTCAAATGTTCTTGCGCCACCGTCAATGGCATCCTTAATCATGCCGACGGTTACATTCATACAACTGCAGATAATTTCGTCCTTATCCATATTAACCTCCGTTTACAAGTTGTTTTTCAATAGCAATTATTACCTGTGAATCAGAAAATATACATATGCAAAATAATAAAAATGTAGTATAATGTTAAGTAAATAATATATGACGGAGGACAAAGTATGGACTATTTACCTTATGTAGGAATCGGAGTGGTGGTTGTTATTTTTCTTATTATTCTGGCAACGGGATATGTGAAAGCATCGCCTGACACAGCTTTAATCATTTCCGGACTCAGAAAGAAACCTAAGGTACTCATTGGAAAAGCAGGAATTAAAATACCTTTCTTTGAGAAGAAGGATTCGCTTAACCTTCAGCTTATTCCTATTGATGTCAAGACATCCAGTGCAGTACCTACGGCTGATTATATCAATATCAATGTGGATGCGGCGGTTAATGTTAAGATAAGCGACCACACTGAAAGACTTAATCTGGCTGCACAGAACTTTCTTAACAAACCTGTTGAATACATAGCCAAGGTAGCAAGAGAGGTTCTTGAGGGTAATATGCGTGAAATTGTCGGACGTATGCAGCTGCAGGAAATGGTTTCCGACCGTCAGAAGTTTGCCGACCTTGTTAAGCAGAATGCGGAGCCTGACCTTGGAGCCATGGGACTTGATATTGTATCATTTAATGTACAGAATTTCGTTGATGACAGCGGAGTGATAGAGAATCTTGGTGTGGATAACATTGTTAAGATTCAGAAGGATGCAGCAATTTCAAGGGCTGAAGCGGAGAAAGAAATCGCCAAGGCAAAGGCGATTGCCAAGAAAGAAGCCAATGATGCCGAGGTTAATTCGGAAACCGAGATTGCGGTGAGACAGAATGAGCTTTCAATCAAGAAAGCAGAGCTTAAGCAGGAGGCGGATGTTAAGCAGGCTTCTGCCGATGCTGCTTATAAGATTCAGGAAGAGGAACAGCGTAAGACCATAGAGATTACAACAGCTAACGCTAACCTTGCAAAGCAGGAAAAAGAAATCGAACTCAAGGAGCGCAATGTCAAGATTACGGAGCGCCAGTTAGAAGCAGACATCAAAAAGAAAGCAGAGGCTGAAAGGTTCGCAAGACAGCAGAAGGCAGAAGCGGAGCTTTACGAGCGCCAGAAGGAAGCAGAAGCGCGTAAATATGAGATGCAGCAGGAAGCAGAGGCGTTGAAGGCTAAAGCAGAGGCAGAAAAGTTTGCAAAGGAGCAGGAGGCAGAAGGTATTCGCGCCAAAGGTCTTGCAGAGGCGGAAGCTATCAGGGCAAAAGCAGTGGCGGAGGCAGAAGGTATTGAGAAGAAAGCTCTTGCCCAGGCTAAGATGACCGATGCTTCAATAAAAGAGATGTACTTCAATGTTCTTCCTGAGGTAATCAAAAATGCGGCAACTCCTCTTGCTAATGTTGATAGTATTGTAATGTATGGCGACGGTAATTCTGCCAGACTGGTTCAGGATATTATGACAACAGTATCACAGGTTACTGAAGGACTTAAGAGCGCATCAGGCGTTGACCTTAAAAATATACTTTCGGGGGTAAAAAAGCCGGAAGGAACAAAAGAAGCTTTGGCAGCTAAATCAGATAACAATCCGGACGAGGAGAAAACGGATTACAGAGAGATAGCAGAGCCTGTGAAAGAAATTGCATCAACAGAAGAAAAATAATATTAACATTGATTGTTTTGAAGACAGCTTTACGGCAGGAAGGGCATAGGAAATACTATGCCTGCCCTGCCATATTTTATGAAAATTCTGCTGTAAATTTGTGCAAAATGTACATAAAAAATTATTTTTAATTATTTTTTTAATGAAAAAACAACTTGATTTTTGCCTTAAAAAGAATAGAATATTAAAGGCTATAAAGATGTTTTAGTATTTTGTATTGTGAAGAATTCAGTCAGAAAAGGAAGGTAATTATTATGTATGAAAATTTAAAAGATTTGGCAATCATTATTGCTGCAGCAGAGATTTTCGGACTTATTGCCCGTAAGATAAAACTTCCTCAGGTAGTAGGACAGATTATAGCAGGCCTTCTTATAGGTCCATGTCTTCTTGGATGGGCAAGCAATACCGAATATATCAAGATATTTGCAGAAGTGGGAGTTGTTCTTTTGATGTTTTCGGCAGGACTGGAAACCAATCTTAAGACTCTTATAAAGACCGGACCGGTGGCGCTTTTGATGGCGGTTCTGGGAGTATTTGTGCCTATGGCGCTTGGAACTGTTCTTACTTTAGCATTCTATGGATATGAAGCAGTCGGAACACCGGGCTTTTACAAAGCGCTTTTTATAGGCGTTATTATGACGGCGACCTCCGTAGGGATTACGGTTCAGACACTTAAGGAGCTTGGAAAGCTTAAAACAGAGCTTGGAACTACAATAGTCAGTGCGGCAATTATTGATGATGTAATCGGTATAGTTGTGCTTACGGTAGTAATCGGTATTTCGGGAGGCAGCGGTACAGGAATAGGCGAGATTCTTCTTAAAACATTGCTTTTCTTTGTACTGGCAGGCGTGGTAGGCTTTGGTCTGTATAAGCTGTTTTCACTTATGGATAAAAGATACCCTCATATGAGAAGAATCACTATTTTCAGTCTGGCATTGTGTTTTGCACTGGCGTATGTGGCAGAGAAATATTTTGAAATTGCAGATATAACAGGAGCATATGTGGCTGGAGTTATTCTTTGCAATATTAAGGATTCAAATTATGTTGACCGACGGGTTAATATAAGTTCATATATGATTTTTGGCCCTATATTTTTTGCAAGTATTGGTCTTAAAACCGATATATCAGGTATGTCATGGGGACTGTTGGCATTTTCGCTGTGTTTTGTTGGGGTTGCATTGTTCGGTAAGATTATAGGATGCGGATTTGCGGCAAAGGTTACAAAACATACATGGAAGGAATCGCTTATCTGCGGAATCGGTATGATGACAAGAGGTGAGGTTGCACTTATAGTTGCGCAGAAGGGACTTGATGCAGGAGTAATAACCGCTGAGGATTTTACCCCTGTGATATTACTTATAATTATTTCTTCCATATTGGTACCTATACTGTTGAAGATGCTTTTTAAGAATAAAAAAGCACTTTCCGAAGCAAAAATGGCAGAAATAGTTAATAAGGATTGACAACTTTTTGCAATGTGCTAAAATAATTCGTGAAGGTTTTTACCTATCATCTATTTGTGAAGGTGCAATATGAGAAAGATGGTTTTATCATTACTTGTACATAACAGAGCCGGTGTAATAAGCCGTATCTCAGGGCTGTTCAGCAGGCGTGGGTATAATATGGACAGCATTACTGCGGGAATAACGGAGAATCCCAATGTTACCAGAATCATTGTAGTAGTCCATGGTGATGAGGAGATTTTGGAACAGGTGATAAAGCAGCTTGATAAGCTGGAGGATGTCATTGCTATTGAAGAGCTCAGACCTGAGTTGTCGGTATGCCGTGAACTTATTTTAGTAAGAGTGGCTGTTAATGAAATACAGAGACCGGAGGTTGTATCGGTGGCTGATATTTTCAGAGCCAATGTGGTTGATGTGGCAAGGGATTCACTGATGATTGAACTTACAGGTAATAAGTCCAAACTGGACGCTTTTCTTGAATTGCTTACAGGCTATGAGATTCTCGGAATCGCAAGAACCGGTCTTACAGGCTTGTGCAGAGGAAACATAATCAAGGATTAAATCAGTTTTATATTGGCAAAGCCAAATAAAATATATGAAACATTTTAAGGAGGAAAATATAATGGCAGCAAAAATTTTCTATCAGGAAGACTGTAATCTTTCATTACTTGAAGGAAAGACAATTGCAATTATCGGTTACGGAAGTCAGGGACATGCACATGCATTGAATCTTAAGGATTCAGGCTGTGATGTAATCATCGGACTTTATGAAGGCAGTAAGTCATGGGCTAAAGCAGAGGCTCAGGGGCTTAAGGTATATACAGCAGCAGAAGCCGCTAAAAAGGCGGATATCATTATGATTCTTATCAATGATGAGAAGCAGGCAGCTATGTATAAGAAAGACATTGAGCCTAACCTTGAGGCAGGCAATATGCTTATGTTCGCCCACGGTTTTGCTATTCATTTCGGACAGATTGTACCACCTGCAGACGTGGATGTTACAATGATTGCGCCTAAGGGACCTGGACACACTGTAAGAAGCGAGTACCTTGAGGGTAAGGGTGTTCCTTGTCTTGTAGCTGTTGAGCAGAACGCAACAGGTAAGGCACAGGAGCTTGCGCTTGCTTATGCACTTGGTATCGGCGGAGCAAGAGCCGGAGTATTGGAGACTACATTCAGAACTGAGACAGAGACAGACCTTTTCGGTGAGCAGGCAGTTCTCTGCGGCGGTGTATGTAAGCTTATGCAGACAGGCTTTGAAGTTCTCTGTGAGGCAGGATATGACCCAAGAAACGCATATTTTGAGTGTATTCATGAGATGAAGCTTATTGTAGACCTTATTTACCAGTCAGGCTTTGCAGGAATGAGATATTCAATTTCCAATACAGCAGAGTATGGTGATTATGTGACAGGACCTAAGATTATCACAGAAGATACTAAGAAGGCCATGAAGAAGGTTCTTTCAGATATTCAGGATGGTTCTTTTGCTAAGGATTTCCTTCTTGACATGTCAGCAGCAGGTGGACAGGCTCACTTCAGAGCGTTGAGAAAGCTTGCAGCAGAGCATCCTTCAGAGAAGGTTGGCGAGGAAGTTCGTAAGCTTTACAGCTGGAATGATGAGAGTGGAAAGCTTATCAACAACTAATCACAATCCATTATTAAAATTACGCCCTGAGGTTTTTGCCTCAGGGCTTTAAAATATTCAAGCTGCGGTCATGCTTGTGTGTTTCTATATAATCAATAAAGTCAGAGCAGTGAACGGAGGGGCTGCGGTTTGCATTGTAGGCAAAGCATACCTGACGTTTCGGAAGAGCCGGAAGCTTTGCTTTGTATTCCGTAAGAATATTGCTGTTAAGCTCGTCCCGGACAAATTCTTTAATAGCGCAGCCTATGCCTATTCCTGCCTTGGTAAAATCTATCAAAAGATTCATATTATCAATTTCCAATATGTTTTTCTCATTCATAAAGGAAGACGGAATGTGACTGTCAACAAACTGCCTTGTCAGGTTGTTTCTGTTCAGCAGAAGAAGATTGACCTTGCCGGCACGGGATTCTATGCTCTCCATATAGGCTGGTGTGGCGATAAAAATATCATGTACCGAGCCTACTGTGAAGAACTTAAAATGCCGTTGGGAATCGGGCTTTGCCACAAGCCCTATGTCAACGGCACCTTCCTTGAGCATAGAAAGTGTTTCTTTGGACGACTGGCATTCAATGGATATATTGATATTTGGATGGGCGGCAGTATAGATACTGAGAAACGGCAGCAGCACATATTTACACAGAGTGGTGCTGCAGCCTATTCGGATGTGTCCTATACCAAGCGTGCTGCGTGACATTATTCCCGCTTCTCCTGCATCAATATACTCAAAAGCATTGCTGATGTTGGTGTAAAGCATTGCGCCTTCATCGGTCAGATGAACGCCCTTTGAAGTTCTGACAAACAGAGTTGTACCAAGGTTCTGCTCAAGGCGTTGAATGGATTTGCTGACGGCGGGCTGGCTTACAAAAAGCTGCTCCGAGGCTTTCAATATGCTTCCTGCTTTTGCAACTGCGAGAAAAGCCGAATAAAGTGGAAGATTATCGTTGTTCATAAGCACTCCTATAACTTATAGTTATATCAAATATGTTTAATATGTATTTCAATTATAACTCTATATATGATAAAATTCAATATAAATAAATTCGGAGGTAACAGATATGGGAATGACAATGACTCAGAAGATTTTGGCTGACCATGCCGGACTTGCGTCAGTGGAAGCCGGACAGCTTATAGAAGCAAAGCTTGACCTTGTGTTAGGCAACGATATAACGTCACCTGTAGCCATCCATGAGATGGATAAGATGACTGTTGACAATGTTTTTGATAAGGATAAAATAGCGCTTGTGCCTGACCACTTTGTACCTAACAAAGATATTAAATCGGCAGAGCACTGTAAATGCGTAAGAGAGTTTGCGTTGAAGCATGATATAACCAACTATTTTGAGGTTGGTGAGATGGGAATTGAACATGCCCTTTTGCCGGAAAAAGGACTTACGGTTGCCGGAGATGTGATTATAGGCGCCGATTCCCACACATGTACATACGGAGCACTTGGGGCATTTTCAACCGGTGTCGGCTCAACTGATATGGCGGCAGGAATGGCAACGGGACTTGCTTGGTTCAAGGTTCCGTCAGCAATCAAATTTGTGCTTACAGGCAAACCTGCCAAATGGATAAGCGGTAAGGACATAATTCTTCATATCATAGGAATGATAGGTGTTGACGGCGCACTCTACAAATCAATGGAATTTGTGGGAGACGGAATACAGTATCTTTCAATGGATGACAGATTTACAATTGCCAACATGGCTATTGAAGCAGGAGGCAAGAACGGTATTTTCCCTGTTGACGACCTTGCAAAAGAATATATGAAGGAACATTCCTCAAGGGAATATAAGGTGTATGAAGCCGACCAGGATGCAGAGTATGATGCAGAGTATGTCATTGAGCTTGACAAATTGAAACCGACAGTTTCATTTCCGCACCTTCCTGAAAATACACATACAATAGACCAGATAGACAATATTGCCATAGACCAGGTTGTTATCGGTTCATGTACTAACGGACGCCTTGATGACCTTAGAATTGCCGCAGAGATTCTTAAAGGACATAAGGTTAAAAAAGGAATCAGGACAATCGTAATTCCGGCAACCCAGAAGATATATCTTCAGGCTATGGAGGAAGGTCTTTTGAAGATATTCATTGAGGCAGGAGCGGTTGTCAGCACACCGACATGCGGACCTTGTCTTGGCGGTTACATGGGAATCCTTGCTGAAGGAGAGCGTTGTGTGTCAACTACTAACCGTAACTTTGTAGGAAGAATGGGACACGTTAATTCAGAGATATATCTTGCCAGCCCTGCAGTAGCGGCAGCAAGTGCAATTACAGGTAAAATCAGTTCACCGGAGGAGGTAATGTAATGGAAGCAAACGGAAAAGTTTTCAGATATGGCGATAATGTGGATACGGATGTTATAATCCCTGCAAGATACCTTAATTCATCAGACCCGGCAGAGCTTGCGACACATTGTATGGAGGATATTGACAAGGACTTTGTTAAAAATGTAAAGAAGGGCGACATTATAGTTGCAGACAAAAACTTCGGATGCGGTTCGTCAAGGGAACATGCTCCTATTGCAATTAAGGCGGCAGGCGTAAGCTGTGTAATTGCCGAAACCTTCGCACGCATTTTTTACCGAAATGCCATTAATATAGGACTTCCTATAATTGAATGTCCTGAGGCGTCCAAGGGAATTGAAGCAGGCGATTTGGTTCAGGTGGATTTCGACAGCGGAATAATTTATAATAGAACAAAGAATACACAATTCAAAGGTCAGGCTTTTCCTAAATTTATGCAGAAAATAATTGCAGCGGAAGGCCTTGTCAATTACATTAATAACAAGGATAAGTAGATTTTAAGTTGTTTTGCATCTTAGGGAGCTGCCCGGCTTAAGGCTTATGCTGCGGGGGCAGGTTCCGCAGGTGGGAACGGAGGGAATTATGGTTGTAGGTATTTGTCAGACAGACATTGTGACAGGTGATAAAAAATACAATCTGATAGCAGCGGAAGATTATATTCAGCAATGTAAAATACAGGGGGCAGAGCTTGTTGTTTTTCCCGAAATGAGTATGACCGGATTCGGACTTGAGCCGGAGATTGTTGCGGAGACAGAGGATGACGGAGAGACTCTTAAGACTATGACGGAATACGCAATCCGGTATAGAACTTCCGTAGGGTTTGGCTATGTACGTAAGGATGACGCCGGATTTACCAACAGATATGTTATAATTGACAGTCAGGGTAAGGTAATCTGCGATTATGCCAAGATACATCCGTTTTCTTACAGCGGCGAAGACAGGGAATATTTAAAGGGGGATGGAGTGTGCAGCGGTGTAATCGGCGATATAACAGTAAGTCCGTTTATATGCTATGATTTGCGTTTCCCGGAAGTGTTTCAGGCAGTGTCAGACAATTCGCAGCTTATAATCGTTGCAGCTAACTGGCCTGCAGAGAGATGTTCACACTGGAAGCTGCTTTTGCAGGCGAGAGCCTTGGAAAACCAGTCATATGTAATAGGCGTGAACCGTGTGGGAATTGATAATGAAGTATATTATGCGGGAGATTCCATGCTTGTTGACCCTGAGGGTGAAATCATTGATATTCTGGAAGACAATGCAGGAATTATGTTTGTTGACATCCGCAAAGACAAGGTGACGGAATACAGGGAGCAGTTTCCTGTCAAAAAGGACAGAAGGCCGGGATTGTATGCGAAACTGTTAAATTGATGTCAGAAGCGGTATTCCTTTATTTTGCGGGATATGCGCACGGAATTGTATATTGAAGCATAGGCGATAGCACTTAGGCTTTCCGGATAATTTTCCGGAAAGCTTTTTTTGCAGCCTGCTGCTTTAAGTATATCGGCTGCTTTATTGTAGGCAATGGCTGCTTCTTCCGGGGTGGAATATGTACCTATTATATAATCGCCGTTTATATGTATTTTGGCTCTGTAATAATCTCTGCCGTTTTTGGTAAACCGGCATACCCCGTGATATGGATTGATGATAACCACATTGCCGTACCGGTAGTCCGAAGAGTCCCCGTTGGCAAAATAATAATCCCTGCCGCAGACAGCGTGTTCCCTGATACCGTATCGTGACAGGATGTTTACCTGCATACCGAAATCCGCTACAAAAAGATGATTTCCCCGTCGCATAATGGAGTGGGTTGTATAATAGAAAAGGTCGTCTGCGTCAAACTTCAGACAGTCGTTCATATCAAGATAATATATAAAATATTTGCTGTGGATATACACAGGCGTCTTAAAATACATTCCGTTATCCCTGTAATTTATAAGAACAACGTATTTTTTGAAAGGAAGGGAAAAGTTTCCCTCCGGGTAGTCCTCAATTGTAAGGCGGGAGTAAAATACACGTTTGGCATCCAGATATACCTGACCTGCAAGAGCATAATCGTCAAAACCGCCGAGGCTTATATGTCTGCCGCCGATGGTTATTCCGGCACGGTAGTAAATTGAGCCGTCTTTTTTTGTTGTTTTGTATACTCCTGCCGGTATCTCCATTGCAAACCTCCTGATATTGTCTGTCATCATTATATACGAAAATGTAAGAAAATTCAATCTCTTACATTTTCGCTTATGTATTAGTATAAAAATCGTTCAAAAATCAGGAAAAAAGCATCTGTAATCCCCACTTTTTCGATTTTTTTCAGGCAAAAAATGGGATTTAATTGACAAGATTAACTAATTGAGAATTATTCTTAATGGGATTTTTTGGGTTGTAAATCGGCGAAAGTAACAAAAAAAATATAAAAATATTTATATTTTAGTGCATTTTTTTGGAAATGAAATGTTACAAAAATGTTACAAAAACAAAAATTAACAAAAAACAGGCGTTTTGTTGACAGGAAAATCAAAATTGGAAGATAATGGCAGAGGGTTAAGCCATAAAGGAATAATCCCAATAAAACATTAGGTTAGAGAGGTAAATATGTCCGGTATGAATTCAAAACTGTCAGCGATTATAGCGGCAGTGATTATATTTGCGGGAATTGTGACAGAAGCCTTTGCCGCAGGAGATACGGCGCAGGACAAGGTTGAAAATACTGTTGCAGTCGGCGCAGAAGAATGTTTGGATATACCAGAAGAGGAAACTCTTGAAGTACAGGATGAATACATATTTCAGGTTATGCAGAGCGCAGAGGTAGAAAGCTCATCAAGAAATAATGTAAAATCAGAGAAACAGACAGAGAATATAAAAGAAGAAACAACGGAAGATGCAGCGACAACAGAAGAGACAACGAAAGCAGAGGCCGTAGAGGAAAAAACAACTGAGCCGGAAACAGAAGCTGTTACCGGTGCAGTTATAAGCTACAGTGAAGAAGACTATAATAACTTCTTAAGAATAGTTGAAGCTGAGGCGACAGGAGGAGATATAAAATCCAAAATACTTGTTGCTGATGTGGTGATAAACAGAGTACGCAGCCCATATTTTCCCAATACGATAACTGAGGTTATATATCAGGAAAACGGTCAGCAGTTTCAGCCTATAATGGACGGACGATTCTACTCTGTGACAATTACACAGACAACGATTGAGGCTGTTGACAGGGCACTTTGCGGTGAGGATTACTCTCAGGGTGCAACGTTTTTTGCTGCTGTTTCAAGTGCAGGCGAGGGAAGCTGGCATGCCAGAAATCTTACAAGGCTTTTTGAGTATGGAGGTCATGTTTACTTCATATTATAAAAGTCATTTGTATTTTTCATAAATAAATTCTTTTATTGGAAACATTTTTGATTTATTATGTGTCTGCCACTTGTATTTTTGACATGATATATGTTAATATATACTCAATTAAGTCTGGAAAAGACAATATACATTATAATTGGGAAAAAGGTGGTACTTAAAATGTCTCTCTATTACAGAAGCACTAGAAGTGAAGATGTTAAGGTGACCGCTTCACAGGCAATACTTAAAGGTCTTGCAGATGACGGCGGTCTTTATGTGCCTGAGAAGATACCGGCACTTGATATAAGTCTGGACAAGTTGTCTGAGATGGACTACAAACAGGTGGCATACCAGGTAATGAAGCTTTTTATTACCGATTTTACGGAAGAGGAACTGAAGGCCTGCATTGACAAGGCATATGATTCCAAGTTTGATACTGACGAAATCGCTCCTCTTGTTAAGGCTGACGGTGCATATTATCTGGAGCTTTTCCATGGCGCAACAATCGCATTTAAGGATATGGCACTTTCCATACTTCCTCATCTTTTGACAACCAGTGCCCGCAAGAATAACATTAAGAACGATATTGTTATTCTGACTGCCACATCAGGCGATACGGGTAAAGCTGCGTTGGCAGGCTTTGCGGATGTTGAGGGTACTAAGATTATCGTATTTTATCCTAAGAACGGGGTAAGTCCTATTCAGGAGAAACAGATGGTTACCCAGAAGGGGAATAATACATATGTTGTAGGTATTCATGGTAATTTTGATGATGCCCAGACCGGTGTTAAGAACATGTTTGGCGATAAGGAGCTTGCGGCAGAGCTTGACAATGCAGGTTATCAGTTTTCGTCAGCTAATTCTATTAATATAGGAAGACTTGTTCCTCAGATAGTTTATTATGTATATGCATATACAAGGCTTCTCGGCAACGGGGAGATTGCAGCAGGAGAGAAGATTAATGTGGTGGTTCCTACAGGTAATTTCGGCAATATACTTGCCGCTTACTATGCGAAAAATATGGGACTTCCGGTTAATAAGCTTATATGTGCCTCCAACGAGAATAAGGTGCTCTATGATTTCTTTTCAACAGGAACATATGACAAAAACAGGGAATTTGTTCTTACGTCATCTCCTTCAATGGATATTCTTATATCAAGCAATCTTGAGAGACTTATCTACAAGATTGCAGGTGCTGATGCCAAGGTTAACAACGGTCTTATGACAAGTCTTAAGACGGACGGTAAATACACTATTACATCCGGTATGCAGGAAGAATTGAAAGATTTTTACGGCAATTATTCCAGCGAGACGGAGACGGCACAGGTTATAAAATCAGTTTATGATGGTACAGGATATGTTATTGATACGCATACGGCGGTTGCCGCAGGTGTATACAAAAAATATGTGGCTGACACCGGAGATGATACAAAGGCAGTTATTGCTTCCACTGCAAGTCCTTTTAAATTCACAAGAAGCGTTATGAGTGCTATTGATAAAGATAAGTATGATGTATTGTCTGACTTTGAACTTGTGGATGAGCTCAGCAGGATAGCCAATGTAAAGGTTCCTCAGGCGATTGAGGACATCAGAACGGCACCTGTGCTTCATGATACTGTCTGTGACAGAACAGAAATGAAAGCGACGGTAAAAAAAATACTCAACATTATTTAATCAAACACAGTATTGTCACATTTGTATTTTATTATATCAGATATAAGGTGCAGATGTGACATTTTTTTATGAGGATATGATATGAGTAGATTGTTGATTGTGGATGATGAGGAGAAAATAAGGGTTATTATTAAAAAATATGCCGAATTTGAGGGATATGATATTGATGAAGCGTCTGATGGAATGGAAGCGCTGCTTAAGGTAAGGTCAGAGAATTATGACCTTATAATTATAGATGTTATGATGCCGGAGCTGGACGGGTTTTCCGCATGTCGTCAGATACTCAATGTCAGGGAAATTCCTATTATTATGTTGTCGGCAAGAGGAGAAGAATACGATAAAATCCATGGCTTTGAACTTGGAATAGATGATTATGTCGTTAAGCCTTTTTCTCCGAGGGAACTTATGATGCGGGTTAAAGCTGTGCTTGCCAGAAGGTATCCGGCACAAAATACAGGAGCAGACAAAAAGGAAGTTTACCGCATCGGAGGACTTGAGATTGACTGTACAGCCAGAGTGGTAATTATAGATGGGCAGCGCATAAATATGACACCTAAGGAATATGACCTGTTGTTTTATATGGTAAGAAACCGTGGAATTGCCCTGTCAAGAGAAAAACTTATCACAGAAGTGTGGGGATACGATTACTATGGGGATGACAGAACTCTGGATACGCATATCAAGCTGCTCAGAAGCAGTCTTGGCGATTACCGGAGCTATCTTGTGACTTTGAGAGGAGTTGGCTATCGCTTTGAAGCATAACAAAATGAGTATAAAGTGGCGCATATTCATATACCTTATCGGATTTACGGCATTCCTGCTGTTTCTGGTATGGTATTTTCAGATTGCCCACTTAAACAGCTTTTATCAGGAAATTAAGAAACGCGAGCTGAAGACGGCGGCGGGAAAGCTTTTGGATAACCTTGATTCGGAGGATATAGAGGAATATATAGAGCAGCTTGCTGATAAATATGACATTGGGATAAATTTGACAGACTCTGACGGTGAGAGCATATACAGTACCAATATAATGGAAAACAGTCATATTTTCATACATAACTACGAAAAGTTTTTATATTTTTATAATAAGGCCAAGGCAAACGGCGGCACTATTACATATGAAGTAAGCGGAAGATATAATTACGAAAATGAAATGAGGCCTAAGGAGGATAACGATGTAACAACACAGTTTTCAACACAGGATAATAATGAGCAAAGACAGAATACCGACAATAGCGGTTTCGGAGGATATACAATAAAAAATTATGTCTCGGAAGCAAAAAGTATGATTTATGTCAAGATTATTACAGATAATGACGGCAATGAACAGCTGCTTCTTATCAGTATGCTTATTACACCTGTAGATGCCACTGTTTATACCCTGCGCATACAATTTGTATATATCTCGGTTATTTTTGTTGTAATGGCATCAATAATGGCGTTTGTCATATCCAAGCTGACCTCCAAGCCCATAGTGAAGATTAATGAGTCTGCCAAAAAGCTTGCAGAAGGAGACTTCAGCACAACATTTAACGGAACCGGATACAGAGAGGTTGAGGAGCTTTCGCATACACTGAATTATGCGGCAAAAGAGCTTGGTCATACTGATAAACTCCAGCATGAATTAATAGCCAATGTATCCCACGATTTGCGTACGCCTTTGACAATGATTACAGCTTATTCGGAAGTCATGCGTGATTTGCCGGGAGAAAACACACCGGAGAATATTCAGGTAATCATAGATGAAACTACAAGGCTCACCAATCTTGTTAACGACATATTGGAGCTGTCAAAGCTTCAGGCAGGAGATGCCGAGCTTCATAATGTTGTTTTTGATTTTACGGCAAGTATACTTGCTGTGATGAACAGATATTCAAAGCTGACAGAGCAGAGTGGTTATAACATTAAGTTTGAGTATAAGGATGATGTCAAGGTATATGCCGATGAGTATAAGGTGTATCAGGTAATATACAATCTTATTAACAATGCTATAAATTATTCCGGTGATGATAAAACGGTAATTGTGCGCCAGATAGTTAATGGTGATGTGGTGCGGCTTGAGGTGGAGGACCATGGCAATGGAATTGCCGATGATGAGCTTGCCAATATATGGGAGCGCTACTATAAAGTAGACAAAACCCACAAGCGTGCAATGCAAGGCTCTGGAATAGGGCTTTCCATAGTAAAGAATATTTTGAAACTGCACAATGCCGGATTTGGAGTAAGCTCCAAGCTTGGCAAGGGAAGCATATTCTGGTTTGAACTTAAAATTGTTGATGATACGGAAGAATAGTACCATATTTTGTTAAAAATAAATGGACTTATCACTAGATGTTGTGGTACAATGAACGATGATAGGGCGTTTTCGGCCTATAGCGTAAATTGTACCGGGACTGCGATAAGTCTTTTTGTGCTGTGGACATTCGTAAGGATTTGCTGCACCGAAGGAGTACATTGCATAGTGACAGTCCTGTTGATGAATATTTATATGAAAGGAAATATTGTAAGTATATGGCGGGCAAAACAGAACAACAGTACAACGCTTCCAGCATATCCATTTTGGAAGGCCTTGAGGCAGTGAGAAAAAGACCGGGTATGTATATAGGAAGCGTATCTACAAAAGGTCTAAACCACCTCATATACGAGATTGCAGATAACTCTGTGGACGAGCATCTGGCAGGTTATTGTGATGTTATATCGGTGACGCTTAATGACGATGGTTCGGCCACAATAACGGACAATGGGCGTGGAATACCTACAGGAATACATCCGAAGGCAGGAATCCCGGCAGTTGAAGTGGTATTTACAATGCTTCATGCAGGCGGAAAGTTCGGAGATGGAGGATATAAGATTTCGGGCGGACTTCATGGTGTGGGTGCGTCAGTAGTCAATGCGCTTTCAGACTGGCTGGAGGTTCGCATAAAAAGCGGCGGTGTTGTTTATGAACAGCGTTATGAAAGAGGCAAGGTGTGTTATGCGCTGAGAGAGTGCGGAACCTGCCGCAAAAACGATACCGGAACATCGGTGACGTTTCTGCCTGACGCTTCAATTTTTGAAAAGACAGAATTTAAGTCAGAAAATATCAAGAGCAGACTTCATGAGACGGCGTATCTTAATCCGGGGCTTACCATAGTATTTGAAGATAAGAGAAAAGGCAGCCAGGAGAAGCTGACATTCCATGAAGAACAGGGAATTACAGCATATGTCAAGGCGCTTAATGAGGGCAAGGAGGCAGTCCATGATGTGGTGTATTTTAAAGACACCAAGGAAGGCATAGAAGTGGAATGTGCGTTCCAGTTTGTGGACGAATTTCAGGAGTCCATACTTGGTTTTTGCAACAACATATATACACAGGAAGGCGGAACCCACATAACAGGCTTTAAGAGCAAATTCACAATGGTAATCAACCAGTATGCCAGAGAGCTTGGTATTCTCAAGGAAAAGGATGCGAATTTTACCGGTGGGGATGTTCGTAACGGAATGACGGGAATCGTGGCTATTAAGCACCCTGAGCCACGTTTTGAAGGTCAGACAAAAACAAAGCTTGACAATCAGGATGCAGGTAAAATAGTCGGGGATATTGCAGGCGATGAGCTTGTAAGGTATTTTGACAAGAATCTGGAAACCCTTAAGAACGTAATAGCATGTGCCGAGAAAGCTGCCAAAATCCGCAAACAGGAGGAAAAGGCTAAGACTAACCTTTTGGTAAAACAGAAGTTTTCCTGCGATACCAATGGTAAACTTGCCAACTGTGAAAGCCGCAATCCTGAGGAATGTGAAATATTTATAGTTGAGGGAGATTCGGCAGGAGGCTCTGCCAAAACAGCCCGTAACCGCAAAACACAGGCAATTCTTCCAATAAGAGGAAAAATACTCAATGTTGAAAAGGCGACAATGGATAAGGTTCTTGCCAATGCAGAGATAAAGACAATGATAACGGCTTTCGGATGCGGTTTTTCCGAGGGCTATGGCAATGATTTCGATATAAGTAAGCTCCGGTACAACAAAATAATATTCATGACTGATGCGGATGTGGACGGAGCACATATTGACACACTTTTGCTTACATTTTTTTACAGGTTTATGCCTGAGCTTATTCAGGAAGGACATGTATATCTGGCAACACCTCCGCTTTATAAGGTGGTTCCGAAAAAAGGCGAGGGCGAATATCTCTATGACGATAAGGCGCTTGAAAAATACCGCAGGGAGCATGAAGGAATGTCATTTACCCTTCAGAGATACAAGGGACTTGGAGAGATGGATGCGGACCAGCTTTGGGAGACCACTCTTAACCCTGATACAAGAATCCTTAAGCAGGTGGAGATTGAGGATGCAAAAATGGCTTCCTATGTTACTTCCATTCTTATGGGAACGGAAGTTCCGCCGAGACGTGATTTTATACATGAACATGCGCATGATGCAGAGCTTGACATATAGGAGGGCAGTATGGCTGAGACTATTTTGAAAACAGAATACTCCGATGTGATGCAGAAATCATTTATAGATTATTCCATGAGTGTTATTACGGCACGTGCCGTTCCTGATGTAAGGGACGGATTAAAGCCTGTTCAGCGCCGTGTATTATATGCTATGGACCAGTTGGGACTTAATTACGATAAACCTCACCGTAAATCGGCACGTATCGTAGGTGATGCCATGGGTAAATATCATCCTCACGGTGACAGCTCCATTTATGAGACACTTGTGGTGTTGGAGCAGGATTTTAAGAAGGGTATGGCTCTTGTAGACGGTCATGGCAACTTTGGCTCCATAGAAGGTGACGGAGCTGCTGCCATGCGATATACTGAGGCAAGACTGAAAAAATTCACTCAGGATGTGTATCTTAAGGATTTGGACAAGGATGTTGTGGACTTTGTACCGAATTTTGACGAGACGGAAAAAGAACCCTCCGTTCTTCCTGTACGGGTTCCCAACATACTTATTAACGGTTCAGAGGGAATAGCTGTCGGTATGACAACAAACATACCTACCCACAATCTGGTTGAAGTTATCAATGCGGTTGAGGCGTATATGGATAATGAAAAGATAACTACCGCTGAGCTTATGGAATACATGCCGGGACCTGACTTTCCGACAGGAGGAAGAGTTGTCAATAAAAGCGAGCTTCTTGGCATATATGAGACGGGAACAGGCAAAATTAAGCTTCGCGGCAATGTGGATTTTGAGCCGGGCAAGAAAAAATCCGACAGGGACAAGCTGGTTATAAGTGCAATTCCTTATACTATGATTGGTGTGGGAATAAGCAAGTTCATATCCGATGTTGTTGACCTTATAGAAACCAAGAAGACGCAGGATATAACTGATATTTCCAATGAATCCTCCAAGGAGGGCATAAGAATCGTTCTTGAACTGAAGAAGAATGCGGATATTAAGAAGCTTGAGAACCTTTTATACAAAAAGACCAAGCTTGAGGACACCTTTGGCGTTAATATGCTGACAATTGCAGAGGGAAGACCGGAGGTTTTGGGACTTAAGGATATAATAAAACATAATGTGGAATTTCAGTATGAGATTAACACACGTAAATATACCACACTTCTCAAGAAAGAATACGATAACAAAGAGGTCAAGGAAGGACTTATTAAGGCGTGCAACATAATTGACCTTATTATTGAAATTCTCAGGGGAAGTAAAAATCTTAAGCAGGCAAAAGCATGTCTTATTTCCGGCGATACCACAGACATCAAATTTAAGTCGGAACAGTCCCAAAAGGCAGCCTCAAAGCTGCATTTCACTGAAAGGCAGGCATCGGCAATACTTGAGCTTCGTCTTTATAAATTAATAGGCTTGGAGATAGAAGCTCTTGAAAAGGAATATGAGGAAACTCTCCTTAAAATTGCCAGATATGAGGACATTCTCGGCAGCAAAAAAGCAATGAAAAAGGCCATCAAAAAGGACTTGGAACAGATTAAGAAGGAATACGGAGTAACTCGTCTTACAATCATTGAAGACGCTGAGGCGGCAGTCTATGAAGAACCTAAGATTGTGGAGCAGGAGGTTGTGTTTATTATGGACCGCTTCGGATATTCAAAGACAATCGACAAGGCGGCTTTTGAACGGAATCAGGATGCAATATATGCAGAAAATAAATATGTGTTCAGTTGTATGAATACCGATAAAATATGTATTTTTACAGACAATGGTAATCTTCATCAGATTAAGGTCAAAGATATACCTTTCACCAAATTCAGGGACAAAGGTACTCCGATTGACAATCTGGGAAATTACAGCAGCGCAGGAGAGGAGATTGTATATCTGTGTTCCTCGGAGCAGCTTAAGGAAAGAAAACTGCTGTTTGTGACTAAAGGCGGTATGATGAAGCTGGTTGACGGTAGTGAGTTTGAAGCTGCCAAGCGTACCATAGCAGCTACCAAGCTTAATGACAAGGACAGTGTAATAAACATCTGCGCAACGGATGCAAGGTCTATGGAAAATGACGGTCAAGAGGGAACGTGTATAATAAGCAGCCAGCTTGTGGTATTACAGTCAGCAGACGGGTATTTTCTTAAATTTCCGCTTACAGACATACCTGAGAAAAAAAGAGGCGCAGTGGGAGTAAGGGGTATCAAGCTTGCAGCAGGCGACAGCATAGATGACGTATATCTTATACCTGAAGACGCGGATATTACTATTGACTACAAAGGCAGGGAGGTCTCCCTTAGGAAGCTGAAAACTGCCAAGCGTGACGGAAAAGGAACCAAATTAAGAGCGTGAAAAATGGCGCATAGGGTTTTGCTTCTATGCACCGTTGACGTGATTTAATGTAAAAATGAATTAATGGAAGGGTGAAGAATGATAGCGGTAATTGATGATGAAGAGCTCTGGAGGGACAGAGCTGTAAAAACAATCAGAAAAATATTTGCAAAAAACATACGTGTGGATAAATATGCTTCGGGGGAAGAGTTTTTATCTGCCGGAATTGAATATTCCATAGTATTCTATGATGTGGAGTTAGGAGAAAATTGTCAGAATGGTTTTGAAATATGCAGCAGTTATTCCAAAATGCATCCCGACAGCCGTTCGATTATGTTGACATCATATACACAGTTTGCCAGAAGGGGGTATAAGGTCAATGCCTTTCGGTACATAGACAAGAATAATATGGAGGAGGAAATCAGGGAAGCCATGTTGGCATTGGCTGCCATTAACAGGGAGAACCCCATGGTCAAAATCTATGACGTAAAGACTTCCATGATACATCCAATGTACGTGAAAGATGTAATGTATATTGAGACAATGCTCCGCAAGGTTATAATACATCATAGAAAATATGATATTGAGGCAAATCTCAATATGCTGGAGCTTTGGAATGTGTTCAAGAATTACGAATTTGGCATACCTTTTAAATCATACATAGTAAATTTCCGGTATGTGGACAGATTTGAAAAGGATACGCTGTACCTGATAAACCAGACTAAAATACCTATAAGCAGGAGGAAAAGCAAGGAGTTTATAGCAAATTTGATAAAGTGGCGCAATCTGATAGCCACAACGTAGTACCAAGGAGGAAATAATGGAGTATATTGGTTATGGAATAAGTTATTTGCTTGAATTTGCAAAATTATATCTTGTATTAAGGGGACTTAGTGACCTGCATCAGAGGAAAAAATCAAAGCTGATGCTTGCTGTACCTGTATTGTACATAGCGATTGTTGTTCTGGTTGCCAACGGTATATATAATATGGGCGTTTATTTAGTATTTATTGTAGCGGCATCTCTGATAATGTTTGACGACAGGAGAATATGGAAGCTTCTGGTGTTGGACGTGTGGGCAGCAATTATAGTGTCGTTTATGGACTATATGTGCTGCAGCCTGTTAAGGTATATGATAACTGATTTCCCGGAGAAGGAATTAGTTGTAAAATGTATCGGTGCAGCAGTGACAACCTGTGTTGTGGCAGTGTGGGGATGGCTGGCAAACAGATTTTACAGGCACAGGGTAAAAATCGGGCTGCCCTATTATGGTCTGACGCTGGTTGTATGCCTGTGCAACGGTATGGTCATAACGATTATGGTGGATACAATATTCAGCATGGAGTATGCGCTGGGTGTATACATCGTATTTTATCTGGCAGTGGTGAGCCTGCTTTTTGAGGTAGGTACCATTCTTATGCTGGCTGCCACCAAGAACGTGTATAAGGAGAAGGATGAGATTAACAGGCAGTATCTTAAGATGCAGGAGCAGCACTATGCATATCTTGAGAGAAAGGAGGAAAATACCAGGAAATTCAGGCATGATGTTCAGGCGCATATGAATGTGATTGAGCATTGTATTGAGAATGGAAAATACGAAGAATTATCGGAGTATATGGAGAAGGTCAGGGATAATATAGAAGGGGCGCAGACAGTAAACAGAATCTCAGTGGGATGTGACATTGCAGATGCGGTAATCAATCAATATATATTTACAGCTGACAGGGAAAATGTTACCGTCAATGTCAGCGGCAGATTTCCGGGGATTGTCAATATAAGCAGTTATGATTTATGTACCATAATATCCAATATAATTAAAAATGCCATAGAGGCAGCCTCGGAGCTTGATGATGCTGACAAGAGAAGCGTCCGGCTGGAATTTAAGTATGATAATAGCTTTATTATGATAAATATAAGCAATTATTATGCCGGCAGCCTGAATGTTGACGGCGGAGTAATTGCAACCACCAAGGCTGACTATGAAAATCACGGGCTGGGGCTTGTGAACGTAGGTGATGCGGTAGCCAATTATAATGGAAGCATGACAATAAGCACAGACAACAATATATACTCACTGCATATAATTCTTCACAATAAGCAAAATCCGGCTTATAACCTATGAATATGATGACCGTTTTGTCGAAAATATGACCGCTTAAGTGGAAGCTATTCCATTTTCTGGAAAGGCTATGTATAATGAACTCATCAATCACAAGGGAGGTGCAGTTATGGGCGTCAATCTCTTAATAGATGATGTATGGGAGTGGCTTAAGAAGCTTCTTGGGTTATAAGCGTAGCCTGATTGATTTAAGTGCAGGGGAGGAAAATGCACGTAAGGCTGGTTTTGCAGGAGAGTATTTATTATATTAGTTGCCGTTTTTGGGTCGGCTGTTGATGGACGTTGTGCCGGCAGCATAAAACGGTAACGGAAACAGTGTCATTACATGTTTTGTAATGACACTGTTTTTGTAATTAGGTGTACACAAATCAATTTAATAGTGATATAATAAACATCCGGTAAATACATAATGCACGGATGTTTATTATTTTATACAAGCAGTGTGAGGCGCGGCGATGAGGATGAAAAAAGACAGATATGAGATGGATATGTGCAATGGGCCAATTCTTAAAAAGATGCTTTTATTTGCATTTCCTTTGATGTTTTCAAGTATACTGCAGTTGTTGTTCAATGCAGCGGACATAATAGTTGTAGGTAAATATGCGGGAGATAACTCACTGGCAGCTGTCGGTTCAAATACGGCGCTTATCAATCTGCTTACCAATGTATTTATAGGTTTGTCGGTTGGTGCGAATGTTCTTGTTGCACGTTACTATGGAGCTGTCAGGCAGCGTGACCTTAGTGAGACGGTGCATACAGCAATGCTTTTAAGCCTTATAAGCGGAATTATACTTGCTGTTGTGGGAGAGATTTTTGCCGAAAAACTTCTTATACTGATGAAGACACCGGATGAGATTCTTAATCTTGCTGCATTGTATCTGAGGATATATTTTCTTGGTATGCCTTCAATGATGATTTATAATTTCGGCAGTGCCATACTGCGTGCGGTAGGAGATACCAAAAGACCTCTGTACTATCTTTTTATAGCGGGGGCCATTAATGTGGGACTGAATCTGCTTCTTGTAATCGTGTTTAATCTGGATGTTGCAGGAGTGGGAATAGCCACTGTTATATCACAGACAGTATCGGCTGCTCTTATTGTAATATGTATGCTTAAGGATAAAGGGGCAGTACATTTTGAGATTAAAAGTCTGCATATCTACGGCAGCAAATTAAAAAGTATAATGCAAATCGGACTTCCGGCAGGATTTCAGGGAACGGTATTTTCACTGTCCAATGTTGTTATACAGTCGTCTATTAACATATTCGGGGAGATAGTGGTGGCAGGTAATTCGGCGGCAGCCAATATAGAGGGTTTTGTATATATGGCAATGAATGCTTTTCATCATACTACTTTGTCCTTTACAGGGCAGAATTATGGCGCAGGTAAGTCGGACAGGATTAAGAAGATACTTTTTACCGGTCAGGGTTGTGTTATAGTTACAGGAGTGGTGCTTGGGCAGCTTGCAGTATTTTTCGGAAATTCACTGCTTGGAATATACACTGACAATCCCGTTGCGGTGGAAGCCGGAATGGTACGCCTTATGATAATATGCGGAACATATGCGCTGTGTGGAATGATGGATGTTATGGTGGGTTCAATAAGAGGCATCGGTTATGCGGTTATGCCTATGGCGGTGTCGCTGATTGGTGCCTGCGGACTGAGGTTTGTATGGCTTGCCACTGTTTTCCAGATACCCCAATATCACACCACCAAAGTGATTTATATGTCATACCCGGTGACGTGGGCAATTACATTTGCTGTGCATGTGATATGTTTTGTGATTGTATGGAATAAGCAGAAGAAAAAAATGCGGTTTTAACAGTTTAATAGTGACAACGTTGACACATAGTGAAATATATGGTATTTTATACTTGATAATTTTCCGTTAAGGGGCAGTATATATGGTAAATGTATTATCTGTATTAAGTGGCGGCAGTCCAATAATGTGTAATATGCAAGGGATTTCTTGTGAAGATTATGATGTAGATGTGTATCATGTTATTGTACTTTGCGGAGCATTTAGAATAAGCCAATCATATGGATATATTTACATGGATCCAAATATTGAATCTGGATATGTGTTAAATTATTTGGATTTATCAGTAATTGGAAATAATGCGGATAGTAGGTTGTACTATTATTCCGGAAATAATTTTTATTATAAATGTAATGGCATGTTTTATAATTTTTGTAAATAATGAAGGGAGTATAAGAGGTTATGAATAGGTGGATGTTGGTTGCAGCAGCAGTCATAATATTGTGTTCAGGCTGCGCTGAGAAAAATGGTGAAGCGCAGGTTGATAATGGAATCGACAGTGAGTCTGCCATAAAGAAATGTATTGGGATTATCAGGGAAAACAGAGAGACAGAATATGTTGTGAATTTATGTTCCGATACGAAATATCCTATGATTGTTGACAAATGCGGTACCGATTTTGCGGAGGGGACAGATGTAATCATAGAATATAGCGGTTCCGTCATACACTATGATGGCAGTATGAATGTTAAGGATAGACAGGATTTTAATTACGCCATTTTTGACGGAGACAGATATTTGACGGATGATGATATTATTTTGAAAGCCGAAGAATACAAGTCTGTATCAGAATATAATAATGATTACACTTTTTATGGAACTGTTGGACCGATAACAAATTTAATAAGAGACGGGGACAAAGAAAATATCAATGAGAGTCTTGAAAATGGAGCAGCAGGGACAGATTGTGAAATAATATATTATCCGGATAGTACAGAGGATGAATATATGACACAGGAAATATTTGGTGACATATTCGGATTTTGCGGTTATAGCAGTGAAATGAATGATAATTTTACAGATTCTGAAGGTCATATTATACAAATAATTACTGTTGGCGACAGAGTCAAAGTTACCTATAATTCCGACACGATGCATGTTACAGCAGTTGAATTAATTGAGAGTTATGAATGAAATTGATTTTCGGTATAGCATTGATTAATATAAAACCCCTGCCACAGATTCCCCAATTTCATATTTCTGCGGCAGGGGTTTTGTGTTTTTACTTTCCGTATCCGGTACTTCCGAAGCCTCCGGCACCTCTTACGGTCTCGTCAAGTTGGTCGGTTTCCTTAAAAGCTGCCGTAATAAACGGAGTAATAACAAGCTGGGCAATTCTTTCTCCCGGTTCAACAGTCTGTTCCTCATTGGAATGATTGTGAAGGGCTATCATAAATTCGCCTCTGTAGTCAGGGTCAACAACGCCTACCTTGTTGGCTGGAGCCAAGTGGCGTTTGGAAGCCATTCCGCTTCTTGGGTATATAAGACCGGCATAGCCTTCAGGAATTTCCATGGCAAGACCGGTATGTATCATAACAGTCTCGTGGGGCGCAATAGTGATGGACTGCTCCATACATGCGTATAAATCAGCACCTGCGGCATATTCTGAACCGTATGTAGGTAAAATTGCATTTTCATTGAGTTTCTTAACTTTTATGTCAGCTGTCATTCGTAAATCTCCTTAATTATAAGTATAAAATACTATACGCAATATTATATATAATATATCCATGTGTATCTGAACCCGGAAAAGCCGGATTAGGTTGACGGATAAACGTACTGCGGTTCAATAGGCTGCCAGAAATGAAGCTCACCGTTGTCTGCTAAAGTTTCCTGAACAAGAATTGCACGCTGGTTATCAGAACCTCTGAAATACGCATTCAAATCCTTACGTTCCTCTATAAAAGGACCGTCCATCATAACATCAACGTATTTCAGGATTTCCTCGGTGCATGGAAGTTCTTTTACCATAGTCCCAAGGATGTCCCTGTCAAAAAGGTATCCCGTAAAAATCCAGATGCTTTTTGTATTGCCGTACACTTCACGGACTTTTCGCAGCAGCGGAAGTATTCCAGGCTGATTTGCAGGGTCCATTGGCTCTCCGCCCAAGATGGTAAGTCCGCTTATATGAGCAGGTGCCAGCTGCTCTATGATATAGTCAGTTTCTTTTTTGGTGAATGCCTTACCGTAAGAAAAATCCCAAGCCTCTTGGTTAAAACACCCTTTGCATCTGTGTGTACAGCCGCTTACAAAAAGTGAAATTCTTATTCCGGGACCGTTGGCGGCATCAAAAAGTTTTATATCTGCATAGTTCATAAACATCCTCTAAATGTGAAGTACACGTGAATTGATTTCTTTGGTTTTGCCCACATTCCAGAAATTCTCGCCCAGATAGCCGCAGGTTCTTCTTGTAACATTCATCTTATTGTGGTCCTTGTTATGGCACTGAGGGCATTCCCATTCAAGCTTGTCGTTGATAATAATCTCGCCGTCAAAACCGCATACCTGACAATAATCCGATTTGGTGTTAAATTCAGCATACTGTATATTATCATAAATAAATTTAACAATTTCTTCCAGTGCAGGAAGGTTATGTCTCAGGTTAGGAATCTCTACATATGAGATTGCGCCGCCGCTGGAAATAGTCTGGAACTGGCTTTCAAATCGGAATTTACTGAAAGCATCAATTTTTTCACGGACATCAACATGATATGAGTTGGTGTAATAACCCTTGTCTGTAATATCCTTTATATCCCCGTACTTTTTACGGTCAATCTCTGCAAATCTGTAACACAGTGATTCGGCAGGGGTTCCGTAAAGACCGAAACCGATACCGGTGTTGCGCTTCCATGTATCACAAGCTTCGCGAAGTCTTCTCATAACCTTCATTGCAAATTCAGTACCCTTAGGGTCAGTGTGGCTTACACCTGTCATAAGCTTTGTGACCTCGTAAAGACCGATATATCCCAATGAGATAGTAGAGTAGCCGCCGTGGAGGAGACTGTCGATTGTCTGACCGGGCTCAAGCCTTGCTATGGCGCCATACTGCCAATGTATAGGACTTACATCGGAAAGTGTGCCTTCAAGTGATTTGTGTCTGCACATCAACGCCTCAAAACAGATTGAAAGCCTTTCTTCCATAAGTTCCCAGAAAAGTTCTTCATTGCCTTGGGCAATAATACCAATCTGAGGAAGGTTAAGGCTGACAACCCCCTGATTGAAACGTCCTTCCCATTTATAATTGCCGTTTTCATCCTTCCAAGGGCTTAAGAAGGAACGGCAGCCCATACAACTGAATACCTGACCCTCATAGTTTTCTCGCATCTTTTTGGCTGATATATAGTCAGGATACATTCTTTTGGAAGAACACTCAACAGCAAGCTTGGTAAGATAATCATATTTTCCGCCCTTGAGACAGTTGTGCTCATCGAGTACATATATAAGCTTAGGGAAAGCAGGGGTAACATAAACGCCGGCTTTGTTTTTGATTCCCTGAATCCTCTGTTTAAGTATTTCTTCTATAATAAGTGCAACTTCATCAACATAAGGGTCATCCTCTTTAAGATTAAGGAAAAGTGTCACAAAAGGTGACTGACCGTTGGTGGTCATAAGTGTGTTTATCTGATATTGGATTGTCTGAACACCTGACTTAAGCTCGTCCAACATCCTGTCTGAAGCTATTTTTTCAATCTGTTCAGGTGTAAATACTCCGGCAAATTCCTCTGAATAGCGCTTGCGGTATTTATCCTTTGTTTTGCGCAGATATTTTCCGAGATGGCTTATGTCAACCGACTGTCCGCCATACTGACTGCTTGCAACGGCAGATATTATCTGAGTCATGACAGTACATGCAACCTGAAAACTCTTAGGGCTTTCAATCATTTTGCCGTTCATGACAGTGCCGTTGTCCAGCATATCGCTTATGTTGATGAGACAGCAGTTGAAAATAGACTGAACATAATAATCCGCATCGTGAAAATGTATTATGCCTTCATCATGAGCCTTTGAAATTTTCTCAGGGAGAAGAAGCCTTTTGGTCAGGTCTCTTGAAACTTCACCGGCAATAAGGTCACGCTGGGTTGATGCAACTGCGGCGTTTTTGTTGGAGTTTTCTTCCATTGCGTATTTGTTGGTCTGCTGGATAAGTCCGAGAATTGATTCGTCGGTTGTATTGGATTTACGAACCATTTCACGCTGATAGCGGTATATAATGTAGGTTTTGGCAAGAACAAATTTGCGTTCAGCCATAAGCTTCTGTTCAATAATATCCTGAATTTCTTCTACCTGAAGAGTGCTTGCGCCAAGCTTCTCGATTGAAGCCACAATACCATGAATTTTATCATCGGAAATCTTCTCGCTGAATGGTACCTCATCATTGGCTTTTTGAATGGCAATTATAATTTTGTTGCGGTCATAATTAACCTCTCTGCCATCTCTTTTGATTACTTTCATAACATCCTCCTGAACAAACCTTTTTTTTAATAATTAATTTATGTGTATATATTGGGCATCAAACCCTGATATGTAAATTCACAAAAAATCACAATATAATGTACTATGGTTAACATTATAACACTATATCTGGTGAGTGTCTACAAGATGTTGTTAAAAATACAAAAAAATACACAACATCTTGTGCCGCTTTTTATTTTGTGTTGCAAAAGACAAACCAAAGTTATATAATAAAAGCGATATGTCTTTGGACATACATATTATTTAAGAAAGGAGGAGAAAGGTGGGATTATTTGGAATCAGCAGAAAACAGACAGCGGCAGCATTTGTGGATTATGAGCATTGGTTTTATTCATATACCAACAAGTTTAATATGGTTCCCAATGTAGAGGAATGGTATAATGAAATACGCAGTGAATATAAGATTCAGAAATTATATTTTTACGGAGATTTTAATAACCGGGTTATAGGCCCTGAACTTGATAAGCTTGGCAAATATACCAAGAACGTTATACATACAGCCAGTATGAAAGACGGCGTTGATAAAGATTTTACAGATTTTATTATTCTTGATGCAATTTACAGAGAAGCTGCTAAGAAAAATTCTCCTGATGTGTTTATTATTTTTACAGGTGATGGACATTTTAATCTTGCAGTGCAGTACCTGCGGGAGCTTAATAAGAAGGTTATTATATATGCTGTTAAACATGCCCTCAGCAATAAGCTTAAGTCATCGGCCAACTCATATGTTGAGATGCCGAGACAGGTTCAGGAGCAGCAGTTTTATATCGACCTGATACTTGATTCGCTCAAAAGACTTAAAAGCATGAATAAGGTTGCCACATATTGGAAGACGGTCAAAGGTGTGTCTGAGTATAATAAAATTCCTAAGGAGCGTATACAGGCTACACTGGATGGACTTTTGAGCCAGAAATATCTGTACGAGGAAAAATCGGAATTCAGAGGACGTAATCAGCGTATTCTCAAGGCAGACTGGAAGCGTATAAACGAAAGCTTCGGGATAAAATAATCAGTCGTTTGAAAGAGGCTTATTATGTTAGAGATAAGAGAAAATCAGCTTGATGTGGATACATACCTTATGTTAAGGCACAGGGTAGGATGGATAGAGTTATCGAGAAATCAGGCGGAATGGGCACTAAAGAATGCTCTGTATACCTTGTGCGCGTATGTTGATGGAGAACCTGTGGGTATGGGAAGAATTGTCGGAGACGGCGCAGTTGTTTCATATATTCAGGATTTGGTTGTACTTCCTGAGGCGCAAGGGCATAATATAGGCGGAAGTATTTTGAGAATGCTTAAGGATTATGTTAAGGGAATTACACAGCCGGGTACGCGTATGATGCTTTGTCTGATGTGTGCCAAGGGACGAGAACAGTTTTATATACAGCATGGATTTACGGCAAGACCTACGGAGGGACTTGGTCCGGGAATGATAATTTATATTGACAAATCCGGTTTGGAATAACAAAACGGCATTGCCTCAGTAACAACTGCTGCAATGCCGTTTTTGTGCCTGATATATGTAATCAGGAGTTTTCCAGACTTTCCCATTGGATATATAATTCCTCCTGTTCGGCTATGAGCTTTTCCCGGTTACTGCTAAGCTCTGACGACTTATTGTGGTCGGTGTATACCTGTTCGTTGGAAAGCTCAATGTCTGTTTCTTCAATGAGCCTGTCTATATCCGATATTCTGGACTCAATTCTGGCGATTTCATTGAGCCGTCTGCGCTCCCTTGCCTGTTCCTCTTTTTTGATAAGGCGGTCTTCCTTGGCTGTAGATACAACAGCAAAATCAGAAGCTGTGCTCTGATTCTGGATTGAAGCAGAGGCGACGGATTTCTCCAGATAGTAGTCATAATTGCCTATATAATTAGTTATGGTGCAATTTTGCAAGTCAAGAATACGGGTGGCAACCGAATTGATAAAATATCTGTCGTGGGACACGAAAAAACAGGTGCCGGTGTAATTATTAAGCGCTTCCTCTAATATTTCCTTGGAATTGATATCAAGGTGGTTGGTGGGCTCGTCCAAAAGAAGAAGATTGGAGTTGGACAGCATAAGCTTGGCAAGCAGTACTCTGCCTCGTTCACCTCCGCTTAAGTCGCCGATGCGCTTGAACACATCGTCATCCGTAAAAAGAAAAGCCGCAAGAACATTGCGTATCTTGGTATTATTCATATCGGGATATGTATCCGATATTTCGTCAAAAAGAGTTTTATCCATATCCAGAACATTGTGCTCCTGGTCATAGTAGCCGCATTCCACATTGGCGCCAAGTCTGACAACGCCGCCGTCAGCTTCACAAAGCCCGTTGATTATTTTAAGAATGGTAGTTTTGCCTGTTCCGTTGGCACCTATAAGTGCAACACGCTCTCCGCGCTTTATTTCAAAATCAATATTACTGAAAAGAGTCCGCTCTCCAAAGCTTTTGGTAAGACCTGTTACGCTTAGTACATCATTGCCGCTTATGACTGCCGGTTCAAGTTTAAAATGCATTCCGTCGGAATCTTCAAGAGGCTTTTCAACTACGTCCATTTTGGCAAGCATTTTTTCACGGCTCTCTGCACGCTTTATGGATTTCTCACGGTTAAATGATTTGAGTTTGTCGATAACTTCCTGCTGATGTCTGATTTCACGCTGGTTATTATAGTAAGCCTTGAGACGTGCAGCCCTTACCTGGGCGCGTTTGGCTGAATAATCCGAATATGTTCCCGAATATACAGTGCATATACCGTTGTCAAGCTCTATGATTTTGTCGACTATCTTATCGAGAAAATACCTGTCATGAGCCACGATTACAACGCTGCCTGCATAATTGGTAAGGTATGTCTCCAGCCATGCAATTGACGGCAGGTCAAGGTGATTGGTAGGCTCATCCAAAAGAAGAATGTCCGGTTTGCTCAGCAAAAGCTTGCTGAGGGAAACTCGTGTTTTTTCACCGCCGGACAGCAGTGATATTCTTTTGTCAAACTCCTTTTCCGTAAAACCAAGACCTTTTAATACGCCTACAACCTCGCTGCGTGCGGCATAGCCGTTCTGCTGTTCAAATTCGTGATTACGCAAAGTGTAAGTATTAAGAAGCTTTTCAAGCTCCTGACCTTCTGCGTGTTTCATCTGATGTTCCAATGACCTTAGGGTCAGCTCCAAGTCAACAATATCCTTTTTGACGGTCATGACCTCCTGATAGATGGTTCTGTCCGAGGAGATGTCCTGATGCTGGGCAAGATAGCCTATGGTGTGTTCCTTTGCTATTGTTACAATGCCGCTGTCAGCATCAAGCTCATTCATAATAATTTTTAACAGAGTAGATTTGCCTGCACCGTTAATTCCTACGATGGCGGCTTTTTCTCCCTCTTCTATATGAAAAGATACATTGTGCAGTATCTCATCTGCTATGAAAGTTTTACATATATTGCTGCAATTCAAAACCATAATTATTTCCACTCGCCAATTATATTTTTTACCAGTGTTACCATGTTTTGCTCAGCGCGGTGGGCAATATCGGTAACCTCGGCATGTGAAAGCCCTGTGCCGCCAAGTCCGGCGGCTTTGTTGGTAATGAGGGATATGCCGAGAATCCTCATACCGCAGTGTCTTGCCGTAATCGCCTCAGGAACGGTAGACATTCCGGCAGCATCGGCACCAAGCATACGGACGGCACGTATCTCTGCCGGAGTTTCATATTGGGGCCCCCGGAAATAGCAGTATACACCTTCCTGAACATCAATGCCGTTATCATCAGCGATGCGGTGTGCAAGCTTAATAAGCGATTTGGTATAAACCTCCGTCATATCAGGGAAACGCACGCCGAACTCATCAAGATTAGAACCAATGAGAGGCGACTGACACATAAAACTCAGGTGGTCATTGATAAGCATAATCTGACCGGGATGCAGGGAATCCTTGATTCCTCCGGCGGCATTGGTGACAATCAAATTCTTAATACCCAGTCTGGCAAAAACGCGTATGGGAAGTGTGACCACATCCATAGTATGACCCTCATAATAATGAAAGCGTCCATTCATAACAAGCACACTGCGCCCTTCAACGGTTCCTGCTATAAGCTCACCGGCATGTCCTGCAACTGTTGATGCCTTAAAATGGGGAATGTCGGAATATTTCATAACAACCGGGTCAGTGACCTCCTTAGCCAGAGGTCCCAGTCCTGAACCGAGAATTATTGCAATCTCAGGTGTAAAATCAATGCGGTCTTTAATATAGGATGCCGCGTCCTCAATCATCTGCATAATGTCTGCCATAAAAATATAATACCTCGCCATAATATTTTATATTAGTATACATTATTGAAAATTTCTTTGCAACTTGCTATGTGAAGAAATTAGTGATATACTATTAAATAACATTAAAATTAAGGTAAAATATGGTGGAGGAAATTGATATGCTGATTTGCGATGAATTAGTTAAGAAGTATTATTCATGTACGGCTGTCAACCACGTCAATATGAAGCTTGAATCGGGCAGGGTTTATGCTCTTTTGGGGCCTAACGGCAGTGGAAAGACAACGCTTATGAAGATGATTGTGGGACTTATAAAGCCTACATCAGGCAGCATACAGCTTAATGGTGAACCATTGAGCTGTGAAAGCAGGGCGCATATAGTTTATATGCCTACCGAGAGTTATTTTTATCCGTATATGACAATTCGTGATATAGTTAAATTTTATAAAGATTTTTATAAGGATTTCAGTGAAACGGTATTCTATGACCTGCTTGGCAAAATGGGGCTGCAGTTTAACGACAAGGTTAAAAATATGTCAACAGGTATGCTTGCCAAATTAAAAATTGCCGTGGCGCTTTCCCGTAATGCAGATATAATAATGCTTGATGAGCCTCTTAACGGTATTGACATTCTTGCCAGAGAGGTAATAATCAATGCAATTATTGCCAACGCAGGAGGAAACAGGACAATCGTTGTATCAAGCCATCTTGTGGATGAGCTGGAACATGTTGTCAATGGGGCTCTTTTTATGAAGAACGGAGAGCTTGTACTTGCCGGAGATGCCGACAAGCTGCGGGCAGTCAATCAGAAATCCCTTGTACAGTTGTATAAGGAAGTATACGGATGGGGAGGTGTACCATATGCTCAAGCTCATTAAATATGAACTCAGAAAAGATTTGACGCCATATATTGTAATTTTTGCCGTACTGATTGCACTTGAAGCATATCTTGCCGGAAGTATAATATTTGAAAGTGATACCAATCTTATGATATCGGTAATCTTATTTATGCTTTGCGGCTGGGCGGTTATAGTTTTCCTGATGATTATGGGAGTTATATCATATGCCAGAGAACTCAATTCCAAGTACAGCTTTATGACTTTTATGACCCCTAATTCAACATATAAGATAGTCGGAGCAAAATATCTTATGCTGTTTTTGATGACGGTTCTGGCATCGGTATTATATATTCTTTTTATATATCTTGATGTACAGCTCGTATTCATAAAATATGCCAATTTCAGGGATATTACGGAGATTATTAATGAGATGCTCAGCATGGTTTCCGGCTCAGGAATAATGGATATTGTTATAAGCATTGCGGCAACAATCACAAGCATATGGTTAAATATTCTTCTTACCGTAAGCTTTGCTTATCTTGCAATAACACTCAGTGCTACGATTCTTGCCAACAAGAAAGGCAAAGGCTGGCTGGCATTCGGACTTTTTTTGGCAATAAGGATAGCGGCATCTGTCATATCCAATTTTATACCGACATTTGACTTTGGAGACAGCTTTCTTCAGATTATTGGTGGCTCATGGCTTCTGTATTTGTTTGAGATTGTTTTCATAATAGGAACATATATAGGCGTGTCGGAACTGCTTAAGAGAAAAGTAAGTCTTTAAAATACCATATTGTGATAAAGTAAAAAATTGACATTTATCATTCATACTGCTAAAATTGTATGTATTGATGATGTCAATTTTTTATTGTGCAGAAAGATTGAGCCGGGTATAGAGGAGGCATATATATGGACCGCAATGAAATTTCAATGGCTGTTGTCAAGAGACTGCCCAGATATTACAGATATTTAGAGGAACTTTTAGATAACGGAGTTGAGAGAATATCTTCCGGTGATTTGAGCAGCCGAATGAAGGTGTCAGCATCACAGATAAGACAGGATTTAAATCATTTTGGCGGATTTGGACAGCAGGGTTACGGATATAATGTAGAGTATCTTCATGATGAAATAGCTAAAATACTGGGAATGGACCGTGTTCATAATATAATAATTGCGGGAGCCGGAAATCTTGGGCGGGCTCTTGCCAATTATGCAAATTTTGCCAAGAGAGGTTTTGTTGTAAAGGGCATGTTTGACAGCAATCCCGAATTAATAGGAAGGGAATGCCGAGGAGCCAAAATAATGACTATGGATGAGATGAGCGGCTTCATACGGGATAACGGGATAGAGATTATGGCGCTGACGATTCCCAAGACAAGTGCTAATGAAGTGGCAAGAATAGCGGTTGAAGCCGGTATCAAGGGAATATGGAATTTCGCCCATATGGATTTAATAGTACCCAAGAATGTTGTGGTTGAGAATGTGCATTTATCTGAAAGCCTTATGACTTTATCATATAACATTGCAAGACAGGAGTAGAAAATGGCTCTTACTATTGAAGAAGTTAAGAAAAGCATTGCATACAAGCGTCTGCCTATAGTGACATTGGATGAACGTTATCACAGGCTTTTTCCGGAGAAAGACAAGACGCCGGAAATCAGGCAGTTAGAGAAGAAGCTTAATGCTCTGCTTAAAAGGCAGGGACAGATAACCAATGACCTTAAGGATGTCCGCAAGATAAAGACAGACTTGATGAAGTCAATTATAAATAATGTAGAAAATACCGAAATGTCCGATGCCAAGCGGCAGAAGCTTATGAGTACCAATAAAAATCTTGTGATGGAGGCTAAGGATAAAATTGCCCAGTTAGAGCAGGAGGAGCTTGAAATACCTGAGAAGATACGTAACGCCAATCTTGAGCTTATTATAGAAGGTGTTCAGGTGTGTTATGACAGGATACACCAGAATTATGAGGATATACAGCTTCTGGGGAAATGGATTAATGATATGCGTATTGAGCTTAAGAAAAAGATTCTTATAAAGCAGGATAAAGAAACAAAAAACACAGAGATATATACATATATGCATGATTTGTTGGGACATGAGATGATGGAGGTCTTTGATAACAAATCGGATAAAAAAGACTGACATCCAAATAATAATGGGTAAATCGCCCGGAAAAGAGTTTCGGCGTCGAAACTCTTTTTTACTTTCAATAAAAGCGGAGTTCATATGAAATATGTTTTGACAGGTGCTATGGCAAAGTCCGTAGACATTTACACAATTGAAAAAATGGGAATACCTTCCGTGGTTCTTATGGAACGGGCGGCTTTTGAGGTTGCCTCAAAAACGGCGCAGATTGCTGTTGATTTCGGGAGGGCCGTTAAAATATGCGCGGTGTGCGGATGCGGAAATAACGGCGCGGATGGAGTGGCGGCTGCCAGAATCCTTACATGGCAGGGGATGGCTGTGGATATTATAATTGCAGGCGATAAAGAACACGCCACAGAGGAGTTTAATATTCAGCTTGACATTGCAGTGCGCTCCGGTATGGCGGTTCGTAACCTATCGGCAATAGATGAATATGATATTATAATAGATGCAGTTTTCGGCATAGGCTTGTCAAGGGAGATTTCCGGGTCATACGCCGGAATTATCGACAAAATCAATGCCTGCAGTAATGTGGTTGTTAGCGTGGATATTCCGTCAGGCGTGAATGCGGATACGGGATGTGTTATGGGGACTGCCATACATGCTGATGCCACAGTGACATTCGGATATAATAAACAGGGGCTTATGTTATATCCGGGTAAAGCCTTGGCAGGAGAGGTGACAGTGGCGGATATAGGATTTTGTCCGGAGGCGGTAAGGAATCTTGGGGCAGCTATGTACTTTACCACTGATGATGTATATGGAATCCCGGTCAGGGATGCCATGTCCAACAAAGGAAGCTACGGAAGGACATTAGTTATCGCAGGAAGCGAAAATATGAGCGGAGCTGCTTATTTGGCGGCTGCGGCCGCATACAGGTGCGGTGCGGGACTTGTGGAGGTACTTACCCACGAAAATAACTGCGGAGTTATAAGAAATCTGCTGCCGGAGGCAATAGTTAAGGGATACAATGACGATAATGCGGCTGAGGCTGTGGGTGAAGGCGCTGCCAAGGCTGATGTGATAATAGCCGGGCCGGGGCTTTCCACCGACTATACAGCCGCAAAAATAATTAAAAAAGTTCTGAGCGTTGCCAAATGTCCGGTAATAATTGATGCTGACGGATTAAATATTATTGCAGAGGATATATCACTATTGAAAAGCTGTGGTTCAACTGTTATAATTACACCGCATATAGGGGAGATGGCACGTCTGAGCGGACTTTCAAAGGCGGAAATACTTGCTGATTCCGTAGGTGCAGCTGTTAATTTTGCCGCAGAAAATAATGTGATATGCGTTCTTAAAAACGCATCCACAGTAGTTGCATCCTTTGAACCGAGAACCTATATAAATAATTCCGGTTGTGCAGCTATGAGCAAAGGCGGAATGGGTGATGTTCTTACAGGTGTTATTGCAGGAATGTTGTCCTGCCGGCTTGAGCCTTTCTCTGCGGCGGCTATGGGAGTGTATATACATGGACTGGCAGGCGAAGCTGCAGCGGCAGAGAACAATATGCATACGGTTCTGGCAGGGGATTTGCTGGAGCAGTTTGGGCGTGTTATGGGTAAATAACGGTAAAGAAGGATAATCAGCATGGAAAGGTTTACAAGAACTTATGCAGTAATACATATTGATGCTCTCCTTGCCAATGTGGCAGAGGCACGTACAAAGGTCGGTGAAAATGTCAGTATTATGGCAATTGTCAAGGCGGATGCCTACGGACATGGAGCTATAGAGGTAGCGCAGGCAATCAAGGATAAAGTGGAAGGCTTTGCCGTAGCTACTGTCAGGGAAGCATTGGAACTTAGGGAACATGGAATAGAGAATATGATTCTGGTACTTGGTTATGTGTGCGGTGCAGAATATGAGGCAGTAATGCGAAGTGATATTACTTTTGCAATGCTTACAGAAGAAATGGCACGTGAGGTTTCAGAATGTGCTGTCAGGCTTGGCATGACGGCAAAATGCCATATCAAGATTAATACCGGAATGAACAGAATAGGTTTTCCGGTAAATGAAACCTCGGCGGATGCGATTGAACGTGTATATAAGCTGCCTAATCTGGACTGTGAGGGCGTATTTATGCATTTTGCAACAGCAGACTGCTCTGATAAAAGCTTTTCACATACGCAGTTTGACAGATTCATGGGACTTCTCAATGAGCTTGAGGGACGAGGCGTTACATTTAAAATAAGGCACTGCTGCAACAGTGCGGCAATCGTTGATATGCCGGAATATGCCCTTGATATGGTCAGAGAGGGAATTATATTATATGGATTACATCCGTCCGATGAGATGTGTAATGAGATTGATTATCATCCTGTGATGGAATTGAAAAGCCATGTTATTTTTGTTAAGGAGCTTCCGGCAGGCGAGGGTATAAGCTACGGAAGAACCTATATAACGGACCGCCCTACCAAAGTGGCTACCGTTGCCATAGGCTATGCTGATGGGTATCCGCGCGCACTTTCTTCCAATGGATATGTTTTAATCAGAGGTAAGAAAGCACAGGTCATCGGAAGAATATGTATGGACCAGATGATGGTGGATGTTACCGGTATAGAAGGTGTGCAGGTGGAGGATGTGGTTACACTTATCGGCAGAGATGGTGATGAGTGCATTACCGTTGAGGAGCTTTCACGACTTTCAGGTAAGTTTGATTATGAGTTTGTATGCGGTATCTCTCAGCGGGTGGAAAGAAAGTATGTAAGATAATTTTTTAAAAAATTGTATAAACACACACGAAAACAGCAATAATAAGGTTAAATTTAATTAACGGAGTGTGTTTAATCGTGATTGTTAGAAGAGGAGACATTTTTTATGCCGATTTAAGACCGGTGGTCGGTTCGGAACAGGGCGGAATAAGGCCTGTGCTTATTGTTCAGAATGATACTGGAAACAAGCATAGCCCTACTGTGATTTGTGCGGCAATCACTTCAAAGATGAACAAGGCAAAGCTGCCGACACATGTGGAGATTGACTCTACTAAGTATGATATGATTAAGGATTCGGTTATTTTGCTTGAACAGCTTAGAACAATAGATAAAACAAGATTAAAGGATAAGGTCTGCCATCTTGACAGCGAGATAATTGTAAAAGTCAATAAGGCTCTCCTTACAAGTCTGGAGATTATCCGTACATAGGATGACCGTATTGTCTGCGGCAAAAAAGGATAATAGTAATTCAGACAGAAAGGATAATTTATGGGCGACGGCCAAACGTATATAGGAATTGCATTATTTGTGTTATTCCTTGTGATAGATGCTGTTTTATATTCATTTGAGACAGCTCTTAAAAATGTTAACGAGAAAGAGATAGAGGAAAAAGCAGAGGCGAAAGACCGGAAGTCCATACGCCTTAAAAAGCTTATTGATGACCCGTCAAGATTTGCGGATACTTTTGATATTGTAATGTTTGTTACAAATGTAATTGCAGGCGGATACATATTGGCGGTAATCAGGGCACGCATAAGCCGCAGTATAAAAAGTGACAGCATATGGATTTCTGTTGCGGCAGGGGCGGTTATGCTTGTAATATTTATTGTATTTGGCGTTATGATTCCCAAAAAACTAGGCAAGCGTTCACCTGAGAAAAAAGCATACCGCTATTGCAATATTGTAGGTGCCATAATGGCTGTTCTTTTTCCGATATGTGCAGTGGTGACGGGAATATCACATTTTGTTATAAGACTTTTCGGAATTGACCCTAAGGAAAATACTGACAATGTTACCGAGGAAGAAATAATAACAATGGTCAATGAAGGTCAGGAGCAAGGTGTTCTGGAAGCCTCCGAGGCGGAGATGATAGCCAATATTTTTGAGCTGGGAGATAAGTCTGCCGGAGATATTATGACTCATCGAAGCTCAATTGTGGCGATAGATTGTAATATTACATTGGAGAATTTTATTCAAAACCATATAGACGGCAAGTATTCAAGATTTCCTGTTTATGACGGAGATATTGACAATATAGTGGGAACAATCCATATCAGGGATGCGCTTATACTGTACAGAAATATACCTAACCGCAAAAAGACAATAATAAAGCTTAAAGCATTGCTTCGGGAACCTTATTTTGTGCCGGAAACAAGAGATATCGATGATTTGCTGCGCGATATGCAGGCTGAAAAAATACATATGGGAATCGTTGTTGATGAGTATGGTCAGACTGCAGGCGTTATCAGCATGGAGGATATTATTGAGGAAATTGTAGGAAACATTCTTGATGAGTATGATGACGAGGAGGAGGTTATTGAACAGAACGAGGATGATGCCTATATTGTTGACGGACTTACGGAACTGGATGAGCTAAACCGGCTTCTGGGGACAGATATTGTAAGTGAAGAATATGATACTCTTAACGGATTTCTCATATATAAGCTGGACAGGATTCCTGATGAGGATGATACCGAAGTTGTAATATCTCATGGGCTTTGCTTTAGGATTCTTGAGGTTTCGGGCAATGTAATCCGCAAGGTTGAGATAACCAGAGTGAGCGATGATATGCCTGATGCTGCTGATGATGATACGGATGAGAAAGATACGGGTAATCAGGAATAATAAGACTAACCTTCGGGAATACTTCTAAAAAGTATTTTCGGAGGTGTTTTTATGCCAGAAGGACAGGAAGATATAAAAGAATATGGCAGCAGCATTGTTGACGGAATAGAGATAATAAGCATTATAGGGGAGATAGAGGGTCACGAAAATCTCAACCGTGACAGCAAGACCACCAGATATGACCATATGCTGCCGCTTATTGCTTCGATGGAGCGCAATGATGATATAAAGGGTATACTTTTTCTGGTAAATACGGTTGGCGGAGATGTGTCATGCGGTCTGGCACTGGCAGAATTAATTGCGGGAGTGACAAAACCCACAGTATCACTGGTGCTTGGAGACAGTCATTCCATAGGTGTACCTGTGGCGGTTGCGGCAGATTATTCTTTTATTGTGCCGACAGCTACGGTAATAATCCATCCTGTAAGAATGAGCGGAACAATTCTGGGAACAAACCAGACCTACAAGCAGTTTAAGTCCATACAGGACAGAATAATAAGCTTTATTTCGGCTCATTCAAACTGCCCTGAAAACGAATTGGAAAATATGATGATGGAAACACAGATGATGGCGAAGGATTTGGGGACAATCCTTGTGGGCTGCGAAGCTGTGGATGCCGGGATAATCAATGAATGCGGGAATATTCATCAGGCATTTGAAAAGCTTTATGAGATGATTGGCAGCAATGCTGCCGCAAATCACATGTAAATTCATATTTGTATTCGTTGTGAAAAAATGGTATAATAGCTGAAAACCGCTGTTATATCATTTTTGGCGTTTAATAAGCTGTTATTTATTACGGCCGGCGGGGGACTATCAAGGAGGAAGAAAGTTGAATATACTTAAGGCGTTACTCATGGGACTTGTTCAGGGTATCACTGAATTTCTGCCTGTGAGCAGTTCGGGACATCTTGCTATATTTAAAAAAGTGCTTGGAATCAATCTTGATTCAGGAATGTATTTTGACGTTATGCTTCACCTTGGAACACTTGTGGCTGTAATTATTGTGTTCAGGGAAGATATATGGGGAATGATTCGTGAGTTTTGGGGGATGCTGGTGACGATATTTGCCAATTTTCTCGTATTTATAATGAGACGCAAGGGAAATACCCGTTATACATATTTTAAAGTGGTAAATTCCTCTTACCGCAAGCTGGTGCTTATGGTACTTATATCTACTGTTCCCACAGGGATATTGGGAATGGTTGGCAGCGAGCTTGTGGAAAGGGCATCGGAAACATTATGGATTGTGGGTATATGCCTGATTCTTACGGCGGTGCTGTTGTTTTTGGCGGATAAGCACCCTGACGGGACAATGCGCATAAAGGATGCATCTTATTCAGGGGCATTCATTATGGGAATATCACAGGGAGTTGCGACGATGCCGGGACTTTCACGCTCCGGAACAACTATTGCAACAGGTCTTATGCTGGGCTATAATAAGAAATTAGCTGTGAAATATTCGTTTATTATGTCAATACCTGCAATATTGGGAGCTGTTGTGGTGAAGCTGGGAGACCTTAAGAATGAGGCTTTCGGCTCGGCAAATCTTCCGGGATACATATTGGGAACAGTAGTTGCCGGTGTGACGGGATATTTCAGTATAAAATACATGTTAAAGCTTATCAGAAGAAAAAGATATATAGGATTTGCCATATACTGTGCCGTACTTGGCGTAGTGGCAATTGTGTTTTCAATAGTAAGAAGATAACAGGAGGCTGACAATGGCTGCCAGTAATAATAAGACAAGAAATTCGTCTTTAAAAAAGACACCGGGCAAGGCTTCTTCTGTCAGAAATAGAACAAATTCTGCGAGAACAGGAAGCACTGCAAAGCAAAAACAGGTCAAAAGTGTCCGCAGCAAGGATAAGGGAATAGCAAGAGAGGCTGCTGTTCTTATAATATTGGCACTTTCAATAATATTTTTTATAGCCAACTTTGGTGTGGGCGGAATGGTTGGGGCTGCAATAAGTTCGTTTTTCTTTGGCCTGTTCGGGATTATAGCCTACATATTTCCCATACTTCTCTGCGGCGGTGTGATATTTATGATATCCAACCGCAATAACTCAGTGGCAAGGATTAAACTTATAGCCGGAGTTGTTGTAATGATACTTATATGTACATTAGTCCAGCTGATAAGCGGAGCACATGCCGGAGAATGGAAATTTTCACAGTATTATACGGAGTGTTCTGTTAATAAGAACGGCGGGGGATTTTTCGGAGGCTCAATATGTAAGCTGTTTGTCACATGGTTTGGAACAGTGGGAGCGTATATTATTGACATTGTTCTTATAATAATCGGTATAGTTGTGATTTCTGAGCGTTCATTTATCGGCGGAATCAGAAAGGGCGGTAAAAAAGTATACAATACTGCACGATACGATATGCAGCAATATCGTCAGCATCAGCGGGAACAGGATGGGCATAAGAAGGTTACAATTAAGAACGAACCAAGGGAAAAGGTTGAGCTTACCAGAGCCTCAAAAAAGGTTTACGGGGTTACATTTGATACGGAAATCAGGGACACCGTACCGGCTGAGGAAATACATCAGATTAAGCCTTCAGGAAAGTCAAGGAAAAATAGAGAACAGGTATTCAATTTTGAACCGGCACCTGATACTTCAATATTTGAAGACAATATTCTTGATGTTAAGAGCAGCGGTTATGATGAGCTTCCTGAAATAGAAGACTTTGTCACCAGCCATTATGCTGAGGAGCAGAGCAGCCCTTTGGATTCTTTTCAGGGAGAGGAGGAGTATCTTCCTTTTGAGTCCGCAGCAGATGTTGAAGAGAAGCAGGATACCTACGAGGAATATGTTGATATAGGCACCGGGAACAGTCAGCAGGAAAAATCCGTACAGTCCCAAGCTGCAGAAAAATCACAAGACAAAAATTCGGGCAAGGATATTTCACAGCAACAGTCCATAACAGTACCTAAGCCTGCCGTAAAACGCCGTAAATATGTATTTCCTCCGATTAAACTTCTTAAGCGTGGAAGCAGCAAAGGTCAGGGCACTGACAGCAATGAGCTTAAAACAACGGCAATGAAGCTTCAGCAGACGTTGGCAAACTTTGGCGTTAAGGTAACTGTGACTGATGTAAGCTGCGGACCTGCGGTTACCAGATATGAGATACAGCCTGAGCAGGGTGTCAAGGTAAGTAAAATAGTATCATTGGCAGATGATATCAAGCTGAATCTGGCAGCGGCAGACATACGAATAGAAGCACCGATTCCGGGTAAGGCGGCAGTAGGAATAGAGGTTCCTAACAAAGAGACGTCGGGCGTGCTGCTTGGGGACCTTTTATCCGGTACTGACTTTAAAAATCACCCATCGGCAATAGCGTTTGTCGCTGGTAAGGATATTGCGGGAAAAACAGTACTTGCGGACATAGCCAAAATGCCCCATCTTCTTATAGCCGGTGCGACGGGTTCCGGTAAATCGGTATGTATCAATACCATTATTATGAGTATTTTATATAAGTCACATCCTGATGACGTTAAGCTTATAATGGTGGACCCGAAGGTGGTTGAGCTGAGTGTATACAATGGCATACCTCATCTTATGATACCGGTTGTCACGGATCCGAAAAAAGCGGCAGGAGCACTTAACTGGGCCGTTGCTGAGATGACTGACAGGTATCAGAAATTTGCACAGGTTGGTGTCAGAGACATCAAGGGATATAATGAAAAAATAGACAGTATTAATGATATAGATGATGAAAATAAGCCTGTTAAGCTTCCGCAGGTAGTAATTATCATAGATGAGCTTGCTGACCTTATGATGGTAGCCTCCAACGAGGTTGAGGATGCCATCGTCCGTCTGGCACAGCTTGCCAGAGCGGCAGGTATACATCTTGTTATTGCCACACAGAGACCGAGTGTTAACGTAATTACGGGACTTATCAAGGCAAATGTACCGTCACGTATTGCTTTTTCGGTGTCTTCCGGAGTAGATTCAAGAACAATAATTGATATGAACGGTGCGGAAAAGCTGCTGGGTAAAGGTGATATGCTGTTTTATCCGCAGGGCTATCAGAAGCCTGCAAGAGTTCAGGGCGCATTTGTGTCCGATGAGGAGGTTTCGGCGGTAGTTGAATTTCTTAAGGAACACAGTGAGACAGTTGAATATAATGAGAATGTTTCCCAAATTATAAGCAATCCGGGGTTTGCAGAAAGCCAGACTTTTGGCGGCGACAAAGACCAGTATTTTGCAGAGGCAGGAAAATTCATAATTGAAAAAGAGCGTGCTTCCATAGGAATGCTTCAGAGAGTGTACAAAATAGGTTTTAACAGGGCGGCCAGAATTATGGACCAGCTTTGTGAAGCGGGAGTTGTGGGACCTGAGGAGGGTACAAAACCTCGTAAGGTTCTTATGACCATGGAAGAATTTGATGAATATTTGAAAAATAATTAGTATATGCCATCAAAAAAGACTGGCAGAAAGGATGTTATATGAGTAAGTCGGATATAGAAATCGCACAGGAAGCAAAATTGGAGAACATAAAAGATGTTGCTGCAAAGGCAGGAATAAAGGAAGAGGAACTTGAGTTTTACGGGAAGTATAAGGCGAAGCTTTCCGACCAGCTGGAGCAGCGTATTGCCGGTAATCCCGACGGAAAGCTTATACTGGTGACGGCTATTAATCCCACCCCTGCCGGCGAGGGAAAAACCACAGTCAGCATTGGTCTTACACAAGCACTGAATAAGCTTGGAAAGAATGCTATTGTTGCGCTTAGGGAACCTTCATTGGGACCTTGCTTTGGGGTAAAGGGAGGTGCAGCAGGAGGCGGTTATTCACAGGTAGTTCCCATGGAGGATTTGAATCTGCATTTTACAGGTGACTTCCATGCCATAACAAGTGCCAATAATCTTTTGGCTGCCATGCTTGACAATCATATTCAGCAGGGAAATGCACTTGGAATCGATACCAGACAGATAGTCTGGAAAAGATGTGTGGATATGAACGACAGAGTGCTCCGCAACGTAGTTGTAGGTTTAGGAACCAAAGCGGACGGATTTGTCAGGGAGGACCATTTTGTAATAACTGTGGCATCCGAAATAATGGCGATACTTTGTCTTGCTAATAATATGGCGGATTTGAAAAAGCGTCTTTCCGATATAATAGTTGCATACAATTATTCAGGAGAGCCTGTTACGGCAGGCGACCTTAAGGCAACAGGAGCTATGGCGGCACTTTTGAAGGATGCAATTAAGCCTAATATTATTCAGACCCTTGAAAATACTCCGGCAATAGTTCATGGAGGACCATTTGCCAATATTGCACATGGCTGTAACAGTGTTCGTGCTACCAAGATGGCACTGAAGCTGGCGGACTATGTAGTGACGGAGGCAGGATTCGGCGCAGACCTTGGGGCGGAGAAATTTCTGGACATCAAGTGCCGTAAGGCAGGTCTTGTGCCTGATACAATCGTAATCGTAGCCACTGTAAGAGCACTTAAATACAATGGCGGAATCCCTAAGGATGAGCTTGGCACAGAGAATGTTGATGCGCTTAGAAAAGGTATAGCCAATCTTGATAAGCACATAGAGAATATGCAGGGCTTTGGCGTGAATGTTGTTGTCACTCTTAATTCTTTTATAACAGATACGGAAGCGGAACACAGATTCATTAAGGAGCATGTGGAGTCTCTTGGATGTGAGTTTGCCATTGCCGATGTTTGGGCGGAAGGCGGAGAAGGCGGCAGGGAGCTTGCCGAGAAGGTTCTTAAATCGATAGATAAAGAGAAAAAGCCGTTTACCCTTACATATGATGATGATATGTCCCTTAAGGATAAAATAAATGCCATAGCAACCAAAATATATGGTGCAGACGGTGTAAGCTTTGCACCTTCAGCCGAAAAGATGCTCAGTAAGCTTCAGCAGATGGGATTTGGCAGTCTTCCTGTATGCATGGCCAAAACACAATATTCCCTGTCGGATGACCAGAACAGGCTTGGAAGACCGGAGGGCTTCAAAATCAATGTCCGTGAGGTGTATGTAAATGCTGGAGCAGGCTTTGTAGTGGCTGTTACGGGAACAATAATGACAATGCCGGGGCTTCCTAAATCACCTGCGGCGGAGCGGGTTGATGTTGATGAGGAAACAGGCAGAATAGCAGGTCTTTTTTAAATATAAATTATAAATAGCGGATAGCGTGGGAGATATAATGCAGAATTTTTATGTAAAAGATATTCTTGAAGCCACAAAGGGAAGACTGCTTTGCGGCGATGATACGGTACACATTGAAACTATAAGCACTAATTCCAAAGAAATAGGAACAAACTGTCTTTTTGTACCAATTATAGGTGAAAGGGTTGACGCCCATAAATTCATTGAAGGGGCAATAGAGGCAGGAGCTGCGGCTGTGCTTACAAGTGAGCATGACTCATTTGAAGCGGCGGTGCCATGTATAAAAGTCGATAATACGGTAATTGCCATGCAGGAGATAGGTAAGTGTTACGGCAGAAGAATGAACATACCTAAGGTGGGAATAACCGGAAGTGTAGGTAAAACAACCACAAAGGAGATGGTAGCATGTGCATTGTCAGCAGGCTTCAGGGTGTTTAAGACATCGGGCAATAATAACAGCCAGATAGGTGTGCCTAATACGCTTTCAAAGATGACATATGATGATGAAATTGCCGTTATTGAGATGGGAATGAGTATGCCCGGTGAGATGATGAGACTTGCTGAGCTTGTGGACCTTGACTGTGCCATTGTGACCAATATCGGGGTATCACATATAGAGCAGTTGGGAACTCAGGACGGTATATGCGCAGAAAAATTTCACATAGCTGATGCTCTTGTGGATGGAGGCGTTGTATTTTTAAATGGAGATGACAATATTCTTCTTAAGCATATGTCCGAGCTTAAGTCACAGGTTGTGTTGTTCGGATTGGATGAAAACAACGACTATCGTGCCGTTGATATAATATCCGGCGATGCAGCAGATTTTCATATAGAGAAAAGCGGCGTTAAAATATGCCATGTAAAGCTTAATGTGCCGGGACTTCACAATGTGCGCAATGCGCTTGTGGCAGTGGCAGTGGCGGAAAAATACGGCATACAGCCTCAGGCAGCGGCGGATGCGTTGGCTGGATACGGCGGCGTGGCAATGAGGCAGGAGATAATACGGCATAACGGTATCACGATTATAGACGATTCCTACAATGCAAGTCCCGATTCCATGAAAGCAGGCATAGATGTGCTTTGTTCCGTCGGAAGGAAACGTAAAATAGCTGTTTTGGCTGACATGCTGGAGCTTGGAACGGATTCGCCGGAATATCATTTTCAGGTGGGAGAATTTATTGCACAGAACAATGTTGATGAATTGATTACTTACGGAGAATTGGCATTGAATATCGGTACAGGAGCGGCTTCCAATACAGATATAAAGATAAAGCATTTTGAAAACAGGCAGCAGATTGATGAATATCTCAAAAATGAACTTGATGCCGGGGATACAGTTCTTTTCAAGGGTTCAAGAGGTATGAAGCTTAATGAGTGCGTAAAGGCGCTTTGCGGCGGACAGTGTTAAAGGAGAGAGCATATGGCACAGATAATTGACGGTAAATTAATTTCAACACAGATTAAGGATGAGTTAAAGGAACGAGTGGCAGAATATAAGTCAAAGGGCATAAACATATGTCTTGCGGTCATTCAGGTAGGTGCAGACCCTGCATCAAGTGTATATGTAGGCAACAAGAAAAAAGCCTGCGCATATGTCGGAATAGATTCGCTTGCATATGAGCTTCCTGAGGAAACAACAGAGTCGGAGCTTCTTGATTTGATTAAGGAGCTGAATGCCAGAACCGATGTGAACGGAATCCTTGTACAGCTTCCGCTTCCTGCGCATATAGATGAGGATAAGGTTATCAAAGCTATTGACCCGCTTAAGGATGTTGACGGCTTCCATCCTGAGAGCGTAGGAGCTTTGAGCATAGGACAGAAAGGATTTGTGTCATGTACGCCTGCCGGAATTATTGAACTGATTAAGAGAAGCGGAATTGATATAACAGGTAAGGAATGTGTAGTGGTAGGCAGGAGTAATATTGTAGGAAAGCCTATGGCGCTGCTGCTGCTGAGAGAGAACGGAACCGTAACAATCTGCCATTCAAAGACATCGGATTTAAAGGCGGTCACAAAGCGAGCGGATATTCTTGTGGTGGCAATCGGCAAGCCGAAGTTTATTACAAGGGAATATGTAAAGGAAGGCGCAGTAATTATAGATGTGGGAATACACAGACTGGGAACAAGTGAAAGCGGGAAGAGCATACTTTGCGGAGATGTGGATTATGATGATGTGCTGCCTGCCGCTTCTGCCATAACACCTGTTCCGGGTGGCGTAGGACCTATGACAATTGCAATGCTTATGAGTAATTGCGTTAATTCGGTAGAAATTCAAAAATAGCATTTGTATGTATTTATAATATAATTGCAGAAAGGCAGACATATGGTTCTTGACAAATTATTACAAAAATTAAATTATGATTTAATCAATGGCGAGCGCGGTATAGAGGTTAACAATCTCCAATATGACTCACGAAAAGTATCAAAGGGGGATGTGTTTGTTTGCATAAGCGGGGCGGTTGTTGATGGTCATACATTCATTGATGATGTGGTTCAAAAAGGCGCTGCCGCAATTATCATAGAGCGTGATATTGACATAACAGATGCGCTTACCGGTGTTACCGTAGTCAAAACTGCCGACACAAGGCTGGCACTTGCCTATATGTCAGCCGCATTTTTTGATTATCCGGCGGAAAAGCTTTTTACCATAGGAATAACAGGTACTAAAGGCAAAACAACAACCACGTTTATGGTACGTGATATACTTGAGGCATGTAATATCAAAACCGGACTTATTGGCACTGTGGAGAATATTATCGGTGATGAACATATTCCTTCTGTTAATACCACGCCGGAATCCTACAAGGTTCAGGAATATTTTGACAGAATGGTAAAAGCGGGATGCAAATGTGTTGTTATGGAAGTGTCTTCGCAGGCGCTTATGCTTCACAGAACCGCAGGAATTATTTTTGATATAGGAGTGCTGACAAATCTTGAACCGGACCATATAGGTCCCAATGAGCACAGCTCCTTTGAGGATTATGCAGCCTGCAAGGGACGATTGTTCAGACAATGTAAAACAGGAATTGTGAATATAGACAATGAACATGCGGATATGGTGCTTGAAGGCCATACCTGTGAGCTTGAAACCTATGGTTTAAGCTCCGCAGCATCAATATACGCAGATAATATAGTTTACTCCCACGACAGCGGTCACATAACCACCTCATATGATGTAAAGGGCAGACAGAATATGCATGTGGAGCTTACTCTTCCGGGAGAATTTTCGGTGTACAATTCACTTTGTGCCATTGCCGTTACAGGGCATTTTAATGTAGATAAAGAGCTTTTGGAAAAAGCGCTTTACAATACAAAGGCGGCAGGACGTGTGGAGCCTGTCAAGGTGTCGGATGATTTTATTGTGATGATAGATTACGCCCATAATGCCATGAGTCTGAAAAGTCTGCTGGCAACACTGAGGGAATATCATCCTAACAGAATTGTCACTGTTTTTGGCTGCGGAGGAAACCGTTCCCCACAGCGACGTTTTGATATGGGAGAAATATCAGGACAGATGTCAGATTTTACAGTTATAACAAGCGATAATCCACGCAACGAGGAACCTGAGGCGATAATGAATGACATTGAGACAGGAATCAGGAAAACATCGGGTAAATACATTAAAATTGCCGACAGGGGAGAGGCAGTCAAATACGCCATAGATAATGGACAGAGGGGAGATATTATAGTTGTGGCAGGTAAAGGCCACGAGGACTATCAGGAAATTAAAGGAGTAAAATACCATATGTCCGACCGCGAGCTGATAGAGAAAGCCGCAGGACTGATAAAATAACAGGAGCAGCCAATGAAATATGCCGGTGTCATAGTTGACATTTCCCATGAAAAACTTGATAAAACCTTTCAGTACAGTATACCTGACAGTCTTGCGGATGCGGTGGCTATCGGCAGTAAGGTGAATATCCCTTTTGGAAACAGCCGCAGAACAGGTTATGTGGTTGAGTTCAGCCATACTCCTGAGATTGAGCCTGAAAGAATACGAGATATTGAGGATGTAGTGCCGGACAGTCTTGCCATTGACGAGAGAATGATAAAGCTGGCTTACTGGATGAAGACCAGCTATGGCTCAACAATAAATCAGGCACTTAAAACGGTAATTCCCGTCAAGGAAAAAGTGCGTCAGGAAAACAGAAAGACAGTACGGCTTTTGACATCACCTGAAGAGGCGAAGCTTTTGGCAGATGAATACGGCAGAAGGAAAAAAGCCCAGTCCAGAATACTTCATGCATTATCGGAAAATCCCGTCACAGAGTATTCTCTTCTGGTTGATAAGCTGAATGTTTCACCGGCTTCAATAAGGGCGCTTAATCAGGCAGGACTTATTGATATAGAGGAGATAACGGTATTTCGCAATTCAATTAATATAAGTGCAAAACAGCAGAAGCATATAGAACTTAATGAAGAACAAATGTCCGTAATCAACAGCATTATTTCCGATTATGACAGCGGCGATATGAGCACCTGCCTCATAAAAGGAGTTACGGGAAGCGGCAAAACAGAGGTGTATATGGAGGTAATACACCATATTCTGGAACAGGGGCGTCAGGTTATCGTTCTCATTCCTGAGATTTCACTGACATATCAGACCATAATGCGTTTCTACATGCGATTCGGAAGCATTGTGTCGGTAATCAATTCCAGATTATCCAAAGGTGAAAAATATGACCGTTTTAAAATGGCAGAGGAGGGAAGGCTTAAAATAATGATTGGCCCCCGCTCAGCTCTTTTTACTCCCTTTAAAAATCTCGGCGCAATAATAATAGACGAGGAACATGAGAATGCCTACCAAAGCGAGTCCGTTCCCAGATACCATGCAAGAGAGACCGCCATTGAGCTTGCCCGGATGACCAATGCCAAGGTAATACTCGGTTCGGCAACGCCATCACTTGAAGCATACAACAGATGTATGAATGGAATATACAAGCTGTACCGGCTTGACAGGAGAGCAGGTGCAGGAACCATGCCCCATGTTGACGTGGTAGATTTGCGCAATGAAATGAAAAAGGGAAACCGCTCAATGTTCAGTGACAGACTTAAAGAGCTGATAAAAGACCGGCTTGACAGGAAAGAACAGATTATGCTTTTCCTCAACAGGAGAGGTTATCAGGGCTTTATTAATTGCAGGGACTGCGGCAATGTGATACAATGTCCTCATTGTGATGTTTCACTTACACAGCATGGCAGAAACAGGCTTGTGTGCCATTATTGCGGTTATGAAACGGTATTTACTTCCATATGCCCCCAATGCGGTTCCAAACATATAGGTACGTTCAAGGCCGGAACGGAGAAAGTCGAGGAGGACACTCTTAAGCATTTTCCCAATGCAAGAGTGTTGAGAATGGATTTGGACACTACCAAAGGCAAAGAAGGGCATAGGGCGATATTGGAGAAATTTTCCAACCATGATGCCGATATACTTATAGGAACCCAGATGATTGTTAAGGGACATGATTTCGGCAATGTTACCCTTGTTGGAATACTTCTTGCAGATACATCGCTTCACAGCCCTGATTACAGGGCGGCGGAAGTCACTTTTGAACTGCTGACACAGGCGGCAGGAAGAGCAGGAAGAGGAGAAAACCCCGGCAATGTTGTGATACAGACATATGACCCGGAGCATTACAGTATAGTTCACGCTGCCACGCAGGATTATGAGTCATTCTATGAAGAAGAGATGGGATACAGGGAGCTTATGGATTATCCGCCTGCCAATCATATGCTGTCCGTCAAAACAGCAGGAGCCAGTGAAGCAGAAACTATTGCATTGTCACGTAAGCTGCGGGATTTGACATCTGATGATGAAGCAAAAGCATCCGGTATAAAGATTATAGGACCGGCAGATGCGGCGATTTATAAAATTAATGACATTTATTACAGGATGATTTATTATAAATGTAAAGAATACACAAAGCTGACACATATAAAAGATAAAATAGAAAGCTACCTGAAAGATAATGAGGAACAGTTCAAGGACTGCCGTGTTATGTTTGATTTTCGATAGTTTGAAGGAGGAGAATATGGCATTAAGAAATATAAGAGTTGAAGGAGACCCTATTTTACGTAAGGTATGCAAGAATGTAAGCCAGGTTGACGCAAGAACCAAGGAGCTTATAGGCGATATGCTTGATACGATGTACAATGCTGATGGAGTGGGTCTTGCAGCGCCGCAGGTAGGTATCTTGAAAAGAATAGTAGTGATTGATATAGGTGACGGACCTGTTGTTATGATAAACCCTCAGATTCTTGAAACATCAGGAAGCCAGACGGGACAGGAGGGATGCCTTAGCGTTCCGGGCAAGGCAGGTATTGTCACAAGACCTATGCATGTTAAAGCCAAGGCATATGATGCGGATATGAAGGAGTACATTATTGAGGGTGACGAGCTGATGGCAAGAGCCATCTGTCATGAGTTAGCTCATCTTGATGGAGATTTGTATATAGACCATATTGAAGGCGAGCTTATGGATGTGGTTGCAAGTGAGGAGCAGGAATGAGAGTAGTTTTTATGGGAACGCCCGACTTTGCCGTAAATACCCTTGAGGCGATTATCAAAGCGGGACACAGTGTTGAGGCTGTCATAACACAGCCTGATAAACCACAGGGAAGAAGCGGACAGTTAAAGTTTCCGCCTGTTAAAGAAAAAGCTGTGGAGTATGGCATACCTGTTTATCAGCCTGTCAAAATCCGTCAGTCGGATGTGGCAGATGAACTTAAGAAAATCAATCCCGATGTTATAGTGGTAGTTGCCTTCGGTCAGATTCTTCCAAAAGATATACTTGAATTCCCGCGTTTCGGATGTGTCAATGTACACGCATCCCTTCTTCCTAAATACCGTGGTGCAGCTCCCATACAATGGGCGGTCATCAATGGAGATAGGGAAAGCGGAGTTACCATTATGCGTATGGACGAGGGCATTGATACCGGGGATATGCTTATGGTTGAGAAATACGAGCTTGCAGCTGATGAAACGGGGGGAAGCCTTTTTGACAGGCTTTCCGATATTGGCGCAAGACTTCTTGTAGATACGCTTGACGGTCTTGAAAAAGGAACAATAACGCCTGTCAGCCAAAGCGGAGAAGCTACACATGCAGGCAAGCTGGACAAACAGACGGGTCTGATTGACTTTACCAATAGTGCCGTTGTCATAGAACGGCTTATAAGAGGACTTAATCCATGGCCCAGTGCTTTTACATCAATCAACGGAAAAAGCCTTAAAATCTGGAAAGCTTCCGTTGACGATACGGACTGCTCAGGCTACGAGGCAGGAACTGTTTATAAGACCGATAAGCTTCGTATATATGTTGCAACAGGCGATAAGGGACTTGCCATTGAAGAGCTTCAGATTGAAGGCAAAAAAAGAATGGCGGCAGGAGCTTTTATGCTTGGGTATGATGTTCACGTGGGAATGAAGCTGGGGTAATCTGTGCATCAGGGGATGTAAGGATTCTCAGCGGAAGCTTATTAAAATAGCAAAGGAAGGGTGCAGCAGACAATGCAGGTGAATACAAGAAGCGTTATTTTAGACATTTTACTGGAAGTCAATGAAAAACAGCAGTATGCTAATCTTGTACTTTCTGATGCACTCAGGAAATACCAGTATCTTCCACATAACGATAGGGCATTTATATCCCATGTGGTGCTTGGAAGTGTTGAAAGAAGGATTACCATTGATTATATAGTTGACTGTTTTTCCAAGGTTAAGTCGGACAGAATGAAGCCTGTAATCCGGAATCTTATGCGAATGAGCGTGTATCAAATAATATATATGGAAGGTACGGCGGATTTTGCTGTCTGTAATGAGGCGGTAAAGCTTGCAGCCAAAAGGGGATTTGCAACACTTAAAGGTTTTGTCAACGGTGTTCTGAGAAATATAGCACGTAACAAATCAGACATACAATACCCGGATGAGAACTCACCGGATTTTCTCAGCATAAAATATTCAACTCCACGGTGGCTTACAGAGCTTTGGATAAAATCCTATGGCTATGAAACAACTGAGACAATGCTTGAAGCACAGTTTACCAAAAGACCGCTTACCATAAGATGCAATTCCGCAGGAACATCTCCGGAAGATTTAGCAATCAGCCTTAAAAATCAAGGGATAAATGTAATTCAATCCTCTTATATTGATGAGGCACTTATGATATGGGGATATGACTACCTTGAAAGTCTTAAAGAGTTTAATGAAGGTCTGTTTGCGGTTCAGGATGCAAGCTCAATGCTTGTAAAATATGCCGCTGCCCCAAAGCCGCAGGATATTGTTCTTGATGTGTGTGCGGCTCCGGGAGGGAAAAGTCTTCACATAGCCGAAGCCCTTGGCGCAGGAGGACATATTGAGGCAAGGGATATATCCTATAATAAAATTTCGCTTATAGAAGACAACATAGCCAGAATGGGCTTTGATAACATAGATACCTGCGTATTTGACGCAACGGAATACGATTCAAAGTGGGAGAATAGGGCAGATATAGTTATAGCAGATTTGCCATGTTCAGGCTTGGGCATACTCAATAAGAAGCCGGATATAAAATATCATGCATCGCCTGAGGGGCTTGAGGAGCTTTGTGCACTCCAGAGGAAAATGCTTGATGTGGTAAGCCGTTACGTTAAAAAGGGAGGCACGCTTATATACAGCACATGTACCCTTAATCCTCAGGAAAATATTATGAATGCACGCTATTTTGCTGAAAAGTCCGGTTTTGATATAATCAATATTGAAGCAAGAATACCGGCAGCCCTTGGAGCTTGTGTTACTGAAGACGGCTTTGTTGAGATTAAGCCGGGTATGTTTGACAATGAATTTGACGGATTTTTCATTGCGGCATTTAAAAGACAGGAATAGCTATGGATAAAACAGATATTAAATCCATGAATTTGGAGGAGTTAACAGAATATATTATAGCTCTTGGATTACCTGCATTCAGGGCAAAACAGCTATATGAATGGATGCATGTTAAGCTTGTGACAGGCTTTGAAGCTATGAGCAACCTGCCGGTTAAGATGCGTGAGGAGCTTGCAAAATGCTGTCAGCTTACGGTTTTGGAAAAAGTACGTGTTCAGGTATCCAAGGAGGACGGCACAGCCAAATATCTTTTCAGACTCAGTGATGGCAATCTTATAGAGAGCGTGCTTATGCATTATCACCACGGCAATTCTGTGTGCATATCATCACAGGCGGGATGCAGGATGGGGTGTAAGTTCTGTGCGTCAACCCTTGACGGGCTGGCAAGAAACCTGACTCCGGCTGAGATGCTTGACCAGATATACAGAATACAGGAAGATACAGGTGAACGAGTTTCCAATGTTGTTGTAATGGGCTCAGGAGAACCGTTTGACAATTTTGATAATTTTATCAGGTTTGAAAAGCTGCTTACAGACGGCAACGGACTTAATATAAGCGCCAGAAACCTTACGGTTTCCACCTGCGGTCTTGTTCCGAGAATTTATGAGCTGGCGGATATGAAACTGCAGCTGACGCTTGCTATATCCCTTCATGCGCCCAATGACGAACGGCGCAGGGCTCTTATGCCCATAGCTAATAAATATTCAATATCAGAGATTATGGAGGCGTGTGGCTATTACATAGCCAAAACAGGAAGAAGAGTCACCTTTGAATACAGCCTTGTCAAAGGTGAGAATGATACCGATGAATGTGCCCGACAATTATCAGAGCTTGTAAAAGGTATAAATTGCCATATTAATTTAATACCTGTCAATCCCATAAAGGAGCGCAATTTCAAGCAGTCAGACCTTAACCGTATTAATAAATTTAAAAATAAACTTGAGAAAAACAGAATAAATGTCACCGTAAGAAGAGAAATGGGCAGAGATATAGACGGCGCCTGTGGACAACTTAGAAAAAGCTATATGGAAAGTCCGGAATCCCGGTAAAACGGTGTACCGTCCGTCAAGCAGACAAACTTCAAAAGAATAGGTGATTAAGGATTTTTGGTTGAAGCATTAAATACGGAGAAAGCAGAAGCAAAAAGCAAAAAACTCATTGCCGATGTAATAACCAATCTACACCGACAATGAGCAATTCGCACTATGTAATAGTTTCAAATTTAAAATAATGGATTAATCGTTAAGATTTGCGGCTCCCCATTTATAGGAATATAAAGTACTACTGTCACAAGCCTAACGGTATGCTCCAAATCAGATGAAGCCTGTCTGCATAAAATCATGTGATTTGATCCACTTACTATTTGAGTGGCTGCATACATTAATGGTTCATATTTTGCACCTAATAACCCTGCCATAGCTTCTGAAAATGCAGTTGCCACATGCTCAGGTAGACTACATGTAGGATAATCCATTGCAGCCTCTGTGATTTTCCAACCTCCACGCATATTCATACTTTCCCCTTTCTTGATAAATATTTGTGATAATACATCACACCATAATATATTATATATTGAATGGGATTGCAATATTAAATTTTTATATTTATGCAATATTAAATTTTTATACTTAAAAAGATGCATTTCAGACGAAAGAACAAGTGATAAATAAAACTTGTTCTTTCTTTTTAGTTGTGATAAAATGATTTATTGATATAGTAATATATATGTTATTGGTGAGAATTATATAAAGTTACTATTAAGAAGAGAAATGGGCAGGGATATTGACGGTGCCTGTGGATAACTTAGAAAAAGCTACATGGAAGTACATCTAAAGGAGCGGTTATGATAAAGGCATATGCTTTGACAGATGTGGGTAAGACCAGAAGCATCAATCAGGACTATGTGTACTGTACAAGCAAACCTGTTGGCAAGCTGCCTAATCTGTATATTGTTGCAGATGGTATGGGCGGACATAAAGCAGGAGATTTGGCAAGCAGATTTTCGGTGCAGACATTTATAGAAAATGTGCGTGCTTCAGGCAATGATAATCCCATCACGATAATTTCAGATGCAATTAAATATACCAACACCAAATTAGTAGAGTTGGCGGCAACATCTGCCGACTATACCGGAATGGGAACTACATTTGTGGCAGCAACTATTGTAGGCACGTCTGTGTATGTGGCCAATGTGGGTGACAGCAGACTTTATGTTTTAGGCGATGAGCTTCGTCAGATAACCAGAGACCATTCCCTTGTGGAAGAGATGGTAAGCAATGGGACAATAGACCGGGCGCAGGCGAGAACGCATGAGAAGAAAAATGTAATCACAAGGGCCATAGGCGGAAGTGATGAGGTTATGGCAGATTTCTTTGAGGTTGAGCTTAATGAAGGCGATACTATTTTTATGTGCTCTGACGGATTGTCAAATATGCTTGAGGATTCACAGATAGCATCAATTCTTAACAGCAAGAAGGAAATTAATGAGCGGGCAGAGACGCTTGTTGATATAGCTAATGAACATGGCGGTAAAGACAATATTTCAATAATAATTATAGAACCATAGGTAATCAGGAGGGAATATGTTAAGAGAAGGAATGTTTATAGCGGACAGATATGAAATTCTTGAGAAAATCGGCTCCGGCGGAATGTCCGACGTATATAAGGCAAAATGCCATAAATTAAACAGATATGTAGCAATTAAGGTACTTAAACCGGAATTTTGTGAGGACAAAACATTTGTATCCAAATTTCGTGTTGAAGCCCAATCGGCTGCAGGGCTTATACATTCTAACATAGTTAATGTATATGATACTGGTGAAGAAGACGGAATTTACTATATTATTATGGAGCTTGTTGAGGGTATAACCCTTAAGAAGTACATTGAAAAGAAAGGAAAGCTGGGCGTCCGCGAGGCTGTAAGCGTGGCTATTCAGGTGGCGCAGGGTATCGAAGCGGCACATAAGCACCACATAGTTCACAGGGACATTAAGCCGCAGAACATTATTATATCCAAAGAGGGTAAGGTTAAAGTAACCGATTTCGGAATTGCCAGGGCAGCATCATCCAACACTATCAATTCTTCGGTTATGGGTTCGGTGCATTATATTTCACCTGAGCAGGCAAGAGGCGGATACAGTGATGAGAAGAGCGATATATACTCATTTGGTATTACACTTTTTGAAATGCTTACGGGAAGAGTTCCTTTTGAAGGTGATACAACTGTGGCCGTTGCGCTGCAGCATATACAGGACGATATGGTGTCCCCAAGAAGATACCTTCCTGATATTCCTGTCAGTGTTGAAAAAATAGTTCTTAAATGTACACAGAAGAAGACCGACCGCAGGTATCAGAATGTCACAGACCTTATTGCTGATTTGAAACGCTCGCTGGTAACCCCTAATGAAGACTTTGTGGTAATTTCATCCGTTGTTCCTAACGGTGTAACCAAGCTGATAGATGCGGAGGATATTGCGGAGATTAATGAGCGTGCATCTAAAAAGAATGCGGAAATAGATGTTGTAAATACAGACCGAGATGAAATCGATACATCATATGCATCTATGGAGGCGGCTTCCGAGGATGAAGAAGCGGATGCCGTTTCGGAAGAGGATGAAGAGGATGATAAGGAAGCAGCAGCATCCAAGAAAATAGATAAAGTTATTACTATTCTGGGAATTGCCGTAGGTGTTGTAATACTTGTGATTACAATTATAGTAATTGCCAAGATGGTAGCTCTTTTCTCTAAAGGCAATTCTACAAGCACCAAGGACACTACCAATGTTACAGATTCCAATGACAGCGGTAAGGTAGAAGTTCCAAAGCTTTTGGGCTACACATACGAGCAGGCTAAAGAGGAACTTAGCAAATATAGTCTTGGAATCAAGAAAATAGAAGATTATTCGGAATTGTATGAGGAAGGTCAGATATATGACCAGAGTGTCGAAGCAGGTGAAATGGTTGACAAGAATACAACCATCGTTGTGTATGTAAGCAAGGGAACATCCACATTTGAAATGCCTGACGTTATCGGAGATACACAGACATCTGCGGAATATACATTGAGAAATAAAAGTCTTACACCGACATATCAGTATGAAGAGACTGATGACGAGAGTAAAATTAACAGGGTTGCCGCCACAGACCCTCAGCCGGGTGAGCTGGTTAAGAGCGGAGATACTGTTACCGTAACTCTTTACAAGGGAGTTACCCAGCAGATGGCAAAGGTTCCAGATGTGACAGGTGATACCAAGGAAGATGCCGAAAGCGAGCTTAGAGCGCTTGGATTTACCAATATTGAGTATGAGTATGATTATCATGACAGCGTAGGTGAGGGTAAGGTTATATCACAGGCAGGTGCTACAATCGATGCAGAAGCTCCTATTGATACAACGGTGATAACTCTTGTGATAAGCAAGGGTCCTAAGCCGACAGAGCCTGCAACCACCGAACCTGAGACAGAACCTGCAACCACCGAGCCTGAGACAGAGCCTGCAACCACTGAACCTGAGACAGAGCCTGCAGTCCCTACCATCAGCGCCAAGATTGCAACGGATGATATTATAAGTGTAATTGAAAATGTTACGGATGATACAGAGATTACCTGTAAATCTCATGTGTTTTACACTACAACATCAGGAAAGCCGGCATCTATGCAGGTAAGTTCTGTGACTTATGCATACAGCGTGATAAGCGGACTTGGAGAGCTTAATATACCGGCCACAGAGGTTGATAATATTGATACATCCAAGACAGCGTCAATATCAGTTTATGTTTCATATAAAGACGTTAACGGAGTGGACCAGAGTGAAACCATCAGTGGGTTCAGTGTTACCGTTACCGTAAAGTAGAATATGCAGGGTAAAATAATAAAAGGAATAGCCGGATTTTATTATGTGCACGCCGCAGACGGCGGCGTGTACCAGTGTAATGCCAAAGGCGTGTTCCGAAACAGGAACATTAAGCCACTTGTGGGCGATAATGTGGATATTGATATAATTGACCGGACGGAATATATCGGCAGCGTCAATCAGATATTGCCAAGAGCCAACGAATTAATCAGACCTGCGGTTGCCAATATCGATCAGGCACTGGTTGTTTTTGCCTCAGTATCGCCTGCTCCAAATCTGAATCTTTTAAGCAGATTTCTTGTGAATATGGAACAAAACAATGTTGAAACCGTAATATGCTTCAATAAAAGCGACCAGGCGGACATTGGTAAAATAGATGAGCTTTGCGGTGTCTTTTCAGACAGCGGCAGCAGAGTTATATCTGCAAGCGTAGTGGAAAACAAGGGAATCAGTACGTTAAGGGAGCTTATGCTGGGGAAAACAACGGCATTGGCGGGACCCTCCGGGGTCGGCAAATCGTCTATTCTCAATGCGATTTTTCCTGACGCCAATTCACAGACCGGAGCAATAAGCGCCAAAATAAACCGTGGCAGACACACCACAAGGCATACGGAAATTTTTTGTGTTGCGGAAAATACTTATATAATGGATACGCCGGGATTTACATCGCTTAATTGTGATGGTATGGAGGCGGAGGCTTTAAGATTTTACTTCAATGAATTTGAACAATATGAGGGTCAATGCCGTTTTAATGGCTGTGTTCATGTCAATGAACCGGACTGTTCTGTGAAGGCGGCGGTTGACAATGGCAGAATCAACAGAACGAGATACGAAATATACACAAGCTTGTATAATGAATTGAAGGCTAAGAGGAAATATTAATGGAAAAACATCTTGCACCGTCAATTTTAGCGGCTGATTTTACCAGATTGGGGGAACAGCTTGGAATTATTGAGGATGCCGGGATAAAATATCTCCATCTTGATGTGATGGACGGATTATTTGTTCCCAGCATTTCTTTTGGTATGCCTGTGATTCAGTCCATACGAAGTCATTGTAAAATGAAATTTGATGTGCATATGATGGTGGTTGACCCTGAAAGATACATAGAAGATATTCGGAGGGCAGGAGCAGATGTTATAGCCGTACATATTGAGGCCTGCCGTTCTCCTAAAAATGTTCTTATGAAGATAGGGGAGCTTGGTGCGGAGCCGGCACTTGCAATAAGTCCGGAGACAGATATTGAAGAGCTCAGGGAATTTCTGCCGTATCTTAAGCAGGTTATCATTATGAGTGTAAATCCCGGATTCGGCGGACAGACATTTATTGAAAAGTCCTACGACAGAATATCCGAGCTTGATGCCATAAGAAAAGAACTTGGCATTGATTTCAGTATAGAGATTGATGGCGGTGTCAATATGGATAATGCCTCAAAAATCCTTGAATGTGGTGCGGATATTTTGGTGGCAGGTTCAGCAGTATTTAAAGGAGATATAGGCAGCAACCTGTCAAGGCTGCTTAAAATATTAGGAAAAGTATGAAAACATTGATAATTACAGGTGGCAGATTTCATAAGAGCTTTGCCACCTCATTTTTGGCAAAAAATAAATATGATTATGTGATTGCCGTTGACGGGGGGCTTGGATATTGCAGTGAGCTGGGAGTTATTCCGGATATGGTTGTGGGGGATTTCGACACATACGGAACCAACAGCCTGAAGGAATATGAAAACGGCGGAGTGCTTGTGAGGCGATTTATACCGGAGAAGGACGATACGGATACCGAGATTGCAATGCTTGAGGCGGCAAAGCGCGGCAATGAAATCGACGTTTTGTGCGCTTATGGAGGAAGAATGGACCATATGCTTGCCAATATACACAACCTCTATTTTGCGTTGGAAAAAGGAATAAAGGCAAGACTTGTGGATGTGGACAACATTATTTTTCTGGCGGATGAATCGTTTACTGTCACGGCACAGGAAATGCCGTATAAATATATATCATTTGTGCCCTTTGCAGGGGCTGTTACGGGTATAAAATTAAGGGGCTTTAAGTATCCTCTTGACGGATATACCTTAAAGCCCGGTTATTCAAGATGTATAAGCAATGAATTGATTGGTGATAAAGCAGCGGTTGAATTTGACAGCGGAATTATGATTGTCATCAACTCATCAGATGCATCATCAGACATTGAATCTGAATAAAATAACATCTCCGTCCTTTACCACATAATCTTTTCCCTCTATGCCCACAAGACCCTTCTCCTTGGCGGCGGCATATGTACCGCAGTCAAGCAAATCCTGATAATACACGACTTCAGCTTTGATAAATCCACGCTCAAAATCGCTGTGGATTTTACCGGCAGCGCCGGGAGCTTTTGTTCCGTTCTTTATAGTCCACGCACGTGTTTCGGTAGGACCGGCTGTAAGGAAACTTATAAGACCAAGGAGCTTGTAGCTTGCTTTGATAAGCTTATCAAGACCTGACTCTTTAAGACCTAAATCCTCCAAAAATTCTTTTTTCTCGTCATCATCAAGTTCTGAGATTTCCTCTTCAATCTGAGCACATACCACAAAGACTTCGCTGCCTTCTTTGGAAGCAAAATCACGTACTGACTGTACAAATGTGTTGGATGCTCCATCGTCTGCAAGGTCGTCCTCGCTTACGTTAGCGGCATATATTACAGGCTTGGCTGTAAGCAGGTCATAGGTTGCCATAAGTGCCTTTAAATCATCATCATCAGGAACATAGGAGCGAGCAGGCTTGCTTTCCTCAAGATGAGACTTGAGAGCCTCGAGAAGTGAAAGCTCCTTGGCAAGGGCTTTGTCATTACGTGCGCCTCTTGAAACCTTGGCAATTCTTCTTTCCAGCAAATCCAAATCAGAAAAAATAAGCTCGTAGTTGATTGTCTCAATGTCGCGGAGCGGATCAATAGAGCCGTCAACGTGAACGATGTTGGTATTTTCAAAGCATCTTACCACGTGAACGATGGCATCTGTCTCCCTGATATGTGAGAGGAACTGATTGCCCAGACCTTCACCCTTGGATGCACCCTTTACAAGACCTGCAATGTCTACAAATTCAATTACAGCCGGAACAATTTTGGCGGAGTCATAAAGCTTTGCAAGAAGTGAAAGCCGCTCGTCCGGAACCGATACAACTCCCACATTAGGGTCGATTGTACAGAAGGGATAGTTGGCGGATTCTGCTCCTGCCTTTGTTAAAGAGTTAAAAAGTGTACTTTTACCTACATTCGGTAATCCTACGATTCCCAGTTTCATTGTGTAATCTTATCCTTTCGCCGGCATCTTTAAGGTGCCGTATTTATTTTCTTTTTACAGCTTACTAAAATATAGCACAATTATCTTCTTAAGACAATAAAATTAAATTGAAAGTTGATATTTAACAGAGTTTGTATTACAATATTTTGTATAAATTTTCATTAAAATACACAGAGATTGAATTGTTTAAGGAGATATAATTATGGATGTAGGACCAATAAGATTTCCTCACCTTGGATTTGAGGTTTTGGTGAACAAGGGATTTACGGTATTCGGTTTTGAGATAGCTTATTACGGTGTAATTATGGCACTTTCTATGGTATGTGGTGCTTTCATGGCATACTATGAGGCAAAAAGAACCGGGCAGAAGGTGGATGATTACATAGATTATACACTTTTTGGAATTATCGGAGGAATAATCTGCGCCAGAATATATTATGTTATATTTGAGTGGGACTACTACAGTAAAAATCTGTCTCAGATTGTCAACCTGAGAGGCGGAGGAATTGCAATCTACGGAGGCATTATAGGTGCAGCTTTGGTTGCGGTTATATTCTGTAAAATCAAGAAAATTAAATTTTTTAAATTTGCCGATACTGCAGTGCTTGGTCTTATAACAGGACAAATTATCGGACGATGGGGCAATTTCTTTAACAGAGAAGCTTTCGGTTCATATACTGATGGTCTTTTTGCAATGCAGATACCTATGTCCGATATAGGTGGCAATGTTGTTGTGTCAGAGGCGATGAAGGTTATGGTTAATGGCGTTGAATACGTTCAGGTTCAGCCTACATTCCTCTATGAGAGTGTCCTGAATCTTGTGCTTCTCATTTTGCTGATTGTTTTCAGAGACAGGAAAAAATTTTATGGAGAGACTTTTTGCAGATACCTTATGGGCTACGGCGTCATAAGATTTATCATTGAGGGATTCAGAACTGACCAGCTTAGGATAGGCAGCATAGCTGTTTCTCAGGTGCTCTCAGCAGTACTTTTTGTAGCGGCTCTTGCATTTGTTGTTTTTATGAGAACAAAGCTTAAAGGGCAGCCGTCACAGATAGACCCGATACCGCAGAAGGTGAAAAAGGTTAAGACTCAGGAAACGGAAACATACGATGATGATGAGCCGTCAGAAGACGAGGATTTTGACAGCGAATCAGAGGAAGAATAAAATATTTGACGCTCATCAAAAATCTAACCTGACAGGATTCATATGTGTACCTGATTCTACAGTTCATATGATTCGATGAGATATAATGATAAACCGTAAGATGATAGTGATTTTTTATGAATATATGTATGCATGTTAATATAATTTTGTAAAAAATGACGAAAATATAAACCAAAATATAGCTATTATATCAATTGACAGAAAAATAATGTGCTGATATACTGGAAATATAGAACAACCGGTTGCGCAACAAGCGTCCGTTTATCGGGAAAGGAGGTTGCATTTAGTACGGGCAGTAGTGGCGGAACCCAATGTATTAAATGAAAGGCAGGTCAAAAATGACAAAGCGTATTGGGAAAAGGTTATTTACATTTGTGCTTATTTTAGCCATGATGTCAGGTGTATGTTTCGGCGGCAGTATTTTGGGAGGAACGGTGTATGTTTCAGCGGCAGCATCATCAGTTTCCGGTGTATCGGCAATTACATCGGGACTGACAAGTGATTTTGCAAGAGGGGTAGATATTTCAGAGGTTATTGCGCTTGAGAACAGCGGTGCGAAATATTATTATCTTGACGGAACTTCCGGTGATATTTTTGATATTCTGGCGGGAGCAGGCGTAAACTATGTGAGGATTCGTATCTGGAATAATCCTTATGACTCTTCTGAGTCAACCAATTATAAAGGATACGGAGCAGGAAACTGTGATTTGTATAATGCAAAGGTTCTTGGAAAAAGAGCGACAGACGCGGGAATGAAGGTATTTATTGATTTTCATTATTCTGATTTCTGGGCTGACCCGGAAAAACAGTACGCTCCTAAGGAGTGGGCAAATTACAGCCTGGATTACAAGAAGGATGCAGTTTATAATTGGAGCTATTATTGTCTGAATGAGCTTCTCGATTACGGTGTAAATGTGGGAATGGTTCAGATTGGAAACGAGACTAACGGTTCTATGTGCGGAGTCGGAGGATTATATGATAATGTCTGGGATTTATCCTCCGGTGTAGGAGCGCTCATGCAGCAAGGCTGTTATGCAGTTGATGACATTAATAAAAAATATGGGACTTCTATTTTAAAAGTACTGCATTTTACGGATTTTAATACTAATGGAGCATGGTATGCTCAGTGCTGTGCCAATTTAGGAATCGATTATGATGTCTTTGCAACTTCATATTATCCGATGTGGCATGGAACAACTTCCGACCTTGCAAGAAATCTTTTGTCTATAGCACAGACGTATAATAAGAAGGTTATGGTAGCTGAGGTTGCCTACCCATATACATTTACAAACGGCGATACAGAGGGAAATAACGTATCGGGAACATCTTCCATGAATTATGCTGAGTATGCCGTAAGCGTTTCCGGACAGGCACAGGCGCTTCGTGATGTATTTGCAGCAGTGGCATCAGTAAATAATACAATGTCAGGCTATGGACTGGGAGCATTCTACTGGGCGCCTGAATGGATTTCTGTTGACAGTTCTACATGGGGAACTTATGGTTCAGGCTGGGCGTCATCTACTTCAGGCAATTACGAACTTCTTTATGAAAGCTCAGTGAGCTATTATTCAACAACGGACAGAGGCTCTTCATGGGACAATATGACATTGTTTGATAACAATGGCGTTGCAATGAAGTCATTATATGTATTTAATGATATTTCAGGAACGGCAAGCACCACATCTTCGGGAGCCGCAAGCGGGACTTCTTCGGCTGCGGCAGCAGCTTCAAGTCTGGAGGGTACTTATTACATTAAGAGTTATTTCAGCGGATTGTATCTGGATGTTGAAAACGGTTCGTCGGCAAACAATACAAATGTCAGGCAGTGGGTTTATAACGGATGTGATGCTCAGAAGTTCAAATTAGTAAAGAACAGTAACGGATACTATTATATATATACAGGAGCCTCCGGCTATACCAAGGTAGTTGATGTGGCAGGTAAGAGTACTGCGGACAATGCAAATATTCTGCAGTATGCGTACAATGGAAATGCAAACCAGCAGTTTGATATTGTAGAAGTTTCCAATGGAGTATATGCAATAAAGACACGAATCACATCCAGCGCATCATGTCTGGATGTGTATGGATGGAGTACATCAATCGGCGGAAATATTGCGCAATATTCATATTGGGGAGGAGATTGCCAGCTCTGGATTTTGGAGCCTGCGTCAAATACCCTGTAATCAAATAGAATCAACTTGAATAAAATCAGTAAATCAGAAACTGTACAAGGTTTTTGATGCACAAAGTAATCATCTTCCGATATAATAATACTAAGTTATATTGGAAGGTGATTTTGTTTATGGAAGAAAAGACCGCGCCTTTGACCAATACATGCAATTTTTCCAATGTAAAGCCTATAATGGTGGATTTGCCTTATCCGGCCATTGCGGTAGAACAGAAAAACCGTGATTATGCCAATCTGCTAAGTGTTGATTATTGCGGTTCGGTGTCCGAGCTGTCCGCAATCACACAGTATATCAACAATGAGAACAGGATGTCATCTGAGAAATGTCCCATGGCTGTGACGATTTTGGGAATCGCTATTGCAGAGATGATACATTTGCAGAAGTTAGGCGAACTGATTTTTCTGCTGGGCGGTAATATTGATTTTACGGCAAAACACCGCAACGGAATACAACAGATGTGGACGCCTCAGTTTATTACTACGCCCGCTGACATAAGAAAAATGATAATGGCAGATATAGAGTCTGAAAAAGCAGCCATAAAGCAATATAGAATGCATATGAGGATGATTTCCGACAGTTATGTCAATGCAGTGCTGGCAAGGATTATTAAAGATGAGGAATATCATGTTTTTCTGCTTCAGGCGATGCTTGGCTAAAAAAATGCCGCTAATTTTATAAAAAATGCCGCCGGGCATATTTTATTATTGTATTATTTTTTTATATGTCCCACAAAAATGGTTGCGGCTGGCTTGTAAGTCTGTTAAAATGTAACAATGACCGTTTTTTGATATTTTACTAATGGAGGAGAAAATATGTCTGCGGAAAACATTTTTATAATTATAGCCATAGCTGTTTATTTGGCAGCAATGTTAGCGGTTGGCTTTGTTTTCAGTAAAAACAATAAGAACAGTGAAGATTTCTATTTGGGAGGAAGAAAACTTGGTCCGTTAGTCACTGCCATGAGTGCAGAAGCAAGCGATATGTCAAGCTGGCTTTTGATGGGGCTGCCGGGAGTTGCATATCTTTCAGGGATATGTGATGCCGCATGGACGGCAATCGGACTTGCATTGGGAACATGGTTTAACTGGTTTTTTGTTGCGCGTCGTCTGCGCAGATATTCCGCCAATATTAAGGCGATTACCATTCCTGATTTCTTTTCAAAAAGATTTCATGATAAGAGTAACCTGTTGAATGCCATTTCAGCATTGGTTATTATTATTTTCTTTATCCCGTATACAGCATCGGGCTTTGCAGCCTGCGGAAAACTGTTTAGCAGTTTGTTTGGCGTGGACTATATTGCGGCAATGGTAATATCGGCTCTTGTAATTGTGGGATATACGATTATGGGAGGCTTTCGGGCAGTCTCAACAACAGACCTGATTCAAAGCTGTGTTATGACTGTTGCCCTTATTGTTGTAGTCACATTCGGTGTAAGTAAAGCTGGCGGCTTTGACGCTGTTATGGACAATGCAAAGTCACTTCCCGGATATTTGAAAATGAATGCAATTCATAATGCCAAGACCGGCGGCTCGTCGGATTACGGAATTTTGAAGATTTTTTCTACATTGGCATGGGGTCTTGGATATTTTGGAATGCCGCATATTCTTTTAAGATTTATGGCTATAGGCGACGAGAAAAAACTTGTATTTTCCAGAAGAATAGCTTCAATATGGGCAGTAATTGCAATGTCGGTTTCAATTCTTATCGGTGTTGTAGGTCTTGGAATGACAGATGCAGGTGTTCTTGATGCCTTAAAAGGAAGTGACAGTGAAACGGTAATAGTTAAGATTGCAGGACTTATAAGCCAAAACGGAGTATTTTTTGCAATAATTGCAGGAGTGATTCTTGCCGGTATTCTCGCAGCAACAATGTCAACGGCAGACAGCCAGATGCTTGCAGCGGCATCAAGCGTATCACAGAACATTGTGCAGGACTTTTTTAGGGTAAAGCTTTCTGAGAAAAAGAGTCTTATAATTGCCAGAATTACAATTGTCATAATAAGTGCAGTGGGCATATGTATTGCAATAAATCCTAATTCAAGCGTATTTAACATAGTTTCCTTTGCATGGGCAGGCTTCGGCGGAGCCTTCGGTGCAGTAATGCTCTGTGCATTATTCTGGAAACGAAGCAATAAGTGGGGAGCATTGGCAGGAATGGTTTCAGGAGGCATAATGGTTTTTGTCTGGAAATATCTTGTCCGGCCAATGGGAGGAGTGCTTGACTTTTATGAGCTTCTTCCGGCATTTCTGGTTTCGTTGATTATGACCATAGTTGTCAGTCTTGTTACCAAATCACCGGACAAAGAAATCTTGGAAGAATTTGAGGCTGTGAGAGCCAATACGGAAAGATAGTATAATCAGCGAGGGAGGATGAACCATGAAAAAGAAACGCAACATCAAATAAATAATTGTTTTTATGTAACATTCATTTCAATTACATTGGGCGTTGTATTGACTATTTTAATGATTACCAATAATATAACTGCAAAAAACTGCATGATGGCTCGATGGAGCAGACAGCCGCATTGGAACGCCTTAATGGTAAAATTAAAATTATCACAGATAGAATTGATGAAACTGATGGAATATGCTGACTGGGAACATACCCAAATACCGAAATTGTACAATAATAGTACTATAAAATAAAAAGGGACGGGGATTATTCCTCGTCCTCATCATCAAGAATTTCATCAAGTTCTTCATTGTCCAGCATTTCATCGAAAGCATCAGCGGCAATTTCGTATTCATCGTCATCTTCAATATTCTCAAGGGACGGCTCGCCGTTTTCCTCCTCGGAATAGCGGTAAATATATACCTCGCCGTTTTCCTCCTCCTGACCTCCAAGCGGAAGAAGCGCAATATACTCTTTATCCTTGGCAGGATATATTGCAACTATGCTGCATTCCACCTCTTTATCATCATCAAAGGTAAGTGTTACGGTATCCTCATCATAATCGTTGTATGTGCTCATAAAAAACTCCTTTCGCACTGAGATTTATATGTTAATATTAACAGAAAAGGCATATTATATCAATTATAAAATAATCAAAATTCAGCCGGAACGGTATCTGACAAAGTTTTTCCAGCTTTTAACTTAAAAAAATTAAAAAACTGCTTGATTTTCTAATTTTTTTAATGTATTATGTTAAATAAGTTAAGATGACATGTCAATGGAGACAGCTACTGGAATTGCAGTAGGTGTCTTTTTATTGTATTATGGGAAATTTCATGGGTTTTCCAGATGTTTACAGGAGGTACCATTATGGATGAAATCGATAAGAAAATAATAACGCTTTTACAGCAGAATGCCAGAACGCCGCTTAAGACTTTGGCGGAAAATGTTTTTTTGTCATCTCCGGCAGTGTCGGCGAGAATTGAGCGGCTTGAAAAGGAAAATATTATAACGGGCTATTCTGCCAAAATAAATCAGTCAAAACTGGGATATTATATCACGGCATTTATAAATCTTGAGATAATACCTGCCCAGAAGGCAGAATTTTATCCGTTTATTAAGGAATGTCCTAATGTTATTGAGTGTAACTGTGTAACAGGAGATTTTTCAATGCTTATTAAGGTTGCTTTTCCTGATACTATGGTTCTTGATTCTTTTATAGGAAGACTTCAGAAATTCGGAAGAACCAGTACGCAGATAGTCTTTTCCACCCCTGTTGAGAACAGGGGAATTGATGTGACGGATATAGATACATCACGGGTAGTATAAAATTGTTGTAAAACTTACGGCTGTCTGATACAATAAATGTGTTTGAATTTATTAAATCAGGAGCATGTGATGGATATTAATAATGTGGATATAGTTCTTGCCTCTGCATCTCCAAGACGCAGACAGATTTTGGAGCAGGTAGGTATACATTTTGTGGTTTTGCCGTCAACATGTGAAGAAATCATATGCGGCAGTGAACCGCAGGAGATTGTAAGGCAGCTTTCACGTGATAAAGCACAGGATGTAGTCCTTAAGCTTAATAAACAAAGTGACAGGCCGTGCCTTGTTATAGGTGCTGACACTATAGTTGTATCGGATGGAAGAATTTTGGGCAAGCCCCAAAGCGAGTCAGAAGCTTTTCAGATGATTGAAGGCATACAGGGAAAAAGCCACAGTGTGCTTACGGGTGTGACACTTATATACGGTGACAGAACTGTCAGCTTTGTTGAGGAGACAAAGGTTTATGTGTATCCTATGAGCCGGCCGGAAATCGCCGGATATATTGCATGGGGAGAGAGTATGGATAAGGCAGGAGCCTATGGGATACAGGGCAGGTTTGCGCAGTACGTCAAAGGCATTGACGGGGATTATAATAATGTGGTAGGGCTGCCGGTGGCCCGGCTTATGCATGAGATTAAATTGCTTTAATTTGTATAAACCGATTTATGTGCAGTGGTGTTTATGTGTTAGGAGGATAAAATAATATGAGTGAAATTGACAGCATATGTGCGGAAGCATTTTATGAGAATCAGGAGCAGCTGTTTCCGAAGCCTGTTGCGGCAAGCATTGATGAGGCGCAGAAATTTCTGGTGGATTGTATGGCGGAGGTTTTCGATGACAAGGCAGAACTGCTTGAATTTATGAAGGATGAGGGCGTGGACATCACAGAATATGATGATGTCAGTGAGGCGCTGGAGGTATTTTTGCTGCCTGACGGAAGGTATCTGTATGTTGAGGCATAGAAGATTTCGTAATATATGTGTATGTATAATATTGATATTATCTTTCATTATGATGACCGGATGCGGCAGAGTTAAATTTACCACAGGGCTTGGGAAAAGCACTTTTGCCAAAATTAACGGCGAGAAGGTGGATATGTCAATCGCCATGCTTTTGTTGGGAGAATTTAAGTATTCCTACGAAAATATTTTTGATGCTAATGTATGGAGTGAGCCTATCGGAAGTGTGACAGCTGAAGAATATGTAAAAAATTCAGTGCGTGACACAATAGAACAGGTTATGTGTCTTAATCAAATGGCGGCTGATGCCGGAGTAAGCCTTACGGAAAATGAAACCCAAAAAATAAAAGAGGCGGCGGCGCTTTATTGTTCGGAGCTTCCGGCTGACACTGTGGAAGAAGGCGTTATTGACTGTGATACGGTTGAAGAGTATTATGGAATGCTCAGGCTTGCCGAAAAAGTATTTTATTCGGTGACAGATGATATAGATACTGAGGTAAGCACTGATGAGGCAAGAATTATTAATGTTCAATATATTTTTCTGTCAACAGTAAGCTATGATGAGGATAATAATCCGGTAAGTGTTTCACAGACAGAGAAAAAGAGCAAAGAAAAGCTTGCGCAGTCGCTTTTGGAACAGATTATAAATGGCAGTGACTTTGTAACACTTGCCAAAGACAACAGTGATGACAGCTGTTATACTCTGGAATTTGGAAGAGGAGAATACCAGAAACAGTTTGAGGATGCAGCGTTTGCACTGGAAATGGGAACTGTCAGTGATGTGGTGGAGACCGATATTGGTTATTACATCATTAAGTGTACCAATGATAATGTGGAAAGTGATTATGATAAGCAGAGCAGGGAGATAATATTTTCCAGAAGAATGGAAAGCTTTTCGGGTTATTATGGGGAGTTTACTGATGGAGTCAGCGCTGAATTTAACCAAGGCTTTTGGAACAAAGTACCTATGGATGAGGTTAAATCCGGCAGTGGGCGGCTGTATGATATATATGAAGATATTTTTGTTAGCACTCAATAACATTGAGTGCTAATTTTCTCTTGACTTTCTGATTTTTTAGTATTACTATATTCTTCAGAAAGATTTTTTACATTGAAGGAGTGATTTTAAATGGCACAGGAACATGGAAATTTATCAATTAACAGTGAGAATATATTCCCTATAATTAAGAAGTGGATGTATTCGGACCACGATATTTTTTTCAGGGAGTTAATATCTAACGGCTGTGATGCAATCACTAAGCTTAAGAAGCTTGATATGATGGGAGAGTATGATATTCCCGAAGATGTTAAGCCTGTAATTAAGGTAGAGGTAAGCTCTAAGGATAAGACAATAACTTTTACTGATAACGGGCTTGGAATGACTGCAAAAGAGGTCAACGAATATATTAATCAGATAGCCTTCTCCGGTGCAGAGGCATTTTTGGAGAAATATAAGGACAAGGCCAATGAAGACCAGATTATAGGACATTTCGGTCTTGGCTTCTATTCTGCATTTATGGTTGCAGAGCGTGTTGCTATTGACACTCTGTCATATAAGGAGGATGCGGTTCCTGTTCACTGGGAATGTGACGGCGGAACAGAGTATGACATGGCGGATGGAGATAAGAGTGATGTGGGAACCAGAATCACACTTTTCTTAAATGATGACTGCACCGAATTTGCCAATGAGTACAGAGCAAGGGAAGTAATTGAGAAATACTGCTCTTTTATGCCTTACGAAATTTATCTTAACAATGCCGATGATACAGAAGAGAAAACAGAGATGATAGAGAAGGATGAGCTTCTTGAGACAGATACAATCATAGAGACTGTTGTGGAGGAGGCTGAGACCGAAGAAATCGAAGACGAGGACGGCAACAAGAAAACAGTTGAGACTAAGCCAGCTTCTGAGCGTTATAAGATTAAGAAAAGACCTGTTGCACTTAACGATACCAAACCTCTTTGGACAAAGCATCCTAATGACTGTACGGATGAGGAATACAGGGATTTCTACAGGAAAGTATTTCATGACTACAAGGAGCCGCTTTTCTGGATACACCTGAATATGGATTATCCTTTTAACCTTAAGGGTATCCTTTATTTTCCGAAAATTAATATAGAATTTGAGAGCACTGAAGGTGTAATCAAGCTTTACAATAATCAGGTGTTTGTAGCTGATAACATTAAGGAAGTAATTCCTGAGTTTTTGATGCTGCTTAAGGGTGTAATTGATTGTCCTGACCTTCCTCTCAATGTGTCCAGAAGCGCACTGCAGAATGATGGTTTTGTCAAGAAGATTTCTGATTATATTACCAAGAAGGTGGCAGACAAGCTTTCAGGCATGTGTAAAACCGAGAAAGAAAGCTATGAGAAATACTGGGATGACATAAGTCCGTTTATTAAGTTCGGATGCCTTAAGGACGACAAATTCTGTGAAAAGATGAATGACTATATTCTCTTTAAAAATCTTGACGGAAAGTATATGACATTGCCGGAGTGCCTTGAGGTTAATAAGGAAAAGCATGAGAATACGGTATTTTATGTTAAGGATGAGATTGAGCAGAGCCAGTATATTAAAATGTTCAAGGATGAAGGCTTGGATGCCGTTATACTTAAGCATAATATCGACCAGCCGTTTATAACGCATCTTGAGCAGAAGAATGAGAATGTGAAATTTTTAAGCATTGACTCTGATTTGTCGGCAACCTTTAAGGAAGATGGCAATGATAATGAGGAAACGCTTAAAGATGATAATGATAAGCTTCAGGAAATTTTCAGAAAATCACTTAACGACGATACTCTGAAGATTAAGGCTGAAAAACTTAAAAATGCTGAAATATCATCTATGATAACTATTGATGAAAATTCAAAGAGAATGGCTGATATGATGAAGATGTACGGTATGGCAGGAATGGACCCTGATATGTTTGGCGCACAGGGAGAGACACTTGTTCTCAATGTTAATAACAGTCTTGTCAAATATATACTTGATAACCCTCAGAGCGACAATGTTACAATGTTCTGTGAACAGTTGTATGATTTGGCTTTGGTGAGCCACGGACCGCTTGCCCCGGAGCGCATGACAGCATTCATTGCAAGAAGTAATAAGATAATGGGTCTTTTAACCAAATAGACAGAGGTTTCAAATGAGCCGATATGAACAAGAAGAAATATCGTTAGGTGATAATGAAATAGATTTTGACTGGATTGAGATTGAACTGGGCGGAGAGGATGACCCCATTGCAGATGTCGGAGCTGACGGCATTCCGGGTGAGCAGGACGGTAGTGGTAAGTCTGCCTCTGTCCACAAATCGGTCATTCGTGAGCTTTTAAGCTATGTTATCATAGCTGCCGTGGCGGCTCTTATATATGTAATAGTCAGCAATTTTGTGATAATCAATGCCAATGTACCTACCAAGTCCATGGTTCCTACGATTAATGCCGGAGACAGACTTTTAGGCTTTAGAATGGCGTATCTTTTTTCGGAACCCGAAAGAGGCGACGTGGTTATTTTTGAACATAAGTGCTATGAGAATGAAGAGCCGGAGCTGTTGGTAAAGCGTATTGTAGGTATGCCGGGAGATACAATTGAAATTAAGTCAAATAAATTATACATTAATGGTATTGTTTATGTCGAACCTTATCTTTCTGATGTTTATATGCCGGATTTTGGTCCCTATGAGGTTTCGGATGACTCATATTTTATGATGGGTGATAACAGGACAATATCCAATGATGCCAGAAATTGGACATACAAGGATGTGCCTGAAAGCGAAATAATTGCCAAGGCATGGCTAAAGTATTATCCGGAAGTTGAGCTTGTAAAGTAGTATTTAAGAGCATCTTGTTATGAGGTGCTCTTTTTAGTTATTCAGACGACAATCCAACAGACAAATCCGAAAGTATTGTTTGTCTGGCGGCGGCACAACCGGTGAAATTCAATGGGGAAATATACTAAGGTTTATTGTTGACAAATATATTTATATATATGATATATTTAATTAAAATAATTGGGGTGAAGTTTCTGTTGCTGGATAAGGGGTACAATATTTTAGGGCATTTACATTTCGCTTAAGAACATATTATCTTGATTTCGTACACAGGATTCCCTCAGGATGCCTGTGCTTTTTTGTGTACATTAAAAATGTCACATAAGTATGGACATCCGGGCAGTATTATAATCAAGAATAATAAATCCATTGCAGCTTAAGTCGGGTCAATATTGTTCAATGGAACATGCATTGGGAATTGCTGTTGATTTATCAGGGATGGCAGCTATGATGACAGAACATATTGGTAAGGGATTCAGTGTGACAGTAAAAAAGGCAGACTATTCAGTAGCAGCAATACATTTTTGGAAATGAGAGGAGATATTGTGGACAAAATCAAGAAAATCAAGATACAAATCAGCATAACTTTAGCCGCTATGTACGTAATAATTATGGGGTTTAGGATAATTAGCACGGCAATACAAATCCGAAATGAAGTATTTGAAGAATGTCAGGAGGATTCACAATATACGTGGCAGGCAGCAGAGTATTACTCAGCATATAATTATGATAAAGCCAAAGAGCTTCTTTCAGAATATAAGTGGTCAGAGCTTAATTATACAGGACCGTCTAATTATCAGGCAATGGCATTTAGGGATTATGATGGAACTTTATGGTATTATGAGGATCCATATGTTGTGGCAAGCAGGCTGTATTCTCAAATATTGACAGGTTCGGGAACAACAGGTTTTTATGGAAATGTTATTGATTCTTCGGGAAGGGTTCTGGTTGAGAGCCAGGATATGATACTTGCTGAGAGAGATAATTCATTGTTGAATAATCCTGAGTCGGTATATGATTATTTGGAAGTGTCAAAGGTGATTGTGCTGAAAGATATATTTTCCGACGAGGTAATAGAGTCAATGCTGAAAGATGTAGGGACCAAGAGCATAGGCAGCAACTATGTTGTTTCGGGAACTTATGAAGGTGCGGTTATCTATCCCTCAGAAATTAAGTTGTTAAATTCCGGTGAAGTGAGCAATGTTTATACTGCGGATGAAGGCAATGTTGAAGGTACAGATGTCGCAGAATGGATAAACAATGGGCATGTGCAGTTGGATGGCCTGACGGTTCAGAACTCCGCCTGTTATGATGCCAAAAGTATATTGGAGGAAAATATAGATTATGGTCAAGTGCTTGAAGGAGGAAATGTTACCGAAAGGAGCAATAATCTTTTTACCTCTTATTACTATGGCAGTTGGCATATTGGTGATGAATATGCGGCAAACTATTCTTTTGTTTTTCATCCGTTGCTGCTTGCATTAAGTGCAATGAGAACAGAACTGATTTGGGTTGCGGTTCTTTTTGTAATTGCTTCAGTGATTTCGGGTATATTTATTAACAAAGCAAAGAATTAAAAGAAAAATTAATGCAAAATCGAAGAAACAGGTATATTGTTCCCGGTGTTACTTGACATTGGTTTGAATGATATACCTGTTTTTGCAATATGTAGGAAATGAAATAGAAAAGTGTATTATGATATTTGAATCCCATATAATGAAAGTGCTTCGTACAAATTGAATTCAACAAAAAAGTGTTGACATAATATGGCAATGATGATAACATAACAAGTGTATTAGTTAGCATAGTACAGTATAAATATGAAGGAGGACACTATGTTAGAGGCGATTGATTTATGTAAAGTATATAAACCTAAGAAAGGTGTACCGGTGACGGCACTTAATAAGATTTCACTTAAGTTTCCGGAAAAAGGCATGGTATTTCTTTTAGGTAAATCAGGAAGCGGTAAGTCAACACTGCTTAATCTTTTAGGCGGACTTGATAAATATGATTCGGGAGAAATTATCATCAAGGGAGTATCATCAAAGAATTTTAAGCAGCAGTATTTTGATTCATACCGAAATACATACGTTGGATTTATTTTTCAGGAGTACAATGTACTTGAAGAGTTCTCTGTGGGAGCCAATATTGCTCTTGCACTTGAGCTGCGGGGACTTAAGGCGACAGATGAGGAGATTAACAATATATTAAAAGAAGTGGATTTGGAAGGCTATGGCAACCGTAAGCCAAACGAGCTGTCTGGCGGGCAGAAGCAGAGAGTCGCCATTGCCAGAGCACTTGTGAAGAATCCGGAAATCATTATGGCGGATGAGCCTACAGGTGCCCTTGATTCCAACACAGGACGTCAGGTGTTTGATACGCTTAAGAAGCTTTCCAAGGATAAGCTTGTTATTATTGTTTCACATGACAGAGAATTTTCCGAGCTGTATGCCGACAGAATTATTGAACTTTCCGACGGCAATGTAATAAGTGATGTTGAGCTTTCAAGCGAGGCTCCTGTTGAAGAGGAAACCAAGGAAAATCTTGTATTCAGCGAGAACATTGTGGAAGTTGCGGCGGGATACCATCTGACAGAAGAGGACAGAATAGCAATCAATAATTATATTGATACACACAGTGAGGAACGTGTAAGTCTTAAGCTTGCCAAAAAGCATTCAGGAACACAGTATTTTAAGCCGACTGACCAGAGTAAAATCAAGTCACATGACGGCAGCATGTTTAAGCTTATTAAATCTAAGCTGCCTCTTAAAAGTGCATTTAAAATCGGTGCAAGCGGGCTTAAGCATAAGAAATTCCGTCTTGTCATGACGATTATTTTATCCTGCGTTGCGTTCGGACTGTTTGGTCTTGCCGATACCATCGGTTCATACGACCATGTTAAGGTTTGTACCAATTCACTGATTGACAGCAATGTGCAATATCTGGCATATGCCAAAGCGGTAAAAATGGGGCAGGACCCTTATTCATGGTGGGATAGCTGGAACTATAAAATAAAGTCCGAAGATATTGAAACTATGGAAAAGGATCTTGGTATGACATTTACAGGTGTATTTAATCCGCAAACGACATGGCTGAATATAAGCGGATATTTTGACACTGAAGCAGAACTTTTGGAGACTGAGTATAATATATATGCAGATAATTTCAGTGGATTTACCGAGATTGATCAGGATAAGCTGGAAGCCCTCAACCTTAAACTGGCAGCAGGCAGACTTCCTGATGGAGACAAGAATGAAATAGCAGTCAGCGACTATGTGTATGAAAGCTTTAAAATCGGAGGTTACAAGCCTAATGATGAAAGCAAGGCAGATAAAATAAGTACATATGATGACCTTATAGGCAGAACGCTTATGCTTGATGAACGTGAATACACAATCACCGGTATTGTTGATACGGGATTTGATTTGGACAGATATATATCCTTGACGGAAGAAAAAGAAAATAAATCAACGGCGCAGCAGCTTGTGGACTATGCACTTTATAATGAATTTTACTTTGCAAGCAGATATGGAATGGCATGTGTGGCAATGACAGGGCCGGGACATGTCAGCGCACTTATAGAGCAGTCGCCAAAGATTATGTCATGTAAGGGAGATGTAGGCTATGAGTCATCATCAACAGGAAATATATACGTATATATCTGGAATGGATATTTTGCCAGACTGGAGGATATTCCGGAGGATGATATCCTGTGGATTGACGGTAAACGTGAAAGTCTTGGGGAAAAAGAGCTTGTAGTATCGCTGGATGCAATAGAGATGTACGACAGCAGCTATGAGTTTATGTCAGTTGAAACGGAAGAGGAAACCGCAGAACTGCTTAAGGACGTAACGTTTGAACAGTGGGTTTACTCATATAACGATGATGAACCGGCAAATACATCCGGCAGCGGATACAAAGTAGTAGGTATCATTAAAGATGGTACCATATATGATAAAGCCGATATTGTGGCAGTAGGAGATGACAATCCTGTTAGTGCTATTGTGGATGATACTTCATACGGTGAGTATGATTTTGTAGTAGGAGTAATGCCCACAACAAAATCAGGGGTTCAGAACGTGGTAAGCTACAGCTACCGTGAAGATTCTGATGTGAGGTATGAGATTCAGAATGGTGTTACCTATGAGCTTGATACGCTTAATGATGCGTTTAAAGTTTTGGCAAAGATATTCCTTTTCATAGGTATCGGATTTGCGGTATTTGCATCGCTTATGTTAGCTAATTTTATAGGAACGAGTATTGCATATAAAAAACAGGAGATTGGTATTTTACGTGCTATAGGTTCAAGAAGCAATGATGTATTCAGGATATTTTTCTCTGAGAGCTTTATTATAGCAATGATTAATTTTGTGCTGTCCACAGCGGCGGTTTTCGGAATAACGGTTTTTATGAATATGATTTTCAGAAAAAAAATCGGAATACTTATAAGTGTGCTTATCTTCGGACCAAGGCAGGTGCTTCTGCTTCTTGCAATAAGCGTTGCGGTTGCCGCTATAGCAAGCTTCATTCCGGTTAAGAAAATAGCTTCAAAGAAGCCTATTGACGCGATCAGAAACAGATAATATATAATATATAAAAAAATTACCACTATCAAAATCGGACGGTATGGTGTATAATAATTAAGTGCAACAGATATACGCGGGAGGAATTTTATATGAGTAAATCATCAGATAAAACCGGCACTAAGACTTATGCATCCAAGCCCATGTGGACTGTCATGGATAAGGTTCTGCACATTTCAGGATGGGTGCTTGCTTTCATCCAGCTGGCAGTTACAGGTGTATTTGCGTTATTTATCCAGTACATTGGGATGATACCGTTTGCTTATAAGCTTTTAATTGCCATATTGCTTGTTATGCTGTCAATGCTTACTTTGGTGACCCAGCACTGGAAGATACCGGGAATAATAACCAAGATTATTTCACTGATAATTTCAACGGTTCTGATAGTCGGATGTGTATATATCAATACAACAAGAAAGGCAATTGATAATATATCAGGCAGCAGTACACACAAGTCTGAAATTGGTGTGTATGTACTTCAGGAAAATGAAGCTCAGACCATGGATGAACTCATTGACAAGAGTTTTGGAATAAACGGAATAACTGACAGAGATAATACGGATAAGACCATAGAAAAAATTAATAGTGAATACGAATGTCAGATTACAATAGCTGAGTATCAGGATCCTGTTGCGCTTGCAGAGGGATTGTACAGCGGAGAAGTTAACGCAATTATCCTTAACACAGCTTATATAGATATAATTGAGGAGAATGAGAATTACAGGGATTTTCAGGAACGTACCAGACTTATAAATATTATGACTTACGAAAATGAAGTTGTCAAAGATAATAATGATGATTATCTGTCAGGGGATGGTACTTTTACAATGTATATAAGCGGTATTGACACTAATGGAGAGCCTGCTGTGAATCGTAACAGTGATGTCAATATACTTATGACAGTTAATACCAATACACATCAGATACTTATGATTAACACTCCAAGAGATTTCTATGTTCCTACTACCGTGTCGGGAGGAATGCCGGATAAGCTTACCCACGCGGGCTGCTACGGAATTGACTGTTCTGTGGGAACGCTTGAAATGCTTTACGGAATCAATATTGATTACTATATGAAAGTCAATTTCACCGGATTTGTGGACATAATCAATTTGCTGGGCGGTGTAGAGGTGTATTCCGAAACAGAGTTTACGACATGGAACGGCGCATACCATATTGTAGAAGGAAATAATTATCTCAGCGGTGAACAGGCATTAGGATTTGCCAGAGAGCGACATGCATTCGGCTCCGGGGACAGACAGCGAGGCAAAAACCAGATGAAAGTAATTAAGGCGGTTATCAACAAGATGCTTTCAACTGACATGCTTATGAATTACAGCAAAATTCTTGATGCCGTGTCTGCAAGTATGATAACAAGTATGTCATATGAAGAGATAAGTGAACTGGTTCAAATGCAGCTTAACAGTATGCCGTCATGGGATATACAGACATACAGTGTGGATGGAACGGGAGACACGCTGCCATCGTATTCCTTAAGTACACCTAATTATGTAATGATACCTAATGAGGATACAGTGTCACAGGCAAAGGCATATCTTGCAGCAATTTATGACAATCAGATTATTGATACTGCAACGCAGCAACAGTAAAATATATTATATAAGGAGACACTCAGGTGTCTCCTTTTTTGCGGTAATATTTCAAATGCTTACACAGAAAATGACTTTATTGTAATCTCAGATTGTAATATCATTCATTGACCGTTTCCAGTGTTGGGTCAGTAAACAGTGCAATATTTGGCGTATAATAGGTAAATGATACAAAGCATAACACAAAAAGCACTGTCAGAATCAATAGCAGAATCGTATCATTTTGCTTTTTGCCCCGTAATGCCAGTTTGTAAACAACATAAAATGCTATTATAACACTCAATACAAATGTCAGAAAATCGAATATAAAAATATTATAACCGAGAATTCCGGTATAAGTATAAAAAATAAAAGGAATCAGTAAAGTCCCAAGCAGGGTCCCGTAAAGCATTGAGGAAGTAATGTAAGGATAAGCTCCTTTTAATTTCACAATTATAAAAAAAGAGTATACCAGCATAGGAAAAAACACTAATTTCATATGCTCCCAGGTTGACTCATTGACAGGAGAAATGGCTCCTATTATAAAATTATTATTTGTCCAGCCATATAGGAAATGAGAACATGTTCCTGCGATTAGGACGAAAACGGCTCCGATAATTACATAACGTTTTAATTGATTCATAATAAATACCTCAAGGTAAGTTTATGTATTTAAGCAGCAGTATATACATTATGTTATGTGGAAAATGACCGTTAAGATTAGTGTTTTTGTGAAATAATCATTACAGCTTAAAAAAGGTGCTCCGAAATTATGGATTAAAACATTCATAATTTCGGAGCACCCTGCTTTGATAAGCTGAAAAAGGGACTCGAACCCTCGACCTGCTGATTACGAATCAGCTGCTCTACCAACTGAGCTATTTCAGCAAATATCGTGAGTTATTTTTCCACGACAGATGTTATTATACATATACCGGGAGAAAAAGTAAAGTGTTTTTTGTTATTGTTCAATATAATTTCTGTGATTCCGTCCTATTGATGCAAGGAATCTTTCTTCTATAAGACCGATTAACGGCTCAAGCTTTCCGGTTGTGCCCGGATTAGTATCAAATGGTACAAATCCGCCTGCCATCTCCGCATGACCGCCGCCGCTGCCTATTCCGGTAAGGGCCTCGTTGGCAACAATTCCCGCATCAATATCGCCTATGCTTCTCACTGACAGCTTGATTCCGTCCTTCCTGATAGAATATACAACCGTAAAATCCACCTCAACCAAATCAAGCATAAAGTCGGATATACTGGCAATTAATGCCTCCGGACAGTTATATCCGGTGTTGGCAAAACAGACATTGTCATATACCTTAATGCTGTTGATTCCGTTGGCATATGCCTTTAAATCATCAAATTTCAATGAACAGTGGTCTAATGACTGGATTAAGGACATATCACAAATCTTGAACAGTGCCTGATATGCGTCAACATCATCCTGCGACACGCCTCTTGACAGTCCCATTGTGTCGCTCTTTATTCCATAAAGAAGTGCCGTTGCCACTCTTTTATCCATCTGGATATTATTTTCAAAATAATATTTGGCAATAATGGTGGCACATGCCCCTAATTCCGGGCGAATATCCGCATATCTGTAATTAACCTCAAAGCCATTGTCAAATGTAGGATGGTGGTCAATGCAGATTATCTCATCTCCGGGCGCATCCACTATGTTGGAATTGCCCTTCTGGGAATCAACGAGAATTATCTCATCGGATTCGCTCATGTCATCAATGGTATCCAAATCTATAAGCTTGATGTTAAGCTTTTCAATAAAACCATTAGTGCTGAATCGCTCTATTTTGCCCTTATAGCATATGGATGTTGCTATATTATATTGCTCAAGTAATACGGACAAGCCAAAGGCACTGGCGATGGCATCCGGGTCCGGGAAATTATGAGTCTGGATATATACATGGCTCCCGCGTATGTTATTGATAATTTCCTTAAATTTGTTCATATTGCACCTCATAAGTATTCTAATTGTAATATTTACAGTAATCCCGACGCTGCCTTTTATACTGATATTTTACCGTAATACAGAACTCTTTTCAATATTTTTCATAAAATAATATATCTTAAGCATATAATTATAGTTCCGTTATGGAATATTAAGGAGAAAAATATGAGTGATGCCCTTACACTTAAGAATGTATCTTACTCCTACCACAGCAAACAGGGCGAGACTTATGCTTTATATGACATCTCGCTTAATGTACCAAAAGGCAGCTTTATATCCATCGTTGGACCTTCCGGCTGCGGCAAATCCACTCTTTTGTCACTTATAGCCGGAATTATAAATCCTGATACAGGGAGCATCCTTGTAAATGGCCGTTCCGTAAAAGAAGCAGGCGGCTCAATAGGATATATGCTTCAGCATGACCATTTGTTTGAGTGGCGTTCAATATACAGCAACGTGGTTCTGGGCCTTGAAATACAAAGAAAAAAGGATGATGATGGTAAACAGCGTGCGGAGAAGCTGCTGGACCAGTACGGTCTTGGAGACTTCAAGGCAGCAAAGCCGTCCGAACTGTCCGGTGGTATGAGACAGCGTGTGGCACTGATAAGGACATTGGTGCTTGAGCCGGAGATTCTTTTACTTGACGAGCCGTTCTCGGCACTGGATTACCAGACCCGTCTTACGGTATGTGACGACATTGCTTCCATCATCAAAAAGGAACACAAAACCGCCATCCTTGTGACGCATGACTTATCGGAAGCAATATCTGTGGGAGATATGGTTTATGTACTGACAAAACGTCCGGGAAGAGTGGCAGCATCCATTCCTATCAGGTTTCCTGATTCGGATATGACGCCGCTTATGCGAAGAAATGCACCGCAGTTCAAGGACTATTTTAATATATTATGGAAGGAGCTTAACGAAAATGGCTGAAATATGTTCTGTAGGTCACTTGAAATACATCAACCGCATAAAAAGAAATAAACGCATTGTCCTAATTGCACGTATTCTTGTGTTTGTATTTCTTATAGGTGGCTGGGAGCTTGGTGCAAGGCTGGGATTTTTGAATTCATTTATTTTCAGCAGTCCGTCAAGAATCATCAAATGCTTTATCAGTATGTCGGCAAGCGGACTGATATGGGAGCATATATGGGTCACTGTCTATGAAACGCTTATCTGCTTCGCCATAGTAATATGTGCCGGTATGCTTTTTGCTGTACTTATGTGGAGGTTCAGAATGGTTTTCTGCATAGCGGAACCATACATTGTACTTCTCAACAGCCTTCCCAAGTCGGCACTTGCCCCTGTGCTTATTGTGTGGCTGGGCAACAATATTAAGACCATTGTTGTTGCTGCCGTATCGGTTGCGGTTTTTGGAGCAATTTTAAGTATATATACCGCTTTTATAGAAACTGACCCTGAGAAAATAAAACTGGTACAGACTCTTGGAGGAAGCAAAAGGCATATTCTTTTCAAGCTTGTAATTCCTTCCTCCGTACCTACAATAGTGAATACAATGAAAGTTAATCTCGGCCTTTCGCTTGTGGGTGTTATAATCGGTGAGTTTCTTGCAGCGAAAAAGGGACTTGGCTATCTTATAATATATGGAAGTCAGGTTTTCAAGATGGATTGGGTTTTACTGTCGATAGTAATACTATGTATATTATCCGCTGTTTTGTATAAACTGATTAATATTCTGGAGAAGAAGGTCGGCAGACAGCCCTGAGTTTTCCCGCATATATAAAAAGGTGTTCCATAGCCGCCGTAAGGAATGCTTTGGAGCACCTAATTTATTGTATGGTAGCCTTAATCAGTGTTTTTAAGCTTTGAACGGAGAGTCAGGAATATTAAAGCACTGAATATGGTTGAAACTGCAATAAGTATTGAACCTACATAGCTCATAATACCGGGATGGTATGTAAAACTTATATTGTCTATTTCGTATGCTTCAAACACCGAGTTAAACATAGAATTAATAAGATGACTCCTTGCATTGCGCGTCATAAGGGAAAAGATATTCTGCGCAATGGATCCGACACCGCTGAGTATAAGCAGCACCATAGGAAAAACTGATATTTTGTGGCGTGTAGGCCGATTGTTGATTTCTGCTCGTATTGATGTAATGCTTGACCTAAGTGTGGCATAGTAGAAAATGCCGAATATAAAAATGCATGTCCATACCACTATAAGTATAATAAATATAGCAGATGACAGGTTGATTGTAGCCGGTGTTACTACCAGATTATAGTTAATGTATATATAACTGACGGCATCTGCATATAGCTGATTAAGCTGTGTAGGAATAAATGCGGATATAACAAGAAATACAGTTATAATAGCATATAATATACTTAAAAGCACAATCTGTGCAATCAAAATGCCGGAATAGATTGTAAGTCCTCCGGTTTTGGCAGGAGCGTGCTGCCTGCGTGCACCAGCATATGTAATCCACATTGCAATAATAATCAGCACAGAGAAAATGTTTATGTAAAAATTATAGAAAAAAGTAAGCAAAGTCCCTGCTGAAAAAAGAATAGCTGTTATAAGCGCAAGGGGTGAACCTAGCGATTCCTTGATTGCAATATGACGGGGTGAAAGCTGGACTATCTCATTATAGTAAGCATGTGACGTATTTCCATTGTATGCAGCTTTGTTATAATTGTTGTAACCGTTATTATAGCTATTATTATAACTGCCGTTGTTATATCCAAACTCCTGAAAAGGCGCAGTATCACGGCTTACAGGTGAGTCATATGAAGCAGTATTGTCCGGCCGGGCGTTGTTAACCGCTGTCGTATCGGCTGACGCTGCCTGTGTACGGCACGGGCATACTGTACCCTCAGGTATTTCATTACCGCAGTAAATACAAAACATAATATACCTCCGTAGTGGTGTGTTATTTTATCTGTATATTTTAACACATGTCGGTAAATTTAGCAATTACATCTGACTACAAATTAGGAGAATCTGATACAAATTTAGAGAATGTGCTTTATCAAAGACTCCATTTTATAGGATATGGCTTAATTATATGATTGTAAAGGAATTTTATCAAGAAAACGTAATAAAAAATGGTGAAATTATAAAAAATATGTAATAAAATATTATAAATACATATTGTATATGAAGGGACAATTTATGGACCATACTTATTATAACGAAAAAATATGTTGTGCGGATAAAGGCAAGGAAATTGTTGATAATCTGCATAGAATGAGTATTATTAACCAGCAGATACTTTCTGCCATCGGTAATATATATACCGCAATATATCAGATAGACATTACAGCTGGGGAGATATATTGCTTTAAGGATGATATGGTCCGGATTAATTACAATTCCGATTGTAAATTTAATGATTGGATTAAAACAATTGTCCCGCAATACCATCCTGATGACAGGGACAAGCTTGCCCAATTTCTCAGCCTTGAAAAACTTGCTGATGAAAATGCGCTTGGAACCAAAACTCTTGAAGCGGATTTCAGACGGGACACAGGAGGAAATTATTCATGGGTCGCCAACACCCTTATTTTTGACGGATATAACGGCGGTCCGGGGCTTGTTATTTTGGTACAGAAGGACGTTTCCTCAAGATATGAATGGATTCAGCCTTTGGAGGACGAACTTGAATGTGCAAGAAATTCCAATACGGCAACGCGTGATTTTTTGACGCAAATGTCACGTGATATAAGGATACCCCTCAATGCCATAATCAGTATGACAAAGCTTGCCATTGCCAACATGGAAGACATTGATAAACTGGGAAAATATCTTTATACGGTTAATGAATCGGGAAACCAGCTTTTAGAGCTTATGGACAAGATTCTTGATATGAATGAAATTGAAAGCGGTGATACCAAGATTCAGCGCGATAAATTCAGGATTGACAGTCTCATTAAAGAAATACAGAGCATTATTGAACCGGATTTGATGGCAAAATCACAGAATCTTGTTGTGCAGTACAGTAACATCAGACACACGAAGCTGATGGGTGATAAAGTAAGACTTCACAAAATCATGGTCAATCTTATTTCCAATGCATCCAAATTTTCTTATGAGGGTTCGGAAATAGAATTTACAATAACGGAGCTCTCTGTACCAAGAAGCGGATATGGACAATACAGATTTGAAGTGAGGGACTACGGGATAGGTATTGATGAGAATATGCAGGACAGAATTTTTGAGCCTTTTGTCAGAACCGATGATTCCTACAGAAGCCATATTCCATATGCAGAACTTGGACTTGCAGTAACCAAAAATATTATTGACATGATGAAGGGTAATATCAAGCTTGAAAGTACTGTGGGTGAAGGAAGCTGCTTTACCGTAATCCTGGAAATTGCTTTACCGTAATCCTGGAAATTAAGCTTGACACAGAGGAAGCAAAGCCTGAGATATATGCAGATAATGATATATCAGGCATGAAAATTCTTCTTGTTGAAGACAATGAGCTTAATATGGAAATTGCCTGCGAAATGTTAGGCATGAATGATGCGGTTGTGACAACCGCATGTAACGGTCAGGAAGCAATAGATGTTTTTAAGAGTTCGGGCAAGGATGCCTTTGATTTGATTATGATGGACATTCAGATGCCGGTTAAAAACGGATATGAGGCAGTGGACGGAATAAGAGAGCTTGCAGATATAGGCGGTGATAGGATTCCCGTTATTGCTGTCACAGCGGAGGCCTTTTCCAATGATATAAGGCTGGCAGGAAGCCACGGAATGAACGGGTATATTACGAAGCCCTTGGATTTTGAACAGGTTAAGGCAACCCTTGCCAAATTTAAAAAGAAGCGTAAATAAAAAATTCTGTCCGGGGGATTCTGAACCATGAAAAAGAGCTATGAAAAATAATCCCTGAAGAAAATTCTTCAGGGATATTTGCAGTGCAGTCGATGGGACTTGAACCCACACCCGCGTAAGCGGACATGAACCTGAATCATGCGCGTATGCCAATTCCGCCACGACTGCAAGCTTTATAATAATATCATTATGATTTGTTCCTGTCAATATCCAAAAAATAAAAAGTTTTATTATAAAAAATAAAAGAAAAAACAAAAAAATTTAATTTTAGGGTTGCAATTAATCGTTTATTATGGTATCATTTCATTCGGCGCTGATGATAGGTGTCATTTACATAGGCAGTCGTGGCGGAATTGGCATACGCGCTAGACTAAGGATCTAGTCCATATTGCTTGGGTGCGGGTTCAAGTCCCGCCGACTGCACTTTGTTAACTTAATATTTGGTTCACAGCGTTGCTGTGGTACAAGCAGCCGTGGCGGAATTGGCATACGCGCTAGACTAAGGATCTAGTCCATATTGCTTGGGT